>NZ_JAWXRD010000004.1:0-170771 GCF_033843265.1 Scandinavium lactucae
CGATGGTAGTGTGGGGTCTCCCCATGCGAGAGTAGGGAACTGCCAGGCATCAAATAAGTAAGAAGCCCAGTCGAAAGACTGGGCTTTTTGCGTCTGGACTATTGCTGTTTCATCTCTTCTGCGACTAATCCTGATTACTGATCCTGCTAATGAAAATTGTGCGATACATCACAAATTAATAAGTAACAATTATATAACATTTCGGTTGCTAATTGTTCTGCAGTAGTGCTGGAGTTCATCCACGCTGGGGCAAGTCTGAGAATTTGCAGGAGTATAATAACAATGACCGAGAATACACTTTCATCGCCTGAGTCGCTGACGGGCAGTGACACCAGGCGACGGGTCTGGGCTATCGTGGGGGCTTCATCCGGTAACCTGGTGGAGTGGTTTGATTTCTACGTCTATTCATTTTGCTCACTTTATTTCGCCCATATCTTCTTCCCCTCAGGTAACACGACAACTCAGTTGCTACAAACTGCAGGCGTTTTTGCCGCAGGTTTCCTGATGCGTCCTATCGGCGGCTGGCTATTTGGCCGTATTGCCGATCGCCATGGGCGTAAAAAATCGATGCTGATCTCGGTCTGTATGATGTGCTTTGGTTCGCTGGTGATTGCCTGTCTGCCCGGATATGCGACGATTGGCACATGGGCTCCGGCATTACTGCTATTGGCGCGTTTATTCCAGGGGCTCTCGGTCGGTGGTGAGTATGGCACCAGCGCAACCTATATGAGTGAAGTCGCCATAGAGGGCCGAAAAGGTTTCTTCGCGTCTTTCCAGTATGTGACGTTAATTGGTGGACAGCTTTTGGCATTGTTGGTCGTCGTCGTCCTGCAACAGATCCTCAGCAGTGAAGACTTACATGCCTGGGGCTGGCGTATTCCGTTTGCGCTGGGGGCGGCTCTGGCTTTAGTGGCGCTATGGTTACGTCGTCAGTTGGATGAGACCTCAAAGCAGGAAACGCGAGCCCTGAAAGAGGCAGGATCGTTGAAGGGGCTTTGGCGGAATCGTAAAGCGTTTGTGATGGTACTTGGCTTTACCGCCGGGGGATCGCTGGTGTTTTATACTTTCACCACCTACATGCAAAAATATCTGGTCAATACCACGGGTATGAGTGCCAACGTGGCCAGCGTAGTGATGACAGCAGCTCTGTTTGTCTATATGGTCGTTCAGCCACTATTTGGCGCGCTGTCTGACCGGATTGGCCGCCGTACATCAATGCTGTGTTTTGGTGGGCTCGCGACGCTGTTTACCGTACCGATCCTGACCGCTCTCCAGCATGTGCATTCCCCCTACGCGGCTTTTGCGCTGGTGATGTGTGCGCTGTTAATCGCCAGTTTTTACACCTCGATAAGCGGTATATTAAAAGCGGAGATGTTCCCGGCGCAGGTGCGCGCTTTGGGCGTTGGGTTGTCGTACGCCGTCGCGAATGCGCTGTTTGGGGGTTCTGCAGAGTATGTAGCACTTTCACTGAAATCTATCGGTTTCGAAAGCGCGTTCTTCTGGTACGTGACGAGTCTCAGCGCGTTGGCGTTTTTGGTTTCACTTATGCTGCACAGCAAAGGGAAGGGATTACGTCTGTAAGTTTACTGATGTGCCATCTGCCACACCGCGTAGCCGGTTGTGGCCCCGGCAATATCCCATGCAAAGTCTTTCCAGCTCCAGCCGCTGCCAGACGGGCGGCTGTCCCACCATTCCTTCCCGGCCCCCAGGCTGATTGAGAACATCAACCCATAAGCCGCACTTCTTTCCTGACTGTAGCCCTGATGTTGAGCGTATTCATTGCCTGCGGCAGAAATAATGGCGGATGCGAGGAAGTGTTGGGCCTTGTCCTGCCCGGTCCAGGCATCATTGGCCATATGACTACAGCCGCTAAGCCACAGAGAAGAGAGCAAAACCCAAATACGCATGGCGGGCTCCTGTAAAAAAGCCCCGACAAATGCGGGGCCTCGGATCACAGAATGCGGCTGATAAGCCTGTCGATACGAATTCGACGCAGGCGGCGGATCAACTTTCTTACTTTTACCGGGTAATCGGCGATACTTTGCAGATCGCGATAATGTTTCACCACGGTGGTATGCGTGCGAATGAGCGCCAGTTCCCTTTCACGGGATTCGGCCAGTTGCTGCTTCGGATCGTGAATGAGAATGGCATTCTCCAGATCCAATCTCCAGGCGCGTGGGTTGAGGTTATTACCGGTGAGAAGCATCCACTCATCATCGATCCACATCCCTTTCAGATGGTAACTATTATCTTCATCTTTCCACAGACGCACTATCAACTGGTCAGTGTTAACATAATACTGCAGGCGACTCAGGAAACGACGTAGATTGATTTCATAAAGATAAGGCAGCGCACCAATAATTTTAAATGGCTGATCCTCAGGGATATAGAAATCATTAGCAGTTTTATCGCCCACGATTATCTCAACTTTTTTCCCCTGACGAAGCAGGTGAATAATATTTCTCACCAGCACTGCGGGAAGGTTAAAATAGGGCGTGCAAATGGTCAACTTCTCTTCAGCACACGGCATCAGGTGGAAAATCGTCTTATTGAGCATGCTCGATTTTCCGAGCCCAACCAGTGGCGTGACCGACAGTTGCTCGTTATCTGCATTACCCTGGAAATGGTAACCAGTATCACGCAGCTCCTGACGGTAAAGGCGAATATCGTTTTTGATTTCCGGGCTTTTCGGGCGCTCATTATCATCAAGTCGATTTACACCGCGGCCTTGCACCAGATTCTGGTTCACCCAGTCAAACATGATGTCAGCCATCTGCGCATTACCAATGGCCTGGTAGCGGTCATAGCGATATTTTTCATGCTGGTGCAGGTAAACATCATTCAGGCTTGCCCCGCTGTAGAGCACGCAGTCGTCGATGATAAAACCTTTGTAATGCAGGACGCCGAGGGCTTCACGGGTATTTACCGGGACACCATAGACCGGAACATCTACACCAGGATTTTCCTGAGCCATGCGACAGTACCAGTCAGCGTTGGTGTTCGACGCGGCGGCACCAATGCGCCCGCGCTGGGCGCGATGCCAGTCGACAAGAATGCGGACATCGAGTTCAGGCCGCTGACGTTTAGCGTCATAAATAGCCTGCAAAACCGCTTTACCGCCGTCATCCTGCTCGAGGTAGAGGGCAATAATGCAGATACGGCGCGTCGCGTTGGCGATTTTAGCCAGCAGCGCTTGCCGAAAATCCGCAGGGGCGTAAAAGAACTCGACATCATCAACTGACTGAGAAAGCTTAGGTAGTTGAGCAAGGTGTTGTTGATGCTTGTTGCGCTTAAATTTTGACAACATCACAGTGCGTTTCTTCTCTGATTAATCAAGGGTCCTCTGTACCATGCAGACGACAGAAGCGAGCAATAATAACATCAGTGCCTGCTAAAGTGGTCAACATTTCCAGCAGCTTAGTTACGAGGGCGTTGAGGATAGTCTCAATGTTAATCCAACAATGCCATCTTCAAGCTGGATATCGACGTCAAAACCCAGCTTACGCGCCAGGGCTATCATTCCCTGGTTGTTTGGCATGGTAATGCCATTCAGTTGCATGAGGCCATGCTCGCGCGTGTAATTGATGAGCTTCTCCAGTAACCGGCGGCCAAGGCCCAGGCCTTTCAGATCAGAGCGTACCAGAACGGCAAATTCCGCATCAATATTGTCCGGATCTGAGATAGCCCGCGTTACGCCCAGAATTTCTGTCCCTGTTTCCGTCGTATGAACCGCCACAAAAGCCATCTCACGATCGTAGTCGATCTGCGTCATGTTGGCTAAATCATCATGGGTAAATTCATTGATTTCACTGAAATAGCGATAGTAGAGATCTTCTTTCGTGACCTGGGCAATAAACTGCTGCAACAGTGGTTCATCTTCCGGCAGGATTGGCCGGAACAGACAGCGTTCACCATTTTTCAGCTCCACCCATTCCTCAAATTGCTGCGGGTAAGGGCGTACGGTAAGACGGCTTGCGCTATCACCGCTAAACGGCGCTATTTCCAGGGTCACATCCAGAGCCGTGAATTCATCCCCGGAGGCGAGCAGGGGATGAATATCCAGACGCTGGATTTCAGGGCAGTCCACAATCAGGTTCGAGACCTGAACCAAAACCTGACTGAGTCCGGCGACATCCAGAGGACGCAGGGCACTTCTGCCGCGGATCTTTTTGCTCTTGATCGCCTGAATCACCAGGTAACGGGCAAGGTTCATGTTCAGCGGCGGAAGAGCAACCGCAGCCTGATCTTCTGCGCGCCATTCCACACCTCCTTCACCCAGCATGATCAGCGGGCCGAAGAGTGGATCGTGTTCGACAACCACCCGGAGTTCCTGCGCCCCGGCACGGTTCGCCATGCTCTGAACTAAAAGCCCGTGAATGCGTGCCTGAGGCCAGGTCATTTTCACCCGATCGAGGATCGCATTAGCGGCTTGCTGGACTTCCGTGGCGGTACGCAGATAAAGCATTACCCCCTGAACTTCCGATTTATGCGGAATATCCGGTGAACGCAACTTCAACGCGACGGGATAACCAATCTGTTCAGCGATATGTACCGCTTCCGCGCTGTCGGCAGCAATCCACGTCGGCAGCGTTTGCATGCCATACGCTTTGAGGATCGGCTGCACTTCATGGGTATCGAGTGACGTTGCGCCCTCTGCAATGGCTTGTTGTAAAAGCGCATGGGCCTCAGCGGTATTGGCGGTCAGGTTATCCGGGAGCACCGGCGTTTCGCGCAACTGTTTCTGATTGCGCCGGTATTCCACCATATGCATAAAGGCGGTAATGGTGCCCTCCGGCGTACGATAGGTGGGGATCCCGGCATCGCTGAACAAACGGCGCGCTTCCTGAGAGGAATATTCTCCGCACCAGTTGGTTAACACGGTGATGTATTTCCCGCGCGGGTGATGGCTCAGGGTATCAATCAACGCCTGCGCACTTTCGGTGCCAGGGGCCGCCGCACTAGGGGAATGAATAATCAACAGCGCGTCGTAATCCTGGCTATCGAGCAAAATAGACAGCGCTTGTTGATAGTGCGCGCTGCTGGCGTCATCGCGGAGATCAAGCGGATTTGCCACGTCGACCGTGGTCGGAAGTACGCCACGAAGACGTATGAGTGTTTCGTCACTCAGGGTGGCCAGTTTGCCATTACGCAGCCAAAGTTCATCCAGCGCCAGTGCCGCGGGTGCAGCACCATTGCTGACTATCATTAGGCGTTCCCCGCGCAGCGGACGCATATGGCTCAGGGTTTCGACCGCAGAAAACAGCTCGTGCGTGTCCTGCACACGCAACAAACCAGCCCGCTGGATAGCGGCATCCCACGCCGGATCCATCCCGGAACTGACGTGCAGCAGGCGTTGTGCCGCCGGGCTGCGGCCACTTTTGATGACCAGAATGGGTTTATTGCGCGAGGCGCTACGGGCGGCCGACACAAAACGTCGGGCATCGCTGAGATGCTCCAGATACAGCAGAATGGCGCTGGTTTTAGTGTCGCGGGCAAGGAAGTCGAGCAGGTCATCGACATCGATGTCCAGACTGTCGCCCAGCGCGATAAAATAGGAAAAGCCCATCTCCCGCTGCTGCGCCCAGTCAAGAATGGTATTCGACACCGCCGCCGATTGCGAAATAAAGGCCAGCTTACCGCGGCGAATCGGCACCGGGGAAAAACTAGCGTTGAGGCCCTGCCAGGGGGCAAGCAGACCGAGACTGTTAGGTCCAAGCAGGCGCATTTGATAGCGGGCGGCACTGGCTTTTAGTTCACTGAATTGTTCCGGTGGCGAGGAAAGAATAATGCAGGTTTTACAACCTTTACGGCCTAAAGCCTCCAACAGAGTCAGGTTGCGTTTAGCATGGGTGCAGATAACCGCCAGGTCTGGCGTGAAAGGTAAGCTTTCGATATCGGGCCAGGCCAGCACCCCCAGCACCGCTTTGTAAGCGGGCGTCACCGGTAAAACCGGGCCATTGAAGCCGCCAGCCAGCAGATTTCGCATCATCAGATAGCCCGCACGCTGCGGTTTCATCGAAGCCCCAATCACCGCAATCGATTTGGGTCTCAGTAATGCTTCCAGTCCCCGTTGGCTCATTGCCTTCTCTCCTGAACGCTGGTTCCGGAATGATTCTAAACGCTTTCTGGCTCTGGCACTGTGATGTTTCCCTTATGATGGGTTTTTCCTGCCAGATAACGGGTGCGGAAACGCTGAAAATGAGTGCCCAGGGCGCTGGCGGCGTCCGTATCATCGGCCAGATCCAGCAGGGCAATCGCCACTTCCGCCGTACAGTACTGCCCTTCAGCGTGGGCTTCACGCAGGTGATAAGCCGACACGCGTGATAAATCGACGGAAATCACCGGCAGCGTATCCAGATAAGGGCTTTTACGAAACATTTTCCGTGCTTCGGTCCAGGTGCCGTCGAGCATAATAAACAGCGGCGGCTTACCGGACGATGGGGCGGTAAGCACTTCTCTGTCTGCTCCGGCATAAGAGGCGGGGAACACCACCATCGGCTGATAATCAGGATGTTGTACCAAATCGAGCAACGCCTGCGGCGGCTCGGTACGCGACCACTGGAATGCCTCGGTGTCCGGCAGAATATCGGCAATCAACCGTCCGGTATTACTTGGCTTCATCGGCTCGGTATCAAACATCACCAGACAAAAACGGCTCCGGGCGGTTGAAGGCGATAACGTCTCGCACAGGCACTGTTTCAGCGGCAAAAGGCAGCGCTGGCAACGGCGGATACGGTTTCCACGGGCAAGAAACGGACGGGTGGCGCGGGCAAGGCGTTCAGCGCGCAGGCGAAGTACGGCGTTATCAGTCATCGGGAGCTATGCAGGAAAAACGTCATTGTCGCAGAGGGGGAAGCGGGGCACAAGATGTGCCCCGTCGGACTAGGCTTCGGTGGCTTCGTTCAACCAGCTGTCGAATGGTGCTTTGGGTACGGCCCCATTGAGCATGTCGACAACTTCACCTTTATGGAAAATCATAATGGTCGGAATGCTGCGGATGCGAAAACGTGCACTAAGGTCGCGCTCGGCTTCGGTATTCACCTTTACGAAACGCATTTTACCGCTGCGCTCTTCCGCCACATCTTCAAAGATGGGGGCGAAATTGCGGCATGGCCCGCACCACGGTGCCCAGAAATCGACCACCACGGGCAAATCGTCTTTTAACAATTTATCCAGCGTCTCACCGGTTGCGTTAATGACATCGCCATCAAATAGCGCATGGCCGCAGCGACCACACTTTGCCGTTTCGTTGATACGATCGTCGGGGATACGGTTAAGCGCCTGACAACTGGCACAAACGGTATTCATAGCTAACCTCTGGGTAATCGGGTTAAAGTCACGGTATGGGTGACCAAAATGTTTCTTTAATGTTACGCATTATCGACGAGACTGTTTTAAAGAACAATGTGGTTTATTCGATGATTATAATAGTCGCTGTCTTTGGTACGAAATCATGGCGAAGCGGGGACACATCGGGTACTCTTCGCGCTTCGCGCAGCGCAGGTGGAGAATAAGATGAACGACGAACTGAAAAATAAAAGCGGCAAGGTCAAAGTGATGTATGTCCGCAGTGATGATGACTCGGATAAACGCACGGAAAACCCGCGTACCGGTAAAGGTGGAGGCCGCAGCGGCCCGTCCCGTACCGAAGGTGGTCGTCGTCCTGCGCGCGATAGTCGTGATGGAAAATCCCGTGATGGTAAGCCGCAACGCAGCGGTGACCGTTTCCGGGACAATGCTTCCCGTGACCGCGACAGCGGGCCACGTGACAATAACCCGTGGCGCACCGTTTCCCGTGCGCCGGGGGAAGAGGCAGTAGACAAGCCGGATCACGGCGGGATCAGTGGTAAGAGCTTTGTCGATCCTGAAGTTATCCGCCGTCAGCGTGCGGAAGAAACCCGCGTTTACGGTGAAAATGCCTGTCAGGCCCTGTTCCAGAGCCGTCCGGACTGCATCGTTCGCGCCTGGTTTATCCAGAGCGTGACCCCGCGTTTCAAAGAAGCTCTGCGCTGGATGGCGGCTAACCGCAAAGCCTATCACGTGGTCGATGAGGCCGAACTGGCGAAAGCCTCTGGCACCGAACACCACGGTGGTGTGTGCTTCTTAATCAAAAAGCGTAACGGTACCAGCGTACAGCAATGGGTTCGTGAAGCGGCGGAAGAAGACTGCGTACTGGCGCTGGAAGATGTAGGTAACCCGCATAACCTCGGCGCAATCATGCGTAGCTGCGCGCACTTCGGTGTCAAGGGTGTGGTGGTTCAGGATGCCGCTGTGCTGGAATCCGGTGCGGCAATTCGTACCGCAGAAGGCGGCGCGGAGCACGTGCAGCCGATCACCGCTGACAGCTTCATCGACGCGCTGGACCAGTTCCGTAAAGCGGGTTATGCGATTGTCACCACTTCCAGCCATGAAGGCACCCCGCTGTTTAAAGCGACCATGCCGAAGAAAATGGTGCTGGTGCTGGGTCAGGAGCGTGACGGCCTGTCCGATGCGGCGCTCGATACCGCCGACCTGAGTGTGGCCATCCCGGGGACCGGCAACGTCGAAAGTCTGAACGTTTCCGTGGCAACCGGTGTTCTGCTGGCCGAATGGTGGCGTCAGAATAAAGCCTGATGCTTAAGCATTGGTGAAAATGAAAATGCCAGCGCGATGCTGGCATTTTTTTATTCGCTTTCTGCCGGCAGAACCGGCATCCAGTCAATTGGCGGCTCGCCGCGCTGTGCCAGCCACTCGTTCGCCTGCACAAAATGATTCGAACCGAAGAAACCGCGATGGGCCGAAAGCGGCGATGGATGCGGCGCTTTCAACACGTGATGACGCTGACGGTCAATAATCGCCCCTTTTTTCTGCGCATGCGCTCCCCACAGTAAAAACACCACGCCTTCTCGATGCTCGTTAATCAGGCTAATGACTTTATCGGTGAATGTTTCCCAACCGAGACTGGCATGCGAATGCGCCTGACCTGCTCGCACCGTCAGTACGGTGTTGAGCAACAGAACGCCCTGACGCGCCCAGCTTTCCAGATAACCATGCGTCGGACGGGTAAAGCCTGGAATGGTGCCTTCCAGCTCTTTGTACATATTGAGCAGTGACGGTGGAGTGGCAATGCCTGGGCGCACCGAAAATGCCAACCCGTGCGCCTGACCCGGGCCGTGATACGGATCCTGCCCGAGGATGACCACTTTCACATCATTGAGCTCGGTATAGCGGAACGCATTAAACACGTCCTTTTGTGGGGGGTAAATGGTCATTCCGGCCTGACGTTCACTGGCCACCGTTGCCAGCGTGTTGACGAAATAGGGCTGTTCTTTTTCCGTGGCCAGCACATCGTGCCAGGTTAAGGGCGTGGTCATCTCGCTCTCCTGCGAATTTGGTTGGCAATAGCTTAACGGCTTCTTTCTGGGGAACAAAATTTTGTGTGCGCGTATTGGAGGGAAGGGATTCAAAAAAATTTGAATGGTTACAACGATTATTGCTTTTTTGCAGGGTAAAAATTGATTTAAAACAACAAAATCACCACATGTACTGAGTACACGCACTAATTCTATTGATTTAGGTCAATGTTCGCTGGGTGTTAGACTGATATATATACACTCAAGCAACAATGGTTTTACCAATTGGCCAGCGTCTGGCCAATGCAAAACGAATACATAAGCCTAAGGGAGGCATCAAAATGATTACAGGTATCCAGATTACTAAAGCTGCTAATGACGACCTGCTGAACTCTTTCTGGCTGCTCGACAGCGAGAAAGGCGAAGCACGCTGCCTGGTAGCAAAAGGCGGTTTCACTGAAGATCAGGTTGTCGAAGTGAATAAACTTGGCGAAATCGAATACCGTGAAATCCCGGTAGACGTACAGCCGGAAGTGCGTGTAGAAGGCGGTCAGCACCTGAACGTGAACGTGCTGCGTCGTGAAACGCTGATGGATGCGGTTGAGCACCCAGAAAAATACCCGCAGCTGACTATTCGTGTTTCTGGTTATGCGGTTCGCTTCAACTCTCTGACACCTGAACAGCAGCGTGACGTTATCGCGCGTACTTTCACTGAAAGTCTGTAATTTCTCAGGGGTGGGAAATAAAAAAGCCGGGATATTCCCTAATGCTGGTCACTTAAGGTGATCAGCATTTCTTCTTGTCGGATATTTCTGGGCTTTTACTTTCAATTCCCGGGGGGAACTTCGCTCTCTTCTTCCCGGTAATACCAGCCACTTTGCTTTCTCATACAACGTTCTTAACTCACCTGGCAACTTGCTGCGTAACGTCCAGCGATTGTCCATCATTCCCTGCCTCGCTTCCCGATAACCCAGTTCAATTTCCCACCTGTGGCGATATAACGTACTGATATCATTGCCAGGCTAGCGATTATGGTCCGTCAGGGATGTCAGAACCTGTCTTTCTTTGCCGTTAATAGTTCGGGTCAGCAGCCTTGCTGTGAACCACTCGGGGAGTGCAGGCCACTGTTCTCGGGCCTGTGGGCTGGTTTTTAGTTTAACAAGTTCATCGCCACGCCCCAGCTTACGCACAACTTCATATTGTGTGTTTTTTTCAGCGGCAGCAGCCAGTGCCGTTTTTCTCCGGACATCTGCCAGTGATGAAGCAGTCCCACAGAGTAAAATCCTTTATCGAACAGGGTGATACTCATATCCGGCGTTCTCTCTGCCAGCTGCGCAGCCAGTCGCATTTCGCTGACGTTCTCGCTGTCAAAGGCGCTGGCGTTGATCAGATGACTGCTCAGCTCCATCAGACAAACCATTCTGACCTGCGGATAGCCACCGATACCATTTCGGATGGGCCGCCTGTTGGTTCCAGTGGCTCTGCGTAATGTCGAATAGCTCCCGCACAGCATTTTCCCCAAGCGGTTTTCGGCGCTGAATGACTGAGCTGCGTGCGGTGAAAGGCTGACCGGTTCTGTCAGTGATATCCATCAGGTTCACTATCTCTGTCATGGGGCGATTGCAAAAGATGGACATGCCAACGACGAGCCAGATCATGGATTCAAGAGGAAGTTTGCGCTTACGGAGTGTGGCCGTATCAGTCAACGTTAACGCTTTCTGAATGAATTCAGGGGGAATGAGGTCGAGAGGCTACGGGCGTGCTCGGGGAGGTGACATTGATGATGCCAAGGGCGTGTGAAAGTTCCATTTAAAAAGGGTTCATAATAAGCATGAACCCTTTTTACACCAGCGACCGGCTCGATCAACCGATCCTTAAACGATCGGCATTAGGGATTTTCCCGGCTCTTCTTTTTTTACTCTTCTGAGGTCTTCTTCTCGGTCGCAGCGGTTTCAGCTGCGCTCGGCTTACGACGTTTGCCAATGTTTTTGGCATCGCGATGGCGATTCTTCACGCGTGGTTTTTCTTTCTCTGCTTTTTTCTTCTCTTCGCGTTTAGCCAGCACCTTCTTCGAGGGTTTACCTT
The DNA here is from genome assembly GCF_033843265.1 of Scandinavium lactucae. Classification (NCBI taxonomy): domain Bacteria; kingdom Pseudomonadati; phylum Pseudomonadota; class Gammaproteobacteria; order Enterobacterales; family Enterobacteriaceae; genus Scandinavium; species Scandinavium lactucae. The sequence goes on from NZ_JAWXRD010000004.1 coordinate 11,418, forward strand.
TCAGCTTCTCGCTCGGAACACGGGTCTTTGGACGCAGTTCATCAATGACGCGCGCTTTCAGCGGCTCATCTACATAGCGGCCAATTTTGCTCAACAGTAGATGGTCATGGGCTTCGACTAACGAAATCGCGATGCCTTTGCGTCCGGCACGGCCAGTACGCCCGATGCGGTGCAGATAGGTATCACCGCTGCGTGGCATATCGAAGTTAAAGACATGGCTGACATCCGGGATGTCGATGCCGCGCGCGGCAACATCGGTGGCAACCAGCACATTCACGCGACCGTCTGTCAGGCGGATAATGGCTTCGTTACGCTTAGCCTGAACCATCTCGCCTTCGAGATAGCAGTTGTTGATGCCTTTCTCACGCAGCCAGCCTGCCAGCTCATGTACGCGCTCGCGCTTACGTACAAAAACGATAGAGCGGGTGGCGTCATCCTGTTGCAGAAGATGGATAAGCAGCGCGGTTTTATGCTCGACATCATCAGCACGGTAGTACCACTGATGGATTTTCTTACGCTCGCGAGTGGACGGATCCGCTGAGACTTCAACCGGCTCCTGCAGCAGGCGATCGGAGAAATCTTTGATCGCATCGCCTTCCAGCGTGGCAGAGAACAGCATGGTCTGCTTACGCCAGCGGGTTTCACCGGCAATGGTTTCGATATCCTGAGCGAAGCCCATGTCCAGCATCCGATCCGCTTCATCAAGGATCAGCGTTTCAACCGCACGGCAATCGAAGTTCTCTTCTTTGATGTATTGCAGCAAACGTCCGGTGGTCGCCACCACGATGTCCTGGTTTTCGCTAAAGACTTCGGCGTGGTTCATGTAGGCCACGCCGCCAGTGATGGTGGCGATGTCCAGATGGGTATTTTTCGCCAGTTCACGTGCGTGATCAGCAACCTGCATTGCCAGTTCGCGCGTTGGGGTAAGAATCAAAATACGCGGTGGGCCAGATTTTTTGCGCGGGAAGTCGAGCAAGTGCTGCAACGCTGGCAGCAAATATGCCGCCGTTTTACCGGTGCCTGTCGGCGCAGAACCGAGGACATCACGGCCATCGAGCGCAGGCGGGATCGCAGCGGCCTGAATGGCGGTCGGGCGTGTGAAGCCTTTCTCCTGGAGTGCTTCCAGTAGGCTATCGTCGAGTTCTAGTTCGGAAAAAGTCGTTACAGTCATGTTCTACCTCTGTGTGGGCCGCTGATTATAGACGTTATGGCTGCAATCTTCATCTGTTTGTATGGCTATCTGTTCTCGGGTATTGTGCAATACCCGACGCTCAGGGGATTTTTCAGGAAAAAGGTTGTTGAAGATGAGTCAGCCAGCATCCGTGCTTCGTCGCAACGGATTTACGTTCAAGCAATTTTTCGTCGCCCACGACAGATGTGCCATGAAAGTCGGTACCGATGGGATCCTGCTCGGTGCGTGGGCACCGATAGCCCGGGTGAAACGGATCCTGGATATTGGCACTGGCAGTGGGCTGTTGGCGCTTATGTTAGCGCAGCGCACGGAAAGTACGGTAGTGATTGATGCCGTTGAGCTGGACGCCGATGCTGCAGAACAGGCGGCAGAAAACGTGGCGGAATCTCCGTGGGCCAATCGCATTCAAATTCATATTGCGGATGTGGCGCAGTGGCTGGCAGAAGCCAATAGTCGTTATGATTTGATTATCAGCAATCCACCTTATTATGCGCAGGGCGTGGAATGCGCCACACCCGAGCGGGAACAGGCGCGGTACACCACGACGCTCGATCATGTGACGCTACTGAACTGTGCGGCCAGTGCAATAACCGAAGAGGGTTTTTTCTGCGTTGTTTTGCCGGAAGATATCGGCAATGCGTTCAGCGAACAGGCGCTGGCGATGGGCTGGCATTTGCGGTTGCGCACCGACGTGGCGGAAACCGATCTACGTCCGCCGCATCGAGTGCTGTTGGCTTTTTCTCCGCGTGCTGGCGAGTGTTTTAGCGACAGGCTAACTATTCGTGGGCCAGAGCAGCAGTATTCGGAAGGTTACACGGCGCTGACCCAGGCGTTCTATTTATTCATGTGAGCCAATGGCGAGAGCACCGAAGGCCCTGAGTTTTCCTGCAAATCCGGATAATCCAGGGTGTAGTGCAGGCCGCGACTCTCTTTACGCATCATGGCGCAGCGGACGATCAGCTCCGCTACCTGCACCAGATTACGCAGCTCCAGCAGATTATTGGATACCCGGAAACGGGAGTAGTACTCGTCCAGTTCCTGTTGTAGGAGCGTAATTCGTCGCAGCGCCCGCTCCAGGCGTTTGGTGGTGCGCACGATCCCGACATAGTCCCACATAAAGAGTCTCAGCTCGTGCCAGTTGTGCTGAATGACGACCAGTTCATCAGGATTCTCGACCCGGCTTTCATCCCAGGCGGGCAGGGTGCTGATTTCGCGGGCATACGGCATCCGCTTTTTAATATCCTCCGCCGCCGACCAGCCATAAACCAGACACTCCAACAGTGAGTTGGATGCCATGCGGTTGGCACCGTGAAGGCCGGTATAACTCACCTCACCGATCGCATACAGCCCATCGACATCGGTTCTGCCGAAGTCATCGACCATCACGCCTCCGCAGGTATAATGGGCTGCGGGCACGATAGGCACCGGCTCTTTTGTTAGATCGATGCCCAGACCAAGCAGCTTTTCGTGAATCATCGGGAAGTGCTGACGAATAAAGGCTTCAGGCTTATGACTGATATCAAGATACATGCAGTCCACGCCAAGACGTTTCATTTCATGATCGATAGCACGGGCGACGATATCACGCGGAGCCAGCTCACCTCGTTCGTCGAAATCGGGCATAAAGCGCGAACCGTCCGGGCGTTTAAGATACGCACCTTCACCGCGCAGGGCTTCGGTCAGCAAGAAATTACGCGCCTGCGGATGATAGAGCGCAGTAGGGTGGAACTGATTAAATTCCAGATTGGCTACCCTACAGCCCGCACGCCAGGCCATCGCAATGCCGTCGCCGGAGGAGATATCCGGGTTGGTTGTGTATTGATACACCTTCGACGCGCCGCCAGTAGCCAGCACCACGGATTTTGCCGCGCAGGTTTCGACAGACTCTTTATTACGGTTCCAGATCCAGGCTCCGACTACACGGCGGGTGCCGGGCAGGCCAATTTTATCTGAGACGATGAGATCCACGGCATTGCTGCGTTCGAGCACCCGAATGTTGGGGTGAGCTAACGCTTTGCCGACCAGCGTGGTTTCGACTTCTTTCCCGGTAGCATCGGCGGCGTGGAGAATGCGCCGATGGCTGTGCCCACCCTCACGCGTCAGATGATAGCTGGCTTCGCCGTTGGCCTGAACTTCGGTATCAAACAGCACGCCCTGATCGATAAGCCACTGCACACACGGTCGCGCGTTGCTGGCGACAAACGACACCGCGTGGCGGTCGCACAGGCCAGCACCCGCGATGAGAGTATCTTCCACATGGGATTCGATACTGTCCGTTTCGTCAAACACCGCGGCAATGCCACCCTGTGCGTAAAACGTTGAGCCTTCGCTGATAGGGCCTTTACTCAGCACGATGACGGAACTGTGTTCGGCCAGGCGCAGCGCAAGAGATAAACCAGCAGCGCCGCTACCGACGATGAGTACATCACAGGAAAGGTCAGGTGTCGTTGTCATATTCTGTGTTTAATTTACTAAACAAGGTTCAGGCAATGTAGCATCGGAATGTGCGTATTAGCACGAAATTTTTTCAGTTGGGTTGTAATGGCTAAACATAGGGCGGGGAGAGTGGCGGTTTGTCAATCCATGAAAATTATTGCGAAGCAGATCGTTAGCTTCAGATTTTATGATGAAAAAAACCTTGTGTTACGGTACTCTGCAAAAAGATTTCAGCCGTTTATTGCGTGCCTGACACTTCATTTAGCAGTGGTAGACTTATAATGAGTGATAATGAACTGTCTATCCGTGTTCAACAAAAAGCAAAGGCGTAACTGAACTTTACATAAATCGTCCACTCTAAGCTGATGCTTGCTCATAGTGCAGTGTGTGGAAGTGGCGTTTTGATTACGCATGGGAATAAGGTTTGAGGAGACATTACCTCGGATGAGCGAGCAGTTACCGGATCAGGTCCTTGTCGAACGGGTCCAGAAGGGAGATCAGAAGGCCTTTAACCTGCTGGTGATACGCTATCAGCATAAAGTGGCGAGCCTGGTTTCCCGTTACGTGCCGTCTGGCGATGTGCCTGACGTAGTACAAGAGTCTTTTATCAAGGCCTATCGCGCGCTGGATTCATTCCGGGGAGATAGTGCTTTCTATACCTGGCTCTACCGTATCGCTGTGAACACGGCGAAAAATTACCTGGTTGCTCAGGGGCGACGCCCGCCAGCGAGTGATGTTGATGCGATTGAAGCAGAAAATTACGAAAGTGGCGGTGCGCTGAAAGAAATTTCGAACCCTGAGAACTTAATGTTGTCAGAAGAACTGAGACAGATAGTGTTCCGTACCATTGAGTCTCTCCCGGAAGATTTACGCATGGCAATCACGTTACGGGAGTTGGATGGCCTGAGCTATGAAGAGATAGCCGCTATCATGGATTGTCCGGTGGGTACGGTTCGCTCGCGCATATTCCGTGCACGAGAAGCTATTGATAATAAAGTTCAACCGCTTATCAGGCGTTGACGATAGCGGAATACTGGAAAAGGTATTAGGCATGCAGAAAGAAAAACTTTCCGCCTTAATGGATGGTGAAACGCTGGATAACGAGTTGCTCAACGAGCTGACTCACTCCACTGAGATGCAAAAAGCTTGGGAGAGCTACCACCTTATCCGCGATACAATGCGTGGTGAGACGGCGACGACTCTCAATTTTGATATCTCAGCCCGCGTGATGGCCGCCATTGAGAATGAACCTGTTCGCCTGGCGACGCCGCTCATCCCTGAAGCTCAACCCGCACCGCACCAGTGGCAGAATATGCCATTCTGGAAGAAAGTTCGCCCGTGGGCGAGCTCTCTGACGCAAATGGGTGTCGCAGCATGCGTATCGCTAGCCGTGATCGTGGGCGTCCAGCATTATAATGGACAAACTGATGCGACCCAGCAGCCTGAAACGCCGGTGTTCAATACACTGCCGATGATGGGCAAAGCCAGCCCGGTTAGCTTGGGTGTTCCTGCCGATGCTAACGCGACGGGTGCAACAGGTCAGCAACAGCAGGTCCAGGAGCAGCGTCGTCGTATTAATGCGATGTTGCAGGACTACGAGTTGCAGCGCCGTCTCCATTCCGAACAGCTTCAGTTTGAACAAGCCCAGACTCAGCAAGCCGCTGTTCAGGTGCCGGGATATCAAACGTTAGGAACGCAATCGCAGTAATGAAGCAACTTTGGTGTGCCATGTCACTTGTGGCTGGTAGCCTGTTCTTCTCCGCCAACGCCTCGGCTGATGTATCGTCCGGGGCGTTGTTGCAGCAGATGAATCTGGCCAGCCAGTCTCTGAACTATGAGCTGTCGTTCGTCAGCATTAATAAGCAGGGCGTAGAGTCACTACGTTATCGCCACGCGCGTCTGAATAATCAGGCCCTGGCGCAACTGCTGCAGATGGACGGTCCGCGCCGTGAAGTCGTCCAGCGTGGAAACGAAATCAGCTATTTCGAACCCGGTCTCGATCCCTTTACTCTGAACGGCGATTACATCGTCGATTCACTGCCTTCCCTGGTCTATACCGACTTCAAACGCCTCGCGCCGAACTACGACTTCATTTCTGTAGGCCGCACCCGCATTGCCGACCGGCTGTGTGAGGTGATTCGTGTTGTCGCGCGAGACGGTACCCGTTACAGCTATATTGCCTGGCTAGATTCGGAAACCAAATTGCCAATGCGTGTCGATCTGCTGGACAGGGATGGCGAAACGCTTGAGCAGTTCCGCGTCGTTGCGTTTAACGTCAGCGAGCAGGTGAGCAGCAACATGCAGACGCTCTCGACTGCCAGCCTACCGCCGCTGTTGTCGGTGCCGGGCGGCGATAAAGTCAATTTCAACTGGCTGCCAAGCTGGCTTCCACAAGGTTTTGTTGAAGTGGCCGGAAGCCGTCGTTCTCTGCCAACGATTGATACGCCAGTGGAGTCACGCCTTTATTCCGATGGACTGTTCAGTTTCTCAGTCAACGTTAACCATGCGACTGCCAACAGCAGTGAGCAGGTGTTGCGTACCGGGCGCAGAACGGTCAGCACGTCAGTGCGCGATAACGCAGAAATCACCGTGGTAGGCGAACTGCCGCCGCCGACGGCAAAACGCGTCGCAGACAGCATCAAGTTTAAGGCGGCACAATGATTAAAGAGTGGGCCACGGTTATTTCCTGGCAGAACGGTCTTGCGCGGGTGAGTTGTGACGTGAAGGCCTCCTGCAGTAGCTGCGCCTCGCGGGCAGGCTGCGGCAGTCGGGTGCTCAATAAATTAGGGCCGCAGACCGAACACACCATCACTGTGCCCAGCGCAGAACCGCTGGTAGCAGGGCAAAAAGTCGAACTCGGGATCAGCGAAGGTAGTCTGTTGACTTCTGCCATGCTGGTGTACATGACGCCGCTGTTCGGTTTGTTCGTGATGGCCGCCGTCTTCCAGCAGCTTTTTGGCAGCGACCTGGCGGCCTTTGCCGGTGGTGTTCTCGGTGGCATTGGTGGCTTCCTGGTTGCCCGCGGTTTATCACCAAAACTTGCTTCCCGCGAGGCGTGGCAACCGGTCATTATTAGCGTCGGCCTTCCGCCCGATCTCCTGCGTGTAGAGACATCATCTTCTGAACTGAGCCAGTAAATACGCTGGCTTTTATCTTTATTTACATCTCCAGCAGGATCTCCCCTCAACTAACCGCTAAGCTTGCCGGAAGAGCATTTCCTGGCGACGGAGATGTAGTGTAGAATGCGGCGTTTTCGAACGATAAAACGTCAGGCGCAGACCCGCGGCCTCCAGGAATTCGTAAGGCATAATTAACTCTAATATGAAGAATATACGTAACTTTTCGATCATCGCTCACATTGACCACGGCAAATCGACGCTGTCTGACCGCATCATCCAGATTTGTGGTGGCCTGTCCGATCGTGAAATGGCTGCTCAGGTTCTCGACTCCATGGATCTGGAACGTGAACGTGGGATTACCATTAAAGCGCAGAGCGTGACCCTGGATTACAAAGCGACCGACGGTCAAACCTATCAGCTGAATTTCATCGATACCCCGGGCCACGTTGACTTCTCTTATGAGGTTTCCCGTTCTCTGGCTGCCTGTGAAGGCGCACTGCTGGTGGTTGATGCCGGGCAGGGCGTAGAAGCACAGACCCTGGCGAACTGCTACACCGCGATGGAAATGGACCTGGAAGTGGTTCCGGTTCTGAACAAAATTGACCTGCCCGCGGCAGATCCTGAGCGCGTGGCGGAAGAAATTGAAGATATCGTCGGTATTGATGCCGTTGATGCAGTTCGCTGTTCCGCCAAAACCGGCGTAGGCGTGCCGGATGTATTAGAGCGTCTGGTGCGTGATATCCCTGCGCCACAGGGCGACCCGGAAGCCCCGCTTCAGGCGTTGATCATCGACTCCTGGTTCGATAACTACCTGGGTGTAGTGTCACTTATTCGTGTGAAAAACGGCACCCTGCGCAAAGGCGATAAAGTCAAAGTCATGAGTACCGGCCAGACCTATAACGCTGACCGTCTGGGCATCTTTACCCCGAAACAGATTGACCGTACCGAACTGAACTGCGGCGAAGTGGGCTGGTTGGTTTGTGCAATTAAAGACATTTTGGGCGCACCGGTAGGCGATACGCTGACCCTGGCGCGTAATCCGGCGGAGAAAGCGCTGCCAGGCTTTAAGAAAGTGAAGCCACAGGTCTATGCTGGTCTGTTCCCGGTGAGTTCCGACGACTACGAGAACTTCCGTGACGCGCTGGGTAAACTGAGTCTGAACGATGCTTCCTTGTTCTACGAGCCAGAAAGCTCAACGGCGCTGGGCTTCGGCTTCCGCTGTGGCTTCCTCGGCCTGCTGCACATGGAAATCATCCAGGAGCGTCTGGAGCGTGAATACGATCTCGACCTCATCACCACCGCACCAACGGTAGTGTATGAAGTGCAGACCACCAACAAAGAAGTTATCTACGTAGACAGCCCATCCAAGCTGCCACCGCTGAATAACATCGACGAACTGCGTGAGCCGATCGCCGAGTGTCACATGCTGCTGCCGCAGGAATACCTCGGCAACGTCATCACACTGTGTATCGAAAAACGCGGGGTGCAGACCAACATGGTTTACCACGGTAACCAGGTGGCGCTGACCTATGAAATCCCAATGGCCGAAGTGGTTCTCGATTTCTTCGATCGCCTGAAGTCTACTTCCCGTGGCTATGCGTCACTGGATTACAACTTCAAGCGCTTCCAGGCATCCAACATGGTACGTGTTGATGTGCTGATCAACGGCGAGCGTGTTGATGCGCTAGCCCTGATCACCCACAACGACAACGCGCCATACCGTGGTCGTGAGCTGGTTGAGAAAATGAAAGAACTGATCCCGCGTCAGCAGTTTGATATTGCGATTCAGGCCGCTATTGGCAACCACATCATTGCCCGTTCCACCGTGAAACAGCTGCGTAAAAACGTTCTGGCCAAGTGCTACGGCGGCGACGTTAGTCGTAAGAAAAAGCTGCTGCAGAAACAGAAAGACGGTAAAAAACGCATGAAACAGGTGGGTAACGTTGAGCTGCCTCAGGAAGCTTTCCTTGCCATTCTGCATGTCGGTAAAGACGGTAAATAACCAATAAGGAGTTGGCATGGCGAACATGTTTGCCCTGATCCTGGTCATTGCGACCCTGGTGACAGGGATTTTATGGTGCGTGGACAAATTTATTTTCGCACCAAAACGCCGTGAACGTCAGGCCGCTGCACAGGTTGCAGCGGGCGAAACACTGGATAAAAAGACGTTGAAGAAGGTCGGCCCGAAACCGGGCTGGCTCGAAACCGGGGCATCCGTATTCCCCGTGCTGGCTATCGTGCTGATAGTACGCTCGTTTATCTACGAACCGTTTCAGATCCCATCCGGCTCAATGATGCCTACGCTGCTGATCGGTGACTTTATTCTGGTAGAGAAATTTGCCTACGGAATTAAAGACCCGATTTACCAGAACACGTTAATTGAAACCGGTCATCCGAAACGCGGTGATGTAGTGGTCTTTAAATATCCGCAAGATCCACGTCTGGATTACATCAAGCGTGCAGTGGGTTTGCCGGGCGATAAAGTCTCTTATGACCCTATCGCCAAAGAAGTGACCATTCAGCCGAACTGCAGTTCTGGTCAGGCCTGTGGCAACGCGCTGCCGGTAACTTACTCCAACGTTGAGCCGAGCGATTTCGTGCAGACTTTTGCCCGTCGTAACGGCGGCGAAGCGACCAGCGGTTTCTGGCAATTGCCAAAAGGCGAAAGCAAAGACAACGGCGTGCGTCTGAATGAGCGAAAAGAAACGCTTGGCGATGTTACTCACCGTATTTTGATCGTGCCGATTGCGCAGGACCAACTGGGGATGTACTACCATCAGCAGGGCCAGCAGCTGGCGACGTGGATTGTTCCACCGGGGCACTACTTCATGATGGGTGATAACCGTGATAACAGCGCCGACAGCCGCTATTGGGGCTTTGTCCCGGAAGCGAATCTGGTCGGAAAAGCGGTTGGCATCTGGATGAGCTTCGAAAAACAGGAAGGCGAATGGCCGACCGGCGTACGCTTAAGTCGTATCGGTGGGATCCATTAATTCCTGAATTATATTTATGCCGCCCCGATATAAGGGCGGCATAAATTATTTCCGACATAAATGCCTCGCAGCTAACGACATCACTCGTCGTTGCGTATAGAATGTCCCCCCGAAGTTTTAGGTTGGTACCCATCAGGGATCCACGGCACACGAAACCGCGTTGGCTTTTTCAGGTCGGTTTCGTGTGCTGCATTATTGACGCATTCATCTATTGGTAACACATGAACCCCATCGTAATTAATCGGCTTCAACGGAAGCTGGGCTACACTTTTCAACATCAGGATCTTTTACAGCAGGCGTTAACCCATCGAAGCGCGAGCAGTAAACATAATGAGCGTCTCGAGTTCCTGGGTGATTCCATTTTAAGCTACGTCATCGCCAACGCGCTGTATCACCGGTTCCCGCGTGTGGACGAAGGTGATATGAGCCGGATGCGCGCTACGCTTGTGCGTGGTAACACGCTGGCCGAAATCGCCCGTGAATTTGAACTGGGTGAATGTCTTCGCCTCGGCCCTGGTGAACTGAAAAGCGGTGGCTTCCGCCGTGAATCTATTCTGGCGGATACCGTTGAAGCGCTGATTGGTGGCGTATTTCTCGATAGCGATATTCAGAATGTCGAAAGGCTGATCCTGAGCTGGTATCAGACCCGACTGGATGAAATCAGCCCAGGCGATAAGCAAAAAGATCCGAAGACACGTTTGCAGGAATATTTACAGGGTCGTCATTTGCCGCTGCCGTCTTATCTGGTTGTGCAGGTGCGTGGCGAAGCCCACGATCAGGAATTTACTATCCACTGCCAGGTCAGTGGCCTGAGTGAACCCGTAGTTGGCACAGGTTCCAGCCGCCGCAAGGCGGAGCAGGCTGCCGCCGAACAGGCGCTGAAAAAACTGGAGCTGGAATGAGCGACGAAAAGACTTACTGCGGATTTATCGCCATCGTTGGACGCCCCAACGTTGGCAAATCTACCCTGCTAAATAATCTGCTTGGGCAGAAGATTTCCATTACCTCTCGCAAAGCGCAGACTACGCGTCACCGCATTGTGGGGATCCATACCGAAGGGGCACATCAGGCGATTTACGTCGATACCCCGGGCCTGCATATGGAAGAAAAGCGCGCGATTAACCGTCTGATGAACAAAGCGGCGAGCAGCTCCATCGGAGACGTAGAGCTGATCATCTTTGTGGTGGAAGGCACGCGCTGGACTGCTGACGACGAAATGGTGCTCAACAAGCTCCGTGGTGGTCGTGCGCCGGTTATCCTGGCGGTCAATAAGGTGGATAACGTTCAGGAAAAAGCGGATCTGCTGCCACATCTGCAGTTCCTGGGCAGCCAGATGAACTTCCTCGATATCGTGCCAATTTCTGCGGAAACGGGCTTCAATGTCGATACGGTGGCGGGCATCGTGCGTAAGCATCTGCCGGAAGCGATTCATCACTTCCCGGAAGATTACATCACCGACCGTTCACAGCGTTTCATGGCATCCGAAATCATTCGTGAAAAGCTGATGCGTTTCCTGGGGGCCGAACTGCCATATTCCGTGACGGTAGAAATCGAACGCTTCCAGACCAACGAACGCGGCGGATATGACATCCACGGTCTGATCCTCGTCGAGCGCGAAGGTCAGAAAAAGATGGTTATCGGCAACAAAGGCTCCAAAATCAAAACCATCGGTATCGAAGCCCGTAAAGATATGCAGGAGATGTTCGAAGCTGCTGTCCATCTTGAGCTGTGGGTGAAAGTGAAATCCGGTTGGGCCGATGACGAGCGTGCTTTACGCAGTCTCGGTTATGTCGACGATCTCTAATACTCGTCGTCCTTCACGCCGCAGGGGCGTTGGCTGCGCATGCTCACCCTGGTCACATAGTTATCTATGTTTCCAGGGACTGTCAGGCTTACCGCCTTCCTGCAACATGAAATCCATAGAGTATAAATAAAAATGGAAGGCTGGCAGCGCGCTTTCGTCCTGCATAGTCGTCCCTGGAGCGAAACCAGTCTGATGCTGGACGTCTTCACGGAAGAGTCGGGCCGCGTACGCCTTGTGGCTAAAGGCGCACGTTCCAAACGTTCAAATCTCAAAGGTGCGCTTCAGCCCTTTACTCCCTTGCTGGTCCGGTTTGGTGGCCGTGGCGACGTTAAAACGCTGCGCAGCGCCGAAGCCGTTTCCCTGGCACTCCCGCTCAGCGGTATCGCGCTCTACAGCGGTCTCTACGTCAACGAACTCCTTTCGCGCGTACTGGAAAACGAAACCCGTTTCTCCGAACTCTTCTTCGATTATCTGCACTGTCTCCAGACGCTGGCCGGAGTAACCGGTACGCCAGAACCGGCGTTGCGCCGTTTTGAACTGGCGCTGCTGGCTCATCTGGGATACGGCGTGGATTTTCTGCACTGCGCGGGTAGCGGTGAGCCGGTGGATGACACTATGACCTACCGCTATCGTGAAGAAAAAGGGTTTATCGCGAGCGTGGTCATTGATAACAACACGTTTACCGGGCACCATTTAAAAGCGCTCGCTAGCCGGGAGTTTCCCGATGCGGATGCCCTGCGGGCGGCCAAGCGCTTCACCCGCATGGCGCTTAAACCTTATCTTGGCGGAAAGCCGCTAAAAAGCCGCGAGCTGTTCCGGCAGTTTGTGCCGAAACGCGGTTGAAGAATACACACAGAACCAGAATCAATAACGAGGATTGTCATGGCTGAATTACTGTTAGGCGTCAACATTGACCATATCGCGACTCTGCGCAACGCGCGCGGCACGGCGTATCCCGATCCGGTTCAGGCAGCGTTCATTGCCGAGCAGGCTGGCGCTGACGGTATCACCGTGCATCTACGCGAAGATCGTCGTCACATCACCGATCGCGACGTGCGTATTCTTCGCCAGACCCTTGATACTCGCATGAATCTGGAAATGGCCGTCACCGAAGAGATGCTGGCGATTGCGTGTGACACAAAACCGCATTTCTGCTGCCTGGTGCCGGAAAAGCGTCAAGAAGTCACCACCGAAGGCGGGCTGGATGTGGCGGGTCAGCTCGTCAAAATGCGTGATGCCTGCAAACGTCTGGCGGACGCCGGGATCCTCGTTTCTCTGTTTATTGATGCCGATCGCGAGCAGATCAAAGCGGCAGCAGACGTCGGTGCGCCGTACATTGAAATTCACACCGGTTGCTACGCTGACGCAGAAAGCGAAGCCCAGCAGGCTAAAGAGTTGGAGCGTATCGCCCAGGCGGCGACCTATGCCGCAAGCCTCGGCCTGAAGGTGAACGCCGGGCACGGGCTGACCTACCACAACGTCAAAGCCATTGCCGCGCTGCCTGAAATGCACGAGCTGAATATCGGTCACGCGATTATCGGTCGTGCGGTGATGAGCGGCCTGAAAGAGGCCGTGGCGGAAATGAAACGTCTGATGCAGGAAGCACGTCGCTAATGGCTATTGTCGGTATCGGCACCGATATCGTTGAGATTACCCGTATCGAAGCGGTGATCGCCCGCAGCGGCGATCGCCTGGCCCGGCGGGTGCTGAGCGATTACGAGTGGAAAATCTGGGAAACGCATCAGCAGCCGGTGCGTTTTCTGGCCAAACGCTTTGCGGTGAAAGAGGCGGCGTCCAAAGCGCTCGGCACCGGCATTCGTAATGGCCTGGCATTTGAACAGTTTGAAGTTTACAACGATGAACTGGGCAAACCGAAGTTACGGCTATGGGGCGCGGCGAGCGACCTGGCGGCGCAGATGGGCGTCACGCACATCCACGTTACGCTGGCGGACGAACGTCATTACGCTTGCGCAACGGTTATTATGGAAAGCTAGATTTTGTCCGACTAGATTTTGTCCGAATGGTGCAGCTGGACGAACTTATCCCACAGCTGCTCCTGGTTTTCGAGATGCTCGGGATCGTGGATGATGGTGTTCGGGATGGGGCACACGCTCTGGCAGGTCGGCGTCTCGTAATGGCCGACGCACTCGGTGCAGCGGTCACTGTTAATCTCATAAATGCTGTCGCCCATCGAAATCGCCTCGTTAGGGCATTCCGGTTCGCACATATCACAATTGATGCATTTTTTAGTAATTAACAGCGCCATAAGGAAATTCTCAGAAACAACACAAACAGGGCGGGCATTATACGCTCATTCTCTGCACTCGCCACTTTTTTTGTTGTCCTCCATGTCTTAATCCTCCATACGGAAAATATCAATTAGATGATATATAACGATATTATCACGCCGTTACACTTTTCGCTTACGCCCTGCTAACATTAAAATATAATTATTCAGTGATAGTTATCATATATCCTCATTACTCTACAGGTATGCTGTAGCCAGAGTGTCAATGTAGTTTACTTTAATAATACGTAGCGCTTTATGTTTATGGCAGGCGTTTTATCGACGCCCCGGTTAACGCATTTATTTTTTCGGGGAGTGATTCGACAGCGGAGGTAATCATGGAAGTTCGCGGTGAAAGAATTATAAATTTAAAAGCCTTAATTGTTCATAACAGTGCCAGCCATGTCGGCGTGGTCAACGACTCGATAGCCACTCTGCTCAAAGAACTCAATATCAAAGGTATTACCACTATCCTGGCGGACTCTGCCGATGATGCGGCTGCCGTGCTGCACAATGATGCGACGATAGAACTGGTGTTACTCGACTGGGTAATGAGTGACGATGAGCAGCATAATGAATCGGCAAAAAAAGTCATTCACTCTCTGCGCAGTAAAAGCCAGGCGGTTCCCTTATTTTTATTGTTGGATAATCGGCAGGGCGAGAATTTAACGCATGAAATAATGCGTGAAACCGATGAGCTGATTTGGATTCAGGAAGATACGCCTTATTTCCTTGCCGGACGAGTGCATTCCGCAATTTTATCCTACCGGGAAAAAATAGTCCCACCGTTAACGCGGGCTATTTTTGAGTTCGCACAAAAATATGAATATTCATGGCACACGCCGGGCCACGCGGGCGGCACTGCATTTATGAAGTCTGCCGTTGGGCGCGCATTTCACGATTATTTTGGTGAAAACCTTCTGCGTTCAGACCTCTCTATTTCGGTTGGGGAACTCGGTTCTCTTTTGGATCACAGCGGCCCAATTGGCGAAAGTGAAAAATTCTGTGCCCGGGTGTTCGGTGCTGACCGTGCCTATACCGTCACCAACGGATCGTCGATGTCGAACCGTGTGATCATGATGTCCTCGGTGGCGCGCGGGGACTACGCGCTCTGTGACCGCAACGCGCACAAGTCAACCGAGCAGGCGCTGACCATGACCGGCGTAGTGCCGACCTATCTGATGCCGTCGCGAAATTATCTCGGGATTATCGGGCCGGTGTACGCCAACACGCTCAGCGAGCACGAAATTAAACAGGCCATCGCCCGCAACCCGCTGGCGAAGGATAAAAATCAAAAGGCGCTACATGCGATCATCACCAACTCGACCTATGACGGCCTGACCTATCACGTGCCGACGGTGGTTAAACAGTTAGATGCCAGCGTGGACCGTATTCACTTTGATGAGGCCTGGTATGGTTACGCGCGCTTTAACCCGCTGTACGCCGACCGTTTCGGTATGTACGGTGAACCCGAAGATTATCCGCGTGACCTGCCGACGATTTTCACCACCACCTCCACGCACAAACTGCTGGCCGCGCTTTCACAGGCGTCGCTTATCGGCGTACGTGATGGGCGCAACCCGGTGCCGCATTCGCGATTTAACGAATCCTACATGATGCATGCATCCACCTCGCCGCTCTACCCGATCATCATGGCTAACGAAGTATCCGCAGAAATGATGCGCGGGCAGAGCGGCAAATTCCTGACCACCGAATCCATTACCGAAGCGGTGCGTTTCCGTAAGGCTGTTCGCCGTATTCGCCGTGATTTACAGGAAAACACAGACTGGTTCTTCTCGACCTGGAACGCTGATTTCGTCACTGACCCGGAAACGGGCAAAAAAGTGTCGTTTGAAGATGCGCCGATTTCACTGCTGGTCAGCGACCCACGCTGTTGGGAATTGCGCGCCGGGGATGAATGGCACGGCTTCCGCGGTATCGAAGACGGGTACTGCATGCTTGACCCAATCAAAGTGTCGGTGGTGATGCCCGGTGTAGCGACCGACGGCTCACTGGAAGAAACCGGGATCCCCGCTACGCTGGTCACCGCCTTCCTCAGCCAGCGCGGGATTCAGGTCGAAAAAACCACCGATTTCACCATCCTGTTCCTGTTCTCGTTGGGCATCACCAAAGGCAAGTACGGCACGTTGATTAACGCCCTGCTTAAATTTAAAGATGCCTACGATGGCAATATCCCGGTCGAGCAGGTGTTGTATCCCCATGAAAATGCGTGTCCGGTGGAATATAAGGGCAAGGGCTTAAAAACCCTCGCCGATGAAATGTTCGCCTTCTTCAAGGAAACCGGATTTACCCATGTGCAAGCGGAAGCCTTTACTACCTTACCGGAACCGGTCATGACCCCGGCGGAGGCCTACGTCAAACTGGTGCATAACGATATCGAAATCGTCAGCGTGGATAATCTCTACGACCGCATTCTGGCGACCGGCGTGGTGCCTTATCCACCGGGGATCCCGATGATCATGCCGGGGGAAAGCGCCGGTGGTAAATCCAGTCCCTACATTCGCTATCTTCAAATTCTGCAGCTGTGGGACCAGCGCTTTCCAGGCTTTGGCCATGATATCCATGGCGTGGAAAACGAAGACGGAACTTATTACGTGCAGTGCCTGAAATCCAGCAAATAACGCGGCAACATCAGTGTAGTACGGAGAAAAACTATGGCGATTAAAAAGATGAGCGTCACGCAGTTAACGATGTTAACCGCGATAAACATGCTGGGGTCGGGGATTATTTTGTTACCGACCAAGCTGGCGCAGGTGGGAAATATCTCCATCGTCTCATGGCTGGTGACCGCCACTGGCTCGATGGCACTGGCGTGGGCTTTTGCCTGCTGCGGCACCATGAGTAATAAACCGGGGGGGATGGGCGGATATGCTGAATATGCCTTCGGCAAAGCCGGGAACTATATTGCCAACTACACCTACGGCGTGGCGATAGTCATCGGTAACGTGGCGATTTCGATAACGGCAGTGGGTTACATTATCGGCTTGTTCCATATTAATCCTAACCCGTTGCAGATTGGTCTAATGACCATCGGGCTGTTATGGATAACCACCTTCGCTAACTTTGGTGGGGCGAGCATCACCGGTAAAATTGGCGCTGTCACGGTGTGGGGAGTGATAGCCCCGGTGGTGGTGGTGTCAACGGTGGGCTGGTTCTGGTTCAAGCCGGAAATCTACGCCGCAGGCTGGAACCCGCATAACAGCAGCCTGTTTGGTGCGGCGGGCTCATCGGTGGCGGTGACCCTGTGGGCGTTTTTAGGGCTTGAATCGGCCTGTGCCAACAGCGATGCGGTTGAAAATCCTCAGAAGAACGTGCCAATTGCGGTGCTGTTCGGGACTCTCGGCTCGGCGATCATCTACATCGTTTCGACTAACGTCATTGGCGGCATCATCCCGAATGCCGCGCTGGTGAACTCCAGCGCACCTTTCGGCCTGGTATTTGCCACCATGTTCACGCCGATGGTGGGTAATATCGTCACAGCGCTGATGATCATCGCCTGTATCGGCTCGCTGTTGGGCTGGCAGTTCACCACCGCCCAGGTGTTTAAAAGCTCAGCTGACGTCGGCTACTTCGTGAAAATATTTGCCAGAACCAATAAGCACGGCACGCCGATCGCCGGAATGCTCATCCTGTTGGCTATCCAGACCGTGCTGAGTTGGTTCTCTATTCCGGCCAGTTCAGACGGCACGCGATACGGCTGGGCACATCATCTGGCATCAAGCAATGTTGGGGTGTCGGAGCAGTTCTCGGCGGTGGTTGATCTATCGGTAGTCACCAACCTGGTGCCGTACATTCTGTCGATGGCAGCGCTGGTGACTATCCAGGCTATCCACAAGGCACCGCGACGGCAGGCGCTGATCAACAATGCGATTGCCGGGGTCGGGGCCGCCTACAGTTACTTTGCACTGATGAACTCGGGTGACAAGGCGTTGATGTACGGCGGCGTGGCGACCATTCTCGGCTTCACCCTCTTTGGGGCGGTCAGCGCGCGGTTTGTGAAAGGCGAACAGCTCGAGCATCCGGATCGCGTCATCACCGGCGAGGAAGACGTACCGGCAAGACCGTACCGCGATCTTTAAACCTCAGCGGGCTCAGTCCAGAGTTGACTGCGGCCCGTTTATATCAGTTTTTTAACCAGCGCTTCACTGTGGCGGATCCGGTCCGGGGCATGTTCCAGATCCTGCTGCACCAGTCCCATAAACAGTAAATCGGTGAGCATCATTTGCGCGCTGGTGGAGGAAATGGCCGCGCTGCGCGTCGCCAGTTCTTCCGCAATGGTATACAGGCAATGGCTGGCCCGTTGCTGTAACGCGTTAGGTGAGAAGCCGGTGATCGCCAGAATCTTGCCGCCGACCCGCAGCGTCTCGTCTGCCGCCAGATTGATTTCGCGCCGTTCCCCGGAATACGAGATAGCCAGCAGCAAATCGTCTGAGGTCATCGCCTGCACGGTGGCGAGCAGGGCGTGCATATCCTGTTCGGCGACAGCGTTAAAGCCAATCTTCATCAACTTCCAACTGAAGTTTTGCGCCACCAGACCCGACGCACCAATCCCGGTCACCACAATGCGGCGCGCGCTGCGCAGCAGGCCGATGCTTTCCCTCAGCTTATCTTCGGTATTCACATCGAGCGAGGCGTGCATCGCCGACACGTTGTCCTTAATGAGCTTCTCGCCCACCAGGCGCAGCGGATCGTCGCCACGGATCTGATTATGTACCGGCACCGACTGCGGATGAGGATTGCTGGCCAGCGCCTCGCTCAGTGCCAGTTTAAGCGCCGGAAATCCCTTGAATCCTAGCTTCTGGGCGAACTTCACCACGCTGGACTGGCTAACGCCCGCCAGGCTCGCTAACTGTTGAGAGCTGAGGTGACGTGCCTCGTCTGGCTGGTTCAGGATAAAATCCGCCAGTTTTTTGTCACTTTGCGCGAGACCAGAGTAGCGCTGACGGATGCGAATCAAACAGTTCATGGGTTCTCCAGAGGGCTATTTCGTGGCCGTCTGTCAGAAATTTGTCTTTGATTATAGGGGATTGTGAAGCAAGCACTTACGCAAGTGTAGGAAAATGTGCTGCATTCTTAGCCGATTCATCATTCTAATCAAAAGGATACGCTGTCTGCATCCTAAGGGAAAGGCGCAATCAGTATCGTTTTTGGAAATGTGAGGTTATGGCTGTTAGGCTTGTTAACAGGAATGACTCATACGCGCTCACCTTTGAAGGAGAACAGTTTGGTAAGTAATTCGCGTCGGGTAGTGTTTTTTGACCTGGATGGCACGCTGCATCAGCAGGATATGTTTGGCAGCTTTTTACGCTATCTGTTGCGCCACAATCCGCTCAACGCGCTGTTGGTGCTTCCGCTCTTGCCGGTGATTGGCATAGCACTGCTGGTGAAAGGCCGGGCGGCGCGTTGGCCGATGAGCCTGCTGCTGTGGGCCGCAACCTTTGGGCACAGTGAAGTACGGCTCAAGGCCATCGAAGCGCAGTTCGTGCAGTGGTTCCGTGGACACGTGACCGCTTTCCCGGTGGTGCACCAGCGCCTCACGGAATATCTGACCAGCTCCGATGCTGACGTCTGGCTGATCACCGGTTCGCCAAAATCGCTGGTGGAGCAGGTGTACGTCGACACGCTATGGTTGCCGCGCGTGAATCTCATTGCCAGCATGACCGAGCGCCGATATGGCGGCTGGGTGTTGACGCTGCGTTGTCTGGGTCATGAAAAAGTGGCGCAGCTGGAGAAAAAAATTGGCACCCCGCTGCGGCTGTTCAGCGGCTACAGCGACAGCAATCAGGACAACCCGCTGCTCTATTTCTGCCAGCACCGGTGGCGGGTGACGCCGAGCGGTGAACTGCAACAGCTAGAATAAAGCCCGCCCCGCTGTGTATAATGCGCCCCGCTTTTTCTACCGGAGTAGCCGCTGTGTCTGACAATGAATTGAACCACGAACACTGGATGCGTCACGCGCTTACTCTCGCCCAGCGAGCCTGGGATGAAGGGGAAGTGCCGGTCGGCGCGGTGCTGGTTCATCAGAATCAGGTCATTGGCGAAGGCTGGAACCGACCGATTGGGCGTCATGATCCGACCGCCCATGCTGAAATTATGGCCCTGCGTCAGGGCGGGCTGGTATTGCAGAACTACCGTTTAATCGACACCACGCTGTATGTCACCCTTGAGCCGTGCGTTATGTGCGCCGGGGCGATGGTGCATAGCCGGATTGGCCAGCTGGTGTTTGGTGCGCGGGATGCGAAAACGGGGGCGGCCGGCTCACTGATTGACGTCCTGCATCATCCGGGCATGAATCACAGGGTAGAGATTACCGAAGGCGTGCTCGCGGAAAGCTGCTCGTCGATGCTAAGCGATTTCTTCCGGCATCGCCGTGAGCAGAAAAAGGCCCTCAAGCGTGCCGCCCAGCCTCAGTGACGCAGAATATCCACCAGCGTATTCGGGTGTTTCACTTCAATTTGACCGCTGCGCTCGGTGTGCAGCGAGATAAACGGCAGCACGCCGAGGCTGGTATGATTTAACTCGCCCGGCCTGACCGCAGGGTAATCCTGTGCATACTCCCGCTCCAGCGCCTCTTTCTTTTCTTTCTCCAGCAGATACCCCACCAGGCTTATCTGATACTTACGGATGTTTTCCACATAGGCGTAGGCTTCATGCCCGCGCGCGTAACCGTAGGTCAGGCGCGTGTAGTAGGGTTTCTGACTGAGCAGCGGCAGACGCTGCTTTACGTCTGCCCAGCTGTCCGGGTTGCCTTTCTGCTTGGCGGTTAACGCCCGGGCGTCGAGCATATGCGCATAGCCCATGTTGTATGCCGCCAGCGCAAACCAGATTTTTTCTTCTTTCGGCACCGTATCCGGCACCTTATCCATCATATCCTGCAGATAGCGCATCCCGCCGCTGACGCTCTGTTCGGCGTCGGTCCGGTCGGTAAGGCCAAGGCTTTGGGCGGTATTTTTGGTCAGCATCATCATGCCACGCACTCCCGTGGGCGAGGTTGCCAGCGGATCCCAGTGCGATTCCTGCCACGCTATCGCCGCCAGCAGACGCCAGTCAATCTCACTGGCGTATTTCTGGAACAGCGGCTGCAGGTCGGGCAGCAGGTTATCCACCGCGCGCAGGAAGGTTCGGGTATCGAAATAATCGAAATCGTCACCGTGGCCGAGATACTTCTCTTCCAGTCGCGCCAGGGTGCCGTCTTCATTAATGTCATTGAAGAAATCGAGCATCGCTGCGGGGAGGGTGTTATCGCTGTCCTTCAGGCTGAACCAGGTCACCGGCTGTTCATCGGTAATATCCAGCGCCACCGCCAGCTCCGGATGTACGCGCTGGAACAGGCTGATCGCCACCGAGTCGGCAATGGTGTAATCGAGCTTGCCGTCGATAACGTCTTCCATCAGCTCCACGCTGCCGCGCTTATCGTCGACGGTCCAGTTCAGGTCCGGGTACTTTGTTGCTTTCAGCGCCTGCAGGTCGTTAATCGCCACGTGCCCCGGCGCAATGGTCAGCTGTTGGGCGGTGAGGTTATCCAGCGAGCGCGGGCGGAGGCTCCCTTTGCGGTACACCAACTGCTGAGAAACCGAATAGTAGGCCGGTCCGGCCTGATAGCTTTTGACGCGTTCGCTGTTGTAGACCAGCCCGGCGGCCAGCATATCGGCGCGACCATTATCGAGGTCATCAAACAACTGGCTGATGTTCTGACGAACGGTGACTTTCAGCTTAACACCGAGATAATTGGCGAACTGCTGAGCCAGTTCGTAGTCGAGTCCGTAATCTTTTTCATGGATGTTGGCGAACGTCAGGGGAGAGACCACGGTACTGACGCGCAGCTCACCGCGCGCCTGAATGGCGGCGATGCGGTTCTCTGGTTTACTGAACCAGGGAACAGAAGGCCATAGCGCCGCTGCCAGTAGCAGGGTGACAATGCCGATAAACAGATAATTAATCTTTAATTTTTTCAATTAGTTAATTCTCTGTGATGAGAGCGATCTCAGGCAATAGTTACCATGTTAAAGTTTAGGGGCACTACAGAATGAGCGGCATTTTGCTTAAACAAGCGACAGTTGGCAACCTATTCATGCGATTGGCCGCATCGGTTGGTAAAACGCAGCGACGATTTTATTTTGACGCAAACGGTTACGTCGCTGCTCTGGATCCTCTATAATGACGCCCGTTTTCCGCCATTGCGCACACTGAAACCCAGAAGACGAGAGACTTATGATGGAAATTCTGCGTGGTTCGCCTGCACTGTCTGCATTTCGTATTACCAAACTGCTGGCACGCTTTCAGGCAGCCAACCTTCCGGTCAGCAACATCTATGCCGAGTACGTGCACTTCGCGAGTCTGAACGCGTCGCTTTCAGACGAGGAACATGCCCGACTGGCTCGCTTGCTGGAGTATGGCCCCAGCCTCAGCAGCCATACCCCCGCCGGAAAATTACTGCTCGTCACCCCCCGTCCTGGCACCATCTCCCCCTGGTCTTCAAAAGCAACTGATATCGCCCACAACTGCGGCCTGGCCCAGATTGAACGCCTCGAGCGCGGCGTAGCGTATTACGTTGAAGCCTCCACCCTGACCGATGCTCAATGGAGCCTGGTCTCGGCAGAGCTGCACGACCGTATGATGGAAACCGTCTTTGGTGCGCTACCGGATGCGGAAAACCTGTTTGCCCATCATCAACCGACCCCGGTTGCCAGCGTCGATCTGCTGGGACAAGGGCGTCAGGCGCTGGTGGAGGCCAATCAGCGTCTCGGCCTGGCGCTGGCGGAAGATGAAATCGATTATCTGCACGAGGCGTTCACTAAGCTCAACCGCAACCCGAACGACATCGAGCTGTATATGTTCGCGCAGGCGAACTCTGAACACTGCCGTCATAAGATCTTCAACGCCGACTGGGTGATTGATGGCCAACAGCAGCCGAAGTCGCTGTTCAAGATGATCAAGAACACCTTCGAGAAAAACCCTGAACACGTGCTGTCTGCCTATAAAGACAACGCCGCGGTGATGGAAGGCTCGGAAGTGGGGCGCTTCTATGCCTCCCATGACGGCAAGCGCTACGACTTCCACCAGGAAGCGGCGCATATTCTGATGAAGGTCGAAACGCATAACCACCCGACCGCCATCTCTCCGTGGCCGGGTGCAGCCACCGGTTCCGGCGGCGAAATCCGTGATGAAGGCGCTACCGGGCGCGGCGCGAAGCCGAAAGCCGGGCTGGTGGGCTTCTCCGTTTCCAACCTGCGCATACCTGGCTTTGAACAGCCGTGGGAAGAAGATTTCGGTAAACCGGATCGCATCGTCACCGCACTGGATATCATGACCGACGGCCCACTGGGCGGGGCGGCGTTCAACAACGAATTTGGTCGCCCGGCGCTGAATGGCTACTTCCGTACCTACGAAGAGAAAGTGAACAGCCATAACGGCGAAGAGCTGCGTGGCTACCACAAGCCGATCATGCTGGCGGGTGGGATCGGCAACATTCGCGCCGATCATGTGCAGAAAGGCGAGATCAATGTCGGTGCGAAGCTGATTGTCCTCGGCGGCCCGGCGATGAATATCGGTCTCGGCGGTGGGGCGGCCTCCTCGATGGCGTCCGGCCAGTCTGATGCCGATCTGGATTTTGCCTCGGTTCAGCGCGACAACCCGGAAATGGAACGTCGCTGTCAGGAAGTGATCGACCGTTGCTGGCAGCTTGGCGACGCCAACCCGATCCTGTTCATCCATGACGTGGGCGCAGGTGGGTTATCCAACGCCATGCCGGAGCTGGTGAGTGACGGCGGACGCGGGGGGCGCTTCAACCTGCGCGATATCCTCAGCGATGAACCGGGCATGAGCCCGCTGGAAATCTGGTGTAACGAATCTCAGGAGCGCTATGTGCTCGCCGTGGCCGCTGAACAACTGCCGCTGTTTGACGAGCTGTGCCGTCGTGAACGCGCCCCGTACGCGGTGATTGGTGACGCGACCGAAGAGATGCATCTGAGCCTGAGCGACACCCATTTCGACAACCAGCCTATTGACCTGCCGCTGGATGTTCTGCTCGGCAAAACGCCGAAGATGACCCGGGATGTCGCCACGCTGAACGCCACTGGTGATGCGCTGGACCGGCAGAATATCACCATCGCCGAGGCGGTGAATCGCGTACTGCATCTGCCCACGGTGGCAGAGAAAACCTTCCTGGTGACCATCGGTGACCGGACGGTAACCGGCATGGTCGCCCGCGATCAGATGGTCGGCCCGTGGCAGATCCCGGTGGCTAACTGCGCGGTCACCACCGCCAGCCTCGACAGCTACTATGGCGAAGCGATGGCGATTGGCGAACGTGCGCCGGTTGCGCTGCTGGACTTCGCGGCGTCAGCCCGTCTGGCGGTCGGTGAAGCGCTGACCAATATCGTTGGCACCCAGGTCGGCGACCTTAAACGTATCAAGCTGTCGGCAAACTGGATGGCCGCGGCAGGGCACCCGGGTGAAGACGCGGGCCTGTACGCGGCGGTGAAAGCCATCGGGGAAGAGCTTTGTCCGGCGCTGGGTCTGACCATTCCGGTTGGGAAAGACTCAATGTCGATGAAAACCCGCTGGCAGGAAGGCAGTGAGCAGCGCGAAATGACCTCCCCGCTGTCTCTGGTGATCTCGGCCTTTGCCCGAGTGGAAGACGTGCGTCGCACCGTCACCCCACAGCTTTCGACCGAAGACAACGCCTTGCTGTTAATTGACCTTGGTAAAGGCCACAACGCGCTGGGTGCCACGGCGCTGGCGCAGGTTTACCGCCAGCTCGGGGATAAAACCGCAGACGTGCGCAGCGTTGAACAGTTGAAAGGCTTCTGGGATGCGATGCAGGTGCTGGTGGCTGAGCGCAAACTGTTGGCCTGGCATGACCGCTCCGACGGTGGCCTGCTGGTGACTTTGGCTGAGATGGCTTTCACCGGCCACTGCGGCGTGGAAGTGGACATCGCTGCGCTGGGAGAAGACAAACTCGCCGCGCTGTTTAACGAAGAGCTGGGCGGCGTGATTCAGATTCGCGCCCAGGACCGCGAGATAGTTGAGAGCATTTTCGCCACCCATGGTCTGAACGACTGCGTGCATTTCCTCGGCAAAGCCACCGAGGGCGATCGCTTTGTCATCACCGCTGGCAGTCATTCGGTATACAGCGAAAGCCGTACCACGCTGCGTATGTGGTGGGCAGAAACAACCTGGCAGATGCAGCGACTGCGCGATAACCCGGAGTGTGCCGATCAGGAACACGACGCCAAGCGCAACGACAACGATCCGGGCCTCAACGTAAAACTCACCTTCGACATTAACGACGATGTTGCCGCGCCGTATATTGCCAAAGGTGCCCGCCCGAAAGTGGCGGTGCTGCGTGAGCAGGGTGTGAACTCCCACGTCGAAATGGCCGCGGCGTTCCACCGTGCGGGCTTCGATGCTATCGACGTCCACATGAGCGACCTGCTTGCCGGTCGTACCGGGCTAAACGATTTCCAGGCGCTGGTAGCCTGCGGTGGCTTCTCATACGGCGACGTGTTGGGCGCGGGCGAGGGCTGGGCGAAATCGATTCTGTTCAACGAACGCGTTCGCGATGAGTTTGAAACCTTCTTCCATCGTCCACAGACCCTGGCGCTGGGGGTATGTAACGGCTGTCAGATGATGTCCAATCTGCGTGACCTGATCCCAGGCAGCAGCCTGTGGCCACGCTTCGTGCGCAACCATTCTGACCGTTTTGAAGCGCGTTTCAGCCTGGTGGAAGTCACACAGAGTCCGTCGCTGCTGTTGCAGGGGATGGTCGGGTCGCAGATGCCAATCGCGGTATCCCACGGCGAAGGCCGGGTGGAAGTCCGTGACGGCGCGCATCTGGCGCAGCTTGAAAGCAAAGGGCTGGTGGCGCTGCGCTTCGTTGACCACTTCGGCAACGTGACGCAGAACTACCCGGCGAATCCGAACGGTTCCCCGAACGGGATCACCGCAGTGACCAGCGAAAGCGGGCGCGTCACCCTGATGATGCCGCACCCGGAACGTGTGTTCCGCACGGTGGCCAACTCCTGGCACCCGGAAGACTGGGGCGAGGACAGTCCGTGGATGCGCATCTTCCGCAACGCGCGTAAACAGCTGGGTTAATTTTTCCCGCACGCTCGCTGTAAAGCCTTCCTGTTAAAGGGAGGCTTTTTTATTTGTGACACCGGGCAACAACAGTGTCGGAAAATGGCGACAGATGTGGTTTTCAGGTGTCGTCAAAAGGTGACATTTATGTTGATGATATTTATCGGGTTATAATTTACCGCTTCGAATGCGTCTCTTTATAGCGACAGTGTGACGAAAAAACACACATTTCAAACCCATCCGTTAATAACTACAAAACACTTTTGTATCAAACGTTTAATAATACATTTTGCTTTATGGCACGCTTACTGCATAATACTGCTCAGTGGCTCATTCACCTTCTTATGTCAGCCCCTTCGGGACGCGCTACATAAACCTCGAATGACGCACAAACAGGTGCCTGCCGTCCAACATCTGATATCAGCTTAGCTATATCAACCATCGGGCGAAACGTGGAGTTAGGCACCGCCTTATTCAATAACAACGCCGGGTTATGCCCGGCGTTGTTGTATCCGAAGCCTTTCCTCAGTTACCCTGCTTTTACTCTCATGTGTAAGGGCGAACTCATTGAAACGCTGGTCTCTTTTTCCCCGCTCGCTGCGCCAGTTGGTCATGCTGTCATTTCTACTCATTCTGTTGCCGCTGTTGGTACTGGCGTGGCAGGCATGGCAGAGCCTGAATGCGCTCAGCGCCCAGGCGGCGCAGACCAACCGCACGACGCTGATTGACGCGCGACGCAGCGAAGCGATGACCAACATCGCGCTGGAAATGGAGCGCAGCTATCGGCAATACTGCGTTCTGGACGACGCCATGCTGGCCAAGGTTTATCAGGGGCAGCGCAAACGCTACACCGACATGCTCGATGCCCATGCGGGCGTGTTGCCGGATGACAAACTTTATCTGGCCCTGCGCCAGGATCTGAACGCGTTGGCGGAGTTGCGCTGTAAAAACAGCGGCCCGGATGACAAATCCGCTGCGGCGCTGGAGGCGTTTGCCTCCGCCAATACCGACCTGGTGCAGGCCACGCGCACGGTGGTGTTTTCCCGTGGGCAGCAGCTGCAACAGGAAATTGCCGAACGTGGCCAATTCTTTGGCTGGCAGGCGCTGGTGCTGTTCCTCGTCAGCCTGACCATGATGGTGCTGTTTACGCGGATGATTATCGGCCCGGTGAAAGGCATTCAGCGGATGATTAATCGCTTAGGGGAAGGTAAATCGCTCGGCAGTGCGGTGATGTTTACCGGCCCTCGCGAGCAGCGTTCCGTCGGGCAGCGCATCATTTGGCTGAGCGAACGTCTTTCCTGGCTGGAGTCCCAGCGCCATCAATTTTTACGCCATCTCTCTCATGAGTTAAAAACGCCGCTCGCCAGTATGCGTGAAGGCACCGAGTTGCTGGCCGATCGGGTCGTCGGCCCGCTCACGCCGGAGCAAGAAGAAGTGGTATCGATTCTGGATGACAGCAGTCGCAATCTGCAAAAACTGATTGAACAACTGCTGGATTACAACCGTAAACTGGCTGACAGTCCGGTCGAGATGGAAAAGGTTGAGCTGTCACCCTTGGTAGAAATGGTGGTATCCGCCCACAGTCTGCCGGCAAGAGCTAAAATGATGCATACCCGTGTTCAACTCGCCGCTGACGTGTGCTGGGCCGAGCCGATGCTGCTGATGAGCGCCCTGGATAATCTCTACTCCAACGCGGTGCACTACGGCAGTGGATCCGGTAGCATTTATCTGCGTAGCCATCAGCAGGGCAATTCGATTTTTCTTGAGGTTGAGAACAGCGGGACACCGATCCCGGATGCTGAAAAGACCATGATTTTTGAGCCTTTTTATCAGGGCAGTCATCAACGTAAAGGGGCTGTGAAGGGAAGCGGACTGGGATTGAGTATCGCCCGGGATTGCATCCGCCGGATGGGGGGAACCCTGCAACTGGTGGATGCGCCGGAAGGCTACGTTTGTTTCCGCATCACGCTCTCTCTTTCAGACACGGATAAACCCATTAAATGAAGCAATGTCTGGTGAATATGTCCCCCAAATTACTTTCGCTACTGGCCGGAGCGTCCTGTTTATTGCTGGCCGGATGCACCTCTACGCAACATGCCGCCAATGCCAGCGATGAGGAAAAACTGCCGCAGCAGCAGGTGGCCGATTTTCTCTCGACCGACTGTATGGATGTCTGGTCATTACACGGTGAAACCACGGATAAAAATCCGCTCTACTGGCTGCGCAGCATGGACTGTTCTGAGCGTCTGTCGCCAGAGATAGCGCGCACCGAAGCTCGCCTGCACAGCGAAGACAGCTGGCAAGATGCCTTCCGTCGCGGCATTTTGCTCGACAACGCCAAAATTACCCCGGTGGAACGACGTGAAGCGGTCAACCGGCTCGACAGTTTTAGTGCTCAGATCCCGTCTCAGGTGCGACCGCTGTATCAGGTCTGGCGAGATGGCCAGGCGTCGCTGTTACAGCTCTCCGAGGAACGTTCGCGCTACAGCAAGTTGCAGCAGTCCTCTGACGCCGAGCTGGAAATTCTGCGCCAACAGCAGCAGCATTTGAGCAGCCAGCTCGAGCTCACCACCCGCAAGCTGGAGAACCTGACCGATATCGAACGGCAGCTCTCCAGCCGGAAACCGGCGGGCAGCAGCTTTAGCCCGGATTCGGGGCATTCATCTGACCCATCATCTGCGTCCAAAGACGCCCCCGCCGCAGAGGACAAGCCATGACAGGACGCAAGCCCGCACACCTATTACTGGTCGATGACGATCCCGGTCTGCTGAAGCTGCTCGGGATGCGCCTGACCAGCGAAGGGTTTTCGGTGGTTACGGCAGAAAGCGGGCTGGAAGGTCTGCGCGTTCTGGCGCGGGAAAAAATAGATCTGGTGATAAGCGATCTGCGAATGGATGAAATGGACGGCTTGCAACTGTTCGCCGAGATCCAGAAAGTGCAGCCGGGGATGCCGGTGATCATTCTCACCGCCCACGGTTCGATTCCCGATGCGGTCACTGCCACCCAGCAGGGCGTATTCAGCTTCCTGACCAAACCGGTCGATAAAGACGCACTGTACAAGGCCATTGATGAGGCGTTGGTGCATACCGCCGCGGCGGGCGACGATCAGTGGCGGGAATCCATTGTGACCCGCAGCCCGGTGATGCTGCGTCTGCTGGAACAGGCGCGGATGGTGGCGCAGTCGGACGTTAGCGTACTGATCAATGGCCAGAGCGGCACCGGGAAAGAGATTTTCGCCCAGGCGATCCACAACGCCAGTCCGCGAGGGAAATACCCGTTCATTGCCATTAACTGCGGCGCATTGCCGGAACAGCTGCTGGAATCGGAACTGTTTGGTCATGCGCGCGGGGCGTTTACCGGTGCGGTCAGCAATCGCGAAGGGCTGTTCCAGGCGGCAGAGGGCGGCACGCTGTTCCTTGATGAGATTGGCGATATGCCCTCTCCGTTACAGGTCAAACTGCTGCGCGTGTTACAGGAACGCAAAATTCGCCCGCTCGGCAGCAATCGCGATATCGACATCAACGTGCGGATCGTTTCCGCCACCCACCGCGATTTGCCCAAAGCAATGGCGCGCGGCGAGTTCCGTGAAGATTTGTTCTATCGTCTGAACGTGGTGAGCCTGAAAATTCCCACGCTTGCCGAGCGAACCGAAGATATCCCACTGCTGGCGAATCATCTTTTGCGCCAGTCCGCCGATCGCCATAAGCCGTTCGTGCGCGCGTTTTCGACCGATGCGATGAAGCGGCTGATGACCGCCAACTGGCCGGGAAACGTGCGCCAACTGGTGAACGTTATCGAACAGTGCGTGGCCTTAACGTCTTCCCCGGTGATTGGCGATGCGCTGGTCGAGCAGGCACTGGAGGGCGAGAACACCGCCTTGCCGACCTTTGTCGAAGCACGCAATCAGTTTGAGCTGAACTATCTGCGCAAACTGCTGCAAATCACCAAGGGCAACGTCACCCACGCCGCGCGAATGGCGGGACGCAACCGCACGGAATTCTACAAATTGCTCTCGCGCCACGAACTCGACGCCAACGATTTTAAAGAGTAGCCCGGCATGCGCTCCAACGTTATGATAGGGTAAGCAACCGGTTACGCGGATAAGACAGGAAACCATGAAAAAGATTGATGCGATTATTAAACCCTTCAAACTCGATGATGTGCGTGAAGCGCTGGCGGAAGTCGGCATCACCGGGATGACGGTAACGGAAGTGAAAGGCTTTGGTCGTCAGAAAGGTCATACCGAGCTGTATCGTGGCGCGGAATACATGGTCGATTTTCTGCCGAAGGTGAAAATTGAAATCGTGGTGACCGATGATATCGTCGATACCTGCGTGGATACCATTATCCGCACGGCGCAGACCGGCAAAATCGGCGACGGCAAGATTTTCGTCTTTGACGTAGCCCGCGTGATTCGTATCCGTACCGGCGAAGAAGACGACGCGGCAATCTGATGTTCGCGCGCCTCTCCCCGGGGCGTGATGTCGCTGCCCGCCACGTTCCGCGGGCAGCGAACAGCGTTAGTCCTCGCTGGCGGCCATTCGCAGCGCAGAATTTCCAAGCACTCTCCTGACCCCAATAATCAGCAGGATCACCGTCACACAGCCCAGCGTCCATTCGCCCATTTGCGCAAAGAAGTGCCCGTAGGCGGCGACGGCGGTTTCACTGATTTGCGCTTCGGTCGTTTGCTGCGCGACCATGCCCGCCAGCCAGTTGGCAACGGCCCCGGTGGCGAGCATATAGATGCCGGTCAGCACTCCGGTTACGCCCGGCATATTCAGGCGCGTGATCTGCGCCATCGCGACCGGGTCGATAAACAATTCGGCAAATCCCATCAGCGCCAGACCCGCGACCATCATGCTCATCGACGCATGACCGTGCAGCTGGCTCTGATGCGCGTTTAGTGCCAGCAGCATAAATCCCGCCCCCATCAGCGTCAGGCCAAAGGCAAACTTCAGCCACACCCGCAGGGCAGAGCTGCCGCCCGGACGCACCAGCCATGCCAGAATCACGCCCGCTGCCATCACCGCTACCGCGTTCACCGACTGGAACAGCGCGGTAGGCACCTCAACGTTCAGCCAGCGCCGGTCGACGAAATGGTCGATGAACAAGCTAATGGAGCTGCCGCCCTGCTGGGCCAGCACCCAGAAGAGTGTCCCGGCCAGCATCAGCCACACAATTTGCCACAGGGCGCGGCGATGCTGCGGTGAGGCAATCATAATCCGCGCCACCATCTGCGCGGCAATCAGACACACCGCCGCCAGCAGATAACCGGCCCAGTTTCTTTCCAGCAACAGGGTGAAGAACACCGGGGCAAGGCACAGCATCACCAGCAACCAACCCCAGGTTGGCAGCACAAAACGCCTGGCCTGTAGTGCCGGTTTATTAACGCCGCGGGTGTTGCGGAAGTGGCGGTGCCCGCTGAGGAACACCATCAGCCCGATAAACATGCCAATCCCCGCCAGCGCAAAGCCGACGTGCCAGCCGTACCACTGCGCCGCCAGGCCGCAGACAATCGGTGCGGCGATAGACCCGACGTTCCCCGCGGCATACAGCAGCGAGAATCCGCCGTCGCGACGGCTGTCATTGGCGTCGTACAGTTCACCGAGCAGGCAGCTGATATTGGATTTAAACAGGCCGTAGCCGCAGATGATGATCGCCAGCGCCAGGTACAGGCTCATGGTGCTGTCGGATTCGAGGCCTAGCACGATGTGGCCCAACGTCATCAACAGGGCACCGGCAATTACCGCCACGCGGTTACCGAGCAGGCGGTCGGCAATCCAGCCGCCGAGAATAGGGGTGACATAAACCAGAGAGGCGTAAGCGCTGAACAGGCCGATAGCATGGCTGTCGTCAAAGCCGAGCTGGTGGGTGAGGTAAAGAATGAGCAGGGCACGCATGCCGTAGAAGCTGAAGTATTCCCAGATTTGAATCGCCACGATGTAGTAAATCGCGCGCGGTTGTGAGGGTGTTTGCATGTGGTCTCCCTGCGCGTTGTCAGAGTTGCCCGGCGGCGCTGCGCTTGTGCGGGCCTACGGGGTGGATATTTCGTTGGCCGCAATGATCGGGCCACGGGGTAAAAATTCGTAGGCCGGGTAAGCGCAGCGCCTCCCGGCAAAAAGGGAAGTGGCAAGCCACTTCCCTCGTTTCTTATTTGCTGTTTTTCAGCACTTTAACGGTGTAACGCCCGTCAGCCTGGCGATAAGCGCCGTGGATGTCGGTTTCGAAGCCCGGATAATGGGCACCGATTTCGCACAGCATCTGCAGGAACTCCAGTACCGGGCGGCTCTCTTCGGTGATCATTTCACCTGGCATCACCAGCGGAACTCCAGGAGGATACGGCAGGATCATGTTGGCATTCACGCGGCCCACGGTCTCTTCCAGATACACCTCTTCGGTTTCACCGTGCAGCTCTTTCTGGAACGCGTCGTACGGGGTCATCACCATTTTTGGCAGCACTTCAAACGCACGGAACATCAGGTCCGGCAGGTTGTGATGCTCAACCAGTTTGTGAATGTTCTGCGCCAGATCCTGAACACGCATGTTCTCGTAGAATTCAGGGTTTTCGCTGTACAGTGAAGGCAGCAGATTTTTCACCCGCAGGTTCAGGTCGAACGCACGTTTGAAATCGGTCAGCGCGCGCAGCAGGCTCAGCGCTTTGGTTTTGTCGATACCGATGCTGAACAGGAACAGCAGGTTGTACGGACCGGTTTTCTCAACCACGATCCCGCGCTCGTCGAGGTATTTCGCCACGATGCTGGCCGGAATACCGAAGTCGTCCATCGAACCGTCTTTTTTCATGCCCGGCGTCAGGATGGTGACTTTGATAGGATCCAGGTACATGTGTTCGTTATCGATGTTTTTGAAACCGTGCCATGCGCTGTCAGAGCGCAGCGGCCAGCATTCCGCCCCGTCGATATGCTCCGGCTGCCAGACGTCGAAGAACCAGCCTTCGGATTCGCCTTTCAGACGCTTAATCTCTTTGCGGAACTTAATAGCACGTTCGATAGAGCCGTTGATCAGGCGCTTACCGGCGTTACCTTTCATCATCGCCGCTGCGGTTTCGGTGGAGGCCACGATCCCGTAATGCGGAGAGGTGGTGGTATGCATCATGTAGGCTTCGTTAAAGGTCTCTTCATTGACATCCCCTTTCACGTGGATCATCGATGCCTGGGAGAACGCCGCCAGCAGTTTGTGCGTAGATTGGGTTTCGTAAATCACTTTCCCTTCCACACGGCCACCGCTCATGCCGCTTTTGCCGGCATAAATCGGTGAGAAGTTGGTGTAAGGCACCCAGGCGGAGTCGAAGTGAATCGATTTCACATCCAGGGTTTTCTTGATGTAGTCGGTGTTATACAGCAGGCCATCGTAAGTGGAGTTAGTGATAACCGCGTGTACCGGCCAGGTGGCGTTCGGCGTTTCTTTCACCCGTTTGGCGATGGTCGCGTGCTGGAATTCACTCTGCGGAATACCGCCCAGGATCCCGTAGGCGTTACGGGTTGGACGGAAATAGAGCGGGGTGATGTTGCTCATCATCATCAGATGGGTCAGCGACTTATGGCAGTTACGGTCGATGAGCACGGTGCTGCCCGCCGGGGCGGAGTACATACCGACAATCTTGTTGGCGGTGGATGTGCCGTTAGTC
Organism: Scandinavium lactucae; assembly: GCF_033843265.1. Taxonomy (NCBI): domain Bacteria; kingdom Pseudomonadati; phylum Pseudomonadota; class Gammaproteobacteria; order Enterobacterales; family Enterobacteriaceae; genus Scandinavium; species Scandinavium lactucae. The sequence goes on from NZ_JAWXRD010000004.1 coordinate 44,996, forward strand.
ACCATATAGCTGCGCTCGGCGTTGAACACGCGGGCGATATACTCTTCCGCTTCTTTGTGTGGGCCGCTGTGGTCGAGCAGGGAGCCAAGTTCAGACACAGAAATCGACACGTCAGACTTCATGGTGTTGGAGCCGAAGAAATCATAGAACAGGCTACCGACCGGGCTTTTCTGGAATGCGGTGCCGCCCATATGGCCCGGGGTACAGAAGGTGTATTTACCTTCACGCACATATTTGAACAGTGATTTGGTCAGCGGAGGCAGAATAGTGTCGACGTACTCATCGGTGTTCTGCTGAATTTTCGCCGCGATATCTTCTGCCGCACCCAGCGCATATTCAAAGAAGCGCACCTGCATCCGCAGGTCATTCAGGCTGACGTCGAGGGTTGAGTAGGTGTTGGCGAACGCATACAGCGGCATGTACTCATTCAGCTTGCTTATCTCTTCGCACAGCTCAAGGTTGTATTTGTCCCAGTCGAAAATCACGCCGCACAGACGGGCATTGTTCTCGATAAGTTTGAGTAAATCTTCGCGGTCGTTAGGGTAAACGATGCGGAAATCCAGGCGCTCAAGGGCGCGGTGCAGTTCACGGATAGGCTCTTCTTTAAAGTAGACACCCATGTGATTCATGATGGCAATAACGTTCATAGTCGACTCTCCAGGCGTAGAAGGCCCCTCCCGCCACGGTGTGACAGGTGAAGAGAGGAGCCAGAGAAAGGGGGTTAGGGCTTAGTGGGCGCTGGCGGCGTTGTCGTCGCGGTGTTCGCGCTGGTTCATTTTGCGGCCATAGAACATCAGGATTATCAGGCTCACAATGAAGGTGCCGGACAATTCGAAGGAGCTGGCACCCATCAGGGCGATGAAGCAGAACGCGCAGCCGAGGACGGAACACACCAGGCTTGCCAGGTTGCGAACGTTGACGCCTTCGAAACGAATCAGGTCAACGCAGGAGTAGAAGTAAGGCAGCATGGTCAGCAGCACGGCGATCCCGGTTAATTCACCGAACAGGTCAGAGGCTTTACCGCCGCTGGAGTTCATTACGGTGATGAGGATCATCAGTGCGGTCATTTTCACGGCGGCCAGCAGCAGGCCTTTTTTCGGGATCCCGTTGGCATCAACTTCGCCATACACCTGCGGGAAGTTGCCGTCATTGGCGGCACGTACACCGGCCTGGCCGACCAGCATCATCCACGAGCCCAGTGAGGTCAGGCAGGCGAAAGCGGTAAAGGCGGATACCATCGGCGCAGCCCAGCTGCCCATAATGGTGGAGGCGCTGATCGCGAACGGCGCACCGGAGGCGGCCATTTCAGATGCCGGATACATACCGGAAATCACCTGAGTGGCAAGAATATAAATCACACCCGCCATCGCGGTCCCGAGCATGGTTGCCAGCGGTACGGTACGTTTCGGGTTTTTCACCATCCCGGTGCTCACCGCCGCAGATTCCACGCCGACGAAGGCCCACAGGCACAGCAGAATACTTTTGATAACCGCGTGATAATCAGTGGTCTGCGAGGTGTTCCAGTTCGCCTGATAGGTGGCCATATCAAACCAGTGCCAGCCGATCACCGCCGTGACCACAACCGGGATTAGCACCAGCACCAGACCAATGGTGGTCAGTCGGCTGACCCAGGTTCCGCCGAGCATATTCACGAAGGTGAAAACCCACACGATAGCAATACAGGCGATCCCCGCTGGAACCGGATCATTTAATACCGGGAAGAAAGTAGAAAGATAGGAAACGGCGGTAATGCCGATGGCCAGATTACCAATCCAGTTGGCATGATAATAAAGGACACCGGTCTGGAAACCGAATGCCGGGGATATTTCACCCGCATACGCAATAGGACCACCCTGCTGAGGATTCTTGGTGGCCAGTCGGGCATATACATACGCCAGAGACATTGCACCAATAATAGAGATGACCCAGCCCCAGATGGCAATGCCACCGATGCCGGCGAGGTTCGCAGGCAATAATGCAATCCCACTCCCCATCATATTACCGGCTACCACACCGGTACAGGCAAATAGCCCGATCTTTTTGGCAGAACTCATGGTTTGTATTCTCCTGATATTAAATTGGGAGGACCGAATCATGACTCATAAATTGCTAATGACTCGACCGACTGAGTTCAAGGTTAATGATCTCCAGCAGAGAAGTCCTAAAGATAAAGTGAAGTAATCGCAAACATCAGACAAATGACATCCTGACCTTTTGTCGTTAACACATCAGGATGACATGTTGATATCAGGAAGAGATAAATATGTTTGTTTTACAAATATTTACCCATGCTTTACTGAGTTGCGGTTCTGTTGCGGACAGGCGGGTTTTGGCTAAAAAAGATAACAATATGAGGTCTCATGATAAACATATTATTAACCTCATCATGCCGGCCCTTTTTTGCATGATGAGGTTTTTAATGTACGAGCGTTATTTTGCAGCGAGGAAGTTATCGAGATATGGCACAACGCGGGTTACTGAGGTCTGGAATACACTGTTTTCAATCCAGTACAAGGTGTTTTCACCCGGGCGTAGATTGAATGCCGTAATATAGGCATCGGCAGCCAGGCGATTCTCCCCTTTCATTTCGTAGACTTTACCTAATAGCACATAATTCATCCACGACATTTCCAGCTCGATCCCGGCATTAACGGCTTCAAAGGCGTCATCAACTTTGCCGAGGCTTAGCATATTAATGGTTTTAATCTGGAAGAAGACCGCGGTTTGCTTTATATCGGGAATGGCAGTGACATGATTTATTTCTGCATCCAGCGCCGCCAGCTGTTTTTCATCGAGCGGCTGCTGCGAACGGCGTAAAACATCAACCAGCGCTTTTTCCGCCTGCGCATAAATAAAGTCCGGTGAATCACTAATCACATCTTCGAGAAGCACGCTGGCTTTGCTCAGGGAATCAATATCGCCGTTCATCAGCAACTGGTGGGCCTGATAAAAGTCCGCCAGCGATTGGCTTTTCGACGGCTGATACTGGCGCAGCATTGCCTGCATTTTCTCCGGCCACGGCTGGGTTAATGCCTCTGACAGGCTGCTCATCAGGTCTTTCTGAATCGAGAGCTGATTATCGCTGGTGACGAAATAGCGCTTATCGAGCATCGTCGAACCATCGGCGTTATCCACCAGTTGAACCGACATAAAGCATTGCTGGGCGCGGTAATGGCGCTGATTGACGAACTCAATGGTCAGTGTCTTGCCCGAGCTGCTCGGCTCGTTGAAGTTGTAGTTGGTTTTGTCATGCACCATATAGGTGGAGTAGGTGTTCAGGGAAGTCGTGATTAGGCTGCCGAGACCCACCGCATAGGCGCGTTGTGAGGCCGCGTTGTTACAGGAATTACCGTTGGCGAGGCGAATGTCGATATCGCGCGGGTTCAGCAGCAGACGGGTTTTGGTTACCGGCGGATGTGAATCAATGGTCGACATCGCCACCAGCCCCACGCAGCTGAACAGCGCCAGCAGGAACAGGCCCCAGACCCACCAGGTGGTTACGCTGCGGCGTTTTTCCGGCACGGGCGTGGGCGTGGTAGGAGACGGCATCGGCTGTGAGGTAGCGGCAGATTCAGTGGGGGCGGGCGTTGGGATAACTGTCAGCGGGAGCGGGGTTAATTCTTTTCCTTCTTCTGTACACCACATTACGGTGGCGGTCAGCTTATAGCCACGCTTGGGCACCGTAACAATATATTCGGGGCTGCTGTCATCGCCATCTTTGAGCGACTTGCGCAGCTCAGAAATACTCTGGGTCACGACGTGGCTGGTCACCACGTTGCGCGTCCAGACGTTGTCGATAAGCTCATCCCGGCTCAGGACTTCATCGGGATGATGGGCAAAGTAGACCAGAAGATCGATTAAGCGCGGTTCAAGAGTAAGCTGGCGACCCTGACGGCTTATCTGGTTAATGGCAGGCGAAACCAGCCATTCTCCAATGAGGACAACAGGTTGTTGCATAAAAAAGGGGCCCAAATATGACTACAGGAAAGTCTTAATCATATCATACCCGGGCCCTCCCTTTTTTGACCTGCGAAGGGTGAATCCGGGGCTTACAGGACTTTATGCGGGCCGAAGCACTCGTAGTGGATGTTATCTGCGCTAATACCCAACGTCACCAGCTGTTGTGCTGCGAACTGCATAAAGCCCACCGGGCCGCAGAGGTAAAACTGCATCGCCGGATCGCTGAACGTGCCTTCATGAGCCGCTAAATCCATCAGGCCGTGACTGTCGAACACGTCAGCATCTGCTGGTGTGTTGTACCAGACGTGTGACCGGAAGCGCGGTAGCATTGCTCCCAGCGCGGCCACTTCTTGCGCGAAGGCGTGAACCGCGCCATTTTCAGCGGCGTGGAACCAGTTCACCTGCGCCGGATGTGCGCGGTGGGCCAGGGTGTCGAGCATGGCTAACATAGGTGTCTGACCGACCCCGGCGGAAATCAGCGTCACTGGCGTAGTGGCCTCTACTGACATAAAGAAATCACCCGCCGGAGCTGCCAGATGCACGGTATCGCCCACGCGCGCCTGATCATGCAGCCATTCTGAAACCTGACCGCCGTTTTCGCGCTTCACCGCAACACGATAATTTTTACCGTTCGGCTGGCGGGTGAGGGAGTACTGACGAATCTCCTGATGGGCAAACCCCTCCGGCTTCAGCCACACGCCGAGGTATTGACCCGGCTGATAGTCCGCCACGGCACCGCCGTCAACGGGGGCAAATTCAAAGGCGGTGATCAGTGCGCTTTGCGGCGTCTTACTGACAATCCGGAACGGACGGGTGCCTTCCCAGCCGCCGTTTTTCGCGGCGTTATCTTTGTAGATCTCACCTTCGCGTTGAATAAACACCCCGGCCAGTACGCCGTAGGCTTTCCCCCACGCGTCCAGCACTTCCTGACCCGGGCTGAACAGTTCGTCCAGCGTCGCCAGCAGATGGCCGCCGACAATATCGTACTGCTCAGGTTTAATCTGGAAACTGGTGTGCTTCTGGGCAATTTTTTCCACCGCAGGCAGCAGGGCTGGCAGGTTTTCAATATTGCTGGCGTAGGCGGCAATGGCGTTGAACAGCGCTTCACGCTGATCGCCGTTGCGCTGGTTGCTCATATTGAAGATCTCTTTCAATTCCGGGTTATGAGCGAACATTCTTTCGTAGAAGTGGGCGGTGAGTTTTGGGCCGGTTTCGACCAGCAGGGGAAGGGTAGCTTTTACCGTGGCGATGGTTTGGGCGTCGAGCATAGCAATGTCCTTTTGAGGTTATTCTTAATGGTGTATCTGAAATGCATCTTATAAAAATACCCCTACCCTGTAAAGGGTTCGCTGTCAGGTGAAAAATTTGCATCACAAACCTGAAAAGAAATCCGCTTAAGCAGGGCGAGTCTTTATGGCTCAAACCCTTGCGGGGTGGGTAGGTAATCGTTTGCGTAAAATCGTTTGTCAAGACCTGTTATCACAGAACTTATCAGTTATACTGTTCGCCGTTGCCCAAACGGGCCCCCTTTTTTAGCGGTAAAACTACTGTTAGCTGAGTCAGGAGAAGCGAGATGTTAAAGCGTGAAATGAACATTGCCGATTATGATGCCGAACTGTGGCAGGCTATGGAGCAGGAAAAAGTACGTCAGGAAGAGCACATCGAACTGATCGCCTCCGAAAACTACACCAGCCCGCGTGTGATGCAGGCTCAGGGTTCTCAGTTAACCAACAAATATGCAGAAGGCTACCCGGGCAAACGCTATTACGGCGGGTGTGAATACGTGGATATCGTTGAACAACTGGCTATCGATCGTGCCAAAGAGCTGTTCGGTGCCGACTACGCTAACGTTCAGCCGCACTCCGGTTCTCAGGCCAACTTCGCCGTTTATACCGCTCTGCTGCAACCGGGTGATACCGTGCTGGGTATGAACCTGGCGCAGGGTGGTCACCTGACGCACGGTTCCCCGGTGAACTTCTCCGGCAAGCTGTACAACATCATCCCTTACGGTATCGATGAGTCCGGTAAAATTGACTATGAAGACATGGCCAAGCAGGCGCAGACCCACAAACCGAAGATGATCATCGGCGGTTTCTCTGCCTATTCCGGCGTGGTTGACTGGGCTAAAATGCGTGAAATCGCAGACAGCATCGGCGCGTACCTGTTCGTCGACATGGCGCACGTGGCGGGTCTGATTGCCGCAGGCGTTTATCCTAACCCGGTTCCTCATGCTCACGTTGTCACCACCACCACTCACAAAACCCTGGCAGGCCCACGTGGCGGTCTGATTCTGGCCAAAGGTGGCGATGAAGATCTGTATAAAAAGCTTAACTCTGCCGTGTTCCCAAGCGCCCAGGGTGGCCCACTGATGCACGTTATCGCGGCGAAAGCGGTCGCGCTGAAAGAAGCGATGGAGCCAGAGTTCAAAGTTTACCAGCAGCAGGTTGCTAAAAACGCCAAAGCGATGGTGGCAGTGTTCCTGGATCGCGGCTTTAAAGTGGTCTCCGGCGGCACTGAGAACCATCTGTTCCTGCTCGATCTGGTCGACAAAAACCTGACCGGTAAAGAAGCTGACGCAGCCCTTGGCCGTGCCAACATCACCGTCAACAAAAACAGCGTACCAAACGATCCGAAGAGCCCGTTCGTGACCTCCGGGATCCGCATCGGTTCCCCGGCAATTACCCGTCGCGGTTTCAAAGAAGCCGAAGCGAAAGAGCTGGCTGGCTGGATGTGTGACGTGCTGGACAATATCAATGACGAAGCAGTTATTGAGCGCGTCAAAGGTAAAGTGCTGGATATCTGCGCCCGTTTCCCGGTTTACGCGTAAGTTATTGCCGTGACGAAAAAGGCCGCTTTCGCGGCCTTTTTTATGGCAAAAATTCAGCGCTAGAGCCAACACTCGCCAACCTAAACAACAGGCTACTGATCCCGGGTGATGGCCGCACACTTCTGCGCAATCGTCACCGTATTCCCCTCTTGAGTGGCCTGCTTACATTCGTCCATCGGCGACAGGGGAGGCGGCGTATTGACCGTTTGGGCGGCGCATCCCGCGAGTAGCATCCCGCAAATAATCATTGCTGCTTTAAACATGATTTCATTCCTTATTTGAATGGTGCGCTGTTAAACCGCCTTCATGATAGATCCGCCTTGTTTTAAAAAATGGTAAACGGCGCAATAACGTTGAATTTGATGTCGACTTCGTCCTGGAACATGTTGTTATAGCCCCCCGCTGTAGTTCGGGTTGCTGACGTGGGTGAAGGATCACGTCGTCAGACAAAAATGTTAGGGGCTTGTTAAAGCCACTTGCCAGCCGGTGCGTTTGTCGCCAGACTAACGCCAACATTTTGGAGGGAATCATGGTCTTGCATTCCACGCGCTGGCTGGCGCTCAGTTATTTCACCTACTTCTTTAGTTACGGCATCTTTCTGCCTTTCTGGAGCGTGTGGCTCGCAGGCACCGGCCTGACGCCGGAAACCATCGGCGTGCTGCTCGGCGCTGGGCTGGTGGCGCGTTTCCTCGGCAGCCTGCTGATTGCGCCCCGGGTCAGCGACCCGTCCCGCTTAATCAGCGCCTTACGCATTCTCGCCTTACTGACATTGCTGTTTATTCTCGCCTTCTGGTCCGGGACGCACGTGGCGTGGCTGATGGCGATGATGGTCGGCTTCAACCTGTTCTTCTCGCCGCTGGTGCCGCTGACCGATGCGTTGGCTAATACCTGGCAAAAACAGATAACCATGGACTATGGCCGGGTGCGCCTGTGGGGATCGATTGCGTTTGTGATTGGTTCGGCGCTGACCGGCAAACTGGTCAGCCTGTTTGACTATCACGCCATTCTGATGCTGCTGAGCATCGGGATTGCTTCCATGTTGATGGGGATGATGATTACGCCATCGATAATGCCGCAGGGGGAAACCCGCCATCATGAAGCGGCGGGCTGGCCCGCGTGGCGTTCGCTGGTGGTGCAGAGCTGGCGCTTCCTGGCCTGCGTATGTCTGTTGCAGGGCGCGCATGCGGCCTATTACGGCTTTAGCGCCATCTACTGGCAGCAGGCGGGGTATTCCGCTTCGGCGGTCGGCTATTTGTGGTCGCTCGGGGTGGTGGCTGAAGTCGTGATTTTTGCGGTCAGCAAGAAAGTGTTCCGCCGTTTCGGTGCGCGCGATTTGCTGCTGCTCTCCGCATTTTGTGGCCTGCTGCGCTGGGGGATCATGGGCTGGACCACCGAATTGCCGTGGCTTATCGTGGCGCAAATTCTGCACTGCGGCACCTTCACCGTCTGCCACCTGGCGGCGATGCGCTACATTGCGGCACGGCAGGGTGCGGAAGTTATCCGCCTCCAGGCCGTGTATTCCGCAGTGGCGATGGGCGGCAGCATTGCTATCATGACCGTGGTTGCCGGGTTCCTCTATCAGCACCTGCACCAGGGCGTGTTCTGGGTGATGGCGATGCTGGCTATTCCGGCGATGTTTGTCCGACCCAAAGTCAGCGTTCAGCCGGGTGCCTCCAGCATCTGACAAATGTGCTGCCGCTGCCGCTCGCTAAGGGGTTCCCCGGCGTGGATGAGCGGCGGGGAAAACAGCGGCAGCGCCAGCGAGTAAGGCGTCACAACCAACGCCACCCCCTTCGGGGCACCTTCCTTCTGGAAGGCGGTCAGCGTCTGGTATTTGATATTCAGCGGCAGCAGCGTCAGTTCCCGCAGCTGCTGCTCAATTTCCTGCTCAAGCAGCGGATTGTCTCCGGTCAGCAGCAGCACCTGTTTTTCCTGCAAATCGCTTTCCTGCATCAGCCATGCGCCAAAAATCACCGCAATCAACCCCATTTCTTCATCAGAGATCTGGAGCCCATAGTGGGTCTCAAAGTCTGTCAGCGCCTGCTGGGTGGTGCGCATCAGGCGCGGATAAAGCCGCTGCACTTCTTCCGGCAGGCTGTTATCGATCCCGACCCCGTACAGACAGCGATTAATCGCCTGCGCCAGATGAACATACAGCTGATCGCGCAGCCCGCGCCTGTCGCTAAACTGGCGGCCTGAAAGTTGCTGGAAGCGGTCAATTAGCTGGTTAATACTGCGGTAGAGCCGCACTTCCTGAGTGTGATGATCGCGTTTTGGGTCCGGCACTTTGAGCATCATAAACAGCAGGGTCAAAAACAGATGCTCATCCGGATGTGCATCCTTCAGCGTGCGGCGCTGCCAGTGACGGGCAATTTCCGCCGCCACCTGATATTCGGCGCTGGCCTGTGCCCATTTGCGCTGTCCGTCGGTAAACTCAGGGGCTTGTGGCGGATGCTGGAGCAGCAGGCAATATTGCAGATACAGCCCGAGAAACGCCGCGTCGCGGCTGTCGAACTGGCGCTGCAGGTTCTGTCCGCAGCGATTGACCAGCGCCCGCAGATTGGTATCGTCGTACAGAATGCGCGAGATGCCGGATTGTTTAAGCTGCATTTTGAGCGATGGGGTAAACTGCTCGCTGATAAAGGCCGGGCACAGCCGCAGGGCACGGCGCAGCCAGTGGATCAGGCATAAGCGTTGGTCAAGTGTGGTGCCTTCAATCCGGTAGCTGCCGTCTGCTAGCGTCACGATATTCAGTCGGTGATAGCGCTGAATAACGTGGCCGATATCGGCGATATCCTGGCGGGCGACAACGTCATCAACATTGTTCGCACGGCCTATTACCGCTGGGGTTACGGACTGCCCTGGCAGATACAGCATCAGCAGGATCTGGCAGCGGCGCTGTGGACTGGAAAGCACAGATGGCGGTTCAATCACGGTCATCATCTGTCAGGTTCCAGAAACGGTTTTTGATAAGAATAGCTAAAGGATGACGGCCTGAAAGCCAGCCGGGACGCCTTTGCGCAAGGATTGCTGGGGTCGGTCACAGAATTTTTCACTGAGGATGCGATGACGAGAGTGAAACAGAGCGTAGTTCTGGCGGTTAGCGCGCTTTTATCGTGGCAGGCGACGGCGCACCCGCACAGTTTTATCAGTATGCACAGCCAACTGGTCAACAAAGATGGCCAGCTCACCGCCATCGACATGCGCTGGACGATGGATGAAATCACCTCCGCCGACCTGCTGTATGACGCGGGGAACGCCAAACCGGGCGATGAGGTCTGGAAGCAACTGGCGGCAGAAGTGATGGCCAACGTCTTAGGGCAGCACTATTTCACCGAGTTCTGGCACGGCAAGCAGAAGGTGAAATTTGAAAATCGCCCGACGGCGTACGGACTTTCCCGCGATGGGCATAAGGCGGTGCTGACCTTCACGCTGCCGCTGGCCTCGCCGCAGCCGCTCGCCGGGCAGAGCTATCGGTTTTCCACCTTCGATCCGACCTATTATGTCGATATGCATTACGACAAAGAGGCGAACGTTACGCTGCCTGCCGATGCGCCTGAAGGCTGTAAGCTCAGCGTACACACCCCGAAACCAAATGAAGATTTAACGGCCTACGCGCTGTCGCTCGACAAGGCCGATGCCCCGCCCGAGGACATGGATTTAGGCCAACAGTTTGCTCAACAGGTGACGCTGACATGTCCGTAGTCTTCTCTCCCCCTTCGCATTCGCGCCGCTGGACACAACTCTGGCCGTTGGCGCTGTTCCTGATGATGGCGCTGGCCGTTGGCGTCTGGCTGTGGCACGCCTGGCCGCAGGTGCTGCTGAAAAGCATCTTCTGGCAGCGGGAGCTGAATCAGCAGATGAGCGCCCTGTTGCAGGCTGTGGCGGATAACCCAACCCAAGCGGGTGGGTCGCTGCTGGCATTCAGCTTTATTTACGGCGTGCTGCATGCCCTCGGACCGGGGCATGGAAAAATCGTGATTACCACCTGGCTGGCGACCCATCCGTCGAAGCTTAAATCGAGCATCGGCTTAACCCTGGCGGCGTCATTGTTGCAGGGACTGGTGGCGATCGGGCTGGTGGTGGTGGTGTTGACCTTGCTGGCGCTGCCCGCTCGCCAGCTGCATCTCAGCAGTTTCTGGCTGGAAAAGGGCAGCTATGCGCTGGTCGGGCTGCTTGGGGTGTTACTGTGCTGGCGGGCGCTAAAAAAGCTGCGGCAGATCCTGCGCAGGCCGACGTTTACCGCCTTTACCCCGCACCATGAGCATCACGCCCACTGCGGTTGCGGGCATCAGCATTTGCCGGACCCGACACAAATGGAGAGTGGCAACGACTGGCGTGCGCGGCTGGTGATTGTGCTGTCGATGGGAATGCGGCCCTGTTCCGGGGCGATTATGGTGCTGCTGTTCAGTAAGGTGATTGGCGTCTTTAGCTGGGGTGTGGCATCCGCGCTGGCGATGGCGTTGGGCACGTCGATAACGATTTCATCCCTGGCGCTGATGGTACACAGTTTTCGTCAGCTGGCAGTGCGGTTAAGCAGGAATAAAGCGCCGGTGATGTGGCGACAGGTTGGCTGGACGACGCTGGCCTTTGCCGGAGGTGCGGTCCTGGTGATGGCGGCAGTGGTGATGTGGTTAAGTGCGGTGCCGGAGGGCAGGGGATTGAGGCCGTTTTGACAGCGCCGGATGGCGCTGTGCTTATCCGGCCTGCGGTGCGCGTAGCCCGGCTAGCATCAGTGCCACCGGGCTGAACCAACCGAATTAACGCTTCAGCGCTTCACTCAGTTCGTCACGCATGCTCGCCAGCATCGCTTTCACGACGCGTGGGTTGCCTGCCACGATGTTACCGGTGGTCATGAAGTTGTGACCGCCGGTGAAATCGCATACCAGGGCACCCGCTTCACGCGCGATCAGTTCACCCGCGGCGAAATCCCACGGCTTCAGACCCAGTTCGAAGTAACCGTCAACGCGACCGGCAGCCACGTAGGCCAGATCCAGTGCGGCGGAACCGCTGCGACGGAAGTCTGCGCATTCGGTGAACAGTTTGGTAAGAATGTTCATGTAAGCCGGGGCGTGCTGCTTGGCTTTGAACGGGAAGCCGGTCGCCAGAATGGTGCCATCCAGATCGCGAGCGTTGGTGCCGCGCAGACGGTAGCCGTTCAGCTGTGCGCCCTGACCACGGGTGGCGGTGAACAGTTCGTTACGCATTGGATCGTAAACCACGGCCACTTCAGTACGGCCTTTAATGCGTACGGCGATGGAAACAGAGAAATGAGGAAGGCGTTTAACGAAGTTGGTGGTGCCATCCAGTGGATCGATAACCCATTGAACATCTTGATCTTCGCCTGCTACTTCGCCAGATTCTTCGGCGATAATGGTGTGCTGCGGGTAAGATTTACGGATAGTCTCGATAATAATCGCTTCTGCGGCTTTATCGACGTTGGTCACGAAATCATTGCTGCCTTTCTGGCTGGTCTCTACGGAATCAGGTGTCTCGTAGTGCTTGGCAATAACATTACCCGCCTTGCGCGCTGCGCGCACGGCGATGGTCAACATAGGATGTTGCATCGGTCACTCTCACTGGATGTTAAAGAACGGGAAAAACGGCGCATATCATAGCAGCGAATTCGGATTCTGTCTTCGCTTTATGATAATATGCGCTGAATAATCTTTAGCCGAAGACAGACAATGCTGCAAAATATCCGAATCGTACTGGTAGAAACTTCCCACACCGGCAACATGGGCTCCGTGGCTCGCGCGATGAAAACCATGGGGTTAACCAACCTCTGGCTGGTCAATCCGCTGGTCAAACCTGACTCTCAGGCTATCGCGTTGGCGGCGGGTGCCAGCGACGTGATTGGCAATGCGCAAATTGTGGATACGCTGGACGAAGCGCTGGCGGGCTGTAGCCTGGTGGTGGGCACCAGCGCACGTTCCCGTACGCTGCCGTGGCCGATGCTCGATCCGCGTGAATGTGGACTGAAAAGCATCAGCGAAGCGGAGCAGGCACCGGTCGCGCTGGTCTTCGGTCGTGAGCGCGTGGGCCTGACCAATGACGAATTGCAAAAGTGTCACTACCACGTGGCGATTGCCGCCAACCCAGAATACAGCTCGCTGAACCTCGCGATGGCGGTGCAGGTTATTGCCTACGAAGTGCGTATGGCGTGGCTGGCCACCCAGGAAAAAGGCGAAAGCGTCACCACGGAAGACGACGTGGCTTATCCGCTGGTCGACGATCTGGAGCGTTTCTACGGTCATCTCGAACAAACCCTGCTATCGACCGGTTTTATCCGCGCCGATCATCCAGGCCAGGTGATGAACAAACTGCGTCGTCTGTTCACCCGTGCCCGCCCGGAAAGCCAGGAGTTGAACATCCTGCGCGGCATTCTGGCGTCGATTGAACAGAAGAATAAATAGTCGCCATCGTTGCCCGGTGGCTCGAATTTGTAGGCCTGTGCAAGCGAAGCGCCGCCAGGCAAAATGCGCGTTTATAAAGAGCGCACGGAACGTTAAATACCTGACTAAAACAGTCAAGTAAATAGTTGACCATTTTAGTCAGGAATGTCAGACTTGGCCCTGCTATGCGATACCACCATTTTAATTACAACCCCGGGCAGGGGCGAGTTTGAGGTTAAGTAAGACATGAGACTGACATCTAAAGGGCGTTATGCCGTGACCGCGATGCTGGACGTTGCGCTCAACTCCGAAGCGGGCCCGGTTCCGTTGGCTGATATTTCTGAACGTCAGGGAATTTCACTTTCCTACCTGGAACAGCTGTTCTCCCGCCTGCGTAAAAATGGACTGGTTTCCAGCGTACGTGGCCCGGGCGGCGGTTATCTGCTCGGTAAAGAAGCCGGTAGCATCGCGGTTGGCGAAGTGATCAGCGCAGTAGACGAATCTGTCGACGCGACCCGTTGTCAGGGTAAAGGCGGCTGCCAGGGCGGCGATAAATGCCTGACCCACGCGCTGTGGCGTGATCTGAGCGATCGTCTGACCGGCTTCCTGAATAACATCACCCTCGGTGAACTGGTCAATAACCAGGAAGTGCTGGACGTCTCTGACCGTCAGCACACGCAAGAATCCCAACGCAGCACCCGCGGTCAAGACGCTATCGACGTCAAGTTACGCGCATAATAATAGAATTTCAGAATCAGGCCGGGGCATCACGCCCCGTCAACACGGTCGTACATCCAGCCGGTTGCCTGATTCATTGCATTGAGTGATGTACGGAGTTTAAGAGCAATGAAATTACCGATTTATCTCGACTACTCCGCAACCACGCCGGTGGACCCGCGTGTTGCCGAGAAGATGATGCAGTGCCTTACCCTCGACGGAACGTTTGGCAACCCGGCCTCCCGTTCTCACCGTTTCGGCTGGCAGGCTGAAGAGGCGGTTGATATCGCCCGTAATCAGATTGCAGAGCTGGTGGGCGCTGACCCACGCGAAATCGTCTTTACCTCTGGTGCGACCGAATCTGACAACCTGGCGATTAAAGGTGCAGCCAACTTTTATCAGAAAAAAGGCAAGCACATCATCACCAGCAAGACCGAGCACAAAGCGGTGCTCGATACCTGTCGTCAGCTGGAGCGTGAAGGGTTTGAAGTGACCTACCTCGCCCCACAGCGCAACGGTATTATTGACCTGAAAGAACTCGAAGCGGCGATGCGTGATGACACCGTCCTCGTTTCTATCATGCACGTGAACAACGAAATCGGCGTGGTGCAGGATATTGCGACCATCGGCGAAATGTGCCGCGCACGTGGCATTATCTATCACGTGGATGCAACTCAGAGCGTGGGCAAACTGCCTATCGATCTGAGCCAGCTGAAAGTTGACCTGATGTCCTTCTCCGGTCACAAAATCTATGGCCCGAAAGGTATCGGTGCGCTGTATGTGCGTCGTAAACCGCGTATTCGTATCGAAGCGCAGATCCATGGCGGCGGTCACGAGCGCGGCATGCGTTCCGGTACTCTGCCTGTGCATCAGATTGTTGGCATGGGTGAAGCTTACCGCATCGCCAAAGAAGAGATGGAAACCGAGATGGCACGCCTGCGTCAGCTGCGTAACCGTCTGTGGGAAGGCGTGAAAGATATGGAAGAGGTGTACCTGAATGGTGACCTCGAGCAGGGCGCGCCAAACATTCTCAACGTCAGCTTTAACTATGTTGAAGGCGAATCGCTGATCATGGCCCTGAAAGATCTGGCCGTGTCTTCCGGTTCAGCCTGTACGTCTGCGAGCCTCGAGCCATCCTACGTGCTGCGCGCACTGGGCATGACTGACGAGCTGGCACACAGCTCCATCCGTTTCTCTTTAGGTCGTTTCACTACCGAAGAAGAGATCGACTACACCATCGCGCTGGTACAGAAATCCATCGGTCGTCTGCGTGAACTGTCTCCACTGTGGGATATGTTTAAGCAGGGCGTGGACTTGAACAGCATTGAATGGTCGCATCACTAATCGGAACCCTTTAAGGAGAATTCATCATGGCTTACAGCGAAAAAGTTATCGATCATTACGAGAATCCACGCAACGTCGGTTCTTTTGACAACAGCGACGATAGCGTCGGAAGCGGCATGGTCGGCGCACCGGCCTGCGGCGACGTGATGAAGTTGCAGATTAAAGTCAACAATGAAGGTATCATTGAAGACGCGCGCTTCAAGACCTACGGCTGCGGTTCAGCTATCGCGTCCAGCTCTCTCGTTACCGAGTGGGTAAAGGGCAAATCCCTGGACGAAGCACAGGCTATCAAGAACACCGATATTGCCGAAGAACTCGAACTGCCGCCGGTAAAAATTCACTGCTCTATCCTGGCAGAAGACGCGATCAAAGCCGCCATTGCGGACTATAAAAGCAAACGTGAAGCAAAATAATTGAGGTTGTTGTTATGTCGATTACCCTTAGCGACAGCGCTGCCGCGCGAGTAAGTGCCTTCCTGGCTAACCGGGGCAAAGGCTTCGGTTTGCGTCTGGGTGTGCGGACCTCCGGTTGCTCTGGTATGGCTTACGTGCTGGAGTTTGTCGATCAACCGGAAGCAGAAGATACGGTGTTCGAAGACAAAGGCGTGAAGGTTGTGGTCGATGGCAAAAGCCTGCAGTTCCTCAATGGCACTGAACTGGACTTCGTCAAAGAAGGCCTGAACGAAGGGTTTAAATTTACCAACCCGAACGTTAAAGATGAGTGCGGTTGCGGCGAAAGCTTCCACGTTTAATCACGCGTAAGATAACCCCACGGTGGCCTGGCTGCCTGTGGGGTTTGCTTTTTCAGAGATAGCTATGGACTACTTCACGCTCTTTGGCCTGACTGCCTCTTATCACCTCGATAGCCAGCAGCTTGCCACACGCTTTCAGGATTTACAGCGCCAGTTCCATCCGGACAAATTCGCCAGCCACTCCTCTGCAGACCAGCTCGCTGCGGTGCAACAATCCGCGACCATTAATCAGGCCTGGCAGACGCTGCGTAACCCGCTGACCCGCGCGGAATACCTGCTGTCGTTGCACGGTTTTGATTTGGCAAGCGAACAGCACACGGTACGCGACACGGCATTTTTGATGGAGCAACTGGAGCTTCGCGAAGAGCTGGATGAGATTGACCGTGCCAAAGATAGCGCCCGTCTGGACGCCTTCATGCGCCGCGTGAAAAGCATGTTCGACACGCGCCATCAGCAGATGGTGGCGGAACTCGATAATAAAACGTGGGACAGCGCGGCGGACACCGTGCGTAAACTGCGTTTTCTCGATAAACTGCGCAGCTCAGCAGAACAACTCGAAGAAAAGCTGCTCGATTTTTGATTTTGGAAGCTTATCAACATGGCCTTATTGCAAATCAGTGAGCCTGGTCTGAGTGCTGCGCCGCATCAGCGTCGTCTGGCGGCGGGTATTGACTTAGGCACCACCAATTCTCTGGTCGCTACCGTGCGTAGCGGCCAGGCCGAAACGCTGGCCGACCATCAAGGCCGTCACCTGCTGCCATCCGTGGTGCACTATCACGCGCAGGGGTACGATGTGGGCTATGACGCCCGCACTAACGCAGCCCTCGATCCGGTCAACACCATCAGCTCGGTAAAACGTTTGATGGGCCGCTCGCTTGCCGATGTGCAGACGCGCTACCCGCATCTGCCTTATCAGCTGCAGGCAAGTGAAAACGGCCTGCCAATGCTGGCGACCAACGCCGGCCTGCTGAACCCGATTCGCATCTCCGCCGATATCCTCAAAGCCCTGGCGGCCCGCGCGACCGAAGCGCTGGAAGGCCAGCTGGATGGCGTGGTGATCACCGTCCCGGCCTATTTTGATGATGCGCAGCGCCAGGGCACCAAAGATGCCGCGCGTCTGGCAGGCCTGCACGTGCTGCGTCTGCTCAACGAACCGACCGCGGCGGCCATCGCTTATGGTCTGGATTCCGGTCAGGAAGGGGTGATTGCGGTCTACGATCTCGGCGGCGGCACCTTTGATATCTCGATTCTGCGCCTCAGCCGTGGGGTGTTCGAAGTGTTAGCCACCGGCGGGGATTCCGCGCTGGGCGGCGACGATTTCGACCACCTGCTGGCAGATTTCATCCGCGAACAGGCAGGCATCACCTCGCGCAGCGACAACCGCGTCCAGCGTGAACTGTTAGACGCCGCCACTGCCGCCAAAATTGCGCTCAGCGATGCCGACCGCGTTCGCGTCGACGTCGCGGGCTGGCAGGGGGAAGTTACCCGTGCCCAGTTCGACGAGCTGATTTCCGCGCTGGTTAAACGTACGCTGCTGGCGTGCCGTCGTGCGCTGAAAGATGCGGGCGTAGAACTCGACGAAGTGAAAGACGTGGTGATGGTCGGCGGTTCAACCCGTGTGCCATTAGTGCGTGAACGGGTGGGCGAATTCTTTGGCCGTACGCCGCTGACCTCCATCGACCCGGACAAAGTGGTTGCCATCGGTGCCGCTGTTCAGGCGGATATTCTGGTTGGCAACAAGCCGGACAGCGAAATGTTGCTGCTGGATGTGATCCCGCTGTCGCTCGGTCTTGAGACCATGGGCGGCCTGGTGGAGAAAGTCATTCCACGCAACACCACCATTCCGGTGGCGCGTGCGCAGGAGTTCACCACCTTTAAAGACGGCCAGACCGCGATGTCCATCCATGTGATGCAGGGTGAGCGCGAGCTGGTGCAGGACTGCCGTTCTCTGGCGCGCTTTGCGCTGCGGGGGATCCCGGCAATGCCGGCGGGCGGGGCGCATATTCGCGTAACCTTCCAGGTGGATGCCGATGGCCTGCTGAGCGTCACGGCGATGGAGAAATCCACCGGCGTAGAAGCCTCGATTCAGGTGAAACCGTCCTACGGTCTGAGCGATACCGAAATCGCCTCAATGATTAAGGACTCGATGAGTTTCGCTGAACACGACGTGCAGGCGCGTATGCTCGCCGAACAGAAAGTCGAAGCCGCGCGCGTGCTGGAAAGCCTGAATGGTGCGCTGGCCGCGGATGCCGCACTGCTGAGCGCCGAAGAACGCAAAGCGATTGACGACGGTATCTCTGCGTTGCAGATTGCCGCCGCAGGCGATAATGCCGACGACATTAAAGAAGCCATTAAAAATATCGACACACAAACCCAGGAATTTGCCGCACGCCGCATGGACCAGTCGGTCCGTAAAGCGCTGAAAGGCCAGTCCGTGGACGAGGTTTAATATGCCAAAGATTGTTTTTCTGCCACATCAGGACCTCTGTCCGGATGGCGCAGTTTTAGAAGCGAAGAGCGGTGAAACCATTCTTGACGTTGCCCTGCGTAACGGCATCGAGATTGAACACGCCTGTGAGAAATCCTGCGCCTGTACCACCTGCCACTGCGTGGTTCGTGAAGGCTTCGACTCCCTGCAAGAAAGCACGGAAGACGAAGACGACATGCTGGACAAAGCCTGGGGTCTGGAGCCGGAAAGCCGTTTAAGCTGCCAGGCGCGTGTGGCTGACGAGGACCTGGTCGTCGAGATGCCACGCTACACCATTAACCACGCACGCGAGCACTGATATGGCGCTGAAATGGACCGACAGCCGTGAAATCGGCGAAGCCTTGTACGACGCGTACCCGGACACCGATCCGAAGACCGTCCGCTTCACAGATATGCATCAGTGGATTTGCGCTCTGGAAGATTTTGAGGATGATCCCAACGCATCCAATGAAAAAATTCTCGAGGCGATTCTGTTAGTCTGGCTAGACGAAGCAGAATAATTTTCGCTAAATGATCATCAGGGCTGCCTCTTGGCGGCCCGTTTGCTCAATAAGGATAAGACCTATGACCGAAGCGATGAAAATTACGCTGTCGACCCAGCCTGCCGATGCGCGCTGGGGCGAGAAAGCCACGTATAGCATTAACAACGACGGCATTACCCTGCACCTGAACGGCAACGACGATCTGGGCCTGATCCAGCGTGCAGCGCGCAAAATCGACGGCATGGGCATCAAACATGTCGCGCTGGCGGGCGAAGGCTGGGATACCGATCGCAGCTGGTCCTTCTGGGCCGGTTACAAAGGGCCGAAAGGCAGCCGAAACGTGGAATGGGCGACGCTGGACGACGCGCAGAAAAGCGAGCTGGAAAACCGTCTGGCGATCGTCGACTGGGTTCGCGACACCATCAACGCCTCCGCCGAAGAGTTAGGCCCGGAACAGCTTGCCGCTCGCGCAGTGGACCTGCTGTGCCGCTTTGGCTGTGACAACGTTCGCTACCGCATCACTAAGGGCGAAGATCTGCGCGAGCAGGGCTACATGGGGATCCACACCGTAGGCCGTGGTTCTGAACGTGCGCCGGTGCTGCTGGCTCTGGACTACAACCCGACCGGGGACGACAACGCGCCGGTGTACGCGTGCCTGGTGGGCAAAGGCATCACCTTTGATTCCGGTGGCTACAGCATCAAGCAGAGTGCGTTCATGGATTCCATGAAGTCCGACATGGGCGGCGCGGCGCTGGTCACCGGGGCACTGGCGTTTGCCATCACCCGTGGCCTGAACAAGCGCGTGAAGCTTTACCTGTGCTGTGCAGACAACATGGTCAGCGGCAACGCCTTCAAACTGGGCGACATCATCCGTTATCGCAACGGCAAAAACGTTGAAGTGATGAACACCGACGCCGAAGGCCGTCTGGTTCTGGCCGATGGTCTGATTGACGCCTGTGCACAGAAACCGGAACTGATAATCGATGCTGCCACTCTGACCGGGGCGGCGAAAACTGCGCTGGGTAATGATTATCACGCGCTGTTCAGCTTCGACGACAAACTGGCTGCCCGCCTGATGGCCAGCGCAGCGGCAGAAAACGAGCCGTTCTGGCGTCTGCCACTGGCGGAGTTCCACCGCAGCCAACTGCCGTCTAACTTTGCTGAACTGAACAACACCGCCAGCGCTGCTTATCCGGCAGGTGCCAGCACTGCGGCAGGTTTCCTGTCTCACTTTGTGGAAAACTACCACCAAGGCTGGCTGCACATTGACTGCTCGGCGACCTACCGTAAATCGGCGGTAGAGCAGTGGGCCGCAGGTGCAACCGGTCTTGGCGTGCGCACTATTGCGAATCTGTTGACCGCTGAGTAATCGTCTTGCCCGGCGGCGCTGCGCTTGCACGGGCCTACGGATGATGTAGACCGGGTAAGCGCAGTGTTTGCACGGGCGTACGGATGATGTAGACCGGGTAAGCGCAGTGTTTGCACGGGCGTACGGATGATGTAGACCGGGTAAGCGCAGTGTTTGCACGGGCGTACGGATTTGTAGGCCGGGTAAGCGCAGCGTTTGTATGGGCGTACGGATTTGTAGGCCGGGTAAGCGCAGCGCCACCCGGCATTTTTGTGAAGTAGTGAGCTTATGTCCGAAACCAAAAACGAATTAGAAACCTTACTGGAACAGGCGGCGACCGAACCCGCTCATCGTCCGGCTTTCTTCCACGCACTGCTTGAGTCCACGGTCTGGGTCCCAGGCACGGCGGCGGAAGGCGAGCAGGTAGTGGAAGACAGTGCCCTGGATTTACAGCACTGGGAAAAAGATGACGGCACCTCGGTCGTCCCGTTCTTCAGCTCACTCGAGGCATTACAGCAGGCGGTTGAAGACGAGCAGGCTTTTGTGGTGATGCCGGTGCGTACGCTGTTTGAAATGACCCTCGGCGAGACGCTGTTCCTCAATGCTAAACTGCCGACCGGGAAAGAGTTCACCCCGCGTGAAATCAGCCATCTGATGGAAGAGGAAGGCAACCCGCTGAGCAGCCAGACGGTGCTGGAAGGCGGCGCATCGTTGCTGCTGTCCGAAGTCACCGAGCCGCCAGCGCAAATGGTGGATTCCCTGACCACGCTGTTCAAATCGCTCAAAACCGTTAAACGCGCGTTTCTGTGCTCGATTAAGGAACATGCCGACGAGCAGCCTAACCTGCTGATTGGTATTGAAGCGGAAGGCGATATCGAGGAGGTTATCCAGGCTGCGGGCAGTGTGGCAACGGATACGCTGCCGGGCGATGAGCCGATTGATATTTGTCAGGTGATCGAAGGCGAGAAGGGCATCAGCCACTTCATGCTGGCGCACATCACGCCGTTCTACGAAAAGCGCTGGGGCAGCTTCCTGCGCGACTTTAAGCAGAATCGGATTATCTGATTCGCACGGGGTGAACCTTCACCCCGTTGCTTCCAGCAATAACAAATCCATCAGTAACACCAAATTCGACTCAAACGACGTCACGCCTGCGGCTTCGGCAGCGTAATGCACCGCCTCGTCATACAAGGCAAAATGCAGGTCAGCCATGCCCGCCAGGGAGTTGGCCGATGCGCGGGTAAAAGCCACTACCGTCATGCCGATGTTTTGGGCGATCTTCGCTTTATCCAACACCTGTTCCGTTTCACCGCTACGTGAAACCGCGATAAAAACCTGATAACGTGCGGCATTGCTGAGAAAGATATTCCGGCTATCGCCAGGCCCTGAAATAAACGCCGTCTTGCCTAATACCTGTAATTTCTTGGTCAGGTATTCGGCGAACAGATATGAGAATCCGGCCCCGTAGAGAAAAAAGCTCTCTTTCTGGCGCAACAAGGCGGAAAACTGCTGACGTTTCTCTTCCGTCACCCACTGAAAAGTCTGCTGATAGTTGGCAATAAATTGAGTAAACAGGGCAGGCAGCTGCGGCAAACTCTCGGCCTGGGGCGCAATGTGTGGCGTGTCGGAAAGCAACTGCTTACAGTGCCAGATAAACTCGCTAAAGCCGCTGAACCCCAGTTTCTGACACAGGCGCATAATGGTCGCGGTGGAGACAAACGTCGCCTGTGCCAGTTCGCGAACCGTGATGTTGCCCACCAGCAGCGGGTGCTCGGTGAGATGAGCCAACACGCGGTATTCCGCGCGGGTCATTGATGCCCCGCGCGTTAACAGCGTCGCCAGACGATTATCCATTACTCGGCGGGTTCAACCGGCAGGTCGTCCCGGGCACCCCATTCGCTCCAGGCTCCGTCATACAGCGCCACGCCGTTAACGCCCAGGGTAGCAAGGGCCAGAATTACCACGCATGCCGTCACCCCGGAACCACAGCTGGCGATAATCGGCTGGTGTAAATCCACGCCCTGACGTTCGAAAATAGCCCGCAGTTCGTCGGTTGTTTTCAGCTCACCTTCAAAAACTAAATCGCCCCATGGCACGTTGTACGCGCCTGGAATATGACCGCGTTTCAGGCCAGGGCGCGGTTCATCAGCCTCGGCGTTAAAGCGCGGCGCAGGTCGGGCATCAACAATTTGCGCGGTCTTTTCATGACTGACCAGCAGCACATCGGTCAGACGCTTTACCGCGCTGGCATCAAATGTAGCCTCAAATTCACCTTCCGGGAGCGAAACATCGCCCTGCTGCAACGGCAGTTCATCACGCTGCCAGCCCGCAAGACCGCCCGCCAGAATCGAAACGTGCTCCACACCGAAATTCTTTAGCATCCACCAGGCACGCGGGGCGGAAAAGAGGTTGCCTTCATCATAGACCACCAAATGTTTATCACGGCTCACGCCAAGCTCACGCATCGACACGGCAAAGGCTTCCGGACGCGGCATCATGTGCGGCAGGGGAGAGGTATGATCGGAGAGGGCTTCAATATCGAAAAATACCGCCCCTGGCAGGTGCCCGGCGCGGTATTCAGCGGCAACATCACGATGCTCCTGACCCGGCGGGGCCATACGTGCATCGAGGACCAGGACGTTCGGATCGTCGCTATGTTCAATCAACCAGTCGGCTGACACAAAATATGAGGTGGACATGTTTGCCTCCATCTTTACCCGTCATACTTCAAGTTGCATGAGCGTTGGCTACGCCTGCTCACCCCAGTCACTTATCTGAGTAAGCTCCTGGGGATTCTCAGACTTGCCGCCTTCCTGCAACTCGAATTATTTAGGGTATTTATCCAGAAAAGTGGATTGTCGGTGTTTTTTCTGACACCGACAAGCAAACCCCGTTCAACTCGCGAGCAACGCCCTATTTTTTTATCGCTTCGCCATCCTGCCAGGCTTTTTGCAATGCGGGCCAGTAATCATGGTTGGCTTCAATCATCTCATCCAGAATCGCTTTTGCGTGTTCCATGGTCGGCACGGTGCGATTGAGCGTGAAGGCTTGCAGGGCTTTTTCGTAGTTCCCTTCAATGGTGGCTTCAACCAGCAGCTGCTCGGAGGCGAGCTGCTGCTGTAACAGCGTCTGATGGAACAGCGGCACCTGGCCGACCCGCACCGGTTCTGGCCCTTCCGAGGTGATATAGGCCGGCACTTCCACCACCGCATCGTAAGGCAGGTTGACGATAGCCCCACGGTTTTCAACCATCACCAGATGGCGTTGTCGCAGGTTGAAGGCCAGTGACCGGGCCACATCGACAATAAACTCGCCGTGCACGCCAACGTGGAAAGCGTCAGACAAAATGCCGCTGCGCTTATACTCTTCTGCGGCGGCGAACAGCTTTTTCTCCCGCCCGTTCATCACTTCGTTGGCGCGGGTATAGTCCGGGTTCTGGTGCGCAACAATCTGGTTAGGCATCAGGTAATACTGCAGATACGGGTTCGGCAGATACTCCGGGAAGTTATCCATAATCGGCTTGATATTGCGCCAGGTTTTCACCCACGATGGATCGGAGTGCTGCGGATCGGTTTTGGCCGCATCTTCGGTCAGTAAACCGTATTTCGCGATATGGCGACGCAGTTCCGGCAGTTTATCTTCACCGTCGACGAGGACTCGGGTAAACCAGCCAAAGTGATTCAACCCGAAATAGTCCACTTCCAGTTTGTGACGATCGACACCCAGGATTGCGCCCATATTGCGCATGGCAGCCACCGGCATATCGCAAATGTTCAGCACCCGTGCGTTCGGGCGCAGGCGACGTACGCCTTCGGCGACGATCGCCGCCGGGTTGGAGTAGTTAACGATCCACGCTTTTTCGTGGGCATAACGATCAACCAGATCGATAAGCTCCACCATTGGCAGGATCGTGCGCAGTCCGTATGCCAGCCCGCCTGGGCCGCAGGTCTCTTGTCCTACCACGCCATGACGCAGGGGGATCTTCTCGTCCTGCTCGCGCATTTTGTACTGACCTACGCGCATTTGAGCGAACACAAAATGCGCTCCGCTAAAGGCCACTTCCGGATCGCTGGTGACCGTGAATTTGATGTCCTGGCTGTGATCGCGAATGACCTTCTCGACCACCGGGGCGATGGTGTCCTGCCGTGGGCTATCAATATCGTACAGACGAATTTCCGCGAGAGGAAAATCCTGCAAACGCACCATCAGGCTTTTGACAATCCCGGGGGTGTAGGTGCTGCCGCCACCGGCAATCGAGAGAATAAATGGGGGTTTAAACATCTTTAGCTCCTTCAGAGAAACGTCTCAACGGCTTCTCGCATTTTTTTGACATGCAGCCCGTAGACCACCTGAACGTTGTTGCCTTGTTTGATAACGGCTTTGGCTCCCGTCGCGTTAAGCCGCGGTTCATCGATGATATCGACATCCTTCACCGTGACCCGCAGACGGGTGTAGCAGTTATCCACCACTTCAATATTTTCACGCCCGCCGAGGCCTGCCACGATGGATGCGCCGAGTCCGTCGTTGTTGCCCTTGGCCTGATACTCCTGCTTGCTGTACAGGCGCGTCTCCTCATCGGCATCCTCGCGACCGGGCGTTTTCATGTTGAAATGCAGGATCAGGAAGCGGAACACAACGAAGTAGAGCGCGAACATGATTGCGCCGACCACGATGTACATTGGCCAGTTGGATTTTTCAGTACCCAGCGGCAGGTTGTAGAGGATGAAATCGATAATGCCGTTAGCCCCAATGGCGTGAACGCCCAGCAGGGAGAACAGCATCATGCCGATCCCGGTGAGCACCGCATGGACCACAAACAACAGCGGGGCGACAAACAGGAATGAGAATTCGATGGGCTCGGTGACGCCGACCAGCAGAGAGGTCAACGCCGCCGGGATCAGAATGGCTTTTGCCGCAGCCTTGCGCTCGGGTTTGGCGGTCATGTACATCGCCAGCGCCGCCGCAGGCAGACCAAACATTTTGCTGATTCCCCGCGCATCCCAGACCACGGTGCTGCTCAACTGTTTCACCTCTGGACAGGCCATTTCCGCGAAATAGATATTCCGTGCGCCCTGATACAGCGTGCCGCAGACCTCCTGCGTACCACCCAACTCGGTATACAGGAACGGGGTGTAGACCAGATGATGCAACCCGGTGGGGACCAGAATGCGCTCGAGGAAACCGTAAATCATGACTCCTACCGCGCCGGAACCTTTAATCGCCAGCGCCAGGGCACTGATCCCATGCTGTGCGAATGGCCACAGCTCGCTCATCACCACCCCGAGGATCATCGACACCGGCAACATGATGATGGCGACAAAACAGTGGCCAGAATAGATAGCCATCGCCCCGTTAAACTGTACGCCGGAGTATTTGTTGTACAGATAGCCGGAAAGCGCCCCGGTCAGGATCCCGGCAAAGACACCCATCTCCAGCACCTGCACGCCTAATACCATGCTTTGTCCGGCGGCTTTCATCTGATCTGCGGGGGCGAGTTCACCCTGAAGCTGAAGGGTGACGTTCATGGCATTGATAAACACCACAAAGGTCACCAGACCAATCAGGGCCGCGTAGCCTTTATCACGCGCCGCTAGCCCAACAGGGATCCCGACGGCGAACACCAGCGCCAGATTGACCAATACCGATACGGCCGATTTCGCAATCAGCTGACCGAAGTTCTGAATCAGCGGGTTTCCCAGAAAGGGCAGATATTCGGCAAGATTGCCGTTACCCAGCACGTTACCAAAAGCAATAAAAAGACCGACTATCGGTAAAATAAGCACCGGTCCATATAATGACTTTCCGAAGTTTTGTAGGGCATTCACGGCTCGTTTCATGATGTTCTCTCTTTATTGAACCGCGCACTCAGGGTGCGTTTCAGGCTTAAAACTAGCAGGCTTCACCCTCCGGCATCCAGATATCTTATTGTTTTAAAAACAAATGACGCCAAAGGTAACATGTAACCTTTGGCGCTGTGATCGGGGTATCAGTGGGCAAGCGTGGGGTATCCTGACGTCGTGCAAAACTCAGAATGGCTGCACAAATCAGAATTTATATGCTGTTGGTAAAAGACCAGATTAAGCATAATACTGTGTTGACGAAAATTTGAGGCTTTCTGGGCCAGGGGTTAATGGATGAAACCGTATCGTTTGGCAGCGCTGTCACTGGCGTTGCTCACCGTTTTTTCGCTGGTTGGCTGCGATAATGATGACAAGCCGCAGGCGGCAAAACCCGCCGCCTCCGCCAGCGAAACGCAGACCAAATCTGCACCGACTGCGCCAGACGCGGCCACGCTCGATAAACTGGCGGCGCAAAGCAAAGGCAAGCCGCTGGCCCTGATCGATGCCTCCGAAGTCCAGCTTGATGGTGCCGCGACGCTGGTGTTGACTTTCTCCATTCCGCTTAATCCCTCACAGGATTTTTCCAGCCGCGTGCATCTGGTTGATAAGAAAAGTGGCAAGGTTGACGGGGCCTGGGAACTGGCACCGAACCTGAAAGAACTGCGCATGCGCCACCTCGAGCCCAAGCGTAATCTGGTCTTAACCATCGATCCCGATCTGCTCGCGGTCAATAAAGCCACCTTCGATAAAAACTATGAACAGGCTATCGCTACCCGCGATATCGCCCCAAGCGTAGGCTTTGCCAGTCGCGGTTCGCTGCTGCCGGGCAAAGTGGTCTCCGGTCTGCCAGTGATGGCGCTTAACGTCAATAACGTTGACGTGAACTTCTTCCGCATCAAACCCGAATCACTGGCGTCATTTGTCAGCCAGTGGGAATACCGCAGTTCACTCAGCAACTGGGAATCCGATGAGCTGCTGAAAATGGCAGACCTGGTCTACACCGGGCGCTTCGATCTCAATCCTGAACGTAACACTCGTGAAAAGCTGCTGCTACCGTTAAGCGATATCAAACCGTTGCAGCAGGCGGGCGTGTATGTGGCGGTGATGAATCAGGCGGGTCATTACACCTACAGTAACGCGGCGACGCTGTTCACCCTGAGCGATATCGGGGTGTCCGCGCACCGGTATCATAACCGTCTGGATGTGTTTACCCAGAGCCTGGAAAACGGCGCGGCGCAGAGCGGAATTGACGTCCAGCTGCTGAATGACAAAGGACAAACCCTGGCGCAGGCCAACAGCGATGCGAAAGGGCACGTAAGCCTGCAAACCGATAAAGAAGCAGCCCTGCTGCTGGCACGTAAAGACGGCCAGACCACGCTGCTCGACCTGAAGCTCCCGGCCCTGGATCTGGCGGAATTTGATATCGCCGGTGCGCCGGGCTACAGCAAGCAGTTCTTCATGTTTGGCCCACGTGACCTGTATCGCCCTGGCGAAACGGTGATTGTGAACGGCCTGCTGCGCGACAGCGACGGTAAGCCGC
Source organism: Scandinavium lactucae (assembly GCF_033843265.1). Taxonomy (NCBI): domain Bacteria; kingdom Pseudomonadati; phylum Pseudomonadota; class Gammaproteobacteria; order Enterobacterales; family Enterobacteriaceae; genus Scandinavium; species Scandinavium lactucae. The sequence goes on from NZ_JAWXRD010000004.1 coordinate 72,688, forward strand.
TGCCCGATCAGCCGGTGAAACTCGAAGTGGTTCAGCCTGACGGCCAGGTGGTTCGCACCGTAATGAGCAAGGCAGTCAACGGCCTGTATCAGTTCAACTGGGCGCTGGATGCCAGCGCGGCGACCGGAATGTGGCACGTGCGTGCCAGCGCGGGCGATAACCAGAAACGCGAATGGGATTTCCACGTCGAAGACTTCATGCCTGAGCGTATGGCGCTGAGCCTAAGGCCGGAAAAAGCCCCGGTGGCCCCTGACGCAAACGTGAAGTTTGGTGTATCCGGTTACTACCTGTATGGCGCACCCGCCAACGGCAATTCCCTGCAGGGCAAACTGTTCCTGCGTCCGCTGCGTGACGCTGTCCCTGCGCTGCCGGGCTTTGAATTTGGTGATATCGCCGAGGACAATCTTTCCCGTACGCTGGACGAAGTACAGCTCAAACTCGATGCGCAGGGGCGTGGTAATGTCGAAGTCGACAGCCAGTGGCAAGAGACCCATTCTCCGTTGCAGGTAATCCTGCAGGCGAGCCTGCTGGAATCGGGCGGTCGTCCGGTCACGCGCCGTGCGGAACAGGCGGTCTGGCCTGCTGACACGCTACCGGGTATCCGTCCGCAATTCACCCGTAAAGCGGTGTACGACTACCGGACCGACACCACCGTGAATCAGCCGATGGTTGATGAAAACAGCACCGCCGGGTTTGATATCGTCTATGCCAATGCGCAGGGCGAGAAAAAAGCGGTCAGCGGTTTGCAGGTCAGACTGGTCCGTGAACGTCGTGACTATTACTGGAACTGGTCAGATAGCGATGGCTGGTTGTCCCAGTTCGATCAAAAGGACCTGGTTGAAGGCGAGCAGACGATAGATCTGAAAGCCGATGAAACCGGTAAAGTCAGCTTCCCGGTGGAGTGGGGTTCTTATCGTCTGGAAGTCAAAGCGCCGGATGACACCGTGAGCAGTATGCGTTTCTGGGCCGGGTACAGTTGGCAGGATAACAGCGACGGAACCGGTGCCGCGCGTCCTGACCGCGTGACCATGAAGCTCGATAAGCCGTCGTATAAACCAGGCGACACCATCAAGTTACACATTGCGGCCCCGGCGGCAGGCAAAGGTTATGCGATGGTCGAATCCAGTGAAGGCCCGCTGTGGTGGCAGGAAATTGATGTTCCGGCGCAAGGCATGGACTTGTCGATTCCGGTCGATCAGAAGTGGAACCGACACGACCTGTATCTCAGCACCCTGGTTATCCGCCCGGGTGACAAATCCAAATCCGCCACGCCGAAACGCGCCGTCGGCCTGCTGCATTTACCGCTCGGTGATGAAAATCGTCGTCTGAATATCGCGCTCGATGCGCCGCAGAAAATGCGTCCTAATCAGCCGCTAACGGTAAAAATCAAAGCCAGTGCCAAAGACGGCGCATTGCCTAAACAGGTCAACGTTCTGGTCTCTGCGGTAGACAGCGGAGTGCTGAACATTACCGATTACACCACGCCGGATCCGTGGAATGCCTTCTTTGGGCAGAAACGTTACGGGGCCGATATCTATGACATTTACGGTCAGGTGATTGAAGGCCAGGGCCGTCTGGCCAGCCTACGCTTTGGTGGCGATGGCGATGAACTTAAACGCGGTGGTAAACCGCCGGTGAACCATGTCACCATCGTGGCGCAACAGGCACAGCCGGTAACACTGGATGACAAAGGTGAAGGCACAGTTACCCTGCCGATTGGCGATTTCAACGGCGAACTGCGGGTGATGGCCCAGGCCTGGACCGCCGATGATTTTGGCAGCAGCGACAGCAAAGTGGTCGTTGCCGCGCCGCTGATTGCCGAGCTGAACACGCCGCGTTTCCTGGCGGGCGGGGACAACAGCCGTCTGACGATGGATGTCACTAACCTGACCGATCAGCCGCAAACCTTAACCGTGAAGTTGACCGCCAACGGGCTGCTGCAACTGCAGGGCGCACAGCCAGAGCCGTTTAATCTTCAACCCGGTGCGCGTATGACGGTGTTTATTCCGGTTACCGCGCTGGATGGCTTCGGTGACGGTGCCATACAGGCTACCGTTAGCGGCCTGACGTTGCCGGGTGAAACCTTCACCCCGCTGCAAAAAGAGTGGAAAATTGGCGTCCGTCCAGCGTTCCCGGCGCAAACCGTGAATTCCGGGATTGCCTTGCAGCCAGGGGAAAGCTGGACTGCCCCGGCTTCGCATTTGCAGGGCTTTATTCCGCAAACGCTGCAAAGCCAGTTGCTGTTTAGCGGCAAGCCGCCGCTGAATCTGGGCCGCTACATCCGTGAACTGAAAGCCTATCCTTACGGTTGCCTGGAGCAAACAGCCAGCGGCCTGTTCCCGCAGTTGTATACCAATGCTGAGCAGCTCAAAGCATTAGGCATCAAGGGCGACAGTGATGAGCTGCGTCGTGCGGCGGTGGATATCGGTATCGCCCGACTACTGCAAATGCAGCGCGACGATGGCGGGTTCTCGCTGTGGGATAAAGAAGGCTCCGAAGAGTACTGGCTAACCGCCTACGTGATGGATTTCCTGACCCGCGCGAGCGAGCAGGGCTACAGCGTTCCGGTGGACGCGATTACCAAAGGCAATAACCGCCTGCTGCGCTATTTGCAGGAGCCGGGCCTGATGACCATTCGCTACACCGAAGATAATCAGGCGAGTCGTTTTGCAGTGCAGTCTTATGCGGCACTGGTGCTGGCGCGTCAGCAGAAAGCGCCGCTGGGTGCTCTGCGCGAAATCTGGGAGCGTCATGCCCAGGCGAAAGCGGGTCTACCGCTGCTTCAGCTTGGTCTGGCCTTGAAGGCGATGGGCGATACGCCGCGCGGTAACGAGGCGATAGCGTTGGCGCAAACCACCCCGCGCAGTGATAAAAATAACTGGATGGCCGACTACGGCAGCCAGCTTCGCGATAACGCGCTAATGCTCAGCCTGCTGGAAGAGAACAAGCTGCTGCCGGATGCGCAAAATACGCTGCTCAATGAGCTGTCTCAGCAGGCATTCAGCGAGCGCTGGCTGTCCACCCAGGAGATGAACGCCCTGTTCCTGGCGGCAAAAGGCTTGCAGGATTTGCCGGGTAATTGGCAGGCGCAGACCTCGCTGCAAACGGAACCGCTGAGCGCAGACAAAGCGCAGTCGCGTAATCTGACCGCCGACCAGCTGACGTCGCTGAACGTGACAAACACCGGCTCGCAGCCGCTGTGGCTACGACTGGACAGCAGCGGCTATCCGGAATATGCGCCACAGCCTGCCAGCAATGTGCTGCGGATTGAACGCCAGTTCCTCGGCACTGACGGCCAGCTTAAATCCCTGTCGTCGCTGCGCAGTGGTGACCTGGTGCTGGTGCATCTGCAAATTAACGCCAGCCAGAACGTGCCGGATGCCTTAGTGGTTGACCTGCTGCCAGCGGGTCTGGAACTGGAAAACCAGAACCTGGCGAACAGTAGCGCCAGCCTGCAGGATAACGGGGCTGAGGTGCAGAACTTGCTCAATCAGATGCAGCAGGCCGATGTGCAGCACATTGAGTTCCGCGACGACCGCTTTGTCGCGGCGGTTGCAGTGAATGAAGGGCAGCCGGTGACGCTGGTGTATCTGGCGCGAGCCGTGACGCCGGGCTCCTACGCGGTGCCGGTGCCACAGGTGGAATCGATGTATGTTCCGCAGTGGCGTGCTACCGGGGCTGCCAGTGGGCCGCTGATTATCGTTCCGTAAGATGACATTTTCTGGTCTGAAAAAATCCCGCTGGCTGTGGCTGGCGGGATTTCTTATTTTTATCTGGCTGGCAGTCATGATTGCCGATCGTCTCTGGCCGTTGCCGCTCAATGAGGTTACGCCTGCCCGCGTTGTGGTTGCCGAAGATGGCACGCCGCTGTGGCGATTTGCCGATGCCGAAGGGATCTGGCGTTATCCGGTCACTATTGAAGACGTTTCCCCGCGTTACCTACAGGCGCTGATCCAGTATGAGGATCGCTGGTTCTGGCAGCATCCCGGCGTCAATCCGCTGTCGGTGCTGCGCGCCGCATGGCAAGATCTTAGTGCCGGGAAGGTTATTTCCGGCGGCAGTACGCTCACCATGCAGGTGGCGCGCTTACTCGATCCGCATTCGCGCACTTTCGGCGGTAAAGTGCGGCAGCTCTGGCGGGCTCTCCAGCTGGAGTGGCATCTGGACAAACGCCAAATCCTGACGCTGTATCTCAATCGAGCCCCATTCGGCGGGACGTTACAGGGGATTGGCGCAGCCAGCTGGGCCTATCTCGGCAAACCACCGCAACAGCTTAGCTACTCCGAGGCCGCACTGCTGGCGGTTCTGCCTCAGGCTCCGAGCCGTCTTCGTCCGGACCGCTGGCCTGAGCGTGCGCAAGCTGCGCGCGATAAAGTGCTGGCACGGATGGTGACGCAGAACGTGTGGTCTGCGCAGGTGGTGAAAGAGGCGCGCCAGGAACCGGTCTGGCTGTTCCCGCGCCAGATGCCGCAACTTGCTCCGCTATTTTCCCGCCGCATGTTGGCGCGAAGCCGCAGCGAAAAAGTGGTCACCACGCTGGATGCGTCCTTGCAGCGTCAGCTGGAAGAGATGGCGTTAAACTGGAAATCACGCCTGCCGCCGCGCAGTTCGCTGGCGATGATTGTGGTCGATCACACCAACATGAAAGTCCGGGGCTGGGTAGGATCGGCAGATATCAGCGATGACAGCCGTTTTGGGTATGTGGATATGGTCAGCGCGGTGCGATCGCCGGGGTCGGTGCTGAAACCGTTTATATACGGGCTGGCGATGGACGACGGGCTGATCCATCCGGCGTCATTGTTACAGGATGTGCCACGCCGTTTCAGCGACTATCGCCCAGGTAATTTTGACAGCGGTTTTCACGGCCCGGTAAGCATGAGCGATGCGCTGGTGCGCTCGTTAAATCTCCCGGCGGTTCAGGTGCTGGAAGCCTATGGGCCAAAACAGTATGCCGCGCGGCTACGTAATGCGGGCCTGCCGCTGATTCTACCGAACGGCGCGGAGCCCAACCTGTCGCTGATCCTCGGCGGGGCCGGGGCGCGCCTGGCGGATATTACGGCTACTTACAGCGCCTTTGCCCGGCACGGTCAGGCGGGACGACTGCGGATGCTCGCGGGTGACCCATTGATTGAGCGACCGCTGCTGTCGCCCGGCTCGGCGTGGATAATCCGGCGCATTCTGGCGGGGGAGGATCAACCGCTACCCGATGGTTCGATGCCTGCGGTGGTGCCGCTGGCGTGGAAGACCGGCACCAGCTACGGCTATCGCGATGCGTGGGCTATCGGCATTAACGCCCGATATGTGGTAGGGATCTGGACCGGGCGACCGGACGGTACGCCGGTGGTCGGTCAATTCGGCTTTATCAGCGCTATCCCCCTGCTCAACCAGGTGAGTAATTTGCTGTTGTCGCGAGCGGACTCGGCGAAGAATGGTCTGCCTGCCGATCCGCGTCCGGCCTCAGTGAGTACAGGCTCTATCTGTTGGCCGGGCGGTCAGTCGCTGGCGGTGGGGGACAGCAACTGCCGCCGCCGATTATCGACCTGGCTGCTCGATAACAGCCAGCCGCCGACGCTGTTGTTGCCCGGTCAGGATGGACTGCGGGGCATTCGTTTCCCGGTATGGCTGGATGCACAAGGCCAGCGGGTGGCCGCGGATTGCCCGGGGGCCAGGCAGACCACGCTCGATGTCTGGCCGCTCCCGCTGGAGCCATGGTTACCGCCGTCTGAACGGCGAGCGGAGCGGTTGCCTGCCGCCTCTAAAACTTGCCCGCCGATGCATCAGCAGGATCTCGTCCCGCTGACCTTATCTGGTGTGCGTGAGGGGGCAATAATCAAACGCCTGCCGGGTGAAAAACAGGCGGCGCTGGCGCTACAAACTCAGGGTGGAGAAGGGCGACGCTGGTGGTTTATCAATGGTGAACCGACGGACAATACTGGGCCGAACGTGACGCTGTCGCTGGAAAATGCCGGGGAATATCAGCTAGTGGTAATGGATGAGGCGGGCCAGATAGCGGCAGCCCGTTTTACCCTACAGTAGTTCAATTTCAGCGAGTTACCCGGCTGTGTTGCTGATATTCGTCTTATTTTAACAAAATGTTACCTTCGTCCATATGCAGGGGCTTTATTGCTCATTATAATGCGCGCCAGGTCATACAGTCGTATGCACAACAACAGCACAGAAATTAGAGGTTATCATGGCTATTGAACGTACTTTTTCCATCATCAAGCCGAACGCGGTGGCAAAAAACGTTATTGGCAGCATCTTTGCGCGCTTTGAAGCAGCAGGGTTCAAGATTGTCGGTACTAAAATGTTGCACCTGACCGTTGAGCAGGCTCGTGGCTTCTATGCAGAACACGACGGCAAACCGTTCTTCGACGGTCTGGTTGAGTTCATGACCTCTGGTCCAATCGTGGTTTCCGTACTGGAAAGCGAAAATGCCGTTCAGCGTCACCGTGACCTGATGGGCGCAACCAACCCGGCGAACGCGCTGGCTGGCACCCTGCGTGCTGACTACGCTGACAGCTTCACCGAAAACGGCACCCACGGTTCTGATTCTGTAGAATCTGCCCAGCGCGAAATCGCTTACTTCTTCGCAGAAGGCGAAGTCTGCGCACGTACCCGCTAATTATTTCGTAAATGCCGCGTGCAAACGTGGCATCCATGCGCCAGAATTTGTACAATGCAACGCCCCCGGATGAGCAGATTGCTCGCCGGGGCGTTTCTTTTTCAACCCTCCAGGGGCCATAACGTGTAATAACGAGGCCGGAATACACTATGTCTGAACAAATTGTCACACCTGATAACGTCTCACTGACGGTTCCCAATAAAGATGCCAAAATCAACCTGCTGGATTTAAACCGTCAGCAGATGCGCGAGTTTTTCAATAACTTAGGCGAAAAGCCTTTCCGCGCCGATCAGGTAATGAAGTGGTTATATCACTACTGCTGCGATGACTTTGATGAGATGACTGACATCAACAAAGTCCTGCGCGCCAAGCTCAAAGAAGTCGCTGAAATTCGTGCCCCGGAAGTGGTGGAAGAACAGCGTTCCTCTGACGGCACCATCAAATGGGCTATCGCCGTCGGCGATCAGCGCGTTGAAACTGTCTACATCCCGGAAGACGATCGCGCCACTCTGTGCGTGTCTTCTCAGGTCGGCTGTGCGCTGGAATGTAAATTCTGCTCCACGGCGCAGCAGGGCTTTAACCGTAACCTGCGTGTTTCGGAAATTATCGGCCAGGTCTGGCGTGCGGCGAAAATTATCGGCGCGCAGAAAAAGACCGGTGTTCGCCCGATTACCAACGTGGTGATGATGGGGATGGGCGAGCCGCTGCTCAACCTGACCAACGTGGTTCCGGCGATGGAAATCATGCTCGACGATTTCGGTTTCGGTCTGTCTAAACGTCGTGTAACCCTGTCTACGTCTGGCGTTGTACCCGCACTGGACAAACTTGGCGATATGATTGACGTCGCGCTGGCGATTTCCCTTCATGCGCCGAACGATGAAATTCGCGATGAGATTGTCCCGATCAACAAAAAGTACAACATCGAAACCTTCCTCGGTGCGGTACGTCGTTATCTGGAAAAATCTAACGCCAATCAGGGTCGTGTGACCATCGAGTACGTGATGCTTGACCACGTCAATGACGAAACTGACCACGCGCATCAGCTGGCAGAGCTGCTGAAAGATACCCCATGTAAGATTAACCTGATCCCATGGAACCCGTTCCCGGGTGCGCCATATGGCCGCAGTTCCAACAGCCGAATCGACCGTTTCTCTAAAGTGCTGATGGGCTACGGTTTCACCACCATTGTGCGTAAAACCCGCGGCGACGACATTGACGCGGCCTGTGGTCAGTTGGCGGGCGATGTTATCGACCGTACCAAGCGGACTATGCGTAAACGTATGCAGGGTGAACCGATTGCGGTGAAAGCGGTCTGATAGACCGTACTCCGCGCACGATTTTCTGCGCGGAGTCTAAAATGTTTAAGGAATAACCGAAACGCACTGATCCGATTAATAATTACGGTGCGTTTATGCCAGGATTAAGGCAGTATGTAGCGGGGCAACAACAGGTTAGCCTTACGTTTAAGAGGTTAGCCGAACCTGTTTATACTGTCTGTCGGATGACGGGCAATCAGATGTTTCGCGGTGCGGTTTTTTCCGCCACCAGAACCTAAATTTACGTAGCAGCAGCTGTAGCGAATGAATACTGAAGCCACTCAAGATCCACAAGCAGCACAAAGCACGGGGACGCGTCTGCGTAACGCCCGTGAACAACTCGGACTCAGCCAGCAAGCTGTCGCTGAACGCTTATGCCTGAAGGTGTCCACCGTTCGCGATATTGAAGACGACAAGGCACCTGCCTCACTCGCTTCAACCTTCCTGCGTGGCTATATCCGGTCCTATGCCCGTCTTGTTCATATTCCTGAAGAAGAGCTTTTGCCTATTCTGGCGAAAGAGGTTCCGGTTCGTGCGGCCAAAATGGCACCGATGCAGAAAATGTCTTTGGGCAAACGTCGCAAGAAACGAGACGGTTGGCTGATGAGCTTTACCTGGCTGGTGCTGTTTGTGGTTATCGGTCTGACTGGCGCATGGTGGTGGCAGAACCATAAAGCGCAGCAGGAAGAAATCACCACCATGGCCGATCAGTCCAGTGCTGAACTGAATGCTAACGACAGCACCCAAAATGTTCCGCTGGATACCAGCGGTTCACAGACGCCAGACGCCACGGCTGATACTGCACCATCAGCCCCTGCTGCGGACGCTAACGCACCTGCGCCAACCGCACAGACTGCACCGACGCAAACCGCGCCAGATGCTCAGAACACCGCACAGGCTAATCCGCAAAACAATGCGGTCGTCTCTCCGTCTCAGGCTAACGTGGATAACACCGCAACGGCGGCGGCTACTCCGGCAGCCACGCTGCCAACCGATCAGGCTGCGGTCACGCCAAACGCTAGCCCGAACGCGCTGGTGATGAACTTCAACGCAGATTGCTGGCTGGAAGTCACCGATTCTACCGGTAAAAAACTGTTCAGCGGTTTACAGCGTAAAGACGGCACGCTCAATTTAGAAGGCCAGGCACCGTACAAGCTCAAAATCGGCGCACCGGCGGCCGTTCAGATTCAGTTCCAGGGTAAACCTGTCGACCTGAGCCGTTTTATCAGAACAAACCAGGTTGCACGTCTGACGCTTAATGCCGAACAATCACCGGCCCAGGCTCAGTAACAGACGCGTAACGCGGGAGATTTCGCATGCATAACCAGGCTCCGATTCAACGTAGAAAATCCAAACGCATTTACGTTGGGAACGTGCCAATCGGTGATGGGGCTCCTATCACCGTGCAGTCCATGACCAACACGCGCACCACCGATGTGGAAGCAACGGTCAATCAGATTAAAGCCCTTGAGCGCGTAGGCGCGGATATCGTCCGCGTCTCGGTCCCGACCATGGACGCTGCCGAAGCCTTTAAGCTCATCAAGCAGCAGGTTAACGTTCCGCTGGTCGCTGATATCCACTTCGATTACCGCATTGCGCTGAAAGTGGCTGAGTATGGCGTGGACTGTCTGCGTATCAATCCCGGCAATATCGGCAGCGAAGAGCGTATTCGTTCGGTTGTCGACTGCGCGCGCGATAAAAACATTCCTATCCGCATCGGCGTAAACGCCGGATCGCTGGAAAAAGATCTGCAGGAAAAGTATGGCGAGCCGACGCCCCAGGCGCTGCTTGAGTCCGCTATGCGCCACGTCGATCATCTCGATCGTCTGAACTTCGATCAGTTTAAAGTCAGCGTGAAAGCGTCTGATGTATTCCTCGCCGTAGAGTCATATCGTCTGCTGGCCAAGCAAATCGATCAGCCTCTGCATCTGGGGATCACCGAAGCGGGCGGCGCACGTGCCGGTTCCGTGAAGTCGGCGATTGGCCTCGGTTTGCTGCTCTCTGAAGGGATTGGCGACACGCTGCGTATTTCGCTGGCTGCGGATCCGGTCGAAGAGATTAAGGTCGGTTTTGATATTCTCAAATCGCTACGTATTCGCGCACGTGGGATCAACTTCATTGCCTGCCCGACCTGTTCGCGTCAGGAGTTTGACGTGATTGGTACCGTGAATGCCCTCGAACAGCGTCTGGAAGATATCCTCACCCCGATGGACGTATCGATCATCGGCTGTGTGGTAAATGGCCCGGGTGAAGCGTTGGTGTCCACGCTCGGCGTGACCGGCGGCAACAAGAAAAGCGGACTGTATGAAGACGGCGTGCGTAAAGACCGTCTCGACAACAACGACATGATTAGCCAGCTCGAAGCCCGCATTCGTGCCAAGGCTAGCATGCTCGACGAAGCCCGCCGTATCGACGTACAGCAGGTCGAAGCAAAATAACGTATTGGGAAGCTGCACGCTTCCCGTGTATGATTGAACCCGCAGACGCCCCGGGCGTCAGGGTTCATTTTTGTATTTATAAAGAGAAAAAACGTGGCAAAAAACATTCAAGCCATCCGCGGCATGAACGATTACCTGCCGGGCGAAACCGCTCTCTGGCAGCGCATTGAAGGCACTCTGAAACAGGTGCTCGGCAGCTACGGTTACAGTGAAATCCGTTTGCCGATTGTAGAGCAGACCCCGTTATTCAAACGCGCTATCGGCGAAGTTACCGACGTGGTTGAAAAAGAGATGTATACCTTTGAGGACCGCAATGGCGATAGCCTGACGCTGCGTCCGGAAGGGACTGCGGGCTGCGTACGCGCCGGCATCGAGCATGGTCTTCTGTACAATCAGGAACAGCGTCTGTGGTACATCGGCCCGATGTTCCGTCACGAACGTCCGCAGAAAGGACGCTATCGTCAGTTCCATCAGCTGGGTTGTGAAGTGTTTGGCCTGCAGGGCCCTGACATCGACGCTGAGCTGATCCTGCTCACCGCTCGCTGGTGGCGCGCGCTGGGGATTTCCGAACACGTTAGCCTTGAACTGAACTCCATCGGTTCGCTGGAAGCCCGCGCGAATTATCGCGAAGCGCTGGTGGCCTATCTGGAACAGTTCAAAGACGAACTCGACGAAGACTGCAAACGTCGCATGTATACTAACCCGCTGCGCGTGCTGGATTCGAAAAATCCGGACGTTCAGGCGCTGCTTGATAACGCACCGGCGCTGGGCGATTACCTCGACGACGAATCCCGTGAACACTTTGCAGGCCTGTGTGCGCTGCTCGACGACGCCGGGATTGCCTACACCGTGAACCAGCGTCTGGTTCGTGGTCTCGACTACTACAATCGCACCGTATTCGAGTGGGTGACCAGCAGCCTCGGTTCCCAGGGAACCGTTTGTGCGGGTGGCCGTTACGACGGTTTAGTAGAACAGCTCGGCGGGCGTGCTACCCCTTCCGTGGGCTTCGCGATGGGTCTTGAGCGTTTAGTTTTACTGGTTCAGGCCGTCAACCCGGAATTTAAAGCCGATCCTGTTGTCGATATATACCTGGTCGCTTCTGGCACCGGTACTCAGTCCGCCGCCCTGCGTCTGGCTGAAGAACTGCGTGACCAAATGCCGGCCATCAAACTGATGACTAACCACGGCGGTGGTAACTTCAAGAAGCAGTTTGCTCGGGCAGACAAGTGGGGCGCACGCGTCGCCTTGGTGCTGGGTGAATCCGAAGTGGCCGAACGTAATGTGGTGATTAAAGACTTGCGCTCTGGTGAGCAGACGACTGTAACGCAGGACAGCGTTGCCGCGCATTTGCGCACACTGCTGGGCTAATTGCCCGGGACTATTATTCAGGAGAAGAACTGCGTGGAAGTCTACAGTAACGAAAACGAACAGGTCGACGCGATTAAAAATTTCTTTGCTGAAAACGGCAAAGCGCTGGTAGTGGGCGTTGTACTGGGGATTGGAGCGCTGGTTGGCTGGCGTTATTGGTCCTCACATCAGGAAAACAATTCCCGTGAGACGTCACAGGCCTATGAAAGTGCCATGACGACGCTGAAAGCGGATAAACCAGAGACCTATGCTGCTGCGCAGAGAATCGCCGCAGACGAAAAAAATGCTTACGGCGCATTTGCCGCGCTGGAACTGGCTCAGCAGTTTGTTGACGCTAACCAGCTTGATAAAGCCGAAAAACAACTGCAACTGGGCCTGGCTGCTGCGCCTGATGATAACCTGAAATCGGTTATCAACATGCGTCTGGCTCGCGTTCAGCTGCAAATGAAACAGCCTGATGCAGCACTGAAAACCCTTGAGGGTATTAAAGGGGAAGGCTGGACAGCTATCGTCGCGGACTTACGCGGTGAAATCCTGTTAAGCAAAGGCGATAAGCAGGGGGCTCGCGCCGCCTGGGAAGCTGGCGTAAAAAGTGATGCTTCACCGGCGCTCAGCGAAATGATGCGCATGAAAATGAATAATTTGTCCATCTGAGAGGGACCCGATGCAATTGCGTAAATTACTTTTGCCAGGACTGCTGTCTGTTACGTTATTGAGCGGTTGTTCACTGTTTAACAGCGAAGAAGACGTTGTAAAAATGTCCCCGCTGCCGACGGTTGAAAATCAGTTTACCCCGACGACCTCCTGGAGCGAGTCTGTAGGTAGCGGCATTGGCGATTTCTACTCCAATCTGCACCCGGCTTATGCTGATAGCGTGGTGTATGCGGCAGACCGTAGCGGTACCGTGAAGGCGCTGCACGCAGAAAGCGGGAAAGAAGTGTGGTCCGTAAACCTGGCTGAGAAAGACGGCTGGTTCTCGCATACACAGGCGCTGCTCTCTGGTGGCCTGACGGTAAATGGCGGCCACGTATATGTTGGCTCTGAAAAAGCACAGGTTTATGCGCTGAACACCAGCGACGGTACCGTTGCGTGGCAGACCCGTGTTGCCGGTGAAGCGTTATCGCGTCCGGTGGTGAGCGACGGTGTGGTGCTTATCCACACCAGCAATGGTCAGCTGCAGGCCCTGAACGAAAGTGACGGTGCGGTGAAATGGACCGTTAACCTCGATATGCCAGCGCTGTCTCTGCGCGGTGAATCCGCTCCGGCAACCGCCTTTGGCGCGGCCATCGTTGGCGGTGATAACGGTCGTGTCAGCGCCGTGCTGATGCAGCAGGGCCAGCTGATTTGGCAGCAACGTATTTCCCAGGCCACCGGCCCGACCGAAATCGATCGTCTGAGCGACGTCGATACCACGCCAGTTATCGTTGACGGTACTGTTTACGCGCTGGCGTACAACGGCAACCTGACCGCGATGGATCTGCGTAGCGGCCAGGTGATGTGGAAACGTGAACTGGGCTCGGTCAACGACTTTGTCGTCGACGGCAACCGTATTTATCTGGTCGATCAGAACGACCGTCTGCTGGCGCTCAGCACCGATGGTGGTGTGACGCTGTGGACGCAGAGCGATCTGCTGCACCGTCTGCTGACATCCCCTGTGCTGTATAATGGCAGCCTGGTCGTCGGCGACAGCGAAGGTTACATGCACTGGATGAACCCGCAGGATGGCCGCTTTGTTGCTCAGCAAAAAGTGGACAGCTCAGGATTCCTGACCGATCCTGTGGTGGCCGATGGTCAACTGCTGATCCAGGCGAAAGACGGTACGCTGTACTCCCTTACGCGTTAAGTCTGTTCGCGGTATGCATTGCAAACGGCTCCTGTTTTAGCAGGGGCCGTTTTACTGTTTTTAGATTTTAAGAGGCATTTATCATGGTACCTGTGGTCGCGCTTGTCGGGCGCCCTAACGTTGGAAAATCCACGCTGTTTAACCGTCTGACGCGCACCCGAGATGCGCTGGTCGCGGATTTCCCGGGTCTGACTCGTGACCGTAAGTACGGTCGTGCTGAAGTGGAAGGCCGCGAGTTTATCTGTATCGATACCGGTGGTATTGATGGCACGGAAGAAGGTGTGGAAACGCGCATGGCAGAACAGTCGCTGCTGGCGATTGAAGAAGCTGACGTAGTGTTGTTTATGGTGGATGCGCGTGCGGGGCTGATGCCTGCGGATGTGGCCATCGCGAAGCACCTGCGCTCACGCGAAAAAGCGACGTTCCTTGTGGCTAACAAAACCGATGGCATCGATCCGGATCAGGCGATGGCGGATTTCTGGTCCTTAGGCTTAGGCGATATTCACGCGATTGCCGCTTCACACGGTCGCGGTGTTACCAGCCTGATTGAAGAAGCGCTTCTGCCGTTTATGGAAGAGATCGCGCCTGCCGAAGAAGTGGATGAAGATGCTGCCTACTGGGCGCAATTCGAAGCGGAACAGAATGGCGTCCCTGTTGAAGAGCCGGAAGACGACTTCGACCCGCAGAGTCTGCCTATCAAACTGGCTATCGTTGGCCGCCCCAACGTCGGTAAGTCAACGCTAACTAACCGTATCCTCGGTGAAGACCGCGTGGTGGTTTACGACATGCCGGGCACCACCCGTGACAGCATTTACATCCCGATGGAACGCGATGAGCGCGAATATATCCTCATCGATACCGCCGGGGTACGTAAGCGCGGCAAAATCACTGATACCGTAGAAAAATTCTCGGTTATCAAAACGCTGCAGGCGATTGAAGACGCTAACGTGGTGATGCTGGTGATTGATGCCCGCGAAGGCATTTCCGATCAGGACCTCTCGCTGCTCGGCTTTATCCTCAATAGTGGGCGCTCACTGGTTATCGTGGTCAACAAATGGGATGGTCTGAGCAATGAAGTGAGAGAGCAGGTCAAAGAGACCCTCGACTTCCGTCTGGGCTTCATCGACTTTGCCCGCGTGCACTTCATTTCTGCATTGCACGGTAGCGGCGTGGGTAACCTGTTCGAGTCCGTTCGCGAAGCCTACGACAGCTCAACCCGTCGCCAGAGCACCGCGATGCTGACCCGCATCATGACCATGGCGGCAGAAGATCACCAGCCGCCGTTGGTTCGTGGTCGTCGTGTGAAGCTGAAATATGCCCACGCCGGGGGTTACAACCCGCCGATTGTGGTTATCCACGGCAACCAGGTGAAAGACCTGCCGGACTCTTACAAGCGCTACCTGATGAACTACTTCCGCAAATCGCTTGACGTCATGGGTACGCCAATCCGCATTCAGTTCAAGGAAGGGGAAAACCCGTTCGCTAACAAGCGTAACACCCTGACCCCGAACCAGATGCGTAAACGTAAGCGTCTGATCAAACATATCAAAAAAGGTAAGTAAGCGCGGCTGATAAGCTGGCGCGGTACTGATACTAACCCGCCTGATGGCGGGTTTTTTTGTCTTTGAGGTTAACGATGAAACTCGGATTTATTGGCCTGGGTTCGGTAATCGACACCGCCTGGTTGCCGGCGCTTCAGCGTCTGAATATATCGTCTGCGCAGTGCTTTGGTTTTGATGTTGACGCGGCCCGCGCACCCGCCGGGATAACGCGCTGTGATTCGCTGGAGGCGTTGCTGGCGACCCAGCCAGATATGGTGTTGATAACCACCGCCTCGCTGGCGCACTTACCGGTGCTGGAACAGGTGCTGCAAACCGCCGTGCCGCGCATCGTGGTAGAGAAACCGGTGGCGGCAACGCTGGCGCAGCTGGCTCGGCTTCAGGCGTTATTGGCCCGGCCTGAACATGCCCGCCGGGTGCTGGCGCTCGATCACTGGATGGCGCGTGATGGCGTGGCGCAACTGGCGCATGGCGACCCTGACAGCGACTGGCAGCCGGAAGCGGCGTATCTCCCGGTGAGTACGCCGATTTTGTCGTTGGCAGATATTGCAAAAATTGAAGGTTATCTGCTGGAGCCGAGTGGGTTTAACGCCCAGGGCGAACCGATCGCCCTCAACTTTGCCACCGGCGAACCGGATACCCGCCAGCTTCGCCACCCTGACGGGGTGATTGTGGATATTGGCACCCACGTGCTGGCGATGATGCATGAAACGCTCGCCGCGGTGGGTGTGAATAATGAACTTAGCCTGACGCTGTGCGAGGCCAAAGACCGGCTGGGCAACGCCATTACCATGGGTGACGTCACCACAGCCGAAGGCAGCGCACATCTGCAGGGCGAGCTGGGCGGCATTCCGCTGGAGATGTGGCTGAATAAATACGCCGGGCCGGCTGGGGGGCAAAAAGGTATTCGTCTGCATCTGCGTAACGGGACGGTGCTCAGTCAGGATCGCCGCGGAGCGCAGGATGTGCTGGAAATCTGGCAGGGCGAGACCGTTCAGCGCTGGACGCGGGATGGCCCGATATACGATCTCTGCCTGGGCCGATTTATTCTGGGTGCCAACAGCGTATTTACGCGCACGCCGGAGCAGGTCAGCGTGCTTACTCAGCGACGAATCGCGGAAGTCAGCGCCCTGCTGCAATTACAGCAACAACTGCGCGGCCCGCATTGAGGCCCGTGGTAAAATAAACTGATGTTTCCGAAGACCTAAGGAGTCCCTATGGAACTGAACTGTCCGGTTTGTGACCATCCGCTGGAGCGGCAGGGCGAAAACGCCCATTGCGCGCAGTGCGAGCAGGATTACGCAGTGCAGGCGCTGTGTCCGGAATGCAATAAGCCGTTGGAAGTGTTAAAGGCTTGCGGGGCGGTGGATTATTTTTGCCAGAACGGCCATGGTTTGATTTCAAAAAAACGCGTGGAGTTTGTGGTCGTTACGCCGTAAATATTATTGTGTAAAACGCCCGGTGGCGCTTCGCTTATCGGGCCTACGCTGTCGGTTTTGCTTTCCGCGTCCGCGTTTTCTTCACTGGCGTGATTTTAGTGACTTCACTTTCCACCACCCCATCTTCCAGACGCGTCGTCAGTGTGTCTCCGGCGTTCAGCTGTTTGGTCTTTTTGACCAGTTTGCCGTCGGCGGCTGTCGTTACGCTGTAGCCGCGTGCCAGCGTCGACAACGGGCTAACGGCTTCAAGATGCGTTACCGCATTACCAAACCGTTCACGCGTTGTGCTGAGCTGCGCACGAAGCGTTTGCGCCAGACGATACTCAAGCTGTTGAATTCGAGTTTGCGCGCGATAAATGCGCGGCTGCGGGTTTTGCTGATTCAGGCGCTGAACCATGCGCTGCTGGCGCTGGGTTGATTTCTTCAACTGGTTATCCAGCGCAAAATTCATGCGCTGACGCAGCCTGTCGAGCACCGTTTGCTGCCGTGCGAGGCGCAGCTGCGGATGCTGCTGTTGCAGTCGATGCTGAAGCTGACTGAACCGACGGTTACGGTTGGCGATAAAATAGTCCATCGCCATTTCCAGCCGTTGTTGTGCAGACTGTACCTGGCGCAGCAATTCCAGCTGATTACGACTGACCATCTCCGCGGCCGCAGAAGGGGTCGGAGCACGTAAATCAGCCACGAAATCGGCAATGGTGACATCGGTTTCATGTCCGACTGCGCTCACCACCGGAATGCGACTGGCAAAAATAGCCCGTGCCACGCGCTCGTCGTTAAAGCTCCACAAATCTTCCAGCGAACCCCCGCCGCGCCCAACAATCAGCACGTCACACTCTTCACGCTGGTTCGCCCGTTCGATGGCGCGAACGATTTGTGCAGGGGCATCGTCTCCCTGCACCTGAGTGGGATAAATCACTACCGGCAGCGACGGGTCACGGCGTTTCAGAATATGGAGAATATCGTGCAGCGCGGCCCCGGTTTTCGAGGTGATGACCCCCACGCAGTGCGCAGGCGTCGGCAACGGCTGTTTGAATTGCTGATCGAACAGGCCTTCGGCATTCAGCTGTGCTTTTAGCTGCTCGAATTTCTGCTGCAACAATCCTTCGCCCGCAGGCTGCATACTTTCGACGATAATCTGGTAATCACCACGCGGTTCGTACAGCGTGATGTTTGCCCGGACTAAAACCTGCTGACCGTGCTGCGGTCGAAACGTGACCCGGCGATTGCTGTTGCGAAACATCGCGCAGCGCACCTGGGCGTTGTCATCTTTGAGGGTAAAGTACCAGTGGCCGGAAGAGGGCTGAGAAAAGTTGGAGATTTCGCCGCTGATCCACACTTGCCCCATTTCCTGCTCAAGCAGCAAACGCACCGTCTGATTCAGGCGGCTTACGGTAAAAATGGCGGGGGATTGAGAAGGCAACATGTGAGCGAGATCAAATTCTAAATCAGCAGGTTATTCAGTCGATAGTAACTTGCTCAGAAGCGATCGCAAGCATTTTTTGCAAAAAAGTGTGGATGCAACCGATTACGCTCTGTATAATGCCACGGCAATATTTATTAACCACCCAGGTAGAGATATTGCCCATGCTACGTATCGCCAAAGAAGCACTGACGTTTGACGACGTCCTCCTCGTTCCCGCTCATTCCACCGTTCTGCCGAATACTGCCGATCTCAGCACGCAGTTGACCAAATCCATTCGCCTGAACATTCCTATGCTGTCTGCGGCAATGGATACCGTGACGGAAGCGCGCCTGGCAATTGCCCTGGCTCAGGAAGGCGGCATCGGCTTTATTCACAAAAACATGTCTATCGAGCGCCAGGCGGAAGAAGTTCGCCGCGTGAAGAAATACGAATCTGGCGTGGTCTCTGATCCGCAAACCGTACTGCCAACCACCACTCTGCACGAAGTGAAAGAGCTGACCGCGCGTAACGGTTTCGCCGGTTATCCTGTAGTGACGGAAAGCAACGAACTGGTTGGCATCATCACCGGTCGTGACGTGCGTTTCGTGACTGACCTGAGCCAGCCGGTTAGCGTCTACATGACCCCGAAAGAGCGTCTGGTCACTGTGCGTGAAGGTGAAGCCCGCGATGTGGTCTTCGCTAAGATGCACGAAAAACGTGTAGAAAAAGCGCTGGTGGTTGACGATAACTTCCACCTGATCGGCATGATCACCGTTAAAGATTTCCAGAAAGCAGAACGTAAACCTCAGGCGTGTAAAGATGAGCATGGCCGTCTGCGCGTAGGCGCTGCGGTTGGTGCCGGTGCCGGTAACGAAGAGCGCGTTGATGCGCTGGTTGCGGCGGGTGTAGACGTGCTGCTGATTGACTCCTCTCACGGCCATTCTGAAGGCGTACTGCAACGTATTCGCGAAACCCGTGCCAAATACCCGAACCTGCAAATCATCGGGGGTAACGTGGCAACCGGCGCGGGGGCTCGTGCCCTGGCTGACGCTGGCGTGAGCGCGGTTAAAGTCGGTATCGGCCCTGGTTCCATCTGTACTACTCGTATCGTCACCGGCGTGGGTGTACCGCAGATCACCGCCGTTGCTGATGCCGTTGAAGCGCTGGAAGGCCTGGGTATTCCGGTTATCGCCGATGGTGGGATCCGTTTCTCCGGCGATATCGCTAAAGCGATTGCCGCAGGTGCAAGCGCGGTCATGGTGGGTTCTATGCTGGCGGGCACCGAAGAATCACCGGGTGAAATCGAACTCTACCAGGGTCGCTCTTACAAATCCTATCGCGGGATGGGCTCCCTCGGCGCGATGTCTAAAGGTTCCTCTGACCGTTACTTCCAGACCGATAACGCTGCTGACAAACTGGTGCCGGAAGGTATCGAAGGCCGCGTGGCCTATAAAGGCCGCCTGAAAGAGATCATTCACCAGCAGATGGGCGGCCTGCGCTCCTGTATGGGTCTGACCGGCTGTGGTACCATCGACGCGCTGCGTACTAAAGCGGAATTTGTACGCATCAGCGGGGCGGGCATTCAGGAAAGTCACGTACACGACGTGACGATCACCAAAGAGTCCCCGAACTACCGCTTGGGTTCTTGATTATTCCCCGCGCCCGGCTTATGCCGGGCGTTTGATTTTGTTTCACTTGCCCTGGAATTACCGTCAATGACCGACAATATTCATAAACATCGCATTCTTATCCTCGATTTTGGTTCTCAATACACTCAGCTGGTGGCGCGCCGCGTTCGTGAGCTGGGCGTTTATTGTGAACTGTGGGCCTGGGACGTTACCGAAGCACAAATTCGTGAGTTCAATCCGAGCGGTATCATCCTGTCCGGCGGCCCGGAAAGTACCACTGAAGACAACAGCCCGCGGGCACCGCAGTATGTGTTTGAAGCTGGCGTCCCGGTTCTTGGTGTATGCTACGGCATGCAGACCATGGCAATGCAGCTGGGCGGTCATGTTGAAGGATCTAACGAACGTGAGTTTGGCTATGCGCAGGTTGAAATCAGAACCGACAGCGCGCTGGTTCGCGGTATCGAAGATGCCCTGACCGCTGAAGGCAAGCCGCTGCTCGACGTGTGGATGAGCCACGGCGACAAAGTCACCGCGATCCCGTCTGATTTCGTGACCGTTGCCAGCACCGAAACCTGTCCGTTCGCCATTATGGCTAACGAAGAAAAACGCTTCTACGGCGTGCAGTTCCACCCGGAAGTGACCCACACCCGTCAGGGTCTGCGTATGCTTGAGCGTTTCGTGCGCGATATCTGCGAATGTGAAGCCCTGTGGACTCCAGCGAAAATCATCGACGATGCCGTCGAACGTATTCGTCAGCAGGTTGGCAACGATAAAGTGATCCTCGGCCTCTCCGGCGGCGTGGACTCGTCCGTTACTGCCATGCTGCTGCATCGTGCCATCGGCAAAAACCTGACCTGCGTATTCGTCGACAACGGCCTGCTGCGCCTGAACGAAGCTCAGCAGGTGATGGACATGTTCGGCGACCACTTCGGTCTGAACATTGTTCACGTTGAAGGCGAGGAGCGTTTCCTGTCGGCCCTGGCGGGTGAAAACGAGCCAGAAGCGAAACGTAAAATCATTGGCCGCGTATTCGTGGAAGTGTTCGATGAAGAAGCGTTGAAGCTGGAAGACGTGAGATGGCTGGCGCAGGGCACTATCTACCCTGACGTTATCGAATCTGCGGCCTCTGCCACCGGCAAAGCGCACGTCATCAAATCTCACCACAACGTGGGCGGCCTGCCGAAAGAGATGAAGATGGGTCTGGTTGAACCGCTGCGTGAGCTGTTCAAAGATGAAGTGCGTAAAATCGGTCTGGAACTGGGCCTGCCGTACGACATGCTGTACCGTCATCCGTTCCCGGGGCCGGGCCTTGGCGTTCGCGTGCTGGGCGAAGTGAAGAAAGAGTACTGCGACCTGCTGCGTCGCGCCGATGCTATCTTCATCGAAGAATTGCACAAAGCGGATCTGTACAACAAAGTGAGCCAGGCGTTCACCGTATTCCTGCCGGTTCGTTCTGTGGGCGTGATGGGCGATGGCCGTAAATACGACTGGGTGGTTTCCCTGCGTGCGGTGGAAACTATCGACTTCATGACCGCGCACTGGGCGCACCTGCCGTACGATTTCCTGGGTCGCGTGTCCAACCGCATCATTAATGAAGTGAACGGCATTTCCCGTGTGGTGTATGACATCAGCGGTAAGCCGCCAGCGACGATTGAATGGGAATAATCCCGCATCGAATCTAGCCCTTAAGCCCGCGTAACTGCGGGCTTTTTGTTTTTGTTTAAGCCATTTTACGCGTCACCCACCAGAACCCCAGCGCGACCAGGCTGACTGCCGCACCCAGCAGACACACGCCCTGCCAGCCCGCGTGGGCATAGGTCGCGGTGGTGGCGATAGCGCCCAGACCGCTGCCGACGGCATAGAACAGCATATACAGGCCCACCAGGCGGCTATGGGCTTCGGGGCGGGTACGAAAAATCAGGCTCTGATTCGTGACGTGTAGCGCCTGCCCGCCTAAATCGAGCAGAATAATGCCGATAACCAGCACACCGAGTGACCATTGCATTTGTGACAGCGGCCACCAGGCCAAAAGTAATGCCCACAACGCCGCCGCGCTGGTGCGTTGGGCATATCCCCGATCCGCCCATTGCCCAGCGCGGGAGGCGGCCAGCGCCCCGACCACACCAACCAGCCCAAAGGCACCGATGGTGGTATGCGAGAAGTTGTAGGGTGGTGTGCTCAACGGCAGTACCAGCGCACTCCAGAAAATATTGAACGCGGCGAACATCAGCAGCGCCAGCATGCCGCGTACCTGTAATACTTTTTCCTCCCGCAGCAGCGTCAGCATTGAGGCAATCAGGTGCGGGTAGCTCATCGACTTGGTTGTGGCCGCCAGATCAGGCAGGCATCGCCACAGCGGGAGCGCAATCATCAGCATCAATCCGGCGGCACAGAGATACACCCCTCGCCAGCCCATGAGGTCACTGACAGCTCCAGCAAACACCCGGGCCAATAGCAGGCCAATGAATACGCCGCTTTGCGCGGCTCCAACCACCCGGCCTTGTTCATGCGATGCCGCCGCGCTAGCGGCGTAGGCAATCAGACCCTGCGTCATCGCCGTCCCCAGCAGGCCGACCGCCAGCATCCCCGCCAGCAAAATGGGGGCAGAATGCGCCAGACCGACGACGATCAGGGCGGCCACCAGAGCCACCAGTTGTATAGCCATCAGGCGACGCCTGTCGAGCAGATCGCCCAGCGGCACCAGCAACAGCAGGGCCAAAGCACAACCGATTTGCGTGGCCGTCACTACTCCGCCGACCGCCGCAGGGCTGATGCCGAAATCATGTGCCAGCACGTCGAGCAGGGGCTGCGCGTAATAGACATTGGCAACGCTCAGGCCGCTGGCAATGGCGAAAAGCCACACCAGGCTGCGCGGCATATCTGTCGTTAACGGTAATGCAATCGACGTCTTCATGATCTCAACCTTTATCGTCTCTGGTTTTAAAATGAAACCAGTTGAAGGCTAGGTCATGTAGTTTTAAAATGCAACCAGAAAGCCACCCTTCGCCCGCGAGAGGATCCGATGACGTCCCCTAAGTCTATGCCCGATGAACCTTGTCCAGTTGCCCGTAGCGTCGATCTGATCGGGGATCGCTGGTCGCTCCTCATCGTGCGTAATGCCTTCGATGGTATGCGGCGGTTCGGGGATTTTCAGCGCAGTCTGGGCGTGGCGCGCAACATTCTCTCTGATCGACTGCGTAAGTTGGTCGAGGCAGAAATCCTCGCCATGCGGGGCGCGTCAGATGGGACGGCATATCAGGAATATGTGCTGACTGAAAAAGGTGAAAGTCTGTTTCCGGTGGTGGTGGCGCTGCGACAGTGGGGGGAGCAGCATCTTTTTACGCGTGGCGAACGCCACTCGGTGCTTATCGACAAGCGTACCGGTAAGGCGGTTCCTTTTATGGCACCTATAGCGCATGACGGGGTGGTGCTGGCACCCGCCGCGACCGAGGTACAGAAGATTCAATAGCCTGTAGCACGTTGTTGATTGCTGGCAGAATAGCCCGGTGCGCTAAAAGCCCGCAAAAAAGGCGACCTAAGCCGCCCTGTCATAATGCAGCGATGTCGTGGGTCACAAGGCCATCTTCGTCTCATCCGTGGAGTCGGGTGCTTCGGTTTCCGGCGTTTCCACCATCACCTCCTGAATGACCTCTTCATCCATTCCCGGATTAAGCGCCACCGCCAGCGGCGATGAGGTCAGGCTGTCGGGCATCACCACGTGCGGCATCGGCGCATCGACCACAATCTCAGGCTGGCGTTTTCTGATCCAACTGATAAGCGCGATAGTTGCCCCACAAAGCGTAAAGCAGAAATAGAGCACGTTGCCGCCGAACGGCTGCATGATGGCCCCGGTGACCAGCGGCCCGATACAGGCCCCGACGCCAAAGGCCATCAGCAGACACGCCGTGAGAGAAACGCGGCGTTCTGGCTCTACGCGATCGTTGGCGATGGCGACCCCGAGCGGATAGAGCGAGAACATCGCCATGCTGGACACGAACGCCATGCCGAGCAGCCAGTAAAAGCCGAGATGCGGTAACACTGACAGCGGCAGGGAGGCGACCGCGAACAGGATGGCGGTGTAAAACAGTAAATGCTGACGGTCGTAGCGGTCAGAGAGCCAGCTCAGCGGAAACTGTGACACCATGCCGGCAAAAATAGTGACGCCCATAAACAGGCCGGTTTGCCGGGTAGAAAGGCCTTGCGAAATGGCATACACCGGTGCCAGGCCGTAGAACGCCCCGGCGGCCATCCCCATCACCAGCGTGGCAGCCAGCAGCTTCGGAATAGCTTTAAAGAAGTAGCCCAACTCCATCGGTGCGGGTGACATTGGCTGCGCGGTGGTGCGGGTGGTGAGCGCAATAGGCACCAGGCACAGGGCAAAACAGAGCGCTACAATCAGTAGCATCGACGGCCCCGTTCCGGCAGCGGCCATCAGGATGATTTGCCCGCCGCACAGGCCAAGATAGGTAGCAACCATGTACAGGCCAAAGATGGCACCGCGCTGTGAAGACTCCGCGCGATCGTTAAGCCAGCTTTCCAGCACCATGTACTGACACATCATGCACAGGCCGATCACCAACCGCAGGAAAATCCACAGCGGAATAAAATCGCTGAGGCCATGGCCGACAACAGAAGCGGTAATAATTCCGGCGCAGGAGACGTAGGCGCGGATATGCCCGACGCGGGCAATCAGGTTGTGACCGACTTTACCGCCAATCACCAGACCGAGATAGTTAGCCGCGGTAATCGCACCGATAACCGTGCCGCTGACCTCTTCATGCGCCAGACGCAGTGAAATATAGGTGGTCAACAGGCCGGAACCGAGCAGCATCAGCAGGGTCGTGGTGTACAGCGGCAGAAAGGTATTCAGGATATTTTTCATACGTTTCCCTGTATTGGCTGTTCGTTACGGGTTCACCTTAATCGTGCTTGGTTTTGCCGTAGGATGCAAATGCAGGGACGGAAACGCGGGGAAAACGGTGCTGTGGACGCAGATTTACCGGTTTTTTACTCGGTACGAATCTGGGATTCTGTAACGACTTGGCTCGACTGCTGTGCGGCTTTCTTGTCCTGATGATGCTGCCAGGCACCGATAGAGGAGTAGACGAAGCGGCCAAAGAAAAAGAGGAAGCTAATAAGGATGATGATCCGGGTCATGCGACTGTTGAATTGATGTCGTTTGCGCATTGGG
Organism: Scandinavium lactucae; assembly: GCF_033843265.1. NCBI lineage: Bacteria > Pseudomonadati > Pseudomonadota > Gammaproteobacteria > Enterobacterales > Enterobacteriaceae > Scandinavium > Scandinavium lactucae. The sequence continues at coordinate 97,500 of NZ_JAWXRD010000004.1, forward strand.
GTTGCCTGGCTCACTGAGGGTTCCTGTAAAAATACCCGTTTCGGGCGATGGGCCTATTAAGGCACAGCGGGCCAGCAGGGTCAATTAACAACTGCGTGAAAATTGCACAAAAAAAGCGAAAGTGCAGATGCGATGGGGGGCGGGTAGGAATATGAGAGTGCTGGGAGGCTCAGCGGTCCTTCGTTGATTTATGTCAAATTGCCTGCGCGGATACTCACTATAATCTCTTGCCCCACTCCGCACTGTGATTTTCGCGGTTGTCGACAATCAGGTTGGATGCCTGTCTGAATCTGCGCATCAGGAATCGGGTCCTCTTTTGAGCATCTATGCACCTTATTAAATTCTATAAAAACAATCGCGATAAATGGTGGGGACTTCCGTTAATCCTGCCTTTACTATTACTGCCTGTTGCCCGAATGGCGAATACCTTTGCGCGCATCGATGGCGGCGTGGTTTCGCTCTATTATCTGCCCCTCGCGCTGCTACTGTCGCTGATGCTCTTTTTTGGTTTGAAAGCGCTGCCGGGGATTATTGCTGGCATCTGGCTAGTGATTTGTCCCGGTATGAACGTGCCGGAAAGCATCTGCATCACGTTTCACTTTTTAATTCCATTGACCCTCAGTTGGGGCGGGTATCGGGTGTTTGCCCCGCGGCGACACGACCTGTCCTATGGTTGCGCGCGCTTAATGCCGCAGCGAATATTCTGGCAGATGTTTTTCCCTGCCACGGTGTTCCAGTTCTTACTGCTGGCCTGCGTCTTTTTTGAGATCCTGCCCGCACGGCTTTCGCTGGCAGGTGCCGGACCGCTGACGCTGCACAGTTTAATCAATTATCAATCACTGCTGATGGGCTGTTTTACCGGCGTACCGCTGTCTTATCTGGTGATTCGTATAATCCGCCACCCTCGCTACCTGAAATCGTTCATCTCGCAATTACGCCTGCAAATCGATCCCAGGGTCACGACACTCGAGATGGGTATCTGGTCTCTGGCGGTACTGATTCTCATAGGATTATTGTTTATTCCGATGGCCAATTCGGCCTCGATCTTCACCACCAACTACACGCTTTCGCTATTGCTGCCGGTGATGCTGTGGGGGTCAATGCGTTTTGGCTATCGGCTGATGGCGATCATCTGGACGGTGTTGCTGATAGTTAGCATTCACTTTTTCTATCGTTACGTACCCGTGTACGCGAGTTACAGCAACCAGCTGGCGATCACCTCATCCAGTTATCTGGTGTTCTCTTTTATTGTGATTTATATGGCGATGCTTGCGACCCGGCAGCGATTTATTCATGCCAGGGTGCAGCGGATGGCGTTTATCGATCCGGTGGTTCAGTTGCCTAATCTGTGGGCGCTCACTCGCAAGCTGGCGGCCACGCCGTGGTCGGTTATCTGTTTCCTGCGGATTCCTGAACTGGAAGTGCTTGGGCGGCATTACGGCATGATGGTGCGCATTCAATACAAACAGAATCTGGGTAAATGGCTTGAGCCGGAGCTGCACGAGGGTGAGTGCATTTATCACCTTTCAGGACACGATATGGTGATTCGGCTGAATACCGAAGACCATGCCGCGCGCATTGCGGCAATTGATGAGCGGATAAAACAATTCCGCTTCATCTGGGATGGGATGCCGTTGCAGCCGAACGTGGGCGTCAGCTATTGCCATGTGCGCTCTCCGGTAATGCAACTGCCGATGCTGCTCGGTGAATTGAGCACTATCGCCAACGCGTCGCTGGTGACCGGTTTGCCGGAGAATTTGCAGCATCGCAACGCGGTGCATCTACAGCAGCGTCTGAAAGATAAAGTTACGATGATGAACCGCCTGCAGCTGGCGCTGGAACACGGGCATTTTAGCCTGATGGCCCAACCGATTGTCGGCATTCGCGGAGACAGCTATCACGAAGTGCTGTTGCGCCTTAAAGGTGAAGACCGCCAACTGATCCCCCCGGAGGAATTTCTCCCGGTGGCGCACGAGTTTGGTTTGTCATCCCGGATAGATTTGTGGGTGCTGGAAAATACCTTGCAGTTTATGGACAGCCACCGCGAAACGCTGCCCGGCCTAAGATTGTCGGTGAATATTTCTCCGTCATCAGCCTGTGGTTCGCAGTTCCCGAAAGCGGTCGCCGATCTTTTGAAACGCCATAATATACAGGGATGGCAGCTGATCTTTGAAATCACTGAGAGCCAGTCGTTGAGTCATCCTGATCAGGCGCTGCTAAACATGAACCACCTGCAGGCGCTCGGCTGTCGGATTGCGATTGATGATTTTGGCACGGGCTATGCCAGCTATTCGCGGCTGAAAAAGGTCAGCGCTGACATTCTGAAAATCGATGGCAGCTTCATCAAGAACCTGTTATCGAGCAGCCTTGATTACCAGATTGTCTCGTCTATCTGCCAGTTAGCGCGGATGAAGAATATGCAGGTGGTGGCGGAGTACGTTGAATCGCAGGCGCTGAGTGACGCGGCGTTGGAGCTGGGCATTGACTATTTACAGGGCTATTACATCGGCAAGCCAGAACCCTTAGAGAGCCTGGCTGCCGGGAGTATTAAGCCGCTTACATCAGGCCGCAATCTCTGGTGAGGCTTCTTCCTCGGTGATTTTTAGCATCCAGCCGGTCACCGCTTGCCAGTATTGCTGTTCTTTTTCCAGATCAAGCAGCACCAGTGCGTTCTGGCTAAACCAGTCGTGTGGGAAATACAGCGTCCAGTGATTTTCATCGGTGACCAGTCGCAGCGTCGGCGGGGTAGTCGTCGCCTGGCGCTGGTTGTTCAGCAGTACGCCGAGGCGCAGCAGCTGGATCATCGGCAGGAACTGTTTCTTCTTAAACAGCGTAAAGCGCGGCAGGTCGTCCAGCTTAACCCCTTTACGGTGATAGCGCACCAGCGTCGCGATCAGCGTCTGCTGCTCCTGATTGAAGCCCGGTAAATCGCTGTTTTGCAGAATGTACGCCGAATGGCGATGCATCCCGCTGTGATTAATGTTCAGCCCCACCTCGTGCAGCATTGCCGACCATTTCAGCAGCGCCGCCAGCTGCGGATGTGCCTGTTTCGGATTCTGCTGTACCCACTGCTCGTAGATCAGATTGGTGGTATCCAGCACCCGACGCGCCTGTTCCCGGTCGATATTGTACTGACTGGCCAGACTTTCTGCGGTTCGGCTGCGAATATCATCATGGCGGAAGCGGCCTTCCATCTCGTACAGCACGCCTTCACGCAGTGCCCCGTCAGACAGGCGTAGCTCTTTAATCGCCAGCGAATCGAACACGCCACACAGAATCGCCAGCCCCGGCATGAACACCGCCTGACGGTCTTCCGACAGCCCCGGCAGACTGAGGGCGCTAAAGCTCTTAAACTTCAGCACCTCCTCCACCAGTTTCTCAAGGCGTTCCGGCGTAATGATGCCGTCTTTCTCACCCATTTCGACCAGCACTTCATGCACCGCTTTGATGGTGCCTGATGCGCCCATTGCCACGTTCCAGCCCTGAATGCGGTACTGCCAGGAAAGGGTTTCCAGTTTCTGCACCGCTGCGAGGCGGGCGCGCTGGAAGTTCTCTTTGCTGATAACGCCACCGGGGAAGAAGACTTGGGCAAAGCTCACGCAGCCCATTCGACGGCTTTCTACCAGCTGTGGCGTAAAGTCTTCGCCGATAACCAGTTCCGTCGAGCCGCCGCCGATGTCGATAACCAACTTGCGGCCTTTTTCTGGCTGAGTGTGCTCCACGCCCATAAAAATCAGACGCGCTTCTTCGTTACCCGAAATGATTTCAATCGGATAGGGGATAACTTTTTCCGCCCGCTTGAGAAATTCCGGAGCGTTTAGCGCCTGGCGCAGCGTGTGCGTGCCCACGATGCAAACGCTGGTCGGGGAAAACCCCTGCAGACGCTCGGCAAACAGTGACAGACAGTTCAGGCCGCGTTCCATCGCCTCTTCACTGAGCATATTGTTTTCATTCAGGCCATCGGCCAGATGGACGCGCTGTTTCAGGCGGCCAATAATTTGCAGCGCACCGTCGACGACGCGCGCAATCACCATATGAAAACTGTTCGATCCCAGGTCGACCGCAGCAATCTCCTGCGGTCGTTTCGTTTTGGTTTTGATGGGCATAGATTAATCGGGCTGCTCAAGTGATTTGATGTAATCGTAAATCGCCAGCTGTGACCGGACTTTGCGGCGATTCCCGCGGGGCACGTAGCGATTACTCAGTTCTTTGTCGAGAAAACGGGCTTTCACGGTGTCGCTAAACAGCAGATCCACGATGGTCAGCACCTGCTGTTTCAGGCGCGGGTCGAGGATTGGGGTCGCAACTTCAATACGGTAATCGATGTTGCGCGTCATCCAGTCGGCGGAAGAGAGCCACACCTGTTTCGCGCCGCCATCTTCAAAAATATAGAGCCTGTCATGTTCAAGATAGCGGTCAACGATACTAATGACGTTAATATTTTCACTGATGCCTTCTAACTGCGGGATCAGCGAGCACATACCGCGCACCAGCAGATTCACCGGCACGCCGGAACCGGATGCCGCATACAGACGATCCACCAGGCCTTTGTCGACCAGGTTATTCAGTTTCAGGGTAATACCGGACGGACGACCATTCTGCGCGTGGGCAATTTCACGGTCGATCATCTCATACAGCAACCGACGCGAGTTCTGCGGCGAGACCATCAGATACTCGAAATTCACCGGACGATACGGGTTTTCAATGAAGTTAAACACCCGGCGCACTTCGTTAGTGATGCGCGCATCGGCGGTCAGCAGCGAATAGTCGGTATACAGTCGGGCGGTTTTTTCGTTGAAGTTACCGGTGCCGATATGCGCATAACGCACCACGTCTTCGCCTTCCTTGCGTGAGATAAGGAACAGCTTGGCGTGAATTTTCAGGCCAGGGGCCGAGAAGATAACGTGGACACCCGCCTCCGTCAGGCGCTTCGCCCAATGGATGTTGGCTTCTTCGTCAAAGCGTGCCTGTAACTCAACTACCACGGTGACTTTTTTACCGTTGTGCGCGGCGTGGATCATCGAATCAATAATGCGTGAGTCTTTCGCCACGCGGTAAATATTGATTTTGATTGCCAGTACGCTCGGGTCAAACGACGCCTGACGCAGCAGTTCCAGCACGTGCTCAAAGGTGTGATACGGATAATACAGCAGCACGTCGCGTTCGCGAATTGCATCAAAGCCATTTCGGAATTTATCAAACCAGATGTGGCGCAGACGCGGCAGCGGTTTATTCACCAGGTTGGCCTTGCCCACGTTCGGGAACCCGATGAAGTCTTTAAAATTATGGTAGCGCCCACCGGGAACGATTGAATCGTAGCGGGTGATGGCGAATTTTTTACGTAGCATCTCGACCATCGCATCGGGCATATCGCGCTGATACACGAAGCGCACCGGCTCGGCGGTCAGACGCTGTTTGAGGCTGGAGGACATCAGCTCCATCAGGCTCGATTCCATCTCGTGCACCAGGTCATATTCGGCGTCACGGGTCATTTTCATGGAATAGGCATTCAGCGCGTCGTAATCAAAGAAGCCTTTGAATATGTCATCGAGACAATAGCGCAGAATATTGTCGAGCAGGATCATCGGCTTGCGGCGACGCGGCGTTTCCGGCGGTAAATTCACGAAACGCGGCACTTTATCGGAGGGGATCTCCAGCAGCGCATAGCTAATTTCGTCGCCACGGATAATTTCCACCGCCAGATAGGTGTAATCGTCTTTCAGGAACTGCACCAGGTCCGTCTCCCGGTTAATCAGGATAGGCGTGATGTGCTGGCGCAGATAATGTTTGAAGTAGTGACGTAACCAGCTTTGCTGGTTGACCGATAGCTGGCGCTCATTAATCAGGAAAATCTGGTTGCGGGCCATTTCGAGCAGCAGCTCGTTATAGAGGCCGTCAAATTCCTGATCGGCTTTCAGCACGCGCGCCTGAATTTTTCCCAGCAGATGGCGGGAATGGGCGGTTAGGCCTTGTTCTTCACTAATAATAATGCGGCGCTTCAGTTCGGCAAAACGGACCTTATAGAACTCATCCAGGTTATTGGAGTAGATCCCCAAAAACCGCATACGCTCTATCAACGGGTTACTTTTATCCGCCGCTTCCTGGAGAACACGCTCGTTAAACGATAACCAGCTGAGTTCTTTTTCGATATACAGCTTATCCTGACCCATTACTACTCACACTCCGGTTGGTTGACGCGGACAGCATTCACATTATGGCGAGCTTTAACCGCCGATGTCCAACTGTGTCAGTGAAGTATGACAATAATCTGTTTGTCGTGAACCTGCGATAACGAATTTTTATTATTCAGCGGTATGGGAGCGTAAGGGAGGCAGGAAGAAGCGCCTGCCACGACGGGCAGGCGGCTTAAGATTACTCTTCGGCAGCGTAGCCTTGCGCGGGGAGCTGAACGCCGTCCAGCCATGCGCTGTTGCCTTTCATTTCAAGACGACCTTCGACAAACCAGCTCACTACCATCGGATAAATGGCGTGTTCCTGATGCTGCACGCGGGCGGTGATGTCTTCTTCCACATCCCCGGCAAACACCGGCACTTTGGCCTGTAAAATCACCGGGCCACCGTCGAGTTCATCGGTGACGAAATGCACGGAGGTGCCGTGCTCTTCGTCGCCGTTGTCCAGTACCTGACGATGGGTGTTCAGACCCGGATATTTCGGTAGCAGGGAAGGGTGGATGTTCAGCAGACGACCCTGATAGTGCGCCACGAACTCCGGGCTCAGAATGCGCATATAGCCTGCCAGCACCACCAGGTCGGGGGCGTAGGCATCAATTTCCTGCATCAGCTCGCGGTCAAACGCTTCACGACTGGAAAACTGGCTGGCGCTGAGCGCATGGGCCGGGATTTCTGCTTCACGAGCGCGCTCAAGGCCGAACGCGTCGGCCTTATTGCTGAACACTGCCCGCAGGGTGCCGTTGATTTTTTTCTGTTTGCAGGCGTCGATAATGGCCTGCAAATTACTTCCGTTACCAGAAATCAGCACCACGATATTTTTCATTACGCGATGACCACACGCTGCTCAGAATCGGAGGCTTTGATATAGCCGATTTTCCAGGCGTGCTCGCCTTTCTCATTCATCAGCGCCACGGCTTTATCCGCTTCACCGGCTGGCAGCGCAATCACCATGCCCACGCCGCAGTTAAAGGTGCGATACATTTCATGTTGGCTGACGTTGCCCGCGGTTTGCAACCAGTTGAACACGGCCGGCCACTGCCAGGAGGATTCGTCGATAACGGCCTGGGTGTTATCCGGCAGCACGCGCGGAATGTTTTCCCAGAAGCCGCCGCCGGTCAGGTGGGCGATGGCGTGGACGTCAACGTTAGCGATGAGATCCAGCACGTTTTTGACGTAGATGCGGGTCGGGGCCAGCAGATGATCGGCCAGCGGTTTGCCGTCGACCTCGGTAGTTTCCGGGCAGCAGCCGCTGACTTCAATGATTTTACGCACCAGCGAGTAGCCGTTTGAGTGCGGGCCGCTGGAAGCCAGCGCCACCAGAACGTCGCCATCGGCCACTTTGCTGCCGTCGATGATTTCAGACTTCTCAACCACGCCAACGCAGAAGCCGGCCACGTCGTAATCTTCGCCATGATACATGCCCGGCATTTCTGCCGTTTCGCCGCCGACCAGCGCACAGCCGGACTGCAGGCAGCCTTCGGCGATGCCGCTGATCACGCTGGCTGCGGTATCCACATCCAGTTTGCCGGTGGCGTAGTAATCGAGGAAGAACAGCGGCTCTGCGCCCTGAACCACCAGGTCGTTAACGCACATGGCCACCAGATCGATGCCGATGGTGTCATGACGTTTGAGATCCATTGCCAGGCGCAGCTTGGTGCCGACGCCATCCGTACCGGAAACCAGCACTGGCTCACGATATTTTTGCGGCAGTGCGCACAGTGCGCCGAATCCACCCAGGCCACCCATGACTTCGGGGCGACGGGTTTTCTTCACCACACCTTTGATTCGGTCAACCAGAGCATTACCCGCGTCAATATCAACACCGGCATCTTTATAGCTGAGAGAGGTTTTGTCGGTCACTGCAAGTCTCCACGAAGGGCGTTAGCAAATAAAATCGGCGCTATTCTATCAGCCTAAGCAAACGTTTGCGAGCCTGGGTGACGGATATCTTCTCCCGTCGTTAATTTCCCCGTTTCAGCCGTTGCGCTGACCAAATTTGAACCGCTTCACGAAAATGAAACCGGGTACAGTTTAATGCTTGCAGGATGCTGGCACAGCCCACAATATCGGACTGAAACCGGTTTCTGAAATGGCTTCCAGGAGGAACAGCACAGATGCACATTGCCGCATTTGATATTGGTGGAACGGCGCTGAAAATGGGCGTGCTCACTGGTGACGGGGAGTTCGTTGCGAAGGGAAAAACGCCGATAAAAGACAGCGACGGTGACGCCATTTTGCAAGGGATCCTCAGTTGGCTTGAAGCGCACCCCGAATGTGAAGGCATTGCCATCAGCGCCCCGGGGTATGTCAATCCGCATACCGGTTTCATCGAAATGGGCGGGGCTATCCGCAAGTTCGACCATTTTGCCATTAAACAGTGGCTTGAAGAGCGCACCCGCTTACCGGTGGCGATTGAAAACGACGCCAACTGCGTGCTGCTGGCGGAACGCTGGCAGGGCAAAGCGGCACAGATGAGCGACTTTCTGGTGCTGACCATTGGCACCGGCATCGGCGGGGCGATCTTCTGCAATAACCAGCTGGTGCGCGGAGCCCGTTTTCGCGGCGGCGAATTTGGCTACATGTTTACCGACCGCCCCGGCAGCCGCCATCCGACGCACTACACCATGAATGCCACCTGCACGCTGCGCGTCCTACGTAGCCGTTACGCCACGCATATCGGCAAATCACTTGATGAGATCAGCGGCGAAGAGATATTCGACGCCAGCGATGCCGGAGAGGTCACCTGCCAGCGGCTGGTGAATGATTTCTTCAACGGCATTGCCAGCGGCCTGTACAACCTGGTCAATCTGTTCGACCCGCAAACCATTCTGCTCGGCGGCGGCATCACCGAACGCCCGGGCTTTTTGACTCAGCTTAAACAGCATCTGGCCTGGTTCGGCATTGACGAGTACATCAATACCGTTAGCCACGGCAACGACGCCGGTTTACTCGGCGCGGTTTATCATTTTAATCAGCAGTTTGAACGTTAAAGAGGGAGTTGTTATGTCCGGATTTAAAAGCGATTTTCTGTGGGGCGGGGCGGTTGCAGCGCATCAACTGGAAGGCGGCTGGAAAGAGGGCGGAAAAGGCCCAAGCGTTGCCGACGTGATGACCGCCGGAGCCCACGGCGTGGCGCGTGAAATCACCGACGGCGTGCTGCCAGGGAAGAACTACCCGAACCATGAGGCGATTGATTTTTACCACCGCTATAAAGACGACATCAAACTGTTTGCCGAAATGGGTTTCAAATGCTTCCGCACCTCGATTGCGTGGACGCGCCTGTTTCCGAAAGGTGACGAACTGGAGCCGAACGAAGCCGGGCTGAAATTTTACGACGATCTGTTCGATGAATGCCTGAAATACGGCATCGAGCCGGTTATCACCCTGTCGCATTTTGAAATGCCGTATCACCTGGTGAAAGAGTACGGCGGCTGGCGGAACCGTAAAGTTATCGAGTTCTTCGTGCGCTTTGCGAAAGTGGCATTCAGCCGCTATCAGCACAAAGTGAAGTACTGGATGACCTTCAACGAAATCAACAACCAGGCAAACTTCCACGAAGATTTTGCGCCGTTCACCAACTCCGGCATCAAATATGAAGAGGGTGAAGATCGCGAGCCGATTATGTATCAGGCGGCACACTACGAGCTGGTGGCCAGCGCCCTGGCGGTGAAAGCCGCCCGTGAAATTAACCCGTCGCTGCACATTGGCTGCATGATTGCCATGTGCCCGATTTACCCGCTGACCTGCGCGCCGGATGACATGATGATGGCGATGAACGCCATGCACCGCCGCTACTGGTTCACCGACGTACACGTGCGCGGAAAATATCCGCAGCATCTGCTGAACTACTTCGCCCGTCGCGGGTTCGCACTGGATATCACCCCTGAAGACAAGGCCGTCCTGACCCAGGGCTGCGTCGATTATATTGGCTTCAGCTACTACATGTCGTTCGCCACCAAAGCGACGGCGGACAACCCGCAGCTCGACTACGACGAAACCACCAGCCTGGTCTCCAACCCCTACGTCAAGAAATCCGACTGGGGCTGGCAGATTGATCCGGTGGGCCTGCGCTACTCGCTGAACTGGTTCTGGGATCACTACCAGCTGCCGTTGTTTATCGTCGAAAACGGTTTTGGGGCGATCGACGTGCGTGAAAGCGACGGCAGCGTCAATGACCAGTACCGCATCGACTATCTTTCGGCGCACATTGCCGAAATGAAAAAAGCGGTGGTGGAAGACGGCGTAGATCTGATGGGTTACACCCCGTGGGGCTGTATCGATCTGGTCTCCGCCGGGACCGGCGAAATGAAAAAACGCTACGGTTTTATCTATGTCGATAAAGATAATGAAGGCAACGGCACCCTGGAACGCAGCCGCAAAAAATCTTTTGCGTGGTATCAAAAGGTTATCAGCAGCAACGGCGAATCGCTGTAAATCGCTTCAAAAAGCAAAAACCTCGCTTCGGCGGGGTTTATTTTTATCCTTAGTTTAGAATGAGTAACAAGGTGTTAATCACTTTGCTTGATCGCCGTCAAAGAGAACAGGTATGGCGCGTTCGCTAAAAAGCGGTATAATCCGGCGATTTTTTTTGTGGCTGCCCCTCAGAGGAGAAAGAGAATGAAGATTGTGGAAGTGAAACACCCACTCGTCAAACACAAGCTGGGCCTGATGCGTGAGCATGACATCAGCACTAAACGCTTCCGTGAACTCGCCTCAGAAGTTGGCAGCTTACTGACTTATGAAGCCACGTCTGACCTGGAAACTGAAACCGTCACCATTGAAGGCTGGAATGGCCCGGTGCAGGTTGAGCAAATCAAAGGTAAGAAGATTACCGTGGTGCCTATCCTGCGTGCCGGTCTCGGCATGATGGAAGGCGTGTTGGAGCATGTGCCAAGCGCACGTATCAGCGTCGTTGGTATCTACCGTAATGAAGAAACCCTCGAGCCGGTTCCGTATTTCCAGAAACTGGTTTCCAATATCGACGAGCGTATGGCGCTGGTGGTTGACCCGATGCTGGCAACCGGTGGTTCAATGATTGCCACCATCGACCTGCTGAAAAATGCCGGTTGTAACAGCATCAAGGTGCTGGTTCTGGTGGCGGCTCCGGAAGGTATCGCCGCGCTGGAGAAAGCGCACCCGGATGTTGAACTGTACACCGCGTCCATTGATCAGGGCCTCAATGAGCATGGATACATTATTCCGGGCCTCGGCGATGCCGGTGACAAGATTTTTGGTACCAAGTAAGTGATTCATTAAAAAAAGCCGACTTTGAGAGTCGGCTTTTTTTTGACTAAAACACACCAAGACCCACAACAACACTCAGACAGAGGATAAAACTATGACGCGCCGTGCTATCGGGGTAAGTGAACGACCGCCACTTTTGGTGACCATCCCGCTTAGTTTGCAGCATCTGTTCGCCATGTTTGGCGCAACCGTGCTGGTGCCTTTCCTGTTCCACATCAATCCGGCAACGGTTCTCCTGTTCAACGGGATCGGTACGCTGCTGTACCTGTTCATCTGTAAGGGTAAAATCCCGGCTTACTTAGGCTCAAGCTTTGCGTTTATTTCCCCTGTGCTGCTGCTGTTGCCGCTGGGCTATGAAGTGGCGCTTGGCGGCTTCATCATGTGTGGCGTGCTGTTCTGCATCGTGTCGTTCATCGTGAAAAAAGCCGGGACCGGCTGGCTGGATGTGATGTTCCCTCCGGCGGCGATGGGCGCGATTGTGGCGGTTATCGGCCTGGAACTGGCGGGCGTGGCGGCGAACATGGCGGGCCTGTTACCTGCGGCGGGGACAGCACCAAATACCACCAGCATCATGATTGCGCTGGTGACGTTGGGTGTGACGGTCTTCAGCTCGGTGCTGTTCCGTGGTTTCCTGGCGATTATCCCGATCCTGATTGGCGTGCTGACTGGCTACGCGCTGTCGTTTGCGATGGGTATCGTTGATACCGCGCCGATTGCCAACGCGCCGTGGTTTGCGCTGCCAACCTTCTACACCCCGCGCTTTGAATGGTTCGCTATCTTCACCATTCTGCCTGCCGCGCTGGTGGTGATCGCCGAGCATGTGGGTCACCTGGTGGTGACGGCCAATATCGTCAAAAAAGACTTGATCCGCGATCCGGGTCTGCATCGCTCGATGTTTGCCAACGGTCTGTCGACCGTCATCTCTGGTTTCTTCGGCTCCACGCCGAACACGACCTACGGTGAAAACATTGGCGTAATGGCGATCACCCGCGTGTACAGCACCTGGGTGATTGGCGGGGCGGCGATCATCGCCATTCTGCTCTCCTGTGTCGGCAAGCTGGCGGCGGCAATCCAGATTATCCCGGTGCCTGTGATCGGCGGCGTTTCCCTGCTGCTGTACGGCGTGATCGGCGCATCCGGTATTCGCGTGCTGATTGAATCGAAAGTGGATTACAACAAAACGCAAAACCTGATCCTGACTGCCGTTATCCTGATCATCGGCGTCAGCGGCGCGACCGTTCACATCGGCGCTGCTGAGCTGAAAGGCATGGCCCTGGCGACTATCGTGGGCGTCGGACTGAGCCTTATTTTCAAACTGATCAGCGTGTTACGCCCGGAAGAAGTGGTGCTTGATCCGGCGGACAGCGATAAGTCTGCGTAAAGATCGTCCAACCGGGCGGACGATCCGCCCGGTTCTCTCTGGCAATCCTTTTGTGGTACACTCACCGCGTTTTTAGCAGTTCCATGTTGAGGTCATTCTGAACGCTCCGGCTCAGCTCTCTTTGCCACTCTATCTTCCCGACGACGAAACCTTTGCGAGTTTCTGGGCGGGCGATAACCCTTCTTTACTTGCCGCAGTGCAAACTATGCTGCGTCAGGATCATAGCGGATACATTTACGTCTGGTCGCGCGAAGGCGCGGGCCGCAGCCATTTGTTGCATGCCGCCTGTGCCGAACTCTCGCAGCGCGGGGATGCCGTTGGCTATGTGCCGCTGGATAAACGTACCTGGTTCGTGCCGGAAGTGCTGGATGGCATGGAAAATCTGGCGCTGGTGTGCATCGATAACATCGAATGCGTGGCCGGGGACGAACCGTGGGAAATGGCTATCTTTAATCTTTACAACCGCGTGCTCGAATCCGGTAAAACCCGGCTGCTGATCACCGGCGATCGCCCCCCGCGCCAGCTTAATTTAGGCCTGCCCGATTTAGCCTCGCGTCTTGATTGGGGTCAGATTTACAAGCTGCAACCGCTTTCCGATGAGGACAAACTTCAGGCGTTGCAGTTGCGGGCTAAGATGCGCGGCTTCGAGATGCCGGAAGACGTCTGTCGCTTCCTGATGAAGCGCCTCGACCGCGAGACACGCACCCTGTTTATGACGCTTGATCAGCTCGATCGCGCGTCGATCACCGCCCAGCGCAAGTTGACCATTCCATTTGTGAAAGAAATCCTCAAGCTGTGATTTTGCCCGGCGGCGCTGCGCTTTCGCGGAACTACAAAATCCACACGAATATTCCTGTAGGCCCGGCAAGCGCAGCGCCACCGGGCACGACATCATGCTAACTCATCCAGTAAATGCTGCACCAGCAGTGGAATCGGTCGTCCGGAGGCCACGCTTCTGCCGCCTTCCCGCCACAGGGCGGTGCCGCTGACGTCGAGATGCGCCCACGGGATATTCGCCGGGCAGAAGTGATGCAGCAGCCACGCCGCCGAGGCGCTGATCGCTGCGTTGTTGGTCGGGGTATTACACAGATCGGCAATTGCGCTTTCGGTCTGCTTTTTCAGGCGTCCGTCGAGCGGCAGCGACCACACGTCATCCGCGGTTTTTAATCCTGCCCTGGTCAGAGATTCGCGTAACAGCTCATCCTGAGTCATTAAGCCACTCAACTCATAACCCAGCGCTTTTACCACCGCCCCGGTCAGGGTCGCCATGTCGATAATGTACTGTGTCAGCGCGTGACGCTGGCTGGCCCAGGCGATGGCATCGGCCAGCACCAGACGGCCTTCAGCATCGGTATTATTGATTTCCACCGTCATGCCGTTGCAGGCGCGCGCCACGCTACCTGGCTGCATGGCGTCCGGGCCGATGGCATTTTCGGCCAGGGCTAAAACGCCCATCACCCGCACCGGCAGCGCCAGTTCGGCGATACTCAGCATCAAACCCAACACGTTTGCCGCGCCGCACATGTCGTATTTCATGGTGTACATGCCCGCGCCTTCTTTCAGCCACAGGCCGCCAGTGTCAAAAGTCACGCCTTTGCCGACGTAGCTACGTACCGGGCCGTCTTTTGTGCCGTCATAATGGATGGCTAACAGGCGGGGAGGGCGCGACGAGCCTTTGCCGACTGCGTGCAGCAGGCCCAGTCCTTGCCCAACAATCGCTTTCTCATCCAGCACCTCGCAGCGCAGCGCCGGGAACTGAGCGCACAGCTGCTGCGCCTGCTCGACCACAAACTGTGGGGTGCAGGTCTCAGAGGGCATATCCGCCAGCCGACGCGCGGCAAGCATTCCGTTCGCCACCGCATATTGCTGGCGCAGCGCAGCCTGCAAAGCGTCCTCCTGCGACGGCAGGCAGAATAGAGTCAGCGTGTTGATGCGCAGGCGCGTGTTTCCAGTGGTTTTCAGCCCCAAATCGTCCAGGCTATGAGCAAGGTTGAAACATTCGCGCAGCACGGTATCGCGCACCCGGCTCTCGGACAGTTGCGTGCCATCCAGTACCACGTTTTCGCTGACCGGGCTTTTAAACAGCGGGCGTAAATGCGCCACCAGGCTGTTGGTCAAGGTATCCTGCCAGGCTGAAGCGGGCACCAGGGTGATGCGGGCGAACGGCGCGCAGCCGAAGCGGCTGTCCGCCAGTTCACCGTTTTTGGCCTGGGCGACCATATCGGGTAGCTGCGCCATATCCAGGGTGGCCAGCAGCGGGCTATCGGGCGAGGTGATCAGATGGCTACCGTGCGGCACGGCACAAGGCTCGGTGAATAAACGGTATTGCATAACTTACTCCTCAATCGGGGCGCGAATGCGTGCGGCGTAGGCCAGCATCCATTCGTCGTCCACCGGCTGGTAGTGGGTCTGTTCCTGGCGACGCTCGGCGCGATACACGGTCAGCGGCTGGGTAGCGGTCGCCACCACGAACGAGAAGGTTTTGATGTTGGTCGCCGCGCCAAACTCTCCGTGACGGTTCATACACACCACCGACAGGTCACCGGCACGACCGAAGCGCGACATCAGCTTATCTTCCAGTTCGAATACCACCGAATCCGCGGCCGCCTGCGGCGACATGCCCCCCGCCATACGGCGTACGATTTCATAGCTGGTGCAGCCTTTCATCAGATCTTCGCCGACGCCGGTGGCGGTGGCCGCCCCGGTTTCGCTGTCGCAGTAAAAGCCGGAACCCATGATCGGCGAATCCCCGATCCGCCCACGCTTTTTCATAAACAGGCCGCTGGTGGAGGTGGCGACGCTCATCGACCCCTGTTGATCGAGGCCGATAATGCCCACGGTATCGTGTCCGTCATACGGACTAAGGCCTTTATCGAGCGTTTCACGACAGCGCTTGCGGTAGTGCTGCATCGCCCGATCGGTGAGCATAGTTTTCTCAGCGAATCCCTGCTCCAGCGCCCATTCCCGTGCGCCCTGGCCGACCAGCAGCGAGTTGTAACGCTGGCGGCTCAACGCCTGCGCCACCCGCACCGGATTGGCAATGTCGATGAGATTGCCCACCGCGCCGAACGCCAGGCTATCGCCATCCATAAACGCGGCATCCAGTTCCACCTCACCGTTTTCAGTGGGCAGACCGCCGTAGCCGACGGATTTATACAGCGGAAAGTCTTCAACGGCGGCAACGGCATCCACCACGGCGGCGGAGGCGGCTCTCCCTGCGGCCAGCGCCGACGCGGATTCGGTCACCCCTTCCAGCGCCATACGCCAGGTTGCAATAATTCCCCACATCGTTACGACTCCTGTTTTGCTAACGGGCTGGTTTCATTTTCGCTAACGACTTCCGCCGCGCGATACTGCTTGTCGAGAATGCGCATGAACGGCAGATACAGCATCGCGCCGATCAGCAGATTAAGGATTTGCATCACGCTGCCGGAGAGGTGTCCGGTGACGATAAAACCGCTCAGCACCGGCGGCAGCGTCCACGGGATAAACACTCCGGTAGTCACCGCCACCGCCCCGATTTTCATCGCCACATACTGAATCGTCACCAGCACCAGCGGCACGAGGTTGAACGGGATTAGCATGATTGGGTTCATGATAACCGGCAGACCGAACAGCACCGGTTCGTTAATATTGAAAATTGAAGCCCCGGCCCCGAGGCGGGCCACTTCACGCATGTTTTTACTGCGGGCGAAAATCAGCATCGCAATCACCAGCGACAGCGTAGCCCCCGCGCCGCCCATCCAGATCATGTCGAAAAACTGTTCGGTGATAATGTGCGGCGGGGTGACGCCTGACTGAATGGCGGCGATATTGTCGGTTTGGTTTTCCATCCACAGTGGACGAATAATGCCGTTGATCATGGAGCCGGAGTTAATCCCCACCGACCACAGGATAGTGATGCTGAACACCGTCATCAGCGCGCCGAAGTAAGAGGTGCCGTAGTGGCGCACCGGCGTGGCGACGACTTCATAAATGAACTGGTGAATGGTGTGGTAATGGGTATTT
Source organism: Scandinavium lactucae (assembly GCF_033843265.1). NCBI lineage: Bacteria > Pseudomonadati > Pseudomonadota > Gammaproteobacteria > Enterobacterales > Enterobacteriaceae > Scandinavium > Scandinavium lactucae. Next base: position 114,324 of record NZ_JAWXRD010000004.1, read on the forward strand.
TCAAAACCGATGCGGATAGCCAGCACCAGGATCATCACCACCAGCGCCGGGATAAGCGCGGCGAAAGATTCCTGCACCGCAGGCGGCACGCCGTCCGGCATCTTGATAACCAGCTTTTTGCGCTTCAGCCAGCAGAACAGCTCGGTCCACAACAGTGAACCAATCATCGCTACGAACAGGCCTTTGCTGCCAATCCACTCCACGGGGATAACCGTGATGCCGCCGTTTTCCGCCACTTTGATAAACGGGGTGAGGATCAGGAAGCTCACCAGCGCCAGAATGCCGCAGGAGACCCGGTCTTCTTTATAGTGCTCTGCCAGACGATAGGCCACCAGGAAGCTGACGAACAGCGACATGGTCGAGAACACCGCGTTAAACGGGATTTCGACGATGCTGCTCCAGCTGTCACCAAAGGTATGAGACATAAACTGCTGATAGCCCTGATTCGGGAACGATGAAATCACCAGCAGAATCGACCCGACAATGATAAAAGGCATGAATGAAACATAGGCACCGCGAATGGCGCACAGATGGCGTTGCTGCGCGGCTTTCGCCGCCAGCGGCATCAGTTTGGCTTCTAAAAATCCCAGAACATTGTTCATTGTGATCTCCGCACGAGACTGACTGTTTGGTTGTGTGTTATGTATGCGGATTATCAAGGAAAGGTGGCAGATGAAAGGTGAAACCGCTCACAATGCCAGCGTGTTTATCATGTAAATCTCACATGATTAGTTTGTGAAAACCACAGGGGATGATGATGGAAATTAAGCTGCACGCCAATGCCACCACCACGCCACGCGTGCGCCGCTATCTGCAACAGTCCGACAAGAGCGACCGAGAGCTGGCGAAAGAGTTGGGGATCTCGGTCACTACCGTTCGGCGCTGGCGTAACCGCGAGCAGGCGGCCGATCGGAGCACGACTCCGAATGTGATATACAAAGCGATGAGACCTGAGCAGGTGGCACTGGTAAATGCCCTGCGCGATACCCTTTATGCGCCGCTGGATGAACTGCTGTTTATGGTCAATGACGGGCTGGGTATTGCGGTGTCGCGTGCCACGCTGAACCGCTATCTGCACCCTGTACATCAGCGCCCCAAAAGCCCAGCGCAGGGGAAAAAAGCGCTGAAGGCAGGTGCGGTGCCTGGGACCTTACAATTGCACTATCGGCGTTTATCGCTGGGGATGGATGACGGCGGCGATCGTCATTTGCTGTGGGCGCGGGAACCGATTAGCGGCTGGTGTCAGGCGCGGGTCTATTCCGGCATCTCGCTGGCACTGGTCAAAAACTGGCTGAATGATACCCTGGCACGCTGTCCGGCTGAGATTCAATGTCTTGAGACTGAAAGGGTGAAGTGGCTGGAGATTGAGTTGCCGGGCATGACGACCACCCGTCTGCCGCCGCCGGATATTACGACCCTCGCTTTCAGCGAGCCATTGCCGACGCTTATCCCCGCAGCAACGGATGCTGATGCGCTGGTGCAACGGTTGTGTGAACTGTGGAATACCGGGAAAAAGCAGAAGAAACTGGGGGAGTGTACGCCGCAGGGTTTTCTACAAACCTACGCTGCGGCGTTAAGGTCTAGATGATTTCCAGCACCTGTTCCGGCGGGCGACCAATGCGCGCCTGACCGTCTTTCACCACAATCGGGCGTTCCATCAGCTTCGGATGGGCTACCATCGCGGCAAGCAGCGCGTCTTCGCTCAGCGCGCCGTCAGCCAGATTCAGCTCTTTATACAGATCTTCTTTCTGGCGCATCAGCTCCCGGGCGCTGTCCATGCCGAGCATTTTCAGCAGCGTTTTAAGCGTCTCCGCCGTTGTCGGGGTGTCGAGGTACAGCACCACGTCCGGCTCAACGCCGTTTTCTGTCAACAGCGCTAAGGTTTCGCGGCTCTTGGAGCAGCGTGGGTTGTGGTAAATCGTAACCGCATGACTCATCGGGGGTCCTTACATCTTGGTATAGGGTTTAAACGTCTCTTGCAACTGCCGGAACTGATCGATGCGTGCATCATACCGGGCCTGTTGCAGGCTGCCGAGTTTGACCTGCGAACTGGCGCTACTCAGCAGGGAGATCGCCTGATCGAGGCGGCCAACCAGCGCCATGTTTTCGGCACGCGCGGCGAGTTCCTGGTCACGATTGCCGAGCTTGCCTTCTGCCTGCGCCAGCAAATCCCAACCGTTCACGTCGTCTTTGTAGGTAAAGGTGTAGCGATTGAGCAGGGTAGCCGCTTCCGCCGCTCTGCCTGACTGCAGCAGGGCGTTGGCGAGGTTCAGCTGTAATACGGGACTGACGCGCAAATCTTTCGCTGCTTTCAGGCGATTGACCGCTTCATCGTTCTTATTCTGCCCCAGCGAAATGTCGGTGGCGAGGTCGAGATACCAGGCGTTCTGTGGATCGGCGGCCAGCAAAGGCTGCAACTGTTTAGTGGCTTCCGCATAGTTGCTGGACTCCATCGCCTGTAGAGCACGACCGTACTGGGCGGCATGTTGCTCGCGAATATTGCCTTTCGCCCAGGTATTGAGCAGATCGGTATCCAGCTGATTTTTCCCGCTGTTATACATGCCCAGCGTGCGTGCTTTGGCCATGTAGAAATCCTCCGAAGACTGCACCACCACCGGGCGCATCTGGTTGGCGCGGTTACGGGCATCGGACAGTCGGCTTTCCGGCAGGGGGTGGGTCAGCAGCATCTCTGGCGGTCTGGACGAATAGCGTGACTGGTCCATCAGCTTATCCATAAACTGCGGCATCGCTTGCGGATCGAACCCGGAACGTTGCAGCACTTGAATGCCGATGCGGTCAGCCTCTTCTTCGTTCTGACGGGTGAAGCTGATAAGCCCCTGTTGGGTGCCTGCCAGGGTGCCGGTCAGCGCCGCCATCCCGGCCTGTGGGCTGGCCATCGCCAGCAGAATAGAACCTAACGCGCCGACCCAGGTCAGGGGCGCGTTACGTTTCTGATCTTCCATCGCACGGGCAAGGTGGCGCTGGGTGACGTGTGAAATTTCGTGCGCCATGACCGACGCCAGCTGGCTTTCGCTATCGGCATAGCGGAACAGCGCCGAGTGCAGCACCACGTTTCCGCCGAAGAAGGCGAAGGCGTTAAGTTCGTCGTTATTAATCAAGAAGAAATGGAACGGGGTTCGTACTGAGTTAGCATGAGACACCAGGCGCATACCGAGGCCGTTGATGTATTGCACCAGCAGGGGATCGTTAATAAGCGGCGCACTGCCGCGCAGCTGACGCACATAAAAGTCGCCCATCTGCAACTCTTGTCCGATAGACAAGGTGCTTCCTGCGGTGGTGCCCATATCCGGCAGCGAGTCTGCGGGGTCCGCCAAGGCGGGTAAGGCCGGGCCCAGGGTCAACGACGCGATGAGAGTCGCAACCAGCGTTTTTTTTAACTGCCTGAACATAACTCGGTCCTGTAAGTAGGGTGTGCCAGTTTGACCGACAACACGGCGTAACGTTCCACTGTCGGTTGCACTGGCAGTTTAGCTGGCTGTTGCACGCCTGGAAATACCCCTGCGTGACTTTTGCTTTCCGGTGCGATGGGGTTAAAAAGCGCAGGCAATTTTGTGACATTTCGATACAATTCACGCGGGCCTTTTGCCCGCAATTCAGGGAACGGTGTAGTTATGCTCCAAATGTTAATGCAGTGGTATCGTCGTCGTTTCAGCGACCCGGAAGCGATAGCGCTGCTGGTCATTTTAGTTGCCGGTTTCGGCATTCTGTTTTTCTTCAGTGGGTTGCTGGCTCCGCTTTTGGTGGCGATTGTTCTGGCCTACCTGCTCGAATGGCCTACCGTCCGGCTGGAGCGTATTGGCTGCTCGCGGCGCTGGGCCACCTCCATTGTTCTGATCTTTTTTGTCGGCATTCTGATGCTAATGGCCTTTGTGGTGATGCCGGTGGCCTGGCAACAGGGCATCTATCTGATCCGCGATATGCCCGGGATGCTTAACAAGCTCTCTGATTTCGCCGCCACATTGCCGCGTCGTTATCCGGCCCTGATGGATGCCGGGATTATTGACGCGATGGCGGAAAATCTGCGCACCCGTATGCTCGGCATGGGCGACTCGGTGGTGAAATACTCGTTGGCGTCGCTGGTTGGGCTGCTGACGCTGGCGGTCTATCTGGTGCTGGTACCGCTGATGGTGTTCTTCCTCGTTAAAGATAAAGAGCAGATGCTCAACGCGGTGCGCCGCGTGCTGCCGCGTAATCGCGGGCTGGCAGGGCAGGTATGGAAGGAGATGAACCAGCAAATCACCAACTACATTCGCGGCAAAGTGCTGGAGATGATTGTCGTCGGGGTTGCCACCTGGATTGGCTTCATCCTCTTTGGCCTCAATTACTCGCTGCTGTTGGCGGTGCTGGTGGGGCTGTCGGTATTAATCCCTTACATCGGCGCGTTCGTGGTCACTATTCCGGTTATTTGCGTGGCGCTGTTCCAGTTCGGGCTCGGCACCGAGTTCTGGAGCCTGTTCGCGGTGTACCTGATTATTCAGGGTCTTGACGGCAACTTGCTGGTGCCGGTGCTGTTCTCCGAAGCGGTGAACCTGCATCCGCTGGTGATCATTCTGTCGGTGGTCATTTTCGGCGGCCTGTGGGGATTCTGGGGCGTATTCTTCGCCATTCCGCTGGCGACGCTAATCAAAGCGGTGGTTCACGCCTGGCCGGATACCGTGGCGGTTGAGGATGCGAACTAAACGCTTCACGACTCACAGGGGCTGAGTGACAACGATGTTGAGAAGCCATTATTTAAAGGATTACACCGCGCAGCAGATAGTCCAGCGCGCGATGCGCATCATCCCCTACTCGGTTAACGTGATGGATGAGCATGGGGTGATTATCGCCTCCGGCGAGCCCGCGCGTATTCAGCAGCGCCATGAAGGGGCGATTCTGGCGCTGAAAGAGAACCGGGTGGTCGAGATTGATTCGGCCACCGCCAATCAGCTGAAAGGCGTAAGGCCCGGAATCAATTTGCCGATCTCCTTTAACGGACAGTTGATTGGTGTGCTGGGCATTACCGGCGAGCCGGACAAAGTCAGGGCCTACGCCGAACTGGTGAAAATGGCCTCTGAGCTGATCATCGAGCACATGGCGCTTATCGAACAGAAACAGTGGGATAAGCGCTATCGTGAGGAGTTGATCAACAAGCTAATTCAGTTTGAAAACTCACCGGAATCGCTACAGTCGATGGCGGCGTATCTGGGGATCGACCTGGCGCAGCCGCGGGTGGTGATGGTTATCGAACTGCGCCAGCCGGACAGAGAAGCACTGCGCAATCTGATCGACTATTTCGATACCCGCGCCCGCGATCATCTGGTGACCTTCACCGATTTCAATGAGCTGATTATCATCAAGCCGATCGTCCTGAAAAATGGCGAATGGGACGTCCGCCAGGAGATGAGCGCCCTGCAAAGCTTTAAATCCTGGGCGACCTCTTCGGGCTTTAGCCGGATTATTATTGGCGGCTATTTCCCCGGCGATACCGGGCTGCACCGCTCGTTACAGTCAGCCCGTGCCACCCAGGCGCTGGTCAAACGGCAGAAGCTCAAAAATCAGTATGTTTTCTATCACGACCATGCGCTGCCTGCGCTGCTCGGCGGCGTGTCCGAGAGCTGGCAGGTGCAGGAACTGTCACGTCTGTGGCTGCATCTGGTGGCCAACGATCCCAAAGGCGTCCTGCAGCAGACCCTGCGGGCATGGTTTGAGCAGAACTGTGACCTTACTCAAACGGCGAAGGCGCTGCACATTCACGTCAATACCTTACGTTACCGTTTGCAGCGTTGTGAAGAGATTACCCGTATAAAAATCAACGAGTTGAAGAATATGCTCTGGCTGTATATCGGCATGGAGCTGCAATGTGAATCTGTCGGATCCCACAATTTACCCCCCTCATCGACGGCCAAAGTTCGTTAAAAGCGCCAGGTAAACCGTCGACGATCGTTCGCATACTGCGCCTTCACAACATGGAGGCGCAACGCATGACGTCGATATCCGCATTAGGAGCCATTGCTGCACTGGTGGTGGCCATCGTTTTAATTCTGAGAAAGGTTTCTCCCGCTTACGGCATGATGGTCGGGGCGCTGGTCGGTGGCCTGGTGGGCGGTGCAGATTTGTTGCAAACCGTGACGCTAATGGTGACCGGGGCGCAGGGCATCACTAACGCCGTGCTGCGTATTCTCGCGGCCGGGGTGCTGGCTGGCGTGCTAATTGAATCCGGCGCGGCGAATACCATTGCCGAAACGGTGGTGAAGAAGGTGGGCGAAACGCGGGCGCTGCTGGCGCTGGCGATTGCTACAATGTGCCTGACGGCAGTGGGTGTTTTTATCGACGTAGCGGTGATCACCGTGGCCCCGATTGCGCTGTCGATTGCCCGTCGGGCTTCGCTTTCAAAAACCGCCATTTTGCTGGCGATGGTCGGCGGCGGTAAAGCGGGGAACGTGATGTCGCCGAACCCGAACGCCATTGCCGCAGCCGATAACTTCCACGTGCCGCTGACCTCGGTGATGTTGGCCGGGGTGATCCCGGGCCTGTTCGGGTTGGCGCTGGCCTATCTGCTGGCAAAACGGCTGAGCAAAAAAGGCAGCCCGGTCACCGAAGACGAAGTGATTTCCCACGGCGACACGCGCGCAAAACCGGGTTTCCTGGTCTCAATTAGTGCCCCGCTGGTGGCGATTGTACTGCTGTCGCTGCGCCCGATTGCCGGGATTGCTATCGATCCGCTGATTGCGCTGCCGCTCGGCGGGCTGATCGGGGCGTTGCTGATGGGACGCATTAAGCAAAGCAACCACTATATGACCGCCGGTCTGGCGCGTATGGCACCGGTGGCGATCATGCTGCTGGGCACCGGTACGCTGGCAGGGATCATCGCCAATTCGGAATTAAAGGATGTTCTGATTAATGGCCTGACGGCCTCGGGTTTACCGGCGTATCTGTTGGCACCGATTTCCGGGGCGATCATGTCGATGGCGACCGCCTCAACGACCGCAGGCACCGCCGTGGCATCGGGCGTGTTTGCGCCTACGCTGATTGAGCTGGGCGTTTCCGCTCTGGCTGGAGCGGCGATGATCCACGCGGGGGCCACGGTGCTCGACCATTTGCCGCACGGCAGCTTCTTCCACGCCACCGGGGGCAGCGTCAGCATGATCATCCGCGAACGTTTGAAACTGATGCCGTATGAAACGCTGGTCGGTCTGGCGATTACGATTGTTTCTACCCTGATGTTTGGCGTCTTTGGACTTGCAGGATAACCGTTATGAAAATTGTTATTGCCCCGGATTCATTCAAGGAAAGTTTGTCGGCGATGGCGGTTGCGACTGCCATTGAACAGGGATTTCGTCAGATTTACCCGGACGCACAGTACGTCAAAGTGCCGATGGCCGATGGCGGCGAAGGCACGGTGGAATCGATGGTGGAAGCCAGCGGCGGCCAGTACCTATATCAGCAGGTGAGGGGGCCGCTCGGGCAGCCGGTGCAGGCGCGTTGGGGGCTGATGGGCGATGGCGAAACGGCCATCATTGAAATGGCCTCGGCCTCCGGGCTGCATCATGTGCCGATGGCGCAGCGTAATCCGCTGATAACCACCAGCTACGGCACCGGGGAACTGATTCAGGCGGCGCTCGAGCGCGGCGTGAAGCGCATCATTCTGGGGATTGGCGGCAGTGCGACTAACGACGGCGGGGCGGGTATGATGCAGGCGCTTGGCGTGCGGTTGACCGATGCGCAAGGCCAGGAACTTGCCCCCGGCGGTGAGGCGCTCCGCACGCTTACAGGCATCGACCTCCGCGCCTGCCATCCGAAACTGGGTGACGTGACGCTGACCGTGGCCTGCGACGTGAATAATCCGCTGTGCGGCCCGCAGGGCGCATCGGCGATATTTGGGCCGCAGAAAGGGGCGACGCCAGAGATGATCGACACACTCGACGCCGCGCTGTCGCAGTGGGGCATGCTCATCGAACAGCAGACCGGGCGTGAGGTGCTGAACGCGCCGGGGGCAGGTGCGGCAGGCGGCATGGGCAGTGCGCTGCTCGGGCTGCTGAACGCCGAACTGCGGGCCGGGGTTGAGATTGTGGTGGAAACGCTCAAGCTTGAACAGGCGGTGCAGGATGCGGATTTGGTCATCACCGGTGAAGGGCGGCTCGATAGCCAGAGTATTTTCGGCAAGACGCCAATTGGCGTGGCGCGGGTGGCGAAGCTGCACGGTAAGCCGGTCATCGCCCTGGCCGGTGGCCTGAAAAACGATCACGAAGTTGTGTATCAGCACGGGATTGATGCCGCGTTTTCGATTCTGACCGGGGTGGTGACGCTGCCGGAAGCCTTAGAGGCGGCGGAATACAATCTGCGGATAACTGCCCGTAACGTAGCGGCGGTATGGAAGATGGCAGGTCATTGAGTTTGTATGCCCGGTAAGCGCTAGCACCACCGGGCACACTGCTATCAGGCGTTCTCTTTCAGCCAGTTCAGCACCACGTCGTGGTGATTGCTGGTTTTGAAATCGTCGAATACGTGCTCGACTTTGCCATCGGCGTCGATCAGGAAACTGATGCGATGGATACCGTCGTAGGTTTTACCCATGAACGTCTTCTCGCCCCAGATACCAAACTGTTCGCAGACCTGATGGTCCTCGTCAGAGAGCAGGGTAAAATTCAGCAGTTCTTTTTCGGCAAAACGGGAGAGCTTTTCCGGTTTGTCGGTGCTGATACCCAGCACTTCAACACCCACTTTCTTTAACTCGTCCATATTGTCACGTAAGCCACAGGCCTGCACGGTGCAGCCCGGAGTCATGGCTTTCGGGTAGAAATAAACCAGAACACGCTGTCCCTGGAAGTCGGTTAAATTTACTTGCTCACCGTCTTGATCGGCCAAGCTAAATTTCGGTGCGATGTCACCGGCTTTCAGTGGGGTCATTACGAAACTCCATCTTGTTCATCATGCTGTGAATAATTGACGATGTTTATACTGCCTTGCGCTTTCAGTTCTGTACACAGGTCTTTAAAGGCTTGCTCGATCTTTGCCGCATTTTGCGACATCGGACTGTGGGCGGTAACCTGAATAAACAGCTGCGGCGCGGTCTCTTTTTCACCCGGTTGGGTACGGGAAACCAGCTCCGCGATATTCATCCCGTGCGCGTCCAACAGTCCGGTGAAGCGCTCGATAATATGCGGTGAGTCAGGCACTTCCACCTGCACCCATACGGTGGAAGGCTGTGCCGGGCGCGGCTGTGCTGAGGTGCGCTTCATCACAATCAGCAGATCCAGTTCCGCCCCTTTTAACGGCAACGTAGATTCAATGAGGGTAATGGCATTCCAGGTGCCGGAGAGCAGCATAATAAAGGTAAATTCATCGCCGAGCATCGCCAGGCGGCTGTCCTCGATATTACAGCCACAGCTACTGACGTGACGCGTGATGGTGTTTACGATCCCTGGGCGGTCGGCACCCAGCGCGGTAATCACCAAATAGTGATGTAGGGAGGCTGTCAAACCTGTTCTTCCTGTGAAAAGGGGAGGTTGCGTCTAGGAAAGCATAAAAAAAACCGGCATACAACATCCTGAGTGCCTCCGGTCTCTTGCTTTTATAACAAGACCAAACGTACCATTGAGGCTCTTGTCCGCACATCTGCACTGAGGATGGCCCATGTTCACGGGAAGTATTGTAGCGCTTGTCACGCCGATGGATGACAAAGGTCAGGTCGACCGCTCCAGCCTGAAAAAACTGATTGATTACCACGTCGCCAATGGAACCTCGGCGATTGTGTCGGTAGGGACTACCGGTGAGTCTGCCACCCTCAGCCATGACGAGCATGGTGATGTGGTATTGATGACCGTTGATCTTGCCGATGGCCGCATTCCGGTGATTGCAGGCACGGGGGCGAATGCCACCTCAGAGGCTATTAGCCTGACCCAGCGCTTCAATAACAGCGGTATTGTCGGTTGTCTGACGGTAACCCCGTACTACAACCGCCCGACGCAGGAAGGTCTGTTCCAGCATTTCAAAGCGATTGCAGAACATACTGATTTGCCACAAATTCTGTATAATGTGCCGTCCCGTACCGGCTGCGACATGCTGCCGGAAACCGTAGGACGTCTGGCCAACGTAAAAAATATTATCGGTATTAAGGAAGCCACCGGGAACTTAAGTCGCGTTCACCAGATCAAAGAGCTGGTTTCAGACGACTTTATTCTGCTCAGTGGTGACGATGCGACCGCGCTCGACTTCATGCAGCTGGGCGGCCACGGGGTCATTTCCGTGACCACTAACGTAGCCGCGCGCGAAATGGCAGAAATGTGTAAACTGGCCGCCGAAGGTCGCTTTACCGAAGCGCGTGCGATTAACCAGCGTCTGATGCCGTTGCACAATAAATTATTTGTCGAACCCAATCCTATCCCAGTGAAATGGGCGTGTATGGAGTTGGGTCTTGTGGCGACCGATACGCTGCGCCTGCCAATGACCCCGATCACTGCCCATGGCCGTGACGAGGTGGCATCCGCGCTGAAGCATGCCGGTTTGCTGTAAAGTTTAGGGAGATTTGATGGCTTACTCAGTACAGAAGTCGCAGCTGGCAAAAGTTGCGGGTGTTTCGCTTGTTCTGCTGCTCGCAGCCTGTAGTTCGGATTCGCGCTATAAGCGCCAGGTGAGTGGTGATGAGGCCTATCTGCAGGCACCGCCGCTGGCTGAACTTCACGCGCCTGCTGGCATGATCCTGCCGATTCAGAACGGCGATTACAACATCCCGGTTGCTCGCGGCGACGGAGCCACGGGTAAAGCGCTGGACATTCGTCCGCCTGCGCAGCCGTTAGCGCTGGTCTCCGGGGCGCGTACCCAGTTCACCGGTGATACCGCATCGCTGTTGGTCGAAAGTGGCCGTAGCGGCAATTTGTGGCCGCAGGTCGTGAGCATCATTCAGGGCAAGAATTACACCATTGACAAGCGTGATGATGCCTCTCAGTCTTTGACCACCGACTGGATCCAGTGGAGCCGTCTGGACGAAGATCAGCAGTATCGCGGTCGTTATCAGGTCTCCGTCAAACCGCAGGGCTATCAACAAGCCGTGGTGGTGAAACTGCTGAATCTGGAACAGGCAGGCAAACCGGTGGCTGATGCCGCGTCGTTGCAGCGTTACAGCGCTGAAATGCTGAACGTGATTTCTGCGGGTCTCGATAAGAACGCCACCACCGCGCAGAACGCTGCGCAGAGCCGTGATGGGGCAACCTTTGACGTGCAGAGCGCTGCGGATGACACCGGCCTGCCAATGCTGGTGGTGCGTGGACCGTTCAACCAGGTGTGGCAGAAACTGCCAGCCACGCTTGAGAAAGCGGGTATGAAAGTGACTGACAGCAACCGTTCTCAGGGCAGCATCAACGTTACCTACAAACCGTTGTCTGACAGCAGCTGGCGTGACCTCGGTGCAAGCGATCCTGGCCTAAGCTCTGGAGACTACAAACTCCAGGTCGGCGACCTCGATAACCGCAGCAGCATGCAGTTCATCGATCCGAAAGGACATACGCTGACCCAGTCGCAGAACGACGCTCTGGTGGCCGTATTCCAGGCAGCATTTAAGTAAGAAATAAAAGGGCTGGAGCAATCCGGCCCTTTTTTCTGTTATCATACGCAAACGTGTGCGTCGGCAGAAAAACCCGATTTTAATGTCTAATTTCCTACCCGGAGTATTGAAAGATGCAAAAGCAAGCTGAGTTGTATCGCGGCAAAGCGAAAACCGTTTACAGCACGGAAAACCCGGACCTGTTGGTGCTCGAATTCCGCAACGATACGTCAGCAGGTGACGGAGCGCGTATTGAACAGTTCGATCGTAAAGGGATGGTGAATAACAAGTTCAACCATTTCATCATGACCAAACTGGAAGAAGCGGGCATCCCGACCCAGATGGAACAGCTGCTGTCCGATACCGAGTGTCTGGTGAAAAAGCTGGAGATGGTGCCGGTGGAGTGCGTTATCCGCAACCGTGCGGCGGGCTCGCTGGTCAAGCGTCTGGGCATTGAAGAAGGTATCGAACTGAATCCACCGCTGTTCGACCTGTTCCTGAAAAACGATGAAATGCACGACCCGATGGTGAACGAGTCCTACTGCGAAACCTTTTGCTGGGTCAATAAAGAAAACCTGGCGACCATGCGTGAGCTGACCTACAAAGCCAACGACGTGCTGAAGAAGCTGTTTGACGATGCGGGTCTGATCCTCGTCGATTTCAAACTGGAGTTCGGTCTGTTCAACGGCAAAGTGGTGCTGGGTGATGAATTCTCCCCGGACGGCAGCCGCCTGTGGGATAAAAACACCATGGATAAAATGGACAAAGACCGTTTCCGCCAGAGCCTCGGCGGCCTGATTGAAGCCTACGAAGAAGTGGCGCGTCGTCTGGGTGTTAAGCTAGATTAAGGCTAACGCCTTATAAACTAAGAGGATGCCTGGCATCCTCTTTTGTTATCTACCTTGTTAACTATGGTAATTCTCCGCTTAACCGCCTACGATCACTGTATCAGAAACACGAAATACAGAGGTTGTTATGCGTTGGCAAGGTCGTCGTGAAAGCGACAATGTAGAAGACAGACGAAACGATTCCGGCGGAATGCCACCTATGATGGGCGGCGGGCGCGGCGGTTTTCGTCTCCCCAGCGGCAAAGGCGGGATCATTCTGCTGATTGTGGTGGTGGTCGCGGGCTATTACGGCGTCGACCTCACCGGCATGCTTACCGGCCAGCCAATGCAGCAACAGCAATCGACGCAGCGCTCCATCAGCCCGAATGATGACGAAGCCGCTAAATTCACCTCGGTTATTCTCGCCACCACCGAAGATACCTGGGGCCAGATTTTCCAGAAAATGGGCCGTCAGTATCAGCAGCCCAAACTGGTGATGTATCGGGGCGCGACCCGGACCGGGTGCGGCACCGGCCAGTCGGTAATGGGACCGTTCTACTGCCCGGCAGATGCCACCGTGTATATCGATCTCTCCTTCTATGATGACATGAAAAACAAACTCGGTGCCGACGGTGATTTCGCCCAGGGCTACGTGATTGCGCATGAAGTCGGTCATCACGTGCAGAAACTGCTCGGTATCGAGCCGAAAGTGCGGCAGATGCAACAGAATGCCTCCCAGGCTGAGGTCAATCATCTGTCGGTCAAAATGGAGTTACAGGCGGATTGCTTTGCGGGCGTCTGGGGCCACAGTATGCAGCAGCAGGGCGTGCTGGAAGCCGGGGACGTACAGGAAGCACTAAACGCAGCCGAAGCGATTGGCGACGATCGCCTGCAACAGCAGAGTCAGGGGCGCGTGGTGCCGGACAGCTTCACCCACGGCACTTCTGAGCAGCGCTACAGCTGGTTCAAACGTGGCTTTGACGGCGGTGACCCGGCGCAGTGCAACACCTTCGGTAAAACCGCGCTCAACTAAATCATGATCGACAGGGAAGGTTTTCTCGCGTTCAGCGCGACCATGAAAGTGCAGGGCATTCGCCGCCTGCTGGTGTTGAGCGGCGAGGCCGACTGGAGCGCACAGCAGGCATTATGCCTGCGTCAGTGGCTGGGTGGCGACGGGCTGTTTGTCAGCCCGGCCCCGCAGCCGGGACCTTACTGTGCCCCGTCGGCGCTCAAAACTCTGCTCGGGCGTGAGTTTGAACATGCCTTTTTTGATGCCCGAAGTGGTTTTGACGTCGCGGCCTTCGCTGCCCTCGCCGGAACGCTCACCGCCGGAAGCTGGTTGGTGCTGCTGGTGCCGGATTTTCATCGCTGGCTGTTGTTGCCTGATACCGATTCGGTTCGCTGGAGCGAGAGCGCCGCCGCCATTCCCACCCCGCATTTCGTCCACCATTTTTGCCGTACCTTACAGGCCGATCCCGAGGCCCTGGTCTGGCATCAGCATCAGCCTTTGGTATTACCGGACGTTATCGCTCGTCCGCGCTGGTACGCAGCAAACGGGGAGCCGCAGGCCGAACAGGCGGCGATCCTCGCCGCCCTGAACACCCTGCCGCCGGGCGTGGCGGTAGTGACCGCCGAACGCGGACGCGGCAAATCTGCACTGGCGGGAATGCACCTGCGTACGCTCTCTACCCCGGCAGTCGTCACTGCTCCGGCGAAAGCTGCCACCGACGTGCTGGCCCACTTCGCCGGGGAGCATTTTCACTTTATGGCCCCCGATGCGCTACTGGCTTCCACGGCACAGGCCGACTGGCTAATCGTCGATGAAGCCGCCGCCATTCCCGGTCCGTTGCTCGAGCGGCTGGTTAGCCGTTTTCCCCGCACGCTGTTGACCACTACCGTGCAGGGTTATGAAGGCACCGGGCGCGGGTTTCTGCTCAAGTTCTGCGCTCGCTTTCCACATCTGACCGCCTTCAGCCTTAATCAACCTGTGCGCTGGGCCAGCGGCTGTCCACTTGAAGCCTTTATCAGCCGCGCACTGCTATTTGACGACCACTTGCCTGCGCTGTCGGCTCCCGGCCCGCTTAACATTCAGCCTGTGGAACAAGGTGCCTGGGAACAGGCACCCGACCTGCCCATGGCGATGTATCGTCTGCTGAGCGCCGCGCATTATCGCACTTCGCCGCTTGATTTACGGCGGATGATGGACGCCCCGGGCCAGCATTTTATCCGCGCCCATGAAGATGAAGCGCTTACCGGGGCCCTGTGGCTGGTGGAGGAGGGCGGGCTCAGTCCGGCGCTGAGCGAAGCGGTCTGGGCAGGCTTTCGTCGACCGCGCGGCAATCTGGTGGCGCAGTCTCTGGCGGCGCATGGCGGCAGCCCGCAGGCGGCAACGTTGCGCAGCCGACGCATCAGCCGGATTGCCATTCATCCGCAGCGCCAGCGCCACGGCATCGGCCAGCGGATGATTGAGAGCGTTATCGCCCGGACGCCCGACAGCGATTACCTGTCGGTCAGCTTTGGTTTCACCGATGAGCTGTGGCGTTTCTGGCAGCGCTGTGGCTTTCGTCTGGTGCGCCTTGGCACTCATCGTGAGGCCAGTAGCGGCTGCTATACCGCGATGGCGGTCTATCCGCTCACCGCCGCAGGCCATCAGCTGGCAGACCGGGAACAGGCCCGCTTCGAGCGTGATACTCCCTGGCTCGCCGCCTGGCGAGATGAGGGTATTCCGACTGCGAACCTGCCGTCAGAAGCTATTCTTACAGAAGATGACTGGCGCGAACTGGCCGGATTTGCCTTCGCCCATCGTCCGCTGATGGCGGCGCTGGGCAGCCTCAACCGATTGATAACGTCGGTCGAGTTACCGCTGCCTGCGCTGAGAGATGCTCTTCAGCCACAAAACACTCCGCTTGCAGTGCAGGGCGGCCGTAAAGCCCTGCTGGCGATGCAGCGCCAGGACGTCGCCACCGCGCTGGAGTTTCTCGATGCAGATCGTTGCCGGACGCTGGCGGAACAGGTCAAAAACCTGCAATTTTTTTAACCAAGTCATTCAGTTAAATGTCATGGTGATTACCCTTCAGCGGCGTAAACTTTCGGGTAACAACGTAAGGAGATAACCATGAAACATGATCATTTTGTTGTGCAAAGTCCCTCGGCTCCGGCGAAGCAACTGCTGCTGCTGTTTCATGGTGTGGGCGATAACCCTGTGGCGATGGGGCTGATTGGTAGCGGATTTGCGCCGTTGTTTCCAGACGCGCTGATTGTCAGCGTCGGTGGCGTTGAGCCGTGCGGCCCGACGGGTCGGCAGTGGTTTTCGGTGCAGGGCGTAACGGAAGAAAACCGTCAGCAGCGCGTCGATACCATCATGCCGACCTTTATCGATACCGTGCGCCACTGGCAGAAAGAGAGCGGCGTCAGCCCGCAGGCCACCGCGCTGATTGGTTTCTCGCAGGGGGCTATCATGTCGCTCGAAAGCACCAAAGCCGCGCCGGGTCTCGCATCACGGGTGATTGCCTTTAATGGGCGTTTCGCCACGTTGCCGACACAGGCCAGCACTGCGACCACCGTGCATCTGATTCACGGTGGTGAAGACCGGGTGATTGATTTGGCCTATGCGGTAGCGGCTCAGGAAGCGCTCATCCAGGCAGGCGGCGACGTTACCCTGGATATCGTCGACGAGCTCGGTCACGCGATAGATGACCGCAGCATGCAGCTCGCACTCGATCACCTGCGCTTCACCGTGCCGAAGCACTATTTCGACGAAGCGCTCAGCGGCAGCAAACCGCAGGACGGGGATATTGTTGAGTTTCTGTAGTCTTCGCCTATCGGAATCAACGAGGGTCAAGACAATGCTTCTGGAAATGCTGATAACGAGAGACATAGCCGCGATTCGCCTGGCGGCACTACGTTTGCTGAGCCTACGCGCCCTGTAGGCCTGCTAAGCGCAGCGCCAGCAGGCAGCCATACCAGATCCAATAAAAAAGCGCCCATGGGGCGCTTTCGTGTTTTGCTTAAGGCTTCTTCTTCGGCCACTCGTCGTCGTCATCCCATTTATCGTTGAAATCACGATGCGGGGGAAGGTCCGGCTTGTTTGCCAGAAACTTTTTATGGTCAACGCGCTTGAGATCTTTGATGACGTTAAGGATAACGCCCAACAAAAATACCAGCACCAGGATCCACCAATATTTAGCCAGCCAGTCCATGCCTGATACCTCTTCGAGTGATGCCGCTTACGCGACCAGTTGTTCCATGATCCGCTGATACATCCGGGCCAAAAGCTGCAGGTCGGCGGCGTTAACACATTCATTGATTTTATGAATAGTGGCATTCACCGGACCCAGCTCCACCACCTGTGCGCCCATCTGTGCGATAAAGCGCCCGTCGGAGGTGCCACCCGTGGTCAGCAGCTGCGGTTTAATTTCATTATAGTGCTCAATGGCGTTCACTACCGCATCGACCAGCTTACCGCGTCCGGTAAGAAACGGTTGGCCTGACACCCACCACTCCACGCTGTAGCGCAGCTGATGTTTCTCCAGCAGCGCCACGACCTTCTGTTTGATCATCTCGTCGGTCAGTTCGGTGCTGAAACGGAAGTTGAACTGCACGAACAGATCGCCCGGAATAACGTTGTTGCTGCCAGTGCCTGCCTTGATATTGGCAATCTGCATGCTGGTTTGCGGGAAGAATTCGTTGCCCTGATCCCACTCGATTTGCACCAGCTCGTTGAGCATCGGTGCCGCGCGGTGAACTGGGTTATCCGCCAGGTGCGGATAGGCCACGTGACCCTGCACGCCATGAATGGTCAGGTTGCAGGTCATCGAGCCGCGACGGCCATTTTTGACCACGTCGCCGACCACTTCGGTGCTGGACGGTTCGCCGACCAGGCAGTAGTCGAGGCGTTCGTGGCGGGCCATCAGCGCTTCGACCACTTTGACGGTGCCGTGTGTGGCGCTGGCTTCTTCATCGGAGGTAATTAAAAACGCCAGACGGCCTTTATGGTGAGGGTGCTGAGCGACGAAGCGTTCAGCCGCGACGACCATGGCCGCCAGCGAGCCTTTCATGTCCGCCGCGCCGCGACCGAACAGCATCCCGTCGCGGATGGTCGGTTCAAACGGAGGATTAATCCAGCGGTCGGCATCGCCTGCTGGCACCACGTCGGTATGGCCTGCAAACGCGAGGGTTTCCCCTTTGCCGCGCCACGCCCAGAAGTTCTGGGTATCGCCGAAGTCCATCGCTTCAACGGTAAAACCAATCGCACGCAGGCGCTCAATCATCAGCGCCTGGCAACCCGCATCATCGGGGCTAAGAGAAGGGCGGCGAATAAGCTGCTGAGCCAGCTCAATGACCGGGCATGACATACACTACACCTCGTTAAACGTCTGGTAACTGGAATCGCTAAAACCCAGCAGCATAGGCTGACCGGGCGCGCAGAGCAATGGGCGTTTGATGATCGCTGGCATTTCGAGCATCAGCGCGGCGGCGGCATCGGCGTGAGTGATGCTGGCCCGCAGTGATTCATCCAGTTTGCGCCAGGTCGTTCCGCGCGTATTCAGCAGCGCTTCCCAGCCCAGTTCGGCGATAAACGTGTCGAGTAATGCACGGTCAAGGCCATCTACCCGGTAATCGTGGAAGCGGTAGTCCAGCTGGTGGTCCTCCAGCCAGCGGCGAGCCTTCTTAATCGTGTCGCAGTTTTTAATGCCATACATCGTTATCATGATGAATCCTTTTGCGCTGTAGCAGGTGAATCGCTCATATATTTTAATAAGCCAGAAATCATACGCGAAATAGCGCTTAGACCCTACTTATCCGCCAGCAAAATATCAACCCAGGCAAACTGCCTGGAATTTCAGTTAAAGCGCATAATCATGTGAACTCCGGTGAAAGCATGAATGTTTCAAAATATTGCAGTGAGTCACATTAAAGTTCTGGCTATCGGTCATAGTGACTGTAAACCCCGCGGTACGGTGTCTGGTGACAGTTCTCACAGTATTACGTGATGTCATCTTCACAATTCCGGGCGCTTTTTGTACACTACCCACAATAATAAGAGAGGCTGTTATGATCGAACGTGAACTGGGTAACTGGAAAGATTTTATCGAAGATATGCTTCGTAAATAATCTTTTTGTGGGTAATGCGCGTACTGTTTAAACACATTTGTGCAACACCGCAGCAATAATAAAAGGCGACCTCAGGTCGCCTTTTGCTTTTTATTGTTCAGATTATTGCGGCTTCTCTTTCAGCGGGAAGCGACGACGCACTAACACGAAGAACAGCGGCACGAAGAAGATAGCCAGAACGGTGGCGGAAATCATCCCGCCTATCACACCGGTTCCAACCGCGTGCTGACTGCCAGAGCCAGCGCCGGTGCTGGTGGCCATCGGCAGCACGCCGAAGATAAACGCCAGCGAGGTCATCAGAATAGGACGCAGACGCTGACGACAGGCATACAGCGTGGCCTCCAGCAAATCACGGCCTTTCTCATTCATCTCATTGGCAAACTCGACGATCAGAATAGCGTTCTTCGCCGCGAGGCCGATAACCGTCAGCAGCCCGACCTGGAAGTAGACGTCATTTTCGAGCCCGCGCATCCAGGTGGCAAACAGCGCGCCGATAACCCCAAGCGGCACCACCAGCATCACCGAGAACGGTACTGACCAGCTCTCATACAGCGCCGCCAGACACAAGAACACCACCAGCAGCGAAATCGCATACAGCGCCGGGGCCTGCGCCCCTGAGAGACGTTCCTGATACGACATCGCCGTCCACTCCAGACCAAAACCGGTCGGCAACTGGGTGACCAGGTTCTCCATGATTTGCATCGCGGTGCCGGTACTCACCCCCGGGGCGGCCTCTCCGACAATTTCCAGGGCGGAATAGCCGTTGTAACGCTCCAGTCGCGGCGAACCGGTTTCCCAGCGCGAGGTAGCGAAGGCCGAGAAGGGCACCATCCCGCCGTTGCTGTTGCGCACATACCAGTAGTTAATGTCATCCGGCAACATGCGATACGGTGCGGCAGACTGGACGTACACTTTCTTGGTACGGCCCCGGTCCATAAAGTCGTTCACGTAATCCGAACCCCAGGCGGTTTTCATGGTGTCATTGATGTCGTCAATCGATACCCCGAGTGCCTGCGCCTTGCGCTGGTCGATATCAATCTGCAACTGCGGGCTGTCATCGAGGCCGTTGTGGCGAACGCGGGTCAGTTGCGGATTATCGTTAGCAAGATCCAGCAGTTTGTCGCGCGCCGCCATCAGAGCGTCATGCCCCAGTCCGGCGTGATCCTGCAGCTCCATATCGAAGCCCGCCGAGCTGCCCAGGCCGCTGATTGCCGCCGGGCTGTTGGCAAATACGCGGGCTTCTTTAATGTCATTAAACGCTTTGGTGGCGCGTTCAATAATGGCAAACGAGGTGCCGGTTTTGGTATCGCGATCGTCCCAGTCTTTCAGGCGGATAAACATACGCGCCACGTTCTGGCCGTTACCGCCAGGGCCAGAGCCGATAGTGGCAAAAATCGATGCGACGTTAGCCTGCTCATTTTTAAAGAAGTAGTCTTCGACCTTTTCCACCACTTTCAGCGTCTGTTGCTGGGTGGCACCGCTTGGCAGCTGGATGGAGGTCAGGAACATGCCGCGGTCTTCCTGCGGCAGGAAGGAGGTCGGCAGTTTGAGGAACAGGAACACCATCCCACCGAGCAGCAGGGCGTAAATCAGGATCCAGCGCAGGCTGCGGTGCAGGATTTTACCGACCCGCGTTTCATAGCGTTGGGCGCTTTTGTCGAACATCCGGTTGAACCAGCCGAAGAAGCCCTTCTGACCGTGCTGTTCGCCCTTATGCAGCGGTTTGAGCAAGGTGGCGCACAGGGCAGGGGTCAGGATCATCGCTACCAACACCGACAGCACCATTGCCGACACAATCGTTACCGAGAACTGCCGATAAATCGCCCCGGTGGTGCCGCCGAAGAAGGCCATCGGGATAAAGACCGCCGATAGCACCATCGCGATGCCGACCAGTGCGCCCTGAATTTGCCCCATCGATTTGCGCGTCGCTTCTCTGGGCGACAGCCCTTCGGTGGTCATGATGCGCTCGACGTTCTCCACCACCACGATGGCATCATCCACCAGCAGGCCGATAGCCAGCACCATCGCAAACATCGTCAGGGTGTTTATCGAATAACCGAACGCGTACAAAATGGTGAAGGTGCCCATTAACACCACCGGTACGGCGATGGTCGGAATAAGCGTGGCGCGGAAGTTTTGCAGGAACAGATACATCACCAGGAACACCAGGGCGATCGCTTCCAGCAGGGTTTTCACCACATCGTGAATCGAGGCTTTAACAAACGAGGTGGTCTCGTAGGCAATCTTGTATTCGAGCCCGTGCGGGAAGTAGTGCGAGAGTTCATCGAGCCGCGCCAGCGTCGCTTCGGCGGTCTGCATTTCGTTGGCACCGGAGGCGAGCTGAATACCTAAGCCGGAGGCCGGTTTACGGTTATAGCGGCTCAGGTAATCGTAGTTTTCGGCCCCAAGTTCCACCGTGGCGACATCACCCAGGGTGACCAGCGAACCGTCTTTATTCACCCGCAGGGTGATATCGCGGAACTGCTGCGGGGTTTGCAGCAGCGACTGGGCGTTGACCGTGGCGTTCAGCGCCTGTTTATTGACCGACGGTGTACCGCCCAACTGACCGACCGCCACCTGGGCGTTCTGCGAACTGACCGCGTTGGTTACGTCCTGGGTGGTCATCTGGTAGCTATTGAGCTTCGCCGGATCGAGCCAGATGCGCATCGAGTACTGTGAACCGTAGGCGCTGATGTTACCCACGCCGTTCACGCGGCTCAGCGGTTCCTGCACGTTACTGGCCACGTAGTCGGCGATATCCTGCTTATCCATGCTGCCATCCGTTGAAACGAAGGCAATGGTCAGAATATTGGTATCCCCGGTTTTACGCACCGTGACGCCCTGGTCCTGCACGGCCTGCGGCAGTTTTTTCAACGCCGACTGCAGCTGGTTTTGCACCTGCTGCATCGCTTCGTTCGGATCGGTGCCCGCGGCAAAGGTAATGGTGATCGTCGCCTGGCCGGCAGAGCTGCTCTGGGACGACATGTACATCATGTTATCGAGCCCGGTCATGTTCTGCTCAATGACCTGGGTGACAGTATTTTCCAGGGTCTGAGCGGAAGCACCGGGATAATTGGCGGTGATGCGCACGTTAGGCGGAGCGAGATCGGGGTATTGCTCAACGGGTAAAGACAAAATGGCCAGCGTCCCCGTCAGACACAGCAGGATAGCCAGCACCCAGGCAAAAATGGGGCGATCGATAAAGAAATTCGCCATTGGAATCAGGACCTCATTGCGCGTATTTTTTTGTTATGAAAGGCGTTCAATACTGTAGCGGCAAGGTCTGGGCGAAACGTGGAGAAAATAAGGAGATAGTGTAAATTATGATGCTACTTTTAAGCATAAATATACACAAACCCTTCATACTTCAAATTGAAACCAACGTAACGACAAACTTTGCCACGACGAGTAGACTGAGGTGCAAATTCTGACGCTGTGGAGCCGTAATGTCATTCAATATCGAAATTATCAAAGACAAAATCCTGTCGGAAAATTACTTCGTCCTGCGCAACATCACCTACGATTTGACGCGCAAGGATGGGGAAGTCATTCGCCACAAGCGCGAAGTTTACGATCGGGGTAACGGGGCGACTATCCTGCTGTATAACCCGCAGAAGAAAACCGTGGTGCTGGTACGCCAGTTCCGCGTGGCGACCTGGGTTAACGGCAATGCGGACGGCAGGCTGATTGAAACCTGTGCCGGGCTGCTCGACGACGATGAGCCGGAAGCATGCATTCGCAAAGAAGCGGTGGAGGAAACCGGCTATCAGGTTGACCAGGTGCGCAAAGTTTTCGAGCTGTATATGTCCCCGGGCGGCGTGACCGAGCTGGTGCATTTCTTTGTCGCTGAATACCACGAAAGCCTGCGTGCCACGGCGGGCGGAGGCGTGGAAGATGAAGATATCGAGGTACTGGAGATGCCGTTCGAACAGGCGCTGGCGATGGTCAAACGCGGCGAGATCCGTGACGGTAAAGCGGTCATCCTGCTGCAATATTTGCACACCAACGGTTTAATGGACTAATCCGATTGAGTAAGAGGTGGCCGCCAGGCGAGGATACGCGCAGTTTTAAGCGTCTTTCTGTTCTGGGGTCATCTCGTGTATCACCGTCTCTTTTTCCTTTTGCTGCTGGTCGGGTTACCGTCGACGCTGACGTGGGCTGCGCCTGTGCAACAGGAATTCAGCGACTGGCAGGTCACCTGTAATAATCAGAATTTCTGCACCGCGCGTAACGTCGGCCTCCATCATGGCCTGGTGATGACCCTCACTCGCAGCGCGGGGGCGCACAATGATTCCACCTTACGCATCGAACTGGGCGGCCCGGAAAACGTGCTGCCCAAAATCGCGCCGATAGCCCCGCGTTTGCTGCTCGACGGTGCGCCACTAAAACTGCCGGGTGAACACTGGCAGATAACGCCGTGGCATCTCAGTAGCACCGACAGCGTCACCATCAACGCATTTCTCCAGCATATTCAGGACGCGCAGGCACTCACCCTGGTGCGGGGCACGCAAAGCATCTCATTGCAGGGCCTGAAAGCGGCGCTGCTGTTTGTGGATGACCGGCAAAAGCGTGTCGGCAGTGAAACAGCGTGGATTGGCAAAGGCGACGATCCGCCGCTGAGCGTACCGCCTGCCCCGGCGCTGAAAACGGTGGTGAAGGTTAATCCCACCCCGACGCCGTTCAGCCGGGAAGAATTTAACGCATTGCTGGATTACGGCACGATGCGCATGAACAACAGCCAGTGCTCACTCGACCCGCTGCGTCGGGAAGTGTGGGTCACACCGCTCACCGATGATAAAGCGCTGCTGATGCAAAGCTGTGAATCGGGAGCGTACAACACCATTTACCGCGCCTGGCTGGTCACCCGACAGAAACCCTTTGTCGCGCAGGCCGTACGGCTTCGGCTGCCGTTCCAGCCAGCGGACAGCGATGAACGCGAAATAGAATTAGTTAATCTGACGTTTGATGAAAAAACACGAGAGCTGACCACGGTGGATAAAGGCCGTGGTCAGGGCGACTGCGGGGTGCAAACGCGCTGGCGTTATGATG
This sequence comes from Scandinavium lactucae, assembly GCF_033843265.1. Lineage (NCBI taxonomy): Bacteria > Pseudomonadati > Pseudomonadota > Gammaproteobacteria > Enterobacterales > Enterobacteriaceae > Scandinavium > Scandinavium lactucae. Next base: position 137,853 of record NZ_JAWXRD010000004.1, read on the forward strand.
GCCAGCGCTTTCGTCTGGTGCGTTATGCCGGTCAACCGACCTGTGATAATTGGCAGGGGCCAGATGCCTGGCCCACGTTATGGATCACAAGATAACATTCATTGCCTGATGGCGGCGCTGCGCCCCTTATAAGGCCTACAAAACCGTAGGCCCGGTTAGCGCCACCGGGCGTTCCTTACTTACTCAGCACTTTCTTCGCTTTTTCAACAATATTCTCCACCGTAAACCCGAAGAACGGGAACAGCTTGTCGGCTGGGGCCGATTCGCCGAAGGTGGTCATGCCGACAATCGCGCCTTTCAGGCCGACGTATTTGTACCAGTAGTCGGCAATTCCGGCTTCGACCGCCACCCGGGCAGAGACGTCAGACGGCAGCACCGATTCCCGATACGCTTCATCCTGGGCGTCAAACACATCAGTCGACGGGAGGGAGACCACCCGCACGCTGTGTCCGTCGGCGCGCAGTTTTTCCGCCGCCAGCACGGTTATCTCCACTTCTGAACCCGTCGCAATCAGGATGATATCCGGCTTGCCGCCCGCGTCTTTCAGGATGTAGCCGCCACGCGCGATATTCTTCACCTGATCCGGGGTCCGTTCCATTTGTGCCAGATTCTGGCGGGAGAGGATCAGCGCGGTTGGCCCGGTATGGCGTTCGACGGCTGCTTTCCACGCCACCGCAGTTTCAACCTGATCGCAAGGCCGCCAGGTGCTGAAATTCGGTGTCAGACGCAGACTGGCGAGCTGTTCCACCGCCTGGTGCGTCGGCCCATCTTCACCCAACCCGATGGAGTCGTGGGTGTAGACCATGATTTGCCTGGCCTTCATCAGCGCCGCCATACGCGCCGCATTGCGGGCGTACTCGACGAACATCAGGAAGGTGGCGGTATAGGGCACAAAACCGCCGTGATGGGCGATGCCGTTGGCAATGGCGGTCATCCCGAATTCACGTACGCCGTAGTGAATGTAGTTCCCGGCGAGATCTTCTTTCAGCGAGACCGATTCTTTCCAGATAGTCAGGTTACTCGGGGCGAGATCCGCAGAGCCGCCGAGCAGTTCGGGCAGAATTGGCCCATAGGCGTTGAGCGTATTCTGCGAGGCTTTGCGGCTGGCGATTTTCGCCGGTTCCGACTGCAGTTTCTGGATGTAATCCACCGTGGTTTTTTGCCAGCTTTCCGGCAGCTCACCGCTCATGCGTCGCAGAAATTCAGCAGCCAGCTCCGGATGCGCTTTTTTATAGGCGGCGAGTTTCTCATTCCAGCTTTGTTGGGCTTTTTCCCCTTTCTGATGGGCGTCCCAACCGGTGTAAACCTCTTTCGGGATCTCAAACGGTGGGTATTTCCAGCCGAGTTGTTTCCGCGCCAGGGCGACTTCTTCCTCACCCAGCGCCGCGCCGTGCGACTCCTCTTTCCCGGCTTTGTTCGGCGAACCGAAGCCAATGACCGTCCGGCAGATAATCAGCGACGGTTTGTCCGTCACGCTCTGCGCTTCAATAATCGCCTTTTTCACCGCCTCCGGGTCATGCCCGTCGACATCATGCACCACGTGCCAGTGATAAGCTTCGAAGCGTTTGGCGGTGTCATCGGTGAACCAGCCCTCGGTTTCACCGTCAATCGAGATGCCGTTACTGTCATAGAAGCCAATCAGTTTGCCCAGCCCCAGCGTGCCCGCCAGCGAGCAAACTTCATGTGAAATACCTTCCATCAGGCAGCCGTCGCCCATGAAAACGTAGGTGTAGTGGTCGACAATCTCATGGTCCGGCTGGTTAAACTGTGCCGCCAGCGTGCGTTCAGCAATTGCCAGACCCACCGCATTGGCCAGCCCCTGACCGAGCGGCCCGGTGGTGGTTTCAATCCCGGGGGTATAGCCGATTTCCGGGTGCCCTGGGGTTTTGGAATGCAGCTGGCGGAAGTTTTTCAGCTCTTCCATCGGGAGGTCATAGCCGGTCAGATGCAGCAGGCTGTACAGCAGCATTGAGGCGTGACCGTTGGAGAGAATAAAGCGGTCACGATCGTACCAGTGGGGATCGGTCGGGTTGTGCTTCAGGAAATCATTCCACAGCACTTCGGCAATGTCTGCCATCCCCATCGGCGCACCGGGGTGGCCGGAATTGGCTTTCTGCACGGCGTCCATGCTCAGGGCGCGAATCGCGTTGGCTAGCTCTCTACGGGACATAACGTTCCTCCGTGGCAAAAGTTACAGTTTGGCGGCAAGCAGGTCTTCCAGTTTGCGCTGGTCGACGGCGAACAGGCGGATACCTTCCGCCAGCTTATCGACCGCCATCGGATCCTGGTTATGCTCCCAGCGGAATTCAGCTTCGGTCAGCGGGGTAGGGCGGTTGAAGTACTGGGCGGTCGGGATAAGCTTGCGTTCGACCAGCTCTTCTTTCTCTTGCAGCTCTTTGAGCAGCGCCGGGGCGATGGTCAAACGGTCGCAGCCCGCGAGGGCCAGAATTTGTTCGGTGCGGCGGAAACTCGCCCCCATCACGATGGTTTCGTACCGGTGTTGCTTGAAGTAATCATAAATATTGCGCACCGATTTCACGCCCGGATCTTCTTCCACCACGTACGGGTCCATTGGTTCTCGCTGCTGATACCAGTCGTAAATACGCCCGACAAACGGGGAAATCAGGAACACGCCCGCTTCGGCGCAGGCGCGGGCCTGGGCGAAGGAGAACAGCAGCGTCAGGTTGCAGTGAATGCCTTCTTTTTCCAGCACCTCTGCGGCGCGAATACCTTCCCAGGTTGAGGCGAGTTTGATAAGGATCCGCGATTTATCGATGCCCTGATCGGCATACAGCTCAACCAAGTGGCGCGCTTTGGCGATGCTTTTTTCCTGGTTGAACGACAGGCGGGCATCCACTTCGGTGGACACTCGGCCAGGGATACTTTTCAGAATTTCCGCACCGAAATTCACCGCCAGTTTGTCGCAGGCATCACTGACCTGCTGCTCACGGCTGCTACCCTGTTTTTTGGCATACGCCACCGCGTCGTCGAGCAGGTGACCGTAGTGCTCAAGCCCGGCGGCCTTCAGCAACAGCGAAGGGTTGGTAGTGGCGTCTTCCGGTTGATAGTGGCGAATGGATTCGATATCGCCGCTGTCGGCGACCACGGTGGTGAACTTCTTGATTCCGTCTAGCTGGTTCATGAAAAGAGACTCCTTATTTCGTCATGCATAACTAAAAAGCATAGCAGACAGGTGCGCCTTGGTTTACGACACCCCTTAACAGGAGTGTTAAAAATTAATAACAAAAGCGCGTTTTCATGACGAGAGTATGGCGGCCTTCAAAGTTTACGCAGCCGCGAACGGCGATACTCAGGAGTTAACACCGGGAACACTTTTCTGACGTGACGTAAAAGGAACATAGAATGGATGACCAGTTAAAACAAAGCGCCCTCGATTTCCACGAATTCCCGACACCGGGGAAAATTCAGGTCTCTCCGACCAAACCGCTGGCGACGCAGCGTGATTTGGCGCTGGCCTATTCGCCGGGCGTTGCTGCCCCGTGCCTCGAAATCGAAAAAGATCCGCTGGCGGCCTTCAAATACACCGCCCGTGGCAACCTGGTGGCGGTGGTGTCGAACGGCACCGCGGTGCTGGGGCTGGGCAATATCGGCGCGCTGGCCGGGAAACCGGTCATGGAAGGTAAAGGGGTACTGTTCAAAAAATTTGCCGGGATTGACGTGTTCGATATCGAAATTGACGAACTCGATCCGGATAAGCTGATTGATGTGGTGGCTGCTCTGGAGCCGACTTTCGGCGGCATCAACCTCGAAGATATCAAAGCGCCGGAGTGCTTCTACATTGAGCAGAAGCTGCGCGAGCGCATGAAAATTCCGGTGTTCCACGACGATCAGCACGGCACGGCGATCATCAGCACCGCTGCCATTCTCAACGGCCTGCGTGTGGTTGAGAAAAACCTGTCTGATGTGCGGATGGTGGTTTCCGGGGCGGGTGCCGCAGCGATTGCCTGTATGAACCTGCTGGTAGTGCTCGGGATGCAGAAGCACAACATCGTGGTCTGCGACTCCAAAGGCGTTATCTACAAAGACCGAGAGCCGAACATGGCGGAAACCAAAGCCGCCTACGCGGTGGTCGATGACGGCAAACGCACCCTGGACGATGTGATTGAAGGGGCCGACATTTTCCTCGGCTGTTCAGGCCCGAAAGTGCTCACCCAGGAGATGGTCAAGAAAATGGCGCGCGCGCCAATGATCCTCGCGCTGGCGAACCCGGAGCCGGAAATTCTGCCGCCGCTGGCGAAAGAAGTGCGTCCGGACGCGATAATTTGCACCGGGCGTTCCGACTACCCGAACCAGGTCAACAACGTGCTGTGCTTCCCATTCATCTTCCGTGGCGCACTGGACGTAGGCGCGACGGCGATCAACGAAGAGATGAAACTGGCCGCGGTTCATGCCATCGCTGAACTGGCACACGCGGAGCAGAGTGAAGTGGTGGCCTCGGCCTATGGCGATCAGGACCTGAGCTTCGGCCCGGAGTACATCATTCCTAAACCGTTCGACCCGCGTCTGATTGTCAAAATCGCCCCGGCGGTGGCCAAAGCGGCGATGGATTCCGGCGTGGCGACGCGCCCGATTGCCGATTTTGCGGCGTACGAAGAGAAGCTGAGCGAGTTCGTCTACAAAACCAACCTGTTCATGAAGCCGATTTTCTCTCAGGCGCGCAAAGAGCCGAAGCGCGTGGTGCTGGCGGAAGGCGAAGACACCCGCGTCCTGCACGCTACCCAGGAGCTGATCACTCTTGGCCTTGCCAAACCTATCCTGATTGGCCGTCCGAACGTTATCGAAATGCGCCTGCAAAAACTGGGGTTGCAGATGAAGCCGGGCATCGATTTCGACATCGTGAACAACGAATCCGATCCGCGCTTTAAAGAGTACTGGATGGAGTACTACAACATCATGAAGCGCCGGGGGATAACCCAGGAGCAGGCGCAGCGGCATGTGATCAGCAACACCACGGTGATCGGCGCGATCATGGTTCAGCGTGGTGAAGCGGATGCGCTGATTTGCGGCACGATTGGGGATTATCACGAGCATTTCAACGTTATTCAGCAGCTGTTTGGCTACCGCGACGGCGTGCATACGGCGGGGGCGATGAACGCGCTGCTGCTGCCGAGCGGCAACACCTTTATTGCGGATACCTACGTCAACGACGATCCGACCCCGGAGCAGTTGGCAGAGATTACGCTGATGGCGGCAGAAACCGTGCGTCGCTTCGGGATTGAGCCGCGTGTGGCGCTGTTGTCGCACTCTAACTTTGGTTCGTCCAACTGTGCGGCCGCGACCAAAATGCGTAACACGCTCGATTTAGTCCGCGAGCGCGATCCGGAGTTGATGATTGACGGAGAGATGCACGGCGATGCCGCGCTGGTGGAAAGCATTCGTCATGAACGTATGCCGGACAGCCCGCTGAAAGGGGCAGCGAATATTCTGGTGATGCCAAATATGGAAGCCGCGCGAATCAGCTACAACCTGCTGCGGGTGTCGAGTTCAGAAGGGGTGACCGTCGGACCGGTACTGATGGGCGTGGCGAAACCGGTGCATATTCTGACCCCGATTGCTTCGGTGCGACGAATCGTGAATATGGTCGCCCTGGCGGTGGTTGAAGCACAGACTGAGCCGCTGTAATGCCCTTGGTTTACACCCGGTGGCGCTTCGCCTGCCGGGCGTACGGGTTCTCTACACCCAGTCCCGAACCTGAATAAACTCACTCAAGGCAGCCTCCGGGCTGCCTTCTTCTGGCTGATAGTTATACTCCCAGCGCACCAGCGGCGGCATCGACATCAGAATCGACTCCGTGCGGCCCCCTGTCTGCAAACCAAACAGCGTGCCGCGGTCCCACACCAGATTGAACTCCACGTAACGCCCCCGGCGATAAAGCTGGAAGTCGCGTTCGCGTTCGCCCCAGGCTAGCGCTTTGCGGCGTTCAACAATCGGCAGATAGGCTTCGGTATAGCCGTCGCCCACCGCCTGCATAAAGGCGAAACACGGCTCGAAATCAGGGGTGTTCAAATCATCAAAAAACAGGCCGCCAATGCCGCGCTGTTCGTTGCGATGCTTAAGGAAGAAGTAATCGTCGCACCATTTTTTGTAGCGCGGATAGACATCATCCCCAAACGGCAGGCAGATACGGCGGGCAACGCTGTGCCAGTGAACCGCATCGTCTTCAAAACCGTAATAGGGCGTTAAATCGAAGCCGCCGCCAAACCACCAAACCGGTTCCGCGCCCTCTTTTTCGGCGATGAAGAACCGCACATTGGCATGGCTGGTGGGCACGTAAGGGTTGCGCGGATGTACCACCAGCGATACGCCCATGGCTTCGAAGCGACGGCCTGCCAGTTCCGGGCGGTGGGCGGTAGCCGAGGCGGGCATTGCATCGCCGTAGACGTGGCTGAAATTGACGCCCGCCTGTTCAAAAATACCACCGTCGCGCAGTACACGGCTACGCCCGCCACCGCCTGCATCGCGCTGCCAGCTATCTTCGACAAAATCATGCCCGTCGACTGCGGCGAGCTGTTGGCAGATACGGTCCTGAAGACTCAGTAGAAAGGCTTTTACCTGTGCGGCATCCGGTTTCATTAACGTCTCTTCACATGCGCTTTTTGGTTATCAAACCAGTTGAAATAACTGACGATGCCGGAGGCAATCGCGCTGGCAATTTTTTGCCGGAACGCGGCGGTGCCCAGCAGCTTTTCTTCGCCCGGGTTGGTGATAAACGAGGTTTCCACCAGCACCGACGGAATCGACGGCGACTTCAGCACCACAAACGCCGCCTGTTCAGTATTGCGGCTGTGCAGGCGATGCACCGGTTTAATCTGTTTCAGGATATGCGACCCGAGGGTCAGGCTGTTCTTGATAGTGTCCGTTTGCACCAGATCGAACAACACCTGCTGTAACAGGTGATCTTTATCCAGCGCCTTCTTACCCGCCAGCTCATCGACGGCGTTTTCCTTATCGGAAAGGTATTTCGCCATGGCGCTACTCGCCCCACGGTTAGACAGCGCAAACACCGATGCACCGGCGGCACTCGGGTTAGTAAATCCGTCGGCGTGAATGGACATAAACAGGTCGGCACCGTGTTTATGCGCGATTTCAACCCGGTCATACAGCGGAATAAACGTATCGCCGGTGCGGGTCAAGCGGGCATCAATACCGTGACCGCGCAGAATTGAACGCACGTTTTTGGCGATCGCCAGTACTACATGTTTCTCTTTTGAACCACCGTGACCAATGGCTCCGGTATCTATGCCGCCGTGGCCCGGATCGAGCATCACGATTCGTTTGGCCCTGCTTTTTTTTGCGGCAGGTTTACTGTGACCGTTGCTGGTTTTCAGCGTTTCTTCTTTGGCAATGGCGTTGGACATGCCGGAAAGGGTCAGTGCAGCCAGCCCGGCTTTCAGCACCTGGCGGCGCGAAGCGAGTATTTTTAAGGGTTTGAAAGTGCTCATGCGGCCCGAGTTGTAATAATGATTGATCCATGTGTTATATCGTATCGTGTTTTCCGTTACGACAGTCCGGGATGAGAATTGTTTTACTTTTCATTTCAATACGTGACAATGCAACATTATGCCATTTTTTTGACCTCGATTCCCCAGATATTGGAATATCAGGACGATCACGCCATAATCACTGTTTTTACACCTAAGAAGATGGGCAATACCATGGAGATTCGCGTTTTTCGCCAGTCCGATTTCGAAGAGGTTATTACGCTCTGGGAGCGTTGCGAGCTGTTACGCCCATGGAACGACCCGGAAATGGATATCGAACGTAAGCTCAACCACGACGTGAGCCTTTTCCTGGTCGCGGAGGTGAACGGCGAAGTGGTCGGGACGGTGATGGGCGGCTACGATGGCCATCGCGGCTCGGCCTATTACCTCGGCGTTCACCCGGAGTATCGCGGTCGCGGCATCGCCAATGCGTTGCTCAGTCGTCTTGAGAAAAAACTGATTGCACGCGGGTGTCCGAAACTTCAGATCATGGTGCGTGAAGATAATGATATGGTGCAGGGCATGTATGAGCGCCTCGGCTATGAACATGCTGATGTGGTGGTGCTCGGTAAGCGCCTGATTGAAGATGAAGAATATTGATTTTTTGCCGTCGGCATACGATGGTCACGGGCGGCTTCGGCTGCCTTTTGTGTTCTGGTGCGTGCTGTTATTGCAGGCGCGAACCTGGGTGCTATTTGTGATGGCCGGAGCGTCGCGCCAGCAGGGCGATACGCTGCTGAATCTGTTTTATCCCGATCACGACAATTTCTGGCTGGGCCTGCTGCCCGGCTTGCCCGCGGTGGTCGCCTTTTTAATCAGTGGGCGACGTCATCAGCTTCCGCGCCTGTGGGCAGCAGTACGCTGGCTACTGATTGTGGCCCAGCTCTCGCTGTTGGTCTGGCAGCCGCTGTTATGGTGGCAGGGTGAACCGCTGTCCGGCATCGGACTGGCGCTGGTGATTGTTGACGGTTTTGCTCTCTGGTGGCTGCTCAGCAACCGCCGTTTACGCGCCTGTTTTGCCCCGCATGAGGATTAATGGCACTTTTCTGCCATTCTGGACTCCAACAGGCGTTGTTTTACATACAAGGATCCTGGAATGAAATCATTGCGTTTATTGCTCTGCGCACTGCCTTTGGCGTTAACCGGCTGTGCCACGGTTAGCTCAGGCTTCAGCTCGGTAAACTGGTCGGCAGCCTATCCGTGGAACTGGTTTGGTTCCTCAATGGAAGTCACCGAGCAGGGCGTGGGCAACCTGACGGCTTCAACGCCAATGGATGAGAAGGCCATCGACGATGCGCTGGACGGCGACTATCGTCTGCGCACGGGCATGAAAACCGACCACGGCCAGATCGTGAAATATGTGGAAGCGCTGAAAGACGATAAGGTCGCGTTGGTGGTGAATGGCGACGCGGGCACCGTTAGCCAGATTGAGGTGCTGGATAACGATATCGCCGCCGCCGATGGCACCAAAATCGGTACCCCGTTCAGTGAGGTCTACGACAAAGCCTTCGGCAACTGCGAGAAAGCCAGCGGTGATGACAGTGCCAGCGTCGAATGCAAGGCTAAAGACAGCCAGCATATTCGTTACCTGTTCAGCGGCAGCTGGGGTGGCCCGCAGGAACTGATGCCGCCGGACGACTCCCTCAAATTCTGGAAAGTCAGCAAGATTATCTGGCGACGTTAATTTGCGCCTGAGCAAGCTGTCTCCATAAAAAAGCGGGTATAATCCGCGCCATCAATAATGCCACGTAGTCGTGGCATCTTTTTTGCTTTTCAGGAGAAGCAGCGATGTCTCAGGTTCAGAGCGGCATATTGCCGGAACATTGTCGTGCGGCGATTTGGATTGAAGCCAACGTGACAGGGGACGTTAACGCCCTGCGTGAATGCAGCAAAGTGTTTGCCGATAAGCTGGCAACTTTTCAGGCGAAATTCCCCGATGCACATCTTGGTGCAGTGGTTGCTTTCGGGCACGACACCTGGCGTAGTTTGAGCGGTGGCGTAGGCGCGCCAGAGCTGAAAGACTTCATCCCTTACGGCAAAGGCCTGGCTCCGGCGACGCAATACGACGTGCTGATCCACATCCTCTCCCTGCGCCATGACGTTAATTTCTCCGTCGCTCAGGCTGCACTGGAAGCGTTTGCGGGGGCAGTTGATGTCAAAGAAGAGATCCACGGTTTCCGTTGGGTGGAAGAACGAGACCTCAGCGGCTTCGTTGACGGCACCGAAAACCCGGCGGGAGAAGAGACCCGTCGCGACGTGGCGGTGATTGCGGATGGCATCGATGCGGGCGGCAGCTACGTGTTCGTCCAGCGCTGGGAGCATAATCTCAAACAGCTGAATCGCATGAGCGTTGCCGATCAGGAGATGATGATTGGCCGCACCAAAGAAGCCAACGAAGAAATTGATGGCGACGAACGTCCGGAAACCTCGCACCTGACCCGCGTCGATCTGAAAGAGAACGGCAAAGGGCTGAAAATTGTTCGACAGAGCCTGCCGTACGGTACCGCCAGCGGTACGCATGGCCTGTACTTCTGCGCCTACTGCGCGCGCCTGTACAACATCGAGCAGCAGCTGCTGAGCATGTTCGGTGATACCGATGGCAAGCGTGACGCGATGTTACGTTTCACCCGGCCAGTGACCGGCGGCTATTACTTCGCGCCGTCGTTGGATAAATTGCTGGCACTCTAATGTTTGCATGCCCGATGGCGCTTCGCTTATCGGGCCTACGAGCCCGGTGTTTTGTAAGCCTGGCAAGCGAAGCGCGCCGGGCGTTTCGCTACAACAATCCCTTATCAGTAAACGTCTGGCGGGTGGCGACGTTTAAATCGTACTCGCCAAGCCGCTCCGGGCTGACCCACGCCACGGCCTGAAACTCTTCATTAAATGTCACTTCGCGATTCGCACTCACGCAGTCGAACATCAGGTAAATCATGTAAATCTCTTCCTGGCTGCCGTCGGCATAGGTTTTGATGCGGGTGTCATCGCGGAAATGCCAGGGCGTAATTTTCTCAATTTGCAGCTTATCGCCCAGCTCTTCGCTGATTTCGCGCCGCAGCGCCTGTTCCAGGGTTTCGCCGGGTTCCATACCGCCGCCGGAGAGCGCCCACTGGCCGGGAAACACGCCGCGATCGTCGGCCATTTTGCACAGTAAATACGCTCCGTCGTTCTGAATAATCGGGCAGACAATCGTCCTTTGGCGCATCATTTCTTCCTCGTTAGGTTTTGGCCAAGTGTATCAAACGGGCGGGGTGAAAACTGCCGGATAGCCCTTATTCTCTTTTCAACTTCCAAATCACCAAACGGTATATAAAACCGTTACAGCTTTCATCCTCGTTATAAATATTATGACTGTAGATAGTCATCACATTTATAAGGGTGCGCAATGGCCGTTAAATCACTGAAAAAAGGAACACTGGTGCTGGGAGCCTTGCTGCTGGCGGCTCAGGCACAGGCGACTGAACTGCTGAACAGTTCCTATGATGTCTCCCGCGAGCTGTTTGCTGCCCTTAATCCGCCGTTCGAACAGCAGTGGGCGAAGGATAATAGCGGCGATAAGCTGACCATTAAGCAATCTCATGCCGGTTCATCCAAACAGGCACTGGCGATTTTGCAGGGCCTGAAGGCCGATGTGGTGACCTACAACCAGGTGACGGATGTGCAAATCCTGCACGACCGGGGCAACCTTATCCCAGCCAACTGGCAGAGCCGTTTGCCCAATAACAGCTCACCGTTCTATTCCACTATGGCGTTCCTGGTGCGCAAGGGTAATCCGAAAAATATCCACGACTGGAGCGACCTGGTACGCAGCGACGTGAAGCTGGTGTTCCCGAACCCGAAAACTTCCGGTAACGCCCGTTATACCTATCTGGCGGCCTGGGGGGCGGCGGACCAAGCCGACGGCGGCGATAAAGCCAAAACCGAACAGTTCATGACTCAATTCCTGAAAAACGTTCAGGTATTCGATACCGGCGGACGGGGTGCAACCACTACCTACGTGGAGCGTGGTTTGGGCGATGTGCTGATAAGCTTTGAATCCGAAGTGAACAATATTCGCAAACAGTACGAAGACCAGGGCTTTGAGGTCATCGTGCCGAAAACCAACATTCTGGCCGAGTTCCCGGTGACCTGGGTCGACAAAAACGTCAAAGCCAACGGTACCGAGAAAGCAGCTAAAACGTACCTGACCTGGCTGTACAGTCCGCAGGCGCAGACCATCATCACCGATTATTACTATCGCGTGAATAACCCGGCGGTGATGGACAAACTGAAAGACAAGTTCCCACAGACTGACCTGTTCCGTGTGGAAGACAAGTTCGGTTCATGGCCGGAGGTGATGAAGACCCATTTCGCCAGCGGTGGTGAGCTGGATAAGCTGTTAGCGGCGGGGCATAAGTGATGTTTGCTGTTTCTTCCAGACGCGTGCTGCCGGGCTTTACCTTAAGCCTCGGCACCAGTCTGCTGTTCGTGTGCTTGATTTTACTGCTACCGCTCAGCGCGCTGGTGATGCAGCTGGCGCAGATGAGCTGGGCGCAATACTGGGAGGTTATCACTAACCCTCAGGTGGTGGCGGCTTACAAGGTGACGCTGTTGTCAGCGTTTGTGGCCTCAATTTTTAACGGGGTGTTCGGCCTGCTGATGGCGTGGATCCTCACCCGTTATCGTTTCCCGGGCCGCACGTTGCTTGATGCGCTGATGGATTTGCCCTTCGCGCTGCCGACCGCGGTAGCGGGTTTAACCCTTGCCTCACTGTTTTCGGTGAATGGTTTCTACGGTGAATGGCTGGCGAAATTCGATATTAAAGTGACTTACACCTGGCTTGGGATCGCCGTGGCGATGGCGTTCACCAGCATTCCGTTTGTGGTACGTACCGTACAGCCGGTGCTCGAAGAACTTGGCCCGGAATACGAAGAAGCGGCGGAAACCCTTGGTGCTACCCGCATTCAGAGCTTTCGCAAAGTGGTGCTGCCGGAGCTTTCCCCGGCCTTGCTGGCGGGTGTGGCGTTGTCGTTCACGCGCAGCCTCGGTGAATTCGGCGCGGTAATTTTTATCGCCGGGAACATCGCGTGGAAAACCGAAGTGACCTCGCTAATGATTTTCGTGCGCTTGCAGGAGTTTGACTATCCGGCGGCGAGCGCGATTGCCTCGGTGATCCTCGGGGCGTCGCTGCTGCTGCTGTTTTCCATCAACACCTTGCAGAGTCGCTTTGGTCGACGCGTGGTAGGTCACTAATGGCGGAAGTCACACAATTGAAACGCTACGATGCGCCCCGCATCAATTGGGGAAAATGGTTTCTGATTGGCACCGGGATGCTGGTATCTGCCTTCATTCTGCTGGTGCCGATGATGTATATCTTCGTCCAGGCGTTCAGCAAAGGGCTGATGCCGGTGCTGCACAATCTGGCCGATCCGGACATGCTGCACGCCATCTGGTTGACGGTGATGATCGCGCTGATAACCGTCCCGGTGAACCTGGTTTTCGGCGTGTTGCTGGCCTGGCTGGTGACGCGCTTTACCTTCCCGGGCCGCCAGTTGTTGCTGACGCTACTGGACATTCCGTTTGCGGTCTCGCCAGTTGTAGCAGGCTTGGTCTATTTGCTGTTCTACGGCTCTAACGGCCCATTGGGCGGCTGGCTTGATGAACATAATCTGCAAATTATGTTTGCCTGGCCGGGCATGGTGTTAGCGACGATTTTCGTGACCTGTCCGTTTGTGGTGCGTGAGCTGGTGCCAGTGATGTTGAGCCAGGGAAGCCATGAAGATGAGGCGGCGATCCTGTTGGGCGCGTCCGGCTGGCAGATGTTTCGTCGTGTGACGCTGCCGAACATTCGCTGGGCGCTGCTGTATGGCGTGGTACTGACCAACGCCCGTGCAATTGGCGAATTTGGCGCGGTATCGGTGGTGTCCGGTTCGATTCGCGGTGAAACGCTTTCGCTGCCGTTGCAGATTGAATTACTTCAGCAGGATTACAACACTGTCGGTTCGTTTACCGCCGCAGCCCTGCTGACGTTAATGGCTATAGTGACCCTGTTTTTGAAGAGTGTGGTGCAGTGGCGCCTGGAAAATCAGGAAAAACGCGCGCATCAGGAGACGCATCATGAGCATTGAAATTGCCAGCATTAAGAAATCGTTTGGTCGCACCCAGGTGCTGAATGATATCTCCCTGGACATTCCGTCCGGGCAGATGGTGGCGCTGCTCGGGCCGTCCGGCTCCGGTAAAACCACGCTGCTGCGGATTATCGCCGGACTGGAGCACCAGACCAGCGGCCAGATCCGCTTCCAGGGCACCGACGTTAGTCGTCTGCACGCCCGCGATCGTAAAGTCGGTTTTGTGTTCCAGCATTACGCCCTGTTCCGCCACATGACGGTGTTCGAGAATATCGCCTTTGGCCTGACGGTGTTGCCGCGTCGCGAGCGCCCGAACGCAGCGCAAATTAAAGCCAAAGTGACCCGGCTTCTGGAAATGGTCCAGTTGGCGCATCTGGCTGACCGCTACCCGGCCCAGCTTTCTGGCGGGCAGAAACAGCGTGTCGCGCTGGCGCGTGCGCTGGCGGTCGAGCCGCAAATTTTGCTGCTCGACGAACCCTTTGGCGCGCTGGATGCGCAGGTGCGTAAAGAGCTGCGCCGCTGGCTGCGACAGCTGCATGAAGAGCTGAAATTCACCAGCGTGTTCGTTACCCACGATCAGGAAGAGGCGATGGAAGTCGCGGATCGGGTGGTGGTGATGAGCCAGGGTAATATCGAACAGGTCGATGCCCCGGAGCAGGTATGGCGCGAACCGGCCACCCGTTTCGTGCTGGAGTTTATGGGTGAGGTGAATCGTCTGAAAGGCACCGTGCGCGGGGGGCAATTCCACGTTGGTGCGCACCGCTGGCCGCTGGGTTATACGCCTGCGCATCAAGGGCCGGTGGATCTGTTCTTGCGCCCGTGGGAAGTTGACGTCAGCCGTCGCACCAGCCTCGATTCGCCGCTGCCGGTGCAGGTACTGGAAGCCAGCCCGAAAGGTCATTACACCCAGTTAGTGGTTCAGCCGCTGGGCTGGTATGACGAAACGCTCACGGTGGTGATGCGCGGGGACGATGCCCCGCAGCGCGGCGAACGTCTGTTCGTCGGCCTGCAACATGCCCGCCTGTACTCTGGCAAAGAGCGGATTGAAAACCGAGAGGAAATTAATCCTCTGCTACTGGCCGAAACCGCCTGACGGTTTTCACGCAGATCACGGAGAGGGCCCATGGAAACATGGGCCTTTTTTTATTTCGCTCAAACAAACAGGTTATTCGCACAGTAATGGCGAAAAATGGCGTGACCGTCACAGAGAGTTACGCCTCAATGCCATCGGCGCATAATGACTTGTCACTCCTCTTACTGTTTAATGTTGACATGCCGTGACAAATATCAGTCTTACAAAGCGTAAGGATATTAACGTAATACGTGAGGTCATTTTGGTAGATATTAAACAATGCGAAGATTTTTTTCCCTCCGATGACCATGCGTTTTGCGTGTTTATGTTAAGCAATCAGGCGATGGCCGATCTGCACGGACATGAATTCGATGAACTGGTGATTGTACGCAGCGGTAGCGGGTTTCATATTGTTAACGATCATGCCGAAATGATCCGCCCCGGCGATTTCTTTTTCGTAACCGCCAATGATGTCCACTATTATGAAGCCACTAGTGAACTCTCATTGATTAATATTCTTATTCACCGCCAACGTGCGTTTCAATATATTAAAAACATCGAGCCACTGATTACATCGATCGCTGAAAAGACCCGTCCGTTTAATGACCGCTATCAGCCACTGACGCAACAGGCGCTTAATAGCATCATTACGCTGGCAGAAGGGATCAGCCGTCGGCGCGATGATGCGTTTGATCCGCTCTATTTTTCTGCCACCGAATCCGCTTTTTTGCAAATCCTGACCCTGTTGTGCGAGGGGCAACGTGCCTGCAAAAACGCCGCCGTTGATGAGCGGCGCAAGATTTATTTACTCGATCATATTCGCCAGCACTACGCCCAGGAGATTAACTGGAAAAGCGTGTGCGAGGAGGGCGGCATTGCGCTGCGCACGCTTTACCGTTTCTTCCGCGAAATGACCGGCAGTACGCCGGAAAAATTTCAGCAACTGTATCGTTTACTGAAGGCGCAGGAATTATTGCGCACCACCGATATCCCGGTCAGCCGAATTGCTTTGCTGTGCGGCTTTTTGAACCCACCTCGAATGACCGAAGCCTATCGCCGATACTTTCAACACACCCCTTCGCAGGAGCGACAGTTAAGCACCTCAATTAAAGAAAAACCGTAATACGTTTTAACGGGCATATTTATTCCACACCCTCGGCGGCTTTAATAATAACTGCCCGGCCAAGTATTGCCCGGATTCACCCGCTACACATTGAGTTTATTTGTCAGGAGTGGATTTATTATTCTTACAACCTAGCTGGAGTATTTATTATGCTCAATATTAAACAGCCCAATCCGTGGTACGTTGGTGTTGTTTCCGGCATGGCCTCGTATATTGATTCAGCGGCGATTGTGTCTAATGGCACGGCGCTGGTGATTTATCAAAAGGCCATCGGAACCACCTCAACGGAAATTGGCATTCTGTCTGGCGTTTTGACGTTATGTATTGCTCTGGGTGCATTTACCGGCGGTCGTCTGGGCGATTGTTACGGCAGGCGTAACGTTTTTATTATCACCATGATAATGGTATTTATCGGCACGCTGCTGCTGGCTTTTTCCGGCGGATTTTATTTATTGCTGCTGGGAACCGTCCTCGTCGGGCTGGCAACCGGGGCCGACCTTCCCGTCTCGCTGGCGACGATATCGGAAGCGGCGAGTGATAAGAACCGCGGCAAAATTATCGGCCTGTCTAATTTGCTGTGGTTTGCCGGTATTTGTACCACCATGGCGATTTCGGCGCTGGTCGGCGGATGGGGCCGAACCGGGGCGCAAATCTTATATCTGCACGTCGGTTGCGTGGCGCTCATTCTGCTGGTACTGCGCTGGTCGTTGCCGGAATCGCCGATGTGGCTGACCGCGCATAAAGAACGCAAGGCCGGGCGATCCACCGTCCGGGCGCAAAAAACGTCGGTCAGGGATTTACTGCATGGGAAATACCTCTGGCCCTTTATCGCGCTGTGTCTGTTTTACATGTTTACCAATCTGGCTGCCAATACCGGCGGACAGTTCGGCTCTTATGTCGCAGTGAACGTGGTCGGTATCACGGTCGAAAAAAATGCGCTGTGGAATCTGATAGCGATGCCGGTCGGCGTGCTATCAGGATTACTGTTTATGAAAATGGTGGATACCGAAAAACGTATGCTGGTGTTCATCATCGGGGCCTGCTTCTTTGCTGGCGGCTTCTTCACCCCGGTTCTGCTGAATTTCTCCCCTGTCTCCTGGCTGTGTTTCTTGCTGTTCACTGCGATTGGCAGCGGGATGGCGTTTGAAGGGATCATGAAAGTCTGGTCGCAGGAATCCTTCCCGACCATGCTGCGCGCCACCGCACAGGGGGCGATTGTCGGCCTTGCACGCCTGACCTGCGGCATCCTCGCCTTTGTCACGCCGGTGCTGCTCGATGCCGGGCCGGTGGTGCTGTATCTGTTGCTGTCTGGTCTGGTGGCCTCAGGCATGTTTATCGGCTGGCTGTGCTTCCATGGCAAGCGGCGCACCGAGTTCAGTAGTGAAGCGGAGATTGTGCTCGATAACGCCACCGCGAATGTGTCGGTTGCTGCGCACACCACCACCCATTAATTCTGAAATAAAGTGGAGTCAATGATTATGCTGTCAGTCAGTCAAATAATGTTGAATGGAGAGCCGTGCCTGATGGGGGTGGATGCGCTACCCCTGGTGGGCTGGAAAATCGAAAGTGATAACCACAATGTGCTCCAGCGTGCGTGGCATCTCCAGTGCAGTACCAGAGCAGACTTTTCGTCACTGATTTTTGACAGTGGCGAAGTCGTGAGCGAGCAGTCCAACAATATTGAGTTGGGCGATGCGGTACTTTCGCCGTCGACCCGTTACTACCTGCGGGTGCGCGTCACCGACAATTACGGGGAACGTAGTGCCTGGAGCCCGTCGGCGGCATTTGTTACTGGCATGCTTGGTACTCCGTGGCAGGGCGCGTTTATCTCTGCGGAATCGCCGAGTGACAAAGCCGAGTCGAAAGTGACGCTGCTGCGCAAAGCCTTTGCCCTGTCACCGCACAAAGCGATTACCGCCGCGTGGGTTCATGCCACGGCGCTGGGTATCTATCAGCTGTTTCTCAACGGCGAGCGCGTGGGTAACGATGAGCTAACCCCGGGCTGGACCAGCTATCGCCATCATCTGCTGTACCAAACCTATGATGTCACCGGGTTGCTGGCGCAGGGCGAAAACGTGATAGGCGCAGAGCTGGGCGCAGGTTGGTTTAAAGGCGATATGGGCTTTGCCCGCCACCGCAACTACTACGGAGAACAGACCGCGCTGCTGTGCCAGTTGGTGGTGCAGTATGAGGACGGCACCCAACAGGTGCTGGCATCGGACAACAGCTGGCGCGGGAGTGATTCTGCCTGTGCGTTTGCGGAAATTTATGATGGCGAGCGCTTCGACGCCCGACGGGTGCAGCAGGGCTGGAATCGGCCAGGCTTTAACGAGGCATCATGGCGAGCGGTTAACCGCGTCGATTGGGATAAGCACACCCTGACCGCACAGGGAGCGGGCACCGTCCAGCAAATCGAACGTCTGCCCGCTACAGCGCTAATCGTCACCCCACAGGGCGATAAGGTGCTCGACTTCGGTCAGAACATGAGCGGTTGGGTTGAATTTCGGTTGCGTGGCCAGGCCGGGGACAAAGTGGTATTGCGCCATTTCGAAACGCTGGATGCCAACGGCAACGTCTATCTCAACAACCTGCGCACCGCCCAACAGACCATCGAGTATCACTTAAGCGGGGAGGGGGAGGAAGTATGGCACCCGCGCTTTAGCTGGCAGGGTTTCCGCTATGTGAAGGTCGAGGCGTTTCCCGGTGAGCTGAGTCTGAATCACTTTAGCGCGATTGTGATTCATTCCGCGATGGCACCGACCGGGCAGTTTTCCTGCTCAAATCCCGACCTTAATCAGTTGCATCACAACATTTTGTGGGGGCTGAAAAGTAACTTTGTTGACGTGCCGACCGATTGCCCGCAGCGTGATGAACGCCTGGGCTGGACCGGCGATGCGCAGATTTTCTGTCGTACCGCCAGCTACCTGATGCAAACCCAGACCTTCTTTGCGAAATGGCTGGCTGACCTCAAATACGATCAAACCCCGGAAGGCGGTGTCCCGCACGTGATCCCCGATATCCTTACCGGTCACTGCGACCAGGATAAGTTTCTGGCACAAGGAGGGACACATTCGGCCACGGGCTGGGCGGATGCGGCAGTGGTTAATCCGTGGACCATGTACCTGATGTACGGCGATAAGCGGGTGCTGGAAAACCAGTATGCGAGTATGAAAAGCTGGGTCGATTTTATGCAGGCACATGCGGATAACGACATCTGGCGCTATAAGCTCCAGTTCGGTGACTGGGTAGCGCTGGATGCGGAGGAGGGCAGCTATTTTGGTGCTACGCCGGAAGACTTGATCTGCACCGCCTGGTACGCCCATTCGACGCTGCTGTTGGCGAAAACCGCCCAGGTGCTGGGGCATACTGAGGATTACGACTATTACCACGCACTGCAGGCGCGGATTGTGGCCCGCTTCCGCGAACGCTTTTTTACCGCCGATGGCGAAATGACGGCGCGTACCCAGACGGCGCATATCCTTGCCCTGTGTTTCAATCTGGTGCCTGACATCTGGCGCGAGCGCACTGTCGATACGCTGGTGGAACTGCTGCACGAGCACGGCGGGCATCTGGTGACCGGTTTTCTCGGAACGCCGTATTTCTGCCATGCGTTGAGCCAGAACCAGCATCCGAAAGAGGCCTGGGCCTTACTTCTCAAAGAGGATTTCCCGTCATGGCTGTACCAGGTCAAGGCCGGAGCGACCACTGTCTGGGAGCACTGGGACGGCATTAAGCCGGATGGCTCGATGTGGAGTCCGGATATGAACTCGTTCAACCATTACGCCTATGGCGCAGTTGGCGAATGGCTGTATCGTAGCGTGGCAGGTATTGAGGCAGACGAAACGGCACCAGGATTTAAACACGTCGTGATTACCCCGCTGCCCGGCGGCGGCTTGAGCTGGATGAACGCGCGCTATCGCTCGATTTATGGCGACATCGAGGTGAAATGGCAGGCGCAACAGGGGCGTGTGGTGCTGACGTTCAGCATTCCGGCGAACACGACCGCGACCGTAAAACTGCCGGGTGCGAAAGAAGTGATAGCCTGCGGCGAACTTAAATTTGTTTGCGTCGGGGAGCAATGGTCTGCGCGTTGCGGATCGGGGGAATACCGGATTGAGTATTTGCCTGATGAATCGGTAGACCTGACTTACACAGACTGATAGCTTAACGTTATCACACTGAGCAAGCGGCCCGCGTGGCCGCTTTTTCTATGAAAGTCTGGACCGGAACGTGAACACATTAGAACAAACCATCGGCAACACACCGTTAGTCAAACTACAGCGTATGGGGCCGGATAACGGCAGCGAAATTTGGGTCAAGCTGGAAGGCAATAATCCTGCGGGGTCGGTGAAAGACCGGGCCGCGCTGTCGATGATTGTGCAGGCGGAAAAACGCGGCGAAATCAAACCGGGCGATGTGCTGATTGAAGCCACCAGTGGCAATACCGGCATCGCGCTGGCGATGATAGCCGCGTTGAAAGGCTATCGCATGAAGCTGCTGATGCCTGACAACATGAGCCAGGAACGCCGCGCCGCAATGCGGGCGTATGGCGCGGAACTGATCCTGGTCAGCAAAGAACAGGGCATGGAAGGTGCCCGTGATTTGGCGCTGGAAATGGCCGATCGCGGGGAAGGTAAACTGCTCGATCAGTTTAATAATCCTGATAATCCTTACGCCCATTACAGCACCACCGGGCCGGAAATCTGGCAGCAGACTAACCAACGGATCACCCATTTTGTCTCCAGCATGGGCACCACCGGGACGATTACCGGCGTGTCGCGCTTTCTGCGTGAGCAGGCGAAAAAGGTGTCAATCGTCGGCTTGCAGCCGGAAGAGGGCAGCAGCATCCCGGGCATTCGCCGCTGGCCTGCGGCCTATATGCCAGGCATTTTTAATGCCTCTCTGGTGGATGAGGTCATGGATATTCATCAGCGGGACGCGGAAAATACCATGCGTGAACTGGCGGTGCGGGAAGGCATTTTCTGCGGCGTGAGTTCTGGTGGTGCCGTCGCCGGTGCGCTACGGGTGGCGAGAGCTAATCCGGAGGCCGTGGTGGTGGCGATTATCTGCGATCGCGGCGATCGTTATTTGTCGACCGGCGTGTTTGGAGAAGAGAGTTACAGTCAGGGGGCGGGGATTTAACGGTCATGGAGATGATTCTTTTCCGGGATAAAACCCGGGCGCAACAGGCCGATATTGTGGCCGTGCAGTCTCAGGTGGTTTACGGCAGCGTCGGTAACAGCGTGGCGGTGCCGAATATTAAGCAGCATAACCTCAATGTGCTGGCGGTGCCGACGGTGCTGTTCAGCAATACGCCACATTACGACACCTTCTATGGAGGGGTTATTCCGGATGAGTGGTTCAGTGGCTATCTGCGTGCGCTCGAAGAGCGTGATGCGCTGCGCGAGCTTAAAGCAGTCACCACTGGCTATATGGGCAGCGCCAGCCAGATTGCCATTCTGGCGCAGTGGCTGAAGGCGATGCGGGAAAAACATCCGCAGATGATGATTCTGGTGGACCCGGTGATTGGCGACACCGACAGTGGCGTTTACGTAAAACCGGAAATCCCGGCGGCCTATTGCGAACATCTTCTGCCGCTGGCGCAGGGTATTACGCCGAATGTGTTTGAGCTGGGTGTGCTCAGTGGTAAGCCGTGCGACACGCTGGATAACGCGATTATCGCGGCGAAAAGTTTGCTTTCGGACACCCTAAAGTGGGTGGCGATCACCAGTGCGCCGGTGGCGGATGACAATGACATTCATGTAGTGCTGGTGACGAAAGAGAGTGTGGATGTCAGCGGCTGGCCCCGCGTGGCGACCGATTTAAAAGGTACTGGTGACCTGTTCTGTTCTGAACTGATAAGCGGTGTGGTGCAGGGGAAAACCTTGGCGGATTGCGTACATGCGGCCGGAAACCGAGTGGTCGAGGTGATGCGTTATACGCTGGAAAAAGGCTACGATGAGCTGATTCTGCCACCACGATAACGGTGAACCACAGAAACAAAAATGGCGCCCGAGGGCGCCATTTGTCTATCCGAGCGGCATCAATTACTTCTTGATGCGGATAACCGGAGTTTCACCGACGGTCACGCTACCGGACAGTTTGATCAGCTCTTTGATCTCGTCCATGTTGGAGATAACAACCGGAGTCAGGGTAGACTTGGCTTTCTCTTCCAGCAGGGCCAGATCGAACTCGATCACCGGATCGCCAACTTTAACGCGCTGGCCTTCTTCCGCGATACGTTTGAAACCTTCGCCTTTCAGTTCAACGGTATCGATACCGAAGTGAACGAACAACTCAATACCACTGTCGGACTCGATTGAGAACGCGTGGTTGGTTTCAAAGATTTTACCGATGGTACCGTCTACCGGCGCAACCATTTTGTTGCCGGTCGGTTTGATAGCAATGCCATCGCCCACGATTTTCTCAGCAAAAACAACATCCGGCACGTCTTCGATGTTGACGATCTCGCCAGAGAGCGGAGCAACAATCTCAATAGTTCCGGTGTCTTTCTTATCATCAGAAACCAGAGATTTCAGTTTATCGAACAAACCCATGATCTTCTCCTAAGCAGTAATTTGGGCCGCATCTCGTGGATTAGCAGATTGTTTTTTCTTCAATGAACTTGTTAACCAGCGTCATTAACTCGTCCGTTGTCGGTTGAGCAAGAGCCTGCTCTGCTAAAACCTTCGCATCTTCGAAGTTCGTGTTACGGATAATCTTCTTAATGCGCGGGATGGAAATGGCACTCATAGAGAATTCGTCCAGACCCATACCCAGCAACAGAAGTGTAGCACGTTCATCGCCTGCAAGCTCACCACACATGCCAGTCCACTTGCCTTCAGCATGAGAAGCATCAATAACTTGCTTGATCAGGGTGAGGACAGACGGTGACATCGGCTGGTAAAGATGCGAGATCATATCATTACCACGGTCAACTGCCAGGGTGTACTGCGTTAAATCATTGGTTCCGATACTAAAGAAGTCAACTTCTTTGGCTAAATGACGCGCAATCGTTGCCGCAGCCGGTGTTTCCACCATCACGCCCACTTCGATTGATTCGTCAAACGCTTTACCTTCGTCACGCAGTTCCTGTTTGTAGATTTCGATCTCTTTCTTAAGTGCACGCACTTCTTCAACAGAGATGATCATCGGGAACATGATGCGCAGTTTACCGAAAGCGGATGCACGCAGGATGGCGCGAACCTGGTCACGCAGGATCTCTTTACGATCCATGGCGATACGCACTGCGCGCCAGCCCAGGAACGGGTTCTCTTCTTTTGGGAAGTTCATGTACGGCAGCTCTTTGTCGCCACCGATGTCCATGGTACGGACGATAACCGCTTGAGAGCCACAGGCTTCAGCAACGGCTTTGTATGCGGCAAACTGTTCTTCTTCAGTTGGCAGCGCATCACGGTCCATGAACAGGAATTCTGTACGATACAGGCCGACACCTTCAGCGCCATTGCGCTCTGCACCGTCGATATCACGCACGGTACCGATGTTGGCACAGACTTCAACCTGATGACCGTCGAGAGTAATCGCTGGCAGGTCTTTCAGTTTTGCCAGTTCGGCTTTCTCTTCCGCAACCTGGGTCTGAATCTTACGCAGGGCGTCGATCTCTTCGTTAGTCGGGTTAACGTAAACTTTGTTGTTAACCGCATCGAGGATCAGATAGTCGTCGTTTTTAACTTCGGAAGTCACGCTACCGGTGCCCACGATCGCTGGCAGTTCAAGGGAACGGGCCATGATAGAGGTGTGGGAGGTACGGCCACCGATGTCAGTGATGAAACCCAGCACCTTGTTCAGGTTCAGCTGTGCGGTTTCGGACGGTGTCAGGTCTTTGGCAACCAGGATAACTTCGTCCTGAATAGCGCTCAGGTCGATGATAGCCAGACCCAAAATGTTGCGCATCAGGCGTTTACCGATGTCACGTACGTCAGCCGCACGTTCTTTCAGGTATTCGTCGTCCAGTTCTTCAAGAGCAGTCGCCTGACCTTCGATAATCTCATTGGCTGCTGCATCAGCAGTCATGTGCTTATCTTTAATCAGGGCTATGATTTCCTGCTCCAGCTCCTCATCTTCCAGCAACATGATGTGGCCTTCGAAGATGGCTTCTTTTTCTTCGCCGAACGTTTCACCAGCTTTCGTCTTGATTGCTTCCAGCTGTGCGGACGCCTTCGCGCGACCACTCAGAAAGCGTTCAACTTCCTGGTCAACGCTGTCGGCAGAAATTTTCTTCCGGTCGATGACAATTTCGTCTTCTTTCAGCAGCAATGCTTTGCCGAAAGCGATACCCGGGGATGCTAAAATGCCTGAAATCATAACCCTACCTTACTTGTGACTGATTTTAAAAAGAACTCGTGAACTTACTCGAGTTCAGCCATCAGCTTAACCAGATGTTCAACTGCTTTCTGCTCGTCTTCGCCTTCAGCAGAAATGGTCACCACGGTGCCCTGAGTCAGACCCAAAGTCTGCAGTTTGAACAGGCTTTTAGCGCTGGCGCTTTTGCCGTTGGAGGTTACTGTGATCTCAGAAGCGAAGCCTTTGGCTTCTTTAACAAACTGAGCGGCAGGGCGGGTATGCAGACCGTTCGGAGCGGTAATGGTAACTTCTTGCTGGAACATTATATTTCCCCAACTTATAGGTTTAGTGTTGTGGAACTAAAGTCTAGCCTGGCGACTACACTTTAGCCTGTATTGATTAGCGCCGGCGGATACGAAAGCGATACAGAAGGTCTGACGCGATCCTGGCAGGCACTTCTGGCCGGTGACGTTTAGCTCGTCATTAAACATTATGCCGCGAAAGCAAGATTTGAACCAAATCATAAAATCGATTCAGCTAGCGTAAATGCTCAAATGAATAATTTCGCGCATCAAAATAAATATGAGGGTTAAATACCAGACCCGACAGGGGGAAGCAATGCCAGGTGGACCAAAAGTATGACCTGTGCCACAAAAAAGCACCCTGTCGGGTGCTTTTTTGGTCAACTTTTTACATTTGGCATTACTGTTGCAATTCTTTCTCAGTAAAGAGATCGGCAAACAACGCAGTGCTCAAGTAACGCTCACCCGACGACGGTAGGATAACCACAATGTTCTTATTGGTAAAGGTTTCGTCTTCCTGCAGTTTCAGTGCGGCAGCAACGGCTGCGCCTGACGAAATCCCGGCCAGAATACCTTCTTCCTCCATCAGACGGCGTGCGGTGGAGATGGCTTCTTCGTTAGTGATGGTCACCACTTTATCGATGAGCTTCAGATCGAGGTTGCCCGGGATAAAGCCCGCGCCGATACCCTGAATTTTATGTGGTCCTGGCTTGATTTCATCGCCTGCCAGTGCCTGGGTGATGACCGGGGAATCGGTCGGTTCAACCGCGACGCTAATCAAGTCGGTTTTGCCTTTTGTGCCTTTAATATAGCGAGACACTCCGGTGAGGGTCCCACCGGTGCCGACGCCCGCGATAAACACATCAACCTGGCCGTCAGTGTCTTCCCAAATTTCCGGGCCTGTGGTTTTCTCGTGGATTTCCGGGTTTGCCGGGTTACTGAACTGCTGTAGCAGCAGGAATTTTTCCGGGTTGTCCGCCACAATTTCTTCGGCTTTCTGAATGGCACCTTTCATGCCTTTCGCACCTTCGGTCAGCACCAGATTCGCGCCCAGCGCTTTCAGCAGCTTGCGACGCTCAATACTCATGGTTTCTGGCATGGTCAGCGTCAGTTTGTAGCCCCGCGCGGCAGCCACATAAGCGAGTGCGATCCCGGTGTTACCACTGGTCGGTTCAACCAGTTCGATACCCGGTTTCAGCACACCACGTTTTTCGGCATCCCAAATCATGTTGGCACCGATACGGCATTTGACGCTGAAGCTCGGGTTGCGTGATTCCACCTTCGCGAGGATGCGTCCATTACCGATTCGGTTCAGACGAACCAGCGGCGTATGACCGATTGTCAGCGAGTTATCTTCAAAAATCTTACTCATAGCCCGTCCTTAACTGTATGAAATTTGGGAACGACACCAGCATACGCGGATGGCCCTGATGCGGAAGTAAAGTTTTCGCATATGGTTATTCTGATGTGAAATAACGGTTACCAGTATGGAATAAGGGGGGGCATATGCCACCCCTTATTTACTTTTATATACAGAAGACAGTCACTTCCAGACCGCGTGCTTGTCGCGATAGCAGTCGACCCACATGGCGGTCGCGCCACAAATGGCGACCGGCAGGATCACCAGGTTGAGGACCGGGATCATTGTAAACAGGCTGGTTAACGCGCCAAACTGCATATTGGTGGCTTTGCGGGCGCGCAGCGCTTCACGCATGGTTTTAAACGGCACCTTGTGGTTGTCGAATGGATAGTCACAATACTGAATCGCCATCATCCACGCGCTGAACAGGAACCACAGCACCGGCGCAACGGTCTGGCCGATACCAGGGATGAAGTAAAGCATCAGTAGAATGAGGGCGCGCGGTAAATACCACGCCAGTTTCTGCCATTCACGTTTCATTATGCGCGGCACGTCTTTCATGACGCCCAGCACGCCGGTATCGGGCGGTGTCGCCCCGGTTAATCGGGCTTCGAGCTGTTCTGCCAGCAGGCCGCTGAACGGCGCGGCAATCCAGTTGGTGATGGTCGAGAAGAAGTAACCGAACACCAACAGCACTGAAATCACCACAATGGGCCACAGCAAATAGCTCAGCCATTGCAGCCAGTCCGGAACGTGACTCATCAGCGCGGGGATCCAACCGCCGAGTTCGCTGAACAGCCACCAGAATGCGCCACCCATCAGGATGATATTCACCAGCAGCGGCAGGAAAACGTAACGACGGATCCCCGGCAGGCTTATCAGCTTCCAGCCCTGAGAAAAGTAGTAAGCCCCACTGCGGGGAGAAGAAGAGGAAACCATGGTCAGGTGATGCTCCTTTTAATAAAGTCCAGGTCGTTGCGCGAGTATATTATCGACATGTCGAACGAGATCCAGTTAAGAAATGTTCGAAAAAACAGCAAAAAGCACGATTTGGTTCATCTTTATGCTCCGATTTCCTGGTACGCACTTGCACTTGACGTAATCGGCAAATACTCTTAGTGAGTAAATGTTTGCCGTGGTGGCAAGGTGTTAGAACAACAGAGAATATAATGATGCAGGATTTGCGTCTGATATTAATCATTGTTGGCGCGATCGCCATAATCGCATTGCTGGTTCACGGTTTCTGGACCAGCCGCAAAGAACGTTCTTCG
Organism: Scandinavium lactucae; assembly: GCF_033843265.1. Taxonomy (NCBI): domain Bacteria; kingdom Pseudomonadati; phylum Pseudomonadota; class Gammaproteobacteria; order Enterobacterales; family Enterobacteriaceae; genus Scandinavium; species Scandinavium lactucae. The sequence goes on from NZ_JAWXRD010000004.1 coordinate 164,891, forward strand.
ATGTTCCGCGATCGCCCAATGAAACGCATGAAATCGCGTAACGACGATGAGTCGGATGACGACTTCGATGACGAGGTTGAAGGCGTAGGTGAAGTTCGTGTTCACCGGGCTAACCCTGCCCAAAATGTGAATGTCGGGGAGCATGATGCAGCCCGTCAGGTGCCGCAGCACCAGTACCAGCCGCCGTATGAGCGTCAGGTGCAACCGCCTGTTCGCCAGGAAGAGTCTGTGCGCCATTCTCAGCCTCAGCCGCAGCAGCCTCCGGTACATCAGCCGCAGCCCGCACATCAGGCACCTGAACAGCATCAGCCGGTTCAACAGCCTGTCGTGCCACAGCAACCTGCCGCCCCGCAGTATCAGCAGCCGGTACAGCCTCAGGTCGCACAGCCTGCGCCTCAGCCGCACCCGTCTGCCGCAACTGCGCCGGAACCTGTTGCCCCGCAGCCGGTTGCACAGCCTCAGCAACCTGTGGCTGAACCTCAGCCAGAACCGCAGCCGGTGAAGCAGGAGCGCAAAGAAACGGTTATCGTTCTGAGCGTTGCCGCGCATCAAGGGTCGCAGATTAACGGCGAACTGCTGCGTAACAGCGTAGAGCAAACCGGTTTTGTGTTCGGTGATATGAATATTTACCATCGCCATCTCAATCCTGGCGGCGGTGGTCCGGCGTTGTTCAGCCTCGCCAATATGGTGAAGCCTGGCACATTCGATCCGGAAAACATGGCCGATATGCAAACGCCTGGCGTGACCATCTTCATGCAGGTGCCGTCCTACGGTGACGAACTGCAGAACTTCAAACTGATGCTGCAATCAGCGCAGTTTATTGCGGACGAAGTGGGCGGCGTGGTGCTCGATGACCAGCGCCGGATGATCACCCCGCAAAAGGTACGTGAGTACCAGGACCGCATCCGCGAAGTGAAAGACGCCAACGCGTAACCGCCCGGCGTATCACACCCTTCCTGAACCCCCGCCTGTCGGGGGTTTTTTATCATTGATGGTGGGATATGGAACCAATCGAACAACAACTGACTGAACTGCGAACCACGCTTCGCCATCACGAATACCTCTACCATGTCATGGATGCGCCGGAAGTGCCGGACGCGGAATATGACCGCCTGATGCGCGAACTGCGCGAGCTTGAGCAACAGCATCCAGAACTGATTACCCCGGATTCCCCTACGCAGCGTGTCGGAGCCGCACCGCTGGCGTCGTTTAGCCAGATTCGCCATGAAGTGCCGATGCTATCGCTCGATAACGTGTTCGATGAAGAGAGCTTTGTCGCTTTCAACAAGCGCGTGCAGGATCGCCTCAAAAGTACCGATGCCCTGACCTATTGCTGTGAGCTTAAGCTCGATGGTCTCGCGGTCAGTATTCTCTACGAGAACGGCGTGCTGATTCAGGCCGCGACGCGTGGCGATGGCACCACTGGCGAAGATATTACCGCCAATGTGCGTACCATTCGCGCCATTCCGCTCAAACTGCGCGGCGACAATATTCCGGCCCGTCTGGAAGTGCGTGGCGAGGTGTTCCTCCCGCAGGCGGGCTTCGAGAAAATCAATGAAGAGGCACGCCGTACCGGCGGCAAGCTGTTCGCTAACCCGCGTAACGCGGCGGCGGGATCGCTGCGTCAGCTCGACCCGCGCGTGACCGCGAAGCGACCGCTCACTTTCTTCTGCTATGGGGTGGGTGTGCTGGAAGGCGGGGAACTACCGGGCAGCCATCTGGGGCGTCTGCAGCAATTCAAAGCCTGGGGGCTGCCGGTCAGCAACCGGGTGAAGCTGTGCAGTTCGCCAGAGGAAGTGCTCGCTTACTATCACAAAGTGGAAGAAGACCGCCCGACGCTCGGGTTTGATATCGACGGTGTGGTAGTGAAGGTCGACTCGCTGACGTTGCAGGAACAACTGGGCTTCGTGGCGCGTGCCCCGCGCTGGGCGGTGGCGTTTAAATTCCCCGCGCAGGAACAAATGACGTTTGTGCGCGATGTCGAATTCCAGGTTGGACGCACCGGGGCGATCACACCCGTCGCACGCCTCGAGCCGGTACAGGTGGCGGGTGTGCTGGTAAGTAATGCCACCTTGCATAACGCCGATGAAATTGAACGTCTGGGCCTGCGAATTGGTGACAAAGTGGTGATTCGCCGCGCCGGGGATGTTATCCCGCAGGTGGTGAACGTGGTGCTGTCCGAGCGCCCGGCGGACACTCGCCCCGTTGAGTTCCCGGCCCAGTGTCCGGTCTGCGGGTCAGATGTGGAACGCGTGGAAGGTGAAGTGGTCACGCGCTGTACCGGCGGTCTGATTTGCGGCGCACAGCGTAAAGAAGCGCTGAAGCACTTCGTCTCCCGTCGGGCACTGGACGTTGACGGGATGGGCGACAAAATTATCGATCAGTTGGTGGAGAAAGAGTACGTCCACACCCCAGCAGATCTGTTCCGCTTGACGGCGGGCAAGTTGACCGGACTCGACCGGATGGGGCCAAAGTCGGCACAAAATGTGGTCAATGCGCTCGACAAAGCGAAAGAGACCACCTTTGCTCGCTTCCTGTATGCGCTTGGCATTCGCGAAGTGGGTGAGGCAACTGCCGCCGGACTGGCTGCCCATTTTGGTACTCTGGATGCGCTGATTGCCGCTTCCGTTGACGATCTGCAAAAAGTGCCGGATGTCGGCATTGTCGTCGCAACGCACGTCTTCAATTTCTTTGCCGAAGACAGCAACCGCGATGTGATTCAGCAGTTGCAAAACGAAGGCGTGCACTGGCCTGCGCCGGTAATTATTAACGCTGAAGAGATAGACAGCCCGTTTGCCGGTAAAACCGTGGTGCTGACCGGCAGCCTGAGCCAAATGTCACGTGACGATGCCAAAGCGCAGCTGATTGCGCTGGGCGCGAAAGTGGCGGGCAGCGTATCGAAGAAAACCGACCTGGTAATAGCGGGAGAAGCGGCGGGTTCGAAGCTTGCGAAAGCGCAGGAGCTGGGCATTGAGGTTATCGACGAAGCCGAAATGCTGCGCCTGTTAGGAGTCTGACGTGGAAAAAGAGCAGCTGATTGAAATTGCCAATACCGAAATGCCGTTTGGTAAGTACAAAGGCCGGATGTTGATTGATGTGCCCGAGGAGTATCTACTGTGGTTTGCCCGTAAGGATGAATTTCCTGCCGGGCGTCTCGGGGAGTTGATGGCCATCACGCTGCTGATTAAATCGGAGGGGCTGACCCATCTGGTGCAGCCCCTGAAGCGCAGTCGTTAAGCTTTCGCCTCATCAACGGCATTTTTTGCCTGAAGTCGTTCGGTCTGGCGCTTATAGCGACGCGCCAGCACCGCACATACCATCAGCTGGATTTGGTGGAAGATCATTAGCGGCAGCACCATCATGCCAATCATGGCCGTTGGGAACAGAATATTTGCCATCGGGATGCCGTTGGCGAGGCTCTTTTTCGAGCCGCAGAACACAATCGTAATCTCATCCGCTTTATTGAAGCCGCACTTGCGCGCAACTACCGTGTTTACCACGATAACAATCGCCAGCAACACAATGCTTACCACCACGATAAACAGCAGTGAACCCAGACCGACTTTGTGCCAGATACCGTTCACCACTGCTTCACTGAACGCGGAATAGACCACCAGCAGAATGGATGTCTGGTCGGTTTTACTGATCCATTTCTTATTGCGCGTCACCCAGGCTGCGGTCCACGGACGCGATAAATGACCCAGCACGAATGGCAGCAACAGTTGCAGCATAATTTTACCGACCTGTTCCAGGCTACCTTCAGCGCCGTGCAGATTCATCAGCAGGCCGACCAGCAGCGGTGAAACGAAGATCCCCAACAGGCTTGATGCCGATGCAGAGCACACGGCGGCTGCGACGTTTCCACCCGCCATTGAGGTGAAAGCAATGGCCGATTGCACGGTGGCGGGCAGAATGCACAGATACAGGAATCCGTTATACAACGCCGGATCGACATTGACCGGAGCCCATCGGGCGAACAACACCCCCAGAACCGGGAACAGTACGAAAGTGCTGCACATCACCCACAGGTGCAGTCGCCAGTGGCTCCCTCCGGCGATAATGGCTTCCCGAGAGAGCTTCGCGCCGTGCATAAAGAACAGCAGCGCAATGGCGGCGGTAGTCAGGCCTTCAAAAAACGGGACAAAGCCGCCGCGGGCAGGGAACAGCGAAGCCAGCAACACAACGCAGATCAGCGTCAGCGTAAAGGGGTCGAGAATGCGGAAAAGTTTCATAAACGCTCCTGAAAGTCGATGTCGCTATTGTGCTTATTCTGCTTTGAGAAATAAAATTGATTTATTGCATCCATTGATGAATTTAACAGATGAATTATTCCCTGCGTCAGCTGAAAGTTTTTATTACCGTCGCCCAGGCTAAAAGCTTTAGTCGGGCAGGGGAGATGATTGGCCTTAGCCAGTCGGCGGTAAGTCATAGTGTGAAAGAGCTAGAGCATCAAACCGGCGTGAAGTTACTGGACCGTACTACCCGCGAAGTTGTGCTGACCGAAGCGGGACAGCAGCTTGCAGCCCGACTCGAGCGTCTGCTTGACGAGCTGAACAGCACGCTGCGTGAAGCCGGTCGCGTCGGCCAGCAGCTGACCGGCACCGTGCGCGTGGCCGCCAGTCAGACCATTTCGGCACATCTCATTCCGCAATGTATCGCCGCCAGTAATCTGCACTATCCGGAGATCGATTTTGTCCTGCACGATCGCCCACAGCAGTGGGTGCTGGAGAGTATTCGTCAGGGGGAAGTGGATTTCGGCATTGTTATCGACCCTGGTGCCGTCGGTGATTTGCAATGTGAGCCAGTATTGTCGGAGCCGTTTTTTGTGTTATGCCGAACCGATCATCTTTTTGCCAGCCTGCCGAGCGTCAATTGGCAAGAATTACAGGGAACGCGTTTGGTGTTGCAGGATTATGCGTCGGGGAGCCGCCCGTTGATTGATGCCGCGCTGATGCATCACGCAATCACCGCTGAGATTGTGCAGGAGATAGGCCATCCGGCGACCTTATTCCCGATGGTCGAGGCCGGGATTGGGATCAGCATTTTACCGGCGCTGGCACTGCCATTACCGCAGGGAAGCCAGCTGATGGTGAAGCGGTTGACGCCGGTGGTCGAACGTCAGTTGATGCTGGCACGGCGTAAAAACCGCTCGCTTTCCACTGCCGCTCAGGCCCTGTGGGACGTGGTGGGCCAGCAGGCGCAGGCGCTTACCGCCGCCCGCGCTCACGACGTGCTGTATCAGACGTAAATATCAATCTGGTGATCGTCGGAGGGGGTATTGACCCCGGTCATCGGCGTAGCAGACGTCTGCTGGGCCTGTTCTTTCTCCGCCTGCTGGCGCTGGAGCTGAGCCAGTTGCGCTTCGAGCATCGTAATTTGCTCCTGAATCATCTCCGCCTGTTTCTGTTTCTCTTCAGCATCGCCGCTACCGTCAGCAATGGTTTTCAGTTGCTGCGTCAGTTTGGTGATTTGTTGAGTTATGCGGGTCATCTGCGATGAAATATCGTTGCCCTGCGGTGCCGCAGAGCTGGTCGTCGTTTGCAGGCCTGGGGCAGAAGAAGAGGGTAAAGAAATTGCAGCCATGATAAATGCCTTAATGTCGAAATAAGGGTTATCGGCAGAGGCGAGGCAGGCTTGATAGGGAAAGAGTTGGGGAATTCGGCATTTCGTGCAGGATGACTCGCTTCGCTCGCCCTCCGGGTCGTCGCCGCACGCGGCTCCGTTGTCTCACTGCGTTCGACTCGAACCTGCAGCAGGTTCTCATTCTGCACGTTGAGCACTGTGCCCAGAAACAACAAAAGCGCCAGAAGGCGCTTTTGTTTAAATTTGGTGGGTCGTGCAGGATTCGAACCTGCGACCAATTGATTAAAAGTCAACTGCT
>NZ_JAWXRD010000005.1:0-146072 GCF_033843265.1 Scandinavium lactucae
CACGGGGATTTTCAATCCCCTGCTCTACCGACTGAGCTATCCGGGCAACGGGGCGCATTAAACTAGATTCGGCCCGCCTCGTCAACGAAATTTGTGTGTTTCGCGACGGACTGCGCAATCTCTCACCATTTCTGCAAAATGACGAGATGTAGAACAGCGATTTGATATCAATGTTTTATGCGCTTACAGTGAATTTATAATCAATTTTTGCGCTTATTTAGCGCCTTGCGGCCCGAAAAGCTGCATATTGATTTCATCTTGCGCGGGTTGGCGAAAGGTGTAATTATTGCGCGAATTTTCTGCTTATCACCCCTGGGGCACCGGAATCCGGGCCTTTTATTCTCCCGATTTGGGTAGTCGCGCTTATGAAATCAATGCACATTGCCGCCAGCCGCGAGCTGGTTTCTCGTCTCTCCACTCACCGTAAGGTGGTGGCGCTGGACAGTACCGATTTTACCGACGTGGCGGCAGTGGTCATTACCGTTGCGGATAGCCGCAGCGGCATTCTTACGTTGCTCAAGCGAACCGGTTTTCAGCTGCCGGTGTTCCTGTTCTCTGAGGAAGCCCTGCAAGCGCCCGAAGGCGTTGAGGCAGTCATCAACGGCAGCGGACAGCAGTGGCTGGAGCTTGAAGCGGCGGCCACGCGCTATGAAGATCAGCTTCTGCCACCGTTTTTCGACACGCTGACGCAGTATGTGGCAATGGGCAACAGCACCTTTGCCTGTCCGGGGCATCAGCACGGCGAATTTTTCAAGAAGCATCCGGCGGGTCGCCAGTTCTATGACTTCTTCGGGGAGAATATTTTCCGTGCCGACATGTGCAACGCCGACGTCAAACTGGGTGATTTGTTAATTCACGAAGGGGCGGCCAAGCGGGCGCAAAAGTTCGCAGCGAAAGTGTTTAATGCGGATAAGACCTGGTTTGTCCTCAACGGCACCTCTGCGGCGAATAAGGTCGTCACCAATGCGCTGCTGACCCGCGGCGACCTGGTGTTATTTGACCGCAACAACCACAAATCAAACCATCATGGGGCGCTGATCCAGGCCGGGGCCACGCCGGTGTATCTCGAGGCCTCGCGCAATCCGTTTGGTTTTATTGGCGGGATTGATGAGCACTGCTTTGATGATGGCTATCTGCGGGAGCTTATCCGCGAAGTGGCACCGCATAAAGCGGATGACGCGCGTCCATTCCGCCTGGCGGTTATCCAGCTCGGGACTTACGACGGCACCATTTATAACGCCCGTCAGGTAGTCGATAAGATTGGTCATCTCTGCGATTACATTCTGTTTGACTCGGCATGGGTTGGCTACGAGCAGTTTATCCCGATGATGGCCGACTGTTCGCCGCTGCTGTTGGAGCTAAATGAAAACGATCCGGGCATTTTCGTAACCCAGTCGGTGCATAAGCAGCAGGCCGGTTTCTCCCAGACGTCGCAGATCCATAAGAAAGACAATCATATTCGCGGTCAGGCGCGTTTTTGCCCCTATAAGCGGCTGAACAACGCCTACATGCTGCACGCCTCCACCAGCCCGTTTTATCCGCTGTTCGCCGCGCTGGATGTGAATGCCAAAATTCACGAAGGGGAGAGCGGGCGTCGGCTGTGGGCAGAGTGCGTGACGCTCGGCATCGAGGCACGTAAAGCGATCATTGCCAACTGCAAGATGATCAAACCCTTTATTCCGCCGACGGTGGCCGGTCGTCCGTGGCAGGATCATCCCACGGAGGCCATTGCCCGCGAACGCCGTTTCTTCAGCTTTGGCCCGGGTGAACGCTGGCACGGCTTTGAAGGTTACGCGCAGGATCAGTATTTTGTCGATCCGTGCAAACTGCTGCTGACCACGCCGGGGATCGACGCCGATACGGGGCAATATACCGACTTTGGCATTCCGGCGACGATCCTCGCCCACTATCTGCGTGAAAACGGCATCGTGCCGGAGAAATGCGATCTCAACTCGATCCTGTTCCTGCTCACCCCCGCCGAGAGCACGGAGAAGCTGGCGCATCTGGTGGCGATGCTCGGCCAGTTTGAGCAGCATATTGAAGACGATACCCCGCTGGCCGCTGTGCTGCCGTCGGTGTTCAGTAAATATCCTGTACGCTATCGCGATTACACTCTGCGTCAGCTGTGCCAGGAAATGCATGACCTGTACGTTAGTTTTGGCGTGAAAGACCTGCAAAAAGCGATGTTCCGTAAAGAGAGTTTCCCGGCGGTGGTGATGAATCCGCAGGATGCCAATATCGAGTTTATCCGCGGGAACGTCGAACTGGTGCGCCTCAGCGAGGCGGAAGGCCGGATTGCTGCGGAAGGTGCGCTGCCGTATCCGCCAGGCGTGCTGTGTGTGGTGCCGGGGGAAATCTGGGGCGGGGCGGTTCAGCAGTATTTCCTCGCCCTGGAAGAGGGCGTGAACATGCTGCCCGGTTTTTCACCGGAGTTGCAGGGCGTTTACAGTGAGAAAGATGCGGATGGGATTAAGCGACTGTATGGCTACGTGCTGAAATCGTGAAGAAAGAACGGAGGGGAATTCCCCTCCGTTTGAGACTGCTGGCAAACTCTACGCTTTTTTGCTCGAGGGCGCTGACGCTTATCGGGCCTACAAACCGTAGGCCAGGCAAGTGTAACGCCGCCGGGCGTTTTGGAACTGATTAATGCGCCACAGGCTGCGCACCGTTCACCGTTGGCACATGTTTGTATTTGAACAGGGCCACGAAGGCGAAGGCCAGAACCAGCGAATACGCCGCGAAAATCAGCCACACGCTTTTCCAGTCGGTTATACCGCTGACGGTATACATCTCAACCACTTTACCGCTGACGATCCCACCCAGAATGCACCCGAAGCCGTTAGTCATCATCAGGAACATGCCCTGCGCGCTGGCGCGGATTTCAGGGCGTACTTCTTTTTCCACAAACACTGAACCCGAAATGTTGAAGAAGTCGAATGCACAACCGTAGACTATCATCGACAGCACCAGCAGGATGGTGCCGAATGCACTTGGATCGCCGTAAGCGAACAGGCCGAAGCGCAGCATCCACGCGAAAATACTGATTAACATTACGTTCTTGATGCCGTAGCGGCTGAGGAAGAACGGGATGGTCAGGATGAACAGGGTTTCAGAAATCTGTGAAATCGACATCATCACCGAGGCGTGTTCAACGATAAAGCTCCCGGAGAACAGCGGGTTGTTATCAAAGCTGTGCAGGAAGGTGTTGCCGAACATATTGGTAATTTGCAGCTCAGCGCCCAGCAGCATGGAGAAGATAAAGAAAATGGCCATGCGTTTGTTTTTAAACAACGCAAAGGCATCGAGGCCCAGCATGCTGCTCCAGCTCTGCTTCTGCTGCTGATTGGACACCGGGATATGCGGCAGGGTCAGGGTAAACAACGCCAGCACCACCGAGAGCGCCGCGCCGATGTAAAGCTGCATATGGCTCAGTTCAAAGCCGGAGAAGCTCACCGCCCACATGGCCAGGATAAAGCCAATGGTGCCCCAGATGCGGATCGGCGGGAAGTCGGTCACGATGTCCAGGCCCGCCGATTTCAGGCGGTAGTAGGAGATGGTGTTGACCAGGCCGAGCGTCGGCATATAGGCCAGGGAGTTCAGCAGGATAACGACAAACATCGCCCCCGGCGTGGTAACGCCCGCCGCCATAAACAGTGTGACGGCCCCGACCAGATGGCAAAAGGCATACACCCATTTAGCGCTGATCCACTTATCCGCCACGATCCCGAGCAACGTCGGCATCAGTACGGCGGCAATCCCCAGAGAACTATAGACGGCACCAATAGATGCGCCGTCGAATTTGAGCGTGACGAACATATAGGAGCCAAGTGTCGTCAGCCAGCTCCCCCAGAGGCAGAACTGCAGGAACGACAGTATTTTGAGCTGCAGCTTAAGGTTCATGTTACTTTCCTCACAAAGTGATGGGCGCTATGTTGTTATAGAAACATTCGTGGCGTGTATTTGATGCGATTCTATCTATCACGAGCGCTGCGTTTTGTTACCGCCCGCAAATAAATGCAATATTTATTCTTTTGCAGGATGGTTTAGTGACGCAAATAACATTTTTGTATGGTTGGTGGGATTGTGCAGTGTGATGCGCTCACCCGACCCTCTCCCACTTTACCGTCCGGGGAGAGGGATAAAACCGGGATGAGACATTACTTCCGACGATAGCTCTTCTGCGTATTGTTCACTTTATACAGATAGCGACGTGATTCCTGCGACGGATGGCGGGTGGTCAGGGTCTGATAAACATCCCCCGGTGCCATGCTGTTGATAATATTGGCCGCCTGAACTTTATCGCTGGAGAACACCCGCAGCACGCTACCCGCGCCGCCGTTGTAGGCGGTTATTACCGCATAACGCCGCGAGGTTGGATTATCAATCCCACTGAGATAAACGTTGTTGAGCATCGCCAGATAGGCGGTGCCGGTGTCGATATTGCTGGCCGGATCGAAAAGGAAGCTGCGGCTCGGCGTTCCGGATTTGCCCTGCGCTTTAAAGACGTCTTTCCCGGCGGTGTGCTGCACAACCTGCATCAGCCCCAGCGCATCAGAATTGCTGACCGCATACGGGTTAAATGACGATTCAGTCTGCATAATTGCCAGAATCAACGATTCATCGACGCCGTATTTGCGTGACGCCTGACGGACCATGCCTATGTACTTATGTGCACGTTTATCAAGGTGATTCGGCACCAGGTTGATGGTCACGCTGTAGATCATGTGCAGCCCGTTATTGCGGCTCTTGAGGCGGTTTTGCAGCAGCCAGTCGGCGTAATTGGACGCGCGGCCCTGCCAGCGTATCGGCTGCCCGGTGTTATCCACCACCTGCCCATACAGGAACGGCTCTTTGGATATCTGGATATCATCCGCGTCGGAGTAGAGGTCAACCGAGCCCGGATCGTCACCCATCAACAGCGTTTTGATGATGGTCTGACGCAGGCGACCCGTCGGGTCGGTTCCGGCGATGGTTTCAAAGGTGATGGTGCCCGCATCAAAGTTGATGTGGCTGCGGGTGTAGTACTGATCGGAATACTTCACGTAGTCCTTCGGTCCGGCGACCAGAACTTCGTTGTATCCCCAGATATTCTCGATGTTATGGGCAAATTGCCCCATCAGAATGTCAAAACCGTTGGTGTCTTTTACCCAGGCTTCGTTAAAGGGCGTACCCTTTTTGGAGCCTGAACACGAAATGAGCAACGGCGCAATCAGGGCTAGCGCTAAATATTTTTTCATCATTCCGGGTGTGCGAGTTGTGTTGTAATAAAGGGCCCAAAGGCCCTTATGTTATTGTTTTTCTGGCGGCGTATAGCCTTCGATATGAACCTCTTTCCCTTCGAACAGGAAGTTCACCATCTCCTGCTCCAGCAGCTTGCGGTGCTCAGGATTCATCATGCTGAGCTTTTTCTCGTTAATCAGCATGGTTTGCTTATGCTGCCACTGGGCCCAGGCTTCTTTTGAAATTTCGTTGTAGATGCGCTTTCCAAGCTCGCCCGGATAAAGCTGGAAGTCCTGGCCTTCAGCGTCGCGCTGCAGGAAGGTACAAAAAATGGTTCTGCTCATGACTATTCCTCTTTATGGCCGTCGCTCACACCAGAGCGCCGGCGCGTAACTGCTGTAACAGGCGCTCCACGGGGGCCGCCAGCCCGACTGACGGTGGCTGGGCTAAGTTATACCAGAGAGCAGCGCCTTCATCCATGCACGCGTCCATAGACTGCACGCTGAGCCACATAGGCACAATATCCAGATGGAAATGGCTGAAGGTATGGCGAAATGCGGTTTGCTGCGCAAGCGTATCGGCGTTAATTTGCCGCCGGGCTAACCACTCGCGTAATTCGGCTTCCGATGTAAACTGCGGGAAGCAGAACAAGCCACCCCACAGACCACTCGGCGGACGCTGGAACAGCAACACCTCGTCTTGGTGCTGCATGATCAGCAAATAGCCCACGCGCTCCGGCAGGGTTTGCTTCGGCTTCTTGCCGGGATACTGCGCCCAGCTGTGGTTGGCATATGCCACGCAGCCGGTTTTCAGCGGGCACAGTTCACATTTGGGTTTCGAACGGGTGCAGACCATCGCCCCCAAATCCATCATCGCCTGATTAAAACGCTCCACGCCTTTCGCCGGGGTGACGTCTTCACTGATTTCCCACAGCCGCTTTTCCACGTCCTTTTTACCCGGCCAGCCTTCGACCGCGTAACAGCGGGCCAGCACGCGTTTTACGTTTCCGTCGAGAATGGGGAAATGTTTGCCGAGCGACAGCGACAGCACCGCGCCTGCGGTGGAGCGCCCGACGCCGGGCAGGGCGGCGACTTCATCAAAGGTTTGCGGAAAGACGCCATTATGAAGGGTGGCAACCTGCTGTGCCGCTTTGTGCAGGTTGCGCGCCCGGGCGTAATAGCCCAGACCGGTCCACAGATGCAGCACTTCATCGAGCGGCGCATTAGCGAGGTCGGTAATGGTAGGGAAACGCGCCATAAAGCGCTCAAAATAAGGGATAACGGTAGCAACCTGTGTTTGTTGCAACATCACCTCAGAGAGCCATACTTTGTACGGCGTTTTTTCCCTTTGCCAGGGCAGGGTCTTACGCCCATATTTGTCGTACCAGTCCAGCACCTGGGCTGAAAATTGAGAGGCTTGCATGGCTACCGATTCGCTGTATCAGGGACGCAGATTGCAGCACAGCGTCATCGGGCTGTAAACCGGATCTTTCCCATGCTTGCATACTTCGCCTGAGTTTGGATAATGCCCGTTTCCCGAATACTCACCAGGTAGACAGAATTTTTATGAACAACGACGTCATTTCACCGGAATTTGATGAAGACGGCCGCCCGATGCGCCGTATTCGTAGCTTTGTCCGCCGTCAGGGCCGTCTGACCAAAGGGCAGCAGCACGCGCTGGACAACTATTGGCCGGTGATGGGCGTCGAGTTTAGCGAAACCCCTGTCGACTTCGTGGCCCTGTTTGGTCGCGATGCACCGACCACCCTGGAGATTGGTTTTGGCATGGGCGCATCGCTCGTCACCATGGCAAAGGCCAAGCCGGAGCAGAATTTCTTAGGCATTGAAGTCCACTCCCCTGGCGTCGGCGCGTGTCTGGCGTCTGCCCATGAAGAGGGCGTGGAAAACCTGCGCGTGATGTGTCACGACGCGGTGGAAGTGCTGCACAAAATGATTCCTGACAATTCTCTCAACATGGTGCAGCTGTTTTTCCCTGACCCGTGGCATAAAGCGCGTCATAATAAACGCCGTATCGTTCAGGCTCCTTTTGCTGAGCTGGTGAAAAGCAAGCTGAAGCTCGGCGGCGTCTTCCACATGGCGACCGATTGGGAACCGTATGCGGAGCACATGCTGGAAGTGATGTCGTCGCTGGAGGGTTACAAAAACCTGTCTGAAAGTAACGACTACGTACCGCGTCCGGAATCACGTCCAGTGACCAAATTTGAACAGCGTGGCCATCGTCTTGGTCACGGCGTATGGGACTTAATGTTCGAGAGGGTGAAATAATGGCGAAGAACCGTAGCCGTCGTCTGCGTAAGAAAATGCATATCGACGAATTCCAGGAATTAGGATTTTCCGTTTCATGGCGTTTCCCGGAAGGCAGCACCGAAGAGCAGATTGATAAAACCGTTGATGATTTCATTAATGAGGTTATCGAGCCGAACAAGCTGGCCTTTGACGGCAGCGGCTATCTGGCCTGGGAAGGTCTGATTTGCATGCAGGAAATCGGTAAATGTACCGAAGAACACCAGGCCGCCGTGCGAAAATGGCTGGAAGACAGAAAGTTCGAAGAAGTGCGCACCAGCGAACTTTTCGACGTTTGGTGGGACTAAACAAACATAAAGGGCCAGCAATCGCTGGCCCGTTTTGTCTTTACAGGAGTTTCTATGATGCGCAAAACGATGCTGGCCGCGGCGCTGTGCGTGACCGCGTTTGCAGCCCAGGCGGATTATCAATGCAGCGTCACCCCGCGTGATGACGTTATCCTTAACCCGCAAACCGTGCAGGTGAAAGGCGAGAACGGCAATCTGGTGATCACCCCGGATGGCAACGTGATGTACAACGGAAAACAATACACCCTGAGCGCAGCCCAGCGCGAACAGGCAAAAGATTATCAGGCCGAGCTGCGTGCCGCACTGCCGTGGATTGATGACGGGGCCCGCTCCCGGGTGGATAAAGGCCGCGTGGCGCTGGATAAAATCATCACCGAGCAGGTGGGGGCAGAGAGCAATATGCATTCGCGCCTGACCAAACTCGATGCGCAGCTGAAAGCGCAAATGAACCGTATCATCGAGCACCGCACCGACGGTCTGACCTTCCATTACAAAGGCGTCGATCAGGTTCGCGCTGACGGCCAGCAGCTGGTCAATCAGGCGATGGGCGGTATCTTGCAGGACAGCATCAATGAGATGGGCGCGAAAGCAGTCGTGAAAGGCGGCGGTAATCCTCTGCAAGGCATTTTAGGCAGTCTCGGCGGCTTGCAGGGAGCCATTCAGGACGAATGGAAGAACCAGCAGGCAGATTTCCAGAAATTCGGCAAAGACGTGTGTAGCCGCGTCGTGACGCTGGAAGAGAGCCGGAAGGCGCTGGTGGGCGGGCTGAAATAACGCGCAGTGCCTCACGTAGGTTCCTGCGTGAGGCAACGTTTCTTTTATGCCTTGTCGGACTTCATATACTCGTGATGGAAGTTCTCTTTGCTGATTGGACGAGAGAACAGAAAGCCTTGCCCATATTTCACATCATGACGCAGCATGGTGGAAATATGCGTGTAATTCTCGACGCCTTCGATAATGACATCAATATCCATCTCTTTGATGTAGTCCAGCATAACAAGGGTCTTATCAATATTCGCGGCGGCAAGACAGCTTCTGTCGAGCTTAACATAGTCCGTCGACCACACGGCGAGGCGGGCTTTTAGCTTTTCCAGACAATCAATACCATCCCAGGCGAGATGAATCCCGGCTTCGCTCAGTTGTTTTAGGTTTTGCCTCATGGCATCTTCAGGACAATCGATGCTGTCGGTAATTTCAAAAACGAAATGACGGGGTGAAAGTTGGTTTTGTTGCATCAGGTTAATCGCACGCACCGCGAAACCAGCATCGTTCAACTGCACCTGCGAAATATTAAAGGTAAAGAGCGGATTTTCCCGTAAGGCCTGTGGCTGTCGGGCGATAAATTTAAACGCCTGCGCCATGACGTAGTCGCCCATCGGTAATATCCCGCCGGTTTCTTCCAGTTGGCTAATAAAGAGATTAGGCGGAACAATATTGCGCCGGTGAGTGCCACGGACTAAGACTTCGCCACCAATGCAGACGAATCGCGAAAGATCGAAAATGGGTTGAATGACAAAGTCGATGCCAGCGTCGAGCCTGTTTTTTTCGACACACTGAACAATAAAATGTGTACTTTTTTCCATGCCAGCCTCTTAGCCATAACGTTACCCTTCATAACGACACATTGCCCGCCAGACTTAAGCCAGCGAGCAAAAAACGATGTTAAGGTGCGGATCAGGCGGACAGTATTGTGTTTTTACCGCTTTTTTTGGCCTCGTACAGCAGCGCATCGGCTCTGGCAATCACCTCCTCCACAGAAGCATCGCCCATCTTACAAAGACCGGCACTAAAGGAAACCTTCAGGTCAGGTTCGCGGAAGCTGCGCGTATTCAATGAAATTCGCCATTTTTCCAGGTAACTTTGCGCTTTTTCGAGTGAAATATCGTCGAACAGGACCGCAATTTCTTCGCCACCGTAGCGGTAGAGGGTTATCTTTTCCAGGCCGCATAAGCGCATTCCCAGTTCAGCCGTTGTTTTCAGCACGATGTCACCCACCGGATGGCCCCAGCGGTCATTGATCGACTTAAAGTTATCGAGGTCGATCATCGCGAGATGACAATTTTCTTGGTTGTTGTGACGCTTCACTTCGGTATCAAAAGCCCGGCGGTTCGCCAGCCCGGTCAGACTGTCCGTCAGCGCATCATGGATAATCTTCTCGTGGCGCTGTTGTGAGCTGTGAATCTCTTCGAATAGCAGCTCCTCTACCGCGCCCGGTTTAATCACGCCATCTCTGATACTGCTCGCGATACGCATATAAATGGTGTTCAGCGCCGCGCCCGTCGCCCACCAACAAAATAGCAATACAACGAGGGCAAACCCCATTCCATAGGCAACCTTAATGCTTTCATGCAGTACCAGTTCGTTCATCTCATTTTCAGCCACTTCCTGAATCACAAACCATCCTCTCGGCTCTAGCGCGCGGTAGAAGTAGTAATGTCGGTTCTGATAAAAATCGCCGTGATGCTCTCTCGCGCGTTCGGTGATCGCCTTCAGCGTTTCGGGCGCGATTTCATGTCCGGGGTTGATGATGATTTTACCTTCCCGGTTCATCAGGAAGGTTTTGCTCGTCATAGGTGGCGCGGAGTTAACCAGGATTTCTTCCGTTTTTTCGACATCAAGATTAAGGGCCAGCACCCCCTCGTTCGAGCCATCTGTGCCATCAATCACCGGTAAAGAGATAGTCAGAACCTGCTGTTTACCGGTAAAAGGATCCGCATTAATGGAGTAATGCGCGACCTCGGTGTCCTCTATGGCGATAGTGAACCAGGATTCTTTGCGCGGATCCCAGCTCTGAGCATTTGTATGCGGCTTAGCAAGATACGGCAGACGAATGAAATTGCCTGCATCGTCAGCGTGAATGATAGAGACCGCATCCGGCATGATGCGCAAGCGTTCAATCAGCCAGTTGCGCAGGGATAAATCCTGCGCCTTGCCCTGGCTGAACTTATGTTGATCCGCAGAGACGCGTGCCATTTCCCTGACAATAACTTCATATCCGCTAAGATATTTGTCAGTAAACAAGGCCACATTTCTGACATACAAATTATTTTGTTTTCGATAGGACTCTTTGATGTCTATCCACTGCGCAAGCGTGATCACAATACAAACTAAAATGAGGGTGAAAGCCATCGCTGAAAAACAGATATTCAACGGCCTTCTGAAATTTAAACTCTTGATCACTCGTAACTCCGGAATGAACTAAATGCACCCAATATGAGGTCAGAAAAAATAAAAAGGCTACTGTTTCGGGAACATACAAATGGATACGAATATGCTCAAAAATAACCTAACAAAATCAACAATTAATTAACAACACCGAAGGTTAGACGGTATTATAAAAGAGTACCCGCTCACTTTTCCATTGTCAAAATCGATCGAATTAAATTTATCGATCGATATTGACGATTGGTCACAAGGGGGGATGAGTATTAACCCGTTGATCTGAAACCCATGGCGACATCCGAAATGGTCATTCCAGCTCAGAGAGTAGCGCTATCGCTGATGAACAGTGATCCTATTTTATTATGAAGATAAATAGATAGGTGAATAATTAGAATGTTAATAAAGAGGTCGTGTCGAATGGTTTATTCGGAAATGACGAATTAATGATGCCTGCGAAGAATACACAGGCATCAAAAAGGAATATTCGCCGTTACATCAATCCCAGCGCCTGGGGAATAAACAGCGAAATTTGCGGGATGTAGGTTATCAACATCAACGCAACCAACAGGGCAAAGTAGAAGGGCAGCAGCGGCTTGATCAGGTGCTGGATCTTCACCCCGGAAATTGAACATCCGACAAACAATGCGCTACCGACCGGCGGAGTTAACAGGCCGATGCACAGGTTAGCCACCATCATTATCCCGAAATGCACCGGATCCATCCCAAGCTCTTGCGCGATCGGCAGGAAGATAGGCGTGAAGATGAGCACCGCGGGGGTCATATCCATAAAAATGCCCACGATCAGCAGCACGATGTTAATCAGCAGCAGGATTATCAGCGGGTTATCGGAGATCCCCATCAGCGTGTCGCTGATCAGATAGGGAATATCCGCATTGGTCATCGCCCAGGACATGCCGACGGAAAAACCAATCAGTAACAGCACGATTGAGGTTGTCACCACCGATTCGAGGATCAGTTTCGGCAGGTCACGCCACTTCACTTCCCGGTAAATAATCACCGACAGGATAAAGGTATACACCACTGCGATCGCCGAGGCTTCGGTCGCGGTAAATACACCGCCCAGAATCCCCCCCATCACGATAACCACTAACAGCAAGCTCGGCAGCGCGTCGAGAAGCGCTTTGGCGGCTTGCGCACAGGTCGGCCGCTCGGAAAGCGGATATCCCCGCCGCTTGGCGATAATCGCGCAAACCACCATGATAGCCAGCCCCATCAGGATCCCCGGCAGATAGCCCGCCATAAACAGGGACGCGACAGAAACGCCCCCCGCCGTGAGGGAGAACACAATCAGCACGTTTGAGGGAGGGATAAGCAACCCGGTAATACTGGACGAAACGTTTACGGCGGTAGAGAACGCCGGATCGTATCCTTTTTTAGTCTGGATAGGATTCAGCGTGCCGCCTACCGCCGCTGCGGCTGCCACTGCCGAACCGGAGATGGAGCCAAACATCATGTTTGCCAGCACGTTTACATGCCCCAGCGACCCCGGCACCCGGCCCACCATTACCTGGGCGAGGTTAATCAAACGGAGAGCTATCCCGCCGCTGTTCATCAGCGTTCCGGCGAAAATGAAAAACGGAATTGCCAGCAGGGCAAAGTTATCCAGCCCGTTGGCCAGACGCTGGGAGACGGTAATCACCGCGATATCCCAGGGGAACATCAGCAGCATAGAGGTGACCGTGGCGATGCCGATGGAAAAGGAAATCGGCACGCCGATGAACACCAGGGCAAAGAAACAACCGAATAAAGTCAGAGCGATATATCCGTCCATCAATGCGCCGCCTCCTGCGGATGGGTCAGGCGATGTAGATTCTGGTGAATAAAGTACAGGGCGTAAAACATCATTACGATGCCGCATAGCGGCAGGATGAGATACACATGGCCCATCGGGATTTGCATCGCCGCGGAAACCTGGGCGGTGGCCAGCGTCTTATCGATAAGTTTCAGGCCACCGGTGACGATAACGAGGGCGGAAAACAGGAAAATCAGGATATTGATAACGACGTTCAGCAGCGCCTGTTTTTGCCTGCTCAACGTCATAGCCAGCAGATCAATCGCCAAATGGCGTTGAGCACCGACGGTGTAGGCGGCCCCTAACAGGCCGACCCAGATCATCAGAAAACGAGCCAGTTCATCGGTCATGGTGCTGGGCTGGTTCAGCACATAGCGGCTGAAAACTTGCCATACCACGCAGATCACTAGTGCGACCATCACGACGACCGAAAACGCCGCAATGGTGCGATCCACCACCTGTTTAATGCGGTTTAAAATCATTTGGATATACCCTGGAGAGATTGCTGGAGAGAATAAAGGGCCTGTCGCCAGACCCATCACGTTATTCAGCAGCCTGTTCGAATTTTGCCAACAAAGCGGCCTGCTTCGGATCTTTGTTGAAATCGTCATACAGCGGTTGGACAGCTGCCCGGAACGGGGCCTTATCCACGGTGACGAAGGTTCCGCCCATCGCTTTTGCCTGCGCACGGGTTTCAGCTTCCACGTTTGCCCAGGCTTTTTGCTGCCATGCCTCGGAGTCTGTCGCCGCTTTGCTCAGGATCTGCTGCTGCTCGGGCGTCAGTTTGTCCCAGGTTTTGGTGGAGATGACCAGGAAGTCAGGAATAGAGGCGTGTTCATCTTCGGAATAGACTTTGGCGATTTCGATATGGCGGGTCTGTACCCACGACGGGACGTTATTCTCCGCCCCATCGACCACCCCCTGCTGCATCGCGGTGTACACTTCGCCAAATGAGATAGGGGTTGGCGAACCGCCCATTAATTCGACCATTTTCAGCGTGGTCGGGCTCGCCTGAACGCGAATTTTCTGTCCCTTTAGATCTTCAGGTTTGGTAATAGCTTTTTTGGCATAAAAACTGCGGGTCCCGGCGACATAGGCAGAAAGGGCAAAGAAACCTTTATCTTTGCTGGATGCCATTATTTCCTTTCCAACATTGCCGAAAACGACGTTATCGAAATGCTTCTGATCTTTAAATAAATAAGGAAGGTTATAAATGGCATACGTATTATCAAATGACTCCAGATCGCTGGCGGAGCCTTTGGTCATATCCAGCGCGCCGTTCTGCAATAATTCCATGGTTTCGCGCGCGCTGCCCATCTGACTACTCGGATAAATACGGATAGTCATTTTGCCGTCAGAAAGTTGTTTGACCTCTTTTGCCATTTGCTCAAAGGCCTGATGAACCACATGGCTGCGTTCCAGGTTATGTGCCAGTTTTAACGTCACTTTTTCCGCCGCCTGCGCCGTGGTGGCAAACAGCGCCAGCAGTGATATGCCCAGTAAAGAACGTGTAGTCATGTTCATTTTCATTAGTGGCTCCATGCACAAAAAAAAAGAAGGGGGAGATGGTTCACAGGAAATGGTATTCCCACAAAATCTGTATGACATCTTATCCTGGTTGTCAGACATCAATGCGCATTCCAGGTCACATTTTTCCGTGCAAAAGCGAAGGACAGTTTATTTTTGTGCGCTGGGTTATGTTTATTTCTATTTTTATTCAGGAGATAAATGAATGTGAGAATAATTAGGGGAATAACTAAGAGGTAATATCGAAGTGTTAGCTCGGGAATGACGAATTAATGATGCCAGCGAAGAATACGCTGGCATCAAGAGAAAAATTTATTCGCTAAGGAATAATTCCAGTAATGAATTCAGGAACAGTTTACCGTGTTCGGTAATTTGCCATTCGGTCTCACTTTCGGTGAGATAACCCTGCGCCAGCGCCTCGTCAATTTGCGAACGTACCGCTGACTCTGCCAGCCCGGTGAAGGCGGTGAATTCAGCGCGTGGGGCGGCTTCCAGCAGGCGGAAACGGTTCATAAAGAACTCGAACGGCTTATCGGCGGCTTCCACGTCATGCTGGCGCTCAAGGTAGCGACCTTCCATAAATCCACGCGGATGGCGGGTTTTTGCGGTACGCAGAATGCGCCCGTCCGGGAAGGTCACTTTGCCGTGTGCGCCGCAGCCGATACCCAAATAATCGCCAAAGCGCCAGTAGTTCAGGTTGTGCTGACACTGGAAGCCTGGCTTGGCATAGGCCGAGGTTTCATATTGCTGATAGCCCGCCGCCCTCAGTAGCTGGTGGCCCTGCTCGTAGATATCCCACAGCGCATCGTCATCCGGCAATTTTGGTGGACGCGAGCTGAACAGGGTATTCGGCTCGATGGTGAGCTGATACCACGACAGGTGCGGGGGATTGAGTTCAATCGCCTGACGCAAATCGTCGAGTGCTTCTTCCAGGGTCTGATCCGGCAGGCCGTGCATCAGGTCGAGGTTAAAACTGCGCAGACCTAAGCCGGTCGCCAGTCGTGCCGCACGCTTCGCTTCATCGGCGTCGTGAATGCGGCCCAGACGTTTCAGTTTCTGCTCGCTAAAGCTCTGCACGCCAATCGAAATGCGGTTCACTCCGGCGCGTTGATACTCGACAAATCGGTCAGCTTCGACGGTACCCGGATTGGCTTCCATGGTGATTTCTGCATCTGCGGCGAGGTTCAGACGCGCCCGCACGCCGTCGAGCAGGGTGTGCATCGCCGGGCCGGACAGCAGGCTTGGCGTACCTCCACCGATAAAGATCGTTTTTACTTCGCGTCCCTGCGCGTAGGGCACGTCGGCATCGAGGTCAGCCAGCAGATGCTGAACGTAGTCGTCGTGCGGCACTTCGCCTTTCAGCGCGTGCGAGTTGAAATCACAGTACGGGCATTTCTGCACGCACCAGGGAATGTGAATGTAAAGACTCAGCGGAGGGAGAACGGTCATTAACGCAGTGCTTCCAGTAACAGTTTCAGCGCCTGTCCACGGTGGGACACGGCAATTTTTTCTTCACGGCTTAGCTCCGCCGCCGTTTTACCGGCATCGGGAACAAAGAAGATAGGGTCGTAGCCAAAGCCTCCGTTGCCCGCGGCTTCACGAGTAATCACGCCCGGCCAGCTACCGTGGCAGACCAGCGGAGTGGGGTCCTCTGCATGACGCATATACACCAGCACGCAGTGGAACTGCGCCTGGCGCTTTTCAACGGGAACATCTTTCAGTGCAACCAGCAGCTTTTCCAGATTCTGCTGGTCGGTGGCGTCCACGCCTGCATAACGCGCGGAATAGATCCCCGGCGCACCGCCCAGCACATCCACCGCCAGACCCGAGTCATCGGCAATGGCGGGCAGGCCAGTGACTTTCGCGGCGTGACGCGCTTTCAGAAGCGCGTTCTCGATAAACGTCAGCCCGGTCTCTTCCACGGACTCGACATTCAGTTCGGTCTGCGCCACCACATCGAGACCAAAATCGTTTAATAGCGAGGCAAGCTCGCGCACTTTACCGGCGTTACCGGTAGCCAGAACTACTTTTTGCATGGGATGTCCTGTCTGGTGAGCGCTTCAACGCCCGAAGGGATTTGTTGCGGGTGAATGATTTTTACCTGCTTGTGGCGGCCAAGTTCGCCTTTCTCAATTATCACCTGGCTCTTGGCGACGCGAAACTGTTTGCCGAGAAATTTAATCAGATGGGCATTGGCCTGGCCGTCAACCGGCGGGGCGGTGATGGCGACTTTTAATTCGTCGCCATGCAGTCCGACAATGCTGTCACGGCTGGCTTTCGGCTGAATATACAGCCGTAAAACCAGCCCGTCGTCACAGCGTTCGACGGCACTCATAGTGCCATCCACAGCCCCGGCAGCAGCATGTTACCGGTCGCGCCTAACAGCTCGGTGATCCCCATATTGGCGACGTACAGCAGCAGGACGAGGATCATTGGCGAGAAGTCGATACCGCCCATCGAGGGCAGCATGCTGCGGATAGGACGCAGCAGCGGATCGGCAAGCTGCATCAGCACAAACTCCACCGGGCTACGGCCTCGACTGACCCAGCTCATGATGGCCATCAGCATCAGCACCCAGAAAATCAGTAGGCCGATAGTTTTCACCAGAATCAGCAGCGCGGCGATCCAGATAATGGGCTGGAAGGTAATGACCATAAACAGCACGATAGCCTTCAGGACGCACAGCACGAAGGCAATCAGTAATGACGAACTGTCAATCGGCCCCATCGCAGGGATCACGCGGCGCAGCGGCCCAACCAGCGGCTGAGTGGCTTTCACCACGAACTGCGAGAACGGGTTGTAAAAATCACAGCGGGCCCACTGCATCCAGACGCGGAGCAGCATCACCATGGTGTACAGCTCAAGTACCGTCGAGAGCAGGAAAGTCAACGTCTTCATGGCGTTCCTCAGTTTTCCTTATTTATTGTTGTGTGTAATCGCGCGCGCCAAAAATGGCGGTACCGATGCGCACCATCGTGCTACCCGCCGCGATGGCGGCTTCCATATCGTCTGACATGCCCAGCGAGAGTGTGTCTACGGATGGATAGCGTGTTTTCAGCCGGGCAAATGCTACCGCCATTTGTTGGGCGACCGCAAATTGCCTTACATATTCTGACTCTGGGGCCGGAATGGCCATCAGTCCGCGCAGGCACAGGCCGGGTAAGGCGGCGACATCTGCCGCCAACGCGTCAACATCTTCTGGCGCAATACCGGATTTACTCGATTCATCGCTGATGTTGACCTGAATCAGCACGTTCAGCGGCGGCAGATTGGCCGGGCGCTGGTCGCTCAGTCGGCTGGCTATCCGCAGTCTGTCGACGGTATGGCACCAGTCGAAATGCTCGGCCACCAGTCGGCTTTTATTCGACTGCAACGGGCCGATAAAGTGCCACTGCAGACCGTTTTGTCCCGCGTCCTGAAAATAGCGGATCTTTTCTACCCCTTCCTGAACGTAGTTTTCACCAAAGGCGCGTTGGCCCGCAGCGATAGCTTCTTCGATAGCGCTCGCAGGTTTTGTTTTACTCACTGCAAGCAATGTAACTTCTTCTGGAGCACGGCCGCAAAGGGCGACAGCGGCTGAGATTTTGTCCCTGACCTGTGCCAGGTTATGCGCAATGTCGTTCATTTTCAGGGTGATAATATGGATATGCAGGAAATGGTGGCCTTTAGTGTAAAGCATAATGTCTCGGATCTACACCTGTGCAACGACGGCGCGGTGCGCTGGCGGCGACAGGGCCGTCTCGAACCTGCCCCGTTTAGTGCTCCCGCGCCGGAGCAACTGTTGCAGTGCTGGCTCAGTAAAGCGGCATTTGCAGCCTGGGAACAGGACCATCAGTGCGACTTTGCCGTGCAAACCGACGGCGGGACGCGCCTGCGTGCCAGTGCATTTCGACATACGGACGGTATTTCGCTGGTCTTGCGCCTGCTACCGAAAAGTTGTCCGCAGCTTAATGAGCTTGGCGTGCCGTCCGCACTTAACGAATTGCTGAACGAAGAGAGTGGATTGATTCTGGTAACGGGGGCCACTGGCAGTGGCAAATCCACCACCCTGGCGGCAATGGTTGACAGCCTCAACCATCGGCGTGATGGGCATATCCTGACCCTGGAAGACCCGGTGGAATTTGTACATCACAGCGTGCGGTGTCTTATCCATCAGCGCGAAGTGGGGGCGCACTGCGATTCGTTTTCCTCGGCACTGCGGGTGGCATTGCGCCAGGATCCTGACGTCATCCTGCTCGGTGAACTGCGTGACACCGAAACGATTCGCCTGGCGTTGACCGCGGCAGAAACCGGGCATCTGGTTCTGTCGACGCTGCATACGCGAGGGGCGGCGCAGGCTATCGAACGGCTGGTGGACGTTTTCCCTGCTGGCGAAAAAGAGCAGGTGCGTAGTCAACTGTCCGGCAGCCTGTGCGCGGTGTTGGCACAAAAACTATTGCCAGACAAACAGGATGGGCGAGTCGCGCTGTATGAACTGCTGGTGAACACGCCTGCGGTAGGTAGCCTGATCCGCGAAGGGAAAACCCATCAGCTGCCCGGGGTGTTGCAAACTGGACAGCAGGCAGGCATGCAGACCTTTGCGCAGAGCTATCAGCAGCGTCAGGCTGCGGGTCGTCTATAGCGAACGTTCAGCAATAAACTGTGAGAGATGTCACGATATTGAGTAATAAAAACTACAATGAGAAGAATATTGGGGCTTTATTTAGCATGACCATGAAATAGAAAACGTTTCAGGTGAAAGAATACTCAAATAACATTAATGTTAAATGGGTGTTGATAATAGGTCAGATTAATACAATTAACTTTTTACATACTCTTTTTATTTCTCAGCTATTCATGGAAAACGGTGATAATTTTTTGACACTTATCCAGCGTTCGTTCTATTCTGTAAACCATGGATAGGATTTATCTTATGAAATAATTTTTAATGTTTACGTTTGGTTTTTAACTATTTGACACATAAGTTGTGGCTTTTGACCCATTTAATCACCATGAAGGTGAGTCTCAACTACGGAGAGTTTTTTAAATGCTTGACGCATCAGAGCGCGCAGGGAAATCACGTCAGCTGCTTATTATCACCCATCCTTCTGTACAGGCTAATGCATTCGCAAATTATCTGTCTGATCTTCTCTCTGTTTTTGTGAGTGTGCATAACATTAGCAAGCCGCTGGTGCAGCGTTTGCCGCGCGGCACCGTGATCCTGTTTGATATTGCGGTATCAAATAAAAAGCTCAATGGGATCTGGCGGGATATTATCCAGTCGCAGATTGAAAATCCGCGCTTACTTATTATCAATACTGCACAAAAGTATGAGATCTACGAAATGGCCAAATGGCCAGCGCTGTACGGTGTATTTCGTCACGATGATTCCCAATCGCGCTTAATTGAGGGCATCAAAGCCGTGCTTCTCGGCGAACAGACGGCTGAATTGAGCGTGATGCACCCTGCGATGTATGCAGTGAAACATGCATCCGGCGATGCTGAAAATATTCCATTGACCGAACGCGAGTGTGAAATCCTCAATGAACTGCGTCATGGTTCTACGAATATGGATATCGCCAGAGCGTTATTTATTAGCGAGAATACGGTCAGAACGCACCTGTATAATGTTTTCCGCAAACTCAGCGTGAAAAACAGAACTCAGGCGGTGAGTTGGGTTAACGAGAATATGCGTCATTAGAACGCAGTTGCCCGGCGATGCGATGCTTGCCGGGTCTACGAAATCCAGTGAGTCTGTAAGCCTCGTGCAAATCAGAAACCCTGCTCGAAAAAGCTCTCCAGAATCACCACCGCTGAGGCGGAATCCACTTTACCCTTGTTCAGCGCCCGGTAGCCTCCGTGCTCGAACAAACCTGAGCGGGCTTCGACGGTGCTTAACCGCTCGTCGTGAAGGACTATTTTTACCCCAAAGCGACCATGAATTTTATTGGCAAAATTACGTGCGCGGGCGGTCAGCGACTGCTCGGTGCCATCCATGTTCAATGGCAGGCCGACGACCACCGCTTCCGGTTGCCACTCTTTGAGCAGTTTGGCGATAGCGTTCCAGTCCGGCGTACCGTCCTGCGCTTTCAACGCGCCGAGAGGACGGGCGGTGCCCGTCACGCGCTGTCCGATTGCTACGCCGATACTGCGCGTACCGAAGTCAAAACCGAGAAGTGTGCCACTCATTATGCGTGTCCCGCCACGCCGGGCATGGTCTGAATATCAATCCCAATCAGACGGGCAGCGTCACGCCAGCGATCGGCAATCGGCGTTTTGAATAAGATGTTGAGGTCAGCCGGGGCGGTAAGCCAGGCGTTATCCAGAATTTCCTGCTCAAGCTGGCCCTTCTCCCACGAGGAGTATCCCAGCGCCACCAGCACTTCTGATGGCTGTTCTGCGGTGCCGAGAGTTTCCAGCACGTCGCGAGACGTCGTTATCACCGTGTTGTCAGAAATACGGATGCTCGAGGAGAACGCCGACGGCGGGGTATGCAGGATAAAGCCGCGGTCTTCCGCCAGCGGGCCGCCCATCATCACCGGTTTATCGAGGCGAATATCCGGATCGCGTGGATCGGGGGTAATTTTCAGCTTGTCCAGAATCCCTTCAACCTTCAGATTTTCCATCGGTTTATTAATGATGATCCCCATCGCACCATCGTCATTGTATTCACAAATATAGATAACGGTGCGGCGAAACATCGGGTCCTGGAGAGCAGGCATGGCAATAAGAAAGTGGTGCTGTAAATTCATTGTCAGAGGTTCTGTTCCTGGTTTAAAAAGCATCAGCGGCCAGTATGCGGACAAACCACGGCGCTGTCGAGAGAAGGCGGGATTGCTCCCGCCTGAGAGGCGAATTATTTGCCCAGACGCTTTTCGATAGCGTCCATAAGCATACCGGTGATGGAGATGGGGAATTCAGCTTCGATTTCACGAATGCAGGTAGGGCTGGTGACGTTAATTTCCGTCAGGCGATCGCCGATGATGTCGAGGCCGACGAAAATCAGACCTTTTTCTTTCAACGTCGGGGCCACTTTACGGGCGATTTCCCAGTCGCTTTCAGACAGCGGACGCGGTTCGCCACGGCCACCGGCGGCTAAGTTACCGCGGGTTTCGCCGCCCTGCGGGATACGCGCCAGGCAGTAAGGCACCGGTTCGCCGTCAACCACCAACACGCGCTTGTCGCCGTCTTTGATCGCCGGAATGTAGTTCTGCGCCATGCAATAACGATTGCCAAGCTCGGTCAAGGTTTCAGCGATGACGCCCAGGTTCGGGTCGCCTTGCTTCACGCGGAAAATCGATGCGCCGCCCATGCCGTCCAGCGGCTTGAGGATGATGTCACCGTGTTTTTCCCAGAAGGCTTTTAGCTGCGCCTTGTTACGGGTCACCAGCGTTTCCGGCGTCAGGTCAGCAAACCAGGCGGTGAACAGCTTTTCGTTACAGTCGCGCAGGCTTTGCGGTTTGTTGACGATAAGCGTGCCTTTTTCTTCTGCGCGCTCAAGGATATAGGTCGCGTAGATGTATTCAGTATCGAACGGGGGATCCTTACGCATCAGGATAACGTCGAGGTCGGCCAGCGCCAGATCCTGTTCGCCGTTGAAGGTGTACCAGCCGTCATAGTTCTGCTCAACGCTCAGCAGACGTGTTTGCGCGCGTGCTTCACCGTTGTTCAGATAGAGATCGTTCATCTCCATATAGTGGAGTTCGTAACCACGACGCTGCGCTTCCAGCAGCATAGCGAAGCTGGAATCTTTCTTGATGTTGATCTTCGCAATGGGGTCCATCACGATGCCGAGCTTGATCATTGTTCTTCTCCATTAAAAAAGCTGGCTACAAGGTGTTATCGTTGCAGGCAGTCTGGGTGCGGACAGCGCGCAATATTTGTAGCGTACATTAGTACGTGAAAATGTGAGCACTGCCCAACGCCAGAATGGCAAAAAAGACAGCCTTGTAGCAGTTTTTAGCCCAGATCGCCAAAACGCACCTGAAGCGCGGTAATGGCGGTGAGCGCAGTGGTCTCAGTACGCAGAACGCGAGGTCCTAACAGAATATCAGTAAACGCATAGCGGGCGGTCATGGCAATTTCGTCTGCCGATAATCCGCCTTCCGGGCCGATGAGCAGGCGCACACGTTCTACCGGCTGCGGTAACGTGTTGATGCTGGCGCTGGCTCGCGGGTGCAGATTGAGCTTCAGACCCTGGTCTTCCTCTGCGCACCAGGCTTCCAGATCCATCGCCGGGCGAATTTCCGGGATAACGTTACGACCAGACTGTTCGCAGGCGGCGACGGCGATTTTCTGCCACTGCTGGAGCTTCTTGTTCAGACGTTCAGTATCCAGTTTAACGCCGCAGCGCTCGGAAAAGAGTGGCGTAATGAGGCTTACACCGAGTTCGATCGATTTCTGAATGGTAAATTCCATCTTTTCACCGCGCGACATCACCTGACCGAGGTGAATGTGCAGCGGCGATTCGCGGTCGTCGGTTTCAGCGCTCAGCACATTGACCCGCACGCTCTTTTTATCCGCCTGAATAATTTCGGCTTCAAAGACCTGATTGCTGCCGTCAAACAGCTGAATGGCCTGGCCCGCACCCATGCGCAGCACGCGGCCCACGTGGTTGGCGGCGTCTTCGCTCAGGGCAATCTGACTGCCAGCGGTAATAAACTCAGGGTGATAAATGCGGGGAATGCGCATAGTCTCAGGATTTCCGAATATCAGTTAACATTTGACGCTAGTGTAGGGTAGCTCTTTTGCGCCTGGCAAGCCTGCTGGACGTAAGGGTTGTGATTCCCCTGGATAGCAGCGATGCGTTGGTCGCGCTTACACTCCCAGGCGGTTACCGGATATTGCTTATTCCATGCGGTGAACAGCTGGGTTTGCTGGCGTGAGAGAGACAGCTTGTACTGGTCGCGCATATAGAAGTAGGTGCGGGCGATGGCACCGCGGGCGCGCTCAGGTGGCTCGGCGACTTTGTCTTTGAAATCAACTTTCATCGAACATTGACCGTACTGACCTTCACCGCCGTTCCACTGGCTGTACATAAAGTTATTCCGGTCGCCGTTAACCTCACCTACGGCGGGTTGCAGGTTATGCATGTCGCTTTCAATCTTGCGATAGACCGGGTCTTTGGCGCAGTTTTTCCGTCCGCCGTCCTGCCAGCATTGCAGCAGGTGTCCGAACTGCCAGGCGGGCATCACATGTTCCCATTCGACGCGGCTGGCGCGGGTTTCATTTTTACGTACTTTATAGCCGCATGATTCCAGGTCGATAACGCCTTTCTTGCCTTGCCAGTTGATTTTACAACCGCAGTAGAAATCACCGGGAACGTCAGCGTTGACCTTTACACCAGCGGCTTTTGCCTGGGAAAAACTGTTAATACCGTCGGCCAGAGCCTGGCCAGAAAGGACGCTGGTAACAAATGCCAGCGCCAGAATAGATTTACGGGACATCACGAACTCCGTGTCAAAACGAGCCCGCAACGTAGCGAATGCTGTTGTCAGATGCAATCAGTCAGATCAGAAAACTTCCAGTTAATTCCGCAGGTTACTTTTCCGCCACCAGCGGTGTACCGCAATGCACGCAGCGATAAACCGCCTCGCCGCGCAGGACGCGATTATGACGACGGACGGTGAGCTGATGCTGCTGGCAACCGCAGCGATACGGGAAGGTATTTTTGCGCACGGATTCCAGCTCGAACTGATGTGTGCGGCGAGCGGGGACGCCCAGTACGCTCTCCATCATCCACTTCCACTCTTTACCGTGAGGAGCCACGCGGCCAAAGCGTTTCCACACCAGCAGATGCGCCAGCTCGTGCGGCACCACTTCCTCGATGAACGCCTGCTGATTTTCCATGAGCAGCACCGGGTTAAGGCGGATTTCGTAGCTCTCAAGCCAGGCGGTGCCCGCCGAGGTGCCGCGCTGTTGCCACGTCAGTTTCGGTTCGGGATAGTCGCGTCCAAGCTTGAGATTCGCCAGGGCGAGTTTTTCCCGCAGGCTGCGCATAACGGCTTGCTGAACGGCGATGGGGAGGCGAGGGGTCTTCATAGCGCAAAAGGATAAAGCGGGGAAACGGGGAGTGCAAGAGAAGGCTTCCCTCCAGGGGGAGGGAAGCCTGAAACTTAGTTCTGTGCGCCAATCTCGCGCAGCGGACGGCCTTTCATCAGGTTGCGTTCGATGTGCTCCAGTGACACGTGTTTTGTTTCTGGCACCAGCCACAGCGTCAGGACGATGAAGAACAGGTTCAGCGCACCGTAGACCCAGAAAGTATTGGCATTGCCGAGCGTATTCAGCATGGTCAGGAACGTTGCCCCGACGATCATGTTGGCAATCCAGTTGGTCGCGGTAGAGCAGGTGATACCAAAATCACGCCCCTTCAGCGGCTGAATTTCAGAACACAGGACCCAAATCAGCGGCCCGGCGCTCATTGCAAAACCAACGATAAACATCAGCAGCATACCAACCGCGACGTACTGCGCACTCGGGGAGTGGATCCCGTTATGCATCATGGTACCCAGCACGCCCATACCGGCTGCCATCACCAAGAAGCCCAGCACCAGCGTCGGTTTACGACCCCATCTGTCCACCAGACCGATAGCAATGAAGGTCGCCAGCACGTTGGTCAGGCCGACAATGACCGTGCCCCACATCTGTTCAGTGGTATTGGTATAACCCGCCAGTTCGAAGATTTTCGGCGCGTAATACATGATGACGTTCATCCCGGTGAACTGCTGCATGACCTGCAACAGCACGCCAAGGAACACCGCCCGACGGAAGTTGCTGTTGTCTTTAAACAGCGCCCAACCAGACTGTTTAACTTTCAGGCTTTCGCGGATCTCTTCCAGCTCGTTTTTCGCTTCAGCGCTGGTGTCACGCAGGCGTTGCAGGACGCGCTCTGCATCGTTGAAGCGACGTTTCGCCGCATACCAGCGCGGGCTGTCCGGCAGGAAAAACACCCCAATCAGCAGCAGCACCGCCGGGATGATGATAACCCCAAGCATCCAGCGCCAGGCACCGCTATAGCTGAAGGCGGTATCAGACAGATAGGCCGCGAGAATACCGATGGTTATCATCAGCTGATACATAGAAATCATGCTGCCGCGAATTTTTTCCGGCGCGATTTCAGACAGATACAGCGGGGCGGTATACGACGCCACGCCGACCGCGAGGCCGAGCAGTACGCGAGACATCAGCAGCACTTCGACGTTCGGTGCCGCGGCGGAGCACAGCGAACCGAGCACGAACAGGACGGCACCGATCATCAGGCTTTTTTTACGGCCAAGACGGTAGGAGAGCCAGCCACTGCCCACGGCACCGACAGCGGCACCAAACATCATTGAGCTTACGACCCATTCCTGGGTGTGTGAGTCAATCTGGAAATCATGGGCGATAAACGGCAACGCGCCGGCAATCACACCGATATCAAGGCCGAACAGTAATCCCGCCAGTGCCGCGAGAAAACAGACAAAAAACGTAATTGCCTTGTTGGAATATCCCTGTTTTTTATTGTCAGGCATTATGCCCTCCAGTTGGATTATCAGTTTTATCAATGTAAAGGTTAGGTTAGGCGTGCGTAAAAATATGTGAGATAAATCACATAGGTGTAATCGGTTACACAAGTGTCATGTTGTGTAAATTAAATTTAGTATTGCATATCAGTGAGATGGCTGTGATTTTTTGGCTGCAAAAAATACAAATTTAAGAGTTAACTGAAATGGAATGTAACAGCAGACAATATGGCTTCATGCAAAGCGATTAATCTTAAAATCACCAGATAACATCAGTGTAATCGCTTTCATTCTGGGGCTGGCGGATGGTAATCAGTATAGACGGTTTGTGAAAAAGGTTCGGAGGATAGTGCGGGCAGAAAAGCAAAAGGCCAGCACGTGGCTGGCCTTAAGAGCGTTAAAGCAGCGGTTTATTTCAGACCGGCAGCTTCGCGCAGCAGAGCGGCTTTGTCGGTTTTTTCCCAAGGGAAATGTTCGCGACCAAAGTGACCGTATGCTGCGGTTTCTTTGTAGATCGGGTGCAGCAGATCCAGCATCTGAATCAGGCCGTATGGACGCAGGTCGAAGAACTCGCGTACCAGCAGGGTCAGTTGCTCGGTCGGGACTTTTTCAGTGCCGAAGGTTTCAACCATGATAGAGGTTGGCTCTGCCACGCCGATAGCGTAGGAAACCTGAATCTCACAGCGATCGGCCAGGCCTGCTGCGACGATGTTTTTCGCAACATAACGCGCCGCGTATGCCGCTGAACGGTCAACTTTAGACGGATCTTTACCGGAGAATGCGCCGCCACCGTGACGTGCCATGCCGCCGTAGGTATCAACGATAATCTTACGACCGGTCAGGCCGCAGTCGCCCATTGGGCCACCGATAACGAAACGGCCAGTTGGGTTGATGAAGAATTTGGTCGCGCTGTTCAGCCATTCGGTTGGCAGAACTGGCTTGATGATCTCTTCCATCACCGCTTCTTGCAGGGTTTTCTGTGAGACATCTTCAGCGTGCTGAGTCGACAGAACGACGGCATCGATGCCGACAATTTTGCCGTCGTCATACTGGAAAGTGACCTGGCTTTTCGCATCCGGACGCAGCCATGGCAGCGCGCCATTTTTACGCACTTCAGCCTGACGCTGCACCAGACGGTGTGCGTAGGTAATTGGCGCTGGCATCAGCACATCGGTTTCATTAGTGGCATAGCCAAACATCAGGCCCTGGTCGCCCGCACCCTGTTCCAGTGGATCGGCACGGTCAACGCCCTGGTTGATATCCGGAGACTGCTTACCAATTGCGCTCAGTACCGCGCAAGAGTTGGCATCAAAGCCCATATCAGAATGCACATAGCCAATCTCGCGAACCGTGTTGCGGGTGATCTCTTCGATATCGACCCACGCGCTGGTTGTGATTTCACCCCCGACCAGAACCATCCCGGTTTTGACGTAAGTTTCACATGCAACACGGGCCTTCGGATCCTGCTCGAGGATTGCATCAAGCACCGCATCGGAGATTTGGTCAGCAATTTTGTCTGGATGCCCTTCAGATACGGACTCGGACGTAAAGAGGTGTTTTGCCATGTTTTATTTCACCTGGAAAGAATAAGGTTTGCTCAAACTGTTGACGATTAAGACTTTGATGGACGTTTCGACCAAAGGCTGCAGGTAAACACACCAACAGTCTGGGTGTTAATCAGTATAGATGGATTAACATCTGGACGGCTATTTTAGGTCAGATATTCGCCCGATTTCCAGTTTTTTTTGAGATGTGTCTCATCTGGAGGTCATTTGAGCTGGAAATTTTTCCTGACAGCGGTGGAAGAGTGCGCATTTTTATTTTGCATTTTACCCCGGTTCTCGGTATAAAACGCCGCGCGCGGCTCACACCAAAAAGCGCACGATGGATTCTCTCGTGTCGCCACTTCCAGCCGGGTTAAGCAGTGTAATTTTTGGCTTTGGCTTGTCGCTGGTCCCGAGGGGTTGGCGTGGAGGTGATACGACATAATGAACCAACGTTTTTTGCAGACTCAGTCATGCCACTCAGGCGTGCGTCTTTACCCCGCTACTTCTCTCCCTTCGCAATTTACTTGCCGAAGTTACTCCCATTTGGGCACATCTCAGGACTCCAGAGCCGGCAAGGCGCTGTGATGACGGGACTTGGGCGCTCCTGTTCGTAAGGGGTTTTCTCGTGGTTTCTCCGGTGGTCCTACAAACCCCGGGTCTATGTTTTACAATGATATGAACAAGAAACCGGTCGCGCAGGCGGACGTTCAGCATACTCTGCTGAAACACACGGCTGTTTATGGGTTGTTATCGCTTATTAACATTGCGATAGTAGTCAACTGTTTTACACTTTCGACAACTTTTGAGGTTCGCTATGTCTGACGACATGTCTTTTTCTTCCCCTTCGTCAGCCGGCGAACAGGGTGTACTACGTTCCATGCAGGAGGTGGCAATGAGCTCTCAGGAAGCCAGCAAGATGCTTCGGACTTACAACATTGCCTGGTGGGGCAATAACTACTACGACGTCAACGAGCTGGGTCATATCAGCGTTTGCCCGGATCCCGATGTGCCAGACGCACGCGTTGATCTCGCCAAGCTGGTCAAAGCCCGTGAAGCGCAAGGCCAGCGACTGCCTGCACTGTTCTGCTTCCCGCAGATCCTGCAACATCGCCTGCGTTCGATTAACGCCGCCTTTAAACGTGCCCGTGAATCCTACGGCTATAACGGTGACTATTTCCTGGTCTACCCGATCAAGGTAAACCAGCATCGCCGCGTAATTGAATCCCTTATCCATTCTGGCGAACCGCTGGGTCTGGAAGCCGGTTCGAAAGCCGAACTGATGGCGGTCCTGGCGCACGCCGGAATGACCCGCAGCGTGATCGTCTGTAACGGTTATAAAGACCGTGAATATATCCGCCTGGCGCTGATCGGCGAGAAGATGGGCCACAAGGTTTATCTGGTCATCGAGAAGATGTCTGAGATTGCCCTGGTGTTGGAAGAAGCCGAGCGTCTGAACGTTACCCCGCGCCTTGGCGTGCGTGCGCGTCTGGCCTCGCAGGGCTCCGGTAAATGGCAGTCTTCCGGCGGTGAAAAATCCAAGTTCGGTCTGGCGGCAACGCAGGTTCTGCAACTGGTCGAAACCCTGCGCGAATGCGGGCGTCTGGAAAGCCTCCAGCTGCTGCACTTCCACCTCGGTTCACAGATGGCAAACATTCGCGATATCGCCACCGGGGTGCGTGAATCTTCCCGTTTCTACGTTGAGCTGCACAAACTGGGTGTCAATATTCAGTGCTTTGATGTCGGCGGCGGCCTGGGCGTCGATTATGAAGGCACCCGCTCGCAGTCTGACTGCTCGGTGAACTACGGCCTGAACGAATACGCCAACAACATCATCTGGGCGATTGGCGATGCCTGTGAAGAGAACGGCCTGCCGCATCCGACGGTCATTACCGAGTCGGGACGTGCGGTCACCGCGCACCATACGGTGCTGGTGTCGAACATCATCGGCGTGGAGCGCAACGAATACACCACCCCGGTAGCTCCGGCTGCAGATGCCCAGCGCGCGCTGCAAAGCATGTGGGAAACCTGGCAGGAAATGCACGAGCCGGGCGGACGGCGTTCGCTGCGTGAATGGTTGCACGACAGCCAGATGGATCTGCATGACATTCACATCGGTTACTCCTCCGGCACCTTTAATTTGCAAGAGCGTGCCTGGGCGGAACAGCTTTACCTAAGCATGTGTCATGAGGTGCAGAAACAGCTCGACCCGAGCAACCGCGCGCATCGCCCGATTATCGATGAGCTGCAGGAACGTATGGCGGACAAAATGTACGTCAACTTCTCGCTGTTCCAGTCGATGCCGGATGCGTGGGGTATCGATCAGCTGTTCCCGGTTTTGCCTTTAGAAGGCCTGAATCAGGTGCCGGAACGCCGCGCGGTGCTGCTGGATATCACCTGTGACTCAGACGGGGCTATCGATCACTATATTGATGGTGATGGGATCGCCACCACCATGCCGATGCCAGAATACGATCCGGAGAACCCGCCGATGCTGGGCTTCTTTATGGTCGGTGCCTATCAGGAAATCCTCGGCAACATGCACAACCTGTTCGGTGATACCGAAGCGGTGGACGTGTTTGTCTTCCCTGACGGCAGCGTGGAAGTCGAGCTATCCGACGAAGGCGATACCGTGGCGGATATGCTGGAATACGTTCAGTTGGATCCGAAAAAACTGCTGCTCCAGTTCCGTGACCAGGTTAAACAGACCGATCTTGACGATGCGCTGCAGCAGCAGTTCCTCGAAGAGTTTGAAGCGGGCCTGTACGGTTACACGTACCTGGAAGACGAGTAAGACGGGGTACTTGACCCGGTCAGGATTTTGGCGATAATTCGCTCTAATAAGCAGTAACACCAATCGATCCCTTCCTCGTCGGGCCTAACGACGCGGAGGGGATTTTTTTTCATCTTTTTTTCATACACGACGGTTTAAGAGGTCATCTCCATGAGCACTTTGGGTCATCAGTACGACAACTCTCTGGTATCTAATGCCTTTGGTTTTTTACGTCTGCCGCTGAACTTCCAGCCATACGACAGCGATGCTGACTGGGTTATCACCGGTGTGCCGTTTGATGCGGCAACGTCTGGCCGAGCAGGGGGTCGTCATGGCCCGGCCGCTATCCGTCAGGTATCCACCAACCTGGCGTGGGAGCACAACCGCTTCCCGTGGAACTTCGACATGCGTGAACGCCTGAATGTCGTGGACTGCGGCGACCTGGTTTACGCCTTCGGCGATGCCCGTGACATGAGCGAGAAGCTGCAGGCGCATGCGGAACAGCTGCTGGCAGCCGGGAAACGCATGCTCTCCTTCGGCGGTGACCACTTCGTGACCCTGCCGCTGCTGCGCGCGCACGCCAAGCATTTCGGTAAAATGGCGCTGGTGCATTTCGATGCCCACACCGATACCTACGCCAACGGCTGCGAGTTTGACCACGGCACCATGTTCTTTACCGCTCCTAAAGAAGGCCTGATCGACCCGAATCACTCCGTGCAGATTGGTATTCGTACCGAGTTTGATAAAGACAACGGTTTCACCGTGCTGGATGCAGGACAAGTCAACGATCGTGGCGTGGACGATATTCTGGCGCAGGTGAAGCAGATTGTGGGCGACATGCCGGTGTACCTGACCTTTGATATCGACTGCCTGGATCCGGCATTTGCTCCGGGGACCGGGACGCCGGTGATCGGCGGTCTGACCTCCGATCGTGCGATCAAACTGGTTCGTGGTCTGAAAGACCTGAATATCGTGGGGATGGACGTTGTGGAAGTGGCACCGGCTTACGATCAGTCGGAGATCACTGCATTAGCCGCGGCTACCCTCGCGCTCGAGATGCTGTATATCCAGGCAGCGAAGAAAGGCGAGTAATCGGGTGATTTTACCCTCTCTCAATGAGAGAGGGTAAATGAAGGGAAAAGGGCGCGAACCTTACTTAATCCCGTCCGCTTTCATGCGATCGCGGATATGCTGGGCACGCTCTTCGGATGCCGGGTGATCGTCAAGCATTGAGCTTTGACGACCGGCTTCCAGTTTGGCCAGTTTCTCAAAACTGGTGGCCAGACCCGCTGGGTTGATCCCACGTTTGCGCAACAGATCGTAAGAGTAGTCATCGGCTTCAGATTCCTGACGCTGGGAGAACTGCGCGTTCACCAGTTTCTCGCCTAAATCGCCCAGCTGTGACTGCGACAGACTGCCAATCATGCCGCCCGCAGAGGCCGCCGCCACGCGAAGCGCATTGGTGCTCAGCGCCACCTGCATACCTCTCTTCACATGGCCCAGCGCCACGTGCCCCATCTCGTGGCCAATCACCGCTTCGACTTCGTTGTCGGTCATCATATCCATCAGCCCGCTGTAGACGCGGATACAGCCGTTAGCCATCGCAAAGGCGTTCACGTCTTTGGTGACGTAAACCTTATAGTTTACCGGCTGACCATTGATGTTATCGCCCAGCGCTGAGGCAATGGTGTTCAGACGTTTGGCATAATCGCTGCCTGCAGCCGCGATGGTCGCTTTGCTGTCGAGCTCTTTACAGGACTGATCGCTCAAGGTCTTCACCTGCTCGTCGCTCAGGGTATACGCCTGGAAGGCCTCCGCCCCGGAACTCATCAGCCCGTTTGAATCCATATTCTGACAGCCCGCCAGAACGCTCGCCATCCCAAAGGCCAGTACCACAGAGTGCAGTTTCATCATTCATTTTCCATAATTATGGGTCGCCATTATCTGAAATATTCCGCTATTCAAAATACGGAATTTAGCCAAAGTATAAAGAAAATAACGACAAGGCTGCGAGAAGATTGCGCAACCTGCGAGCACAATCCAGAGATTTCCCAGGCACCGCGCGGATGCTCCATGTACATGCCTTGCCGCTTGGGTTACATTGTTGACACTTTTTTCCGGCGTAGCCTAAAACGCGCGGTCGTCAAGCCGTTTTGGCGTTGCCTTCAACAGTCCTTTTGGAGTCAAAATGTCCTCACGTAAAGAGCTTGCTAATGCTATTCGTGCGCTGAGCATGGACGCAGTACAGAAAGCCAAATCCGGCCACCCGGGTGCCCCGATGGGTATGGCTGACATTGCCGAAGTCCTGTGGCGTGATTTCCTGAACCACAATCCGCAAAATCCATCCTGGGCAGACCGTGACCGCTTCGTGCTGTCTAACGGCCATGGCTCCATGCTGATTTATAGCTTGTTGCATCTCTCTGGCTACGATCTGCCGATTGAAGAGCTGAAAAACTTCCGTCAGCTGCACTCCAAAACGCCGGGTCACCCGGAAGTGGGCTACACCGCTGGGGTAGAGACCACCACTGGCCCGCTGGGTCAGGGCATTGCGAACGCAGTCGGTATGGCTATCGCGGAAAAAACGCTGGCAGCACAGTTCAACCGTCCAGGTCACGACATCGTTGACCACTTCACCTACGCCTTCATGGGCGACGGCTGCATGATGGAAGGTATCTCCCACGAAGTGTGCTCCCTGGCGGGCACCCTGAAGCTGGGCAAACTGGTTGCATTCTACGACGACAACGGCATCTCCATTGATGGTCACGTT
Organism: Scandinavium lactucae; assembly: GCF_033843265.1. Lineage (NCBI taxonomy): Bacteria > Pseudomonadati > Pseudomonadota > Gammaproteobacteria > Enterobacterales > Enterobacteriaceae > Scandinavium > Scandinavium lactucae. Next base: position 32,898 of record NZ_JAWXRD010000005.1, read on the forward strand.
GAAGGCTGGTTCACTGACGATACTGCTAAGCGTTTCGAAGCGTACGGCTGGCACGTTGTGCGTGGCGTTGACGGCCACGATGCGGACGCCATCAAGCGTGCAGTAGAAGAAGCGCGTGCCGTGACGGATAAACCGTCCCTGCTGATGTGCAAAACCATCATTGGTTTCGGTTCGCCGAACAAAGCCGGTACTCACGACTCCCACGGTGCGCCGCTGGGTGATGCAGAAATCGCACTGACCCGCGAAGCGCTTGGCTGGAAACACCCGGCATTTGAAATCCCGTCTGACATCTATGCGCAGTGGGATGCAAAAGAAGCCGGTCAGGTTAAAGAAGCCGCCTGGAACGAGAAGTTTGCGGCCTATGCCAAAGCCTTCCCTCAGGAAGCCGCTGAATTCACCCGTCGTATGAAAGGTGAAATGCCAGCTGATTTCGACGCGAAAGCGAACGAGTTCATTGTTAAACTGCAGGCGAACCCGTCCAAAATCGCTAGCCGCAAAGCGTCGCAGAATGCTATCGAAGCCTTCGGCCCGCTGCTGCCTGAATTCCTTGGCGGCTCCGCTGACCTGGCACCGTCTAACCTGACTATCTGGTCGGGTTCAAAAGCGATTAACGAAGATACCGCAGGTAACTACATCCATTACGGTGTACGTGAATTCGGTATGACCGCTATCGCCAACGGTATCTCTCTGCACGGTGGTTTCCTGCCGTACACCTCTACCTTCCTGATGTTCGTAGAATATGCCCGTAACGCAGTGCGTATGGCTGCGCTGATGAAACAGCGTCAGGTGATGGTCTATACCCACGACTCTATCGGTCTGGGTGAAGATGGCCCAACTCACCAGCCGGTGGAGCAGGTTGCTTCTCTGCGCGTAACTCCGAACATGTCCACCTGGCGTCCATGTGACCAGGTTGAATCGGCGGTGGCGTGGAAATACGGCGTTGAGCGTCAGGATGGCCCAACCGCGCTTATCCTCTCTCGTCAGAACCTGGCCCAGCAGGAACGTACCGAAGCGCAGCTGGCGAACATCGCTCGCGGTGGCTACGTATTGAAAGACTGCGACGGTCAGCCACAGCTGATTTTCATCGCTACCGGTTCTGAAGTTGAACTGGCGGTTGCGGCATGGGATCAGCTGTCTGCTGAAGGCGTTAAGGCTCGCGTGGTGTCCATGCCGTCTACCGACGCATTCGACAAGCAGGATGCGGCATACCGTGAATCCGTACTGCCGAAAGCCGTTTCTGCCCGTGTGGCCATCGAAGCGGGTATCGCCGATTACTGGTTCAAATATGTTGGCCTGAACGGCGCTATCGTCGGCATGACCACCTTCGGCGAATCTGCTCCGGCAGAACTGCTGTTCGAAGAGTTTGGCTTCACCGTAGCGAACGTGGTCGCGAAAGCGAAAGAACTGCTGTAATCCTTCTCTGTTATTGTTAACGGAGAACTTCAAACGGGTCGCATTGGCGGCCCGTTTTTAATTTGAATGGTAACTGTTTGGTTTTAAGTGAACGTATTCATTCCTGCTTGAGACTCACTGATTAAGGGAGGGGCTGGTTGGGGTGTGAAAGTATTTTCCCTGCCGGCTTGACGTTGACGGAACAGGGGGGTTATCGCGTCGTTTACCCGACAATAAAGGGGAATGGCGGTGAATGAGAATCAGGGGGAAATTATTCTTATTTTTCACCAGAGGCCACTGAAAAATGTGACGCAGATCAGATAACTGTTTTCTGTCATGGGTCACGGATTCCCTTTATTCCATGTTTCGCTTACTCTAGCTGAAGCGTTTCAGTCGATTAAATGTTCGACAAATAATCAATCAGTCGCAGTTTGCGACAGCAAGCATTCCCTTCCAGGTGAGGCTGGATTACGCTCTCAGCCACACACTTCAGGGATAGTCTTGCAGGAGACCTATGACCGTACGCGTAGCGATTAATGGCTTCGGTCGCATTGGACGTAACGTGGTTCGTGCTTTATATGAATCCGGGCGTCGTGCGGAGATTACCGTGGTGGCAATCAATGAACTGGCGGATGCTGCGGGCATCGCGCATTTGTTGAAATATGACACCAGCCATGGGCGCTTTGCCTGGGATGTTCGCCAGGAGCGGGAACAGTTGTTCGTCGGCGATGATGCCATTCGACTGCTGCATGAGCCGTCGATTGAGGCACTACCGTGGCGTGAACTGGGCGTTGATGTGGTTCTCGACTGCACCGGCGTATACGGCACGCGTGCGGATGGCGAAGCCCATCTGGCCGCGGGCGCAGAGAAAGTGCTCTTTTCACATCCTGGCAGCAACGATATTGACGCGACGGTCGTCTACGGCGTCAATCATCATGAATTGCAGAGCGAACACCGCATTGTCTCCAATGCATCCTGCACCACCAACTGCATCATCCCTGTCATTAAACTGTTAGACGATGCCTGGGGTATCGAATCGGGTACCGTGACAACTATCCATTCGGCGATGCACGATCAGCAGGTTATTGATGCTTATCATCCCGACCTGCGTCGCACCCGGGCAGCCAGCCAGTCGATTATTCCAGTCGATACCAAACTGGCGGCGGGCATCACCCGAATTTTCCCGCAGTTTAATGACCGTTTTGAAGCCATTGCGGTGCGCGTACCGACCATAAACGTCACCGCAATCGACCTCAGCGTGACCGTGAAGCATCCGGTAAAAGCGTGTGAAGTCAACCTGTTGCTGCAAAAAGCGGCACAGGGAGCATTTCATGGTATAGTTGACTATACGGAATTACCGTTGGTCTCAATAGATTTTAACCACGATCCGCACAGTGCCATTGTTGATGGCACACAGACGCGGGTTAGTGGAGCGCATCTGATCAAAACGCTGGTCTGGTGCGACAATGAATGGGGTTTCGCTAACCGCATGCTCGACACAACGTTAGCGATGGCCGTTACAGGTTTCAGGTAAGGCGCTGTTGCGTCTACAAAACTTTAGAATCAATGAGAGGATTCACCATGTCTGTAATTAAGATGACCGATCTGGATCTGGCTGGTAAACGCGTTTTCATTCGTGCCGATCTGAACGTTCCGGTTAAAGATGGAAAAGTGACCAGCGATGCGCGTATCCGTGCTTCTCTGCCAACTATCGAACTGGCTCTGAAACAGGGCGCGAAAGTGATGGTTACATCTCACCTGGGTCGTCCGACCGAAGGCGAGTACAACGAAGAATTCTCTCTGCTGCCAGTTGTTAACTATCTGAAAGACAAACTGTCTAACCCGGTTCGTCTGGTTAAAGACTACCTGGACGGCGTTGAAGTGGCTGCCGGTGAGCTGGTGGTTCTGGAAAACGTTCGCTTTAACAAAGGCGAAAAGAAAGACGACGAAGCGCTGTCTAAGAAATACGCTGCACTGTGCGACGTATTCGTGATGGACGCATTCGGTACGGCGCACCGCGCGCAGGCTTCTACTCACGGTATCGGCAAGTTCGCTGACGTGGCGTGCGCAGGCCCGCTGCTGGCTGAAGAACTGTCCGCTCTGGGTAAAGCGCTGAAAGAACCTGCTCGTCCAATGGTGGCTATCGTTGGTGGTTCTAAAGTATCGACCAAACTGACCGTTCTGGACTCTCTGTCCAAAATTGCTGACCAGCTGATCGTCGGTGGTGGCATCGCCAACACCTTCGTCGCCGCTCAGGGCCACAACGTGGGCAAATCCCTGTACGAAGCTGACCTGGTTGACGAAGCAAAACGTCTGCTGACCACTTGCGATATCCCAGTCCCAACTGACGTTCGCGTGGCAACTGAGTTCTCCGAAACCGCAACCGCGACCCTGAAATCTGTTAACGACATCAAAGATGAAGAGCAGATCCTCGACCTGGGTGACGTTTCTGCACAGAAACTGGCTGAAATCCTGAAAAATGCCAAAACTATTCTGTGGAACGGTCCGGTTGGCGTATTCGAATTCCCTAACTTCCGTAAAGGGACTGAAATCGTGGCCAACGCTATCGCAGACAGCGAAGCGTTCTCCATCGCAGGCGGCGGCGACACGCTGGCTGCTATCGACCTGTTCGGCATTTCTGACAAAATCTCCTACATCTCCACTGGCGGTGGCGCGTTCCTCGAATTCGTGGAAGGCAAAGTTCTGCCAGCAGTAGCCATGCTCGAAGAGCGCGCTAAGAAGTAATTGTTCCGGGCAGGTTTTTCCTGCCCGTTGATTTATGACCGTTCCGAAAAAGCCGGGGCGGCGACATTCATTTTTTCCAAGGCCTACAGGACACATCAACATGTCTAAAATTTTTGATTTCGTAAAACCGGGCGTCATCACTGGCGACGACGTTCAGAAAGTTTTCCAGGTAGCGAAAGAAAACAACTTCGCACTGCCAGCGGTAAACTGTGTGGGTACTGACTCCATCAACGCCGTACTGGAAACTGCTGCAAAAGTTAAAGCGCCAGTTATCGTTCAGTTCTCTAACGGTGGCGCTGCGTTCATCGCGGGTAAAGGCGTGAAAACTGACGTGCCTCAGGGCGCTGCAATCCTGGGTGCTATCTCTGGTGCGCACCACGTACACCAGATGGCTGAACACTACGGTGTTCCAGTTATCCTGCACACTGACCACTGCGCGAAGAAACTGCTGCCGTGGATCGACGGTCTGCTGGACGCGGGTGAAAAACACTTTGCAGCGACCGGCAAACCTCTGTTCTCTTCCCACATGATCGACCTGTCTGAAGAGTCTCTGGAAGAGAACATCGAAATCTGCTCCAAATACCTGGCGCGCATGTCCAAAATGGGCATGACTCTGGAAATCGAACTGGGCTGCACCGGCGGCGAAGAAGATGGCGTTGATAACAGCCATATGGACGCGTCTGCGCTGTACACTCAGCCAGAAGACGTTGACTACGCGTACACCAAACTGAACGCGATCAGCCCACGTTTCACCATCGCGGCTTCCTTCGGTAACGTCCACGGTGTGTACAAGCCTGGCAACGTGGTTCTGACCCCGACTATCCTGCGTGATTCTCAGGAATACGTTTCCAAGAAACACAACCTGCCGCACAACAGCCTGAACTTCGTCTTCCACGGCGGTTCCGGTTCTTCTGCTCAGGAAATCAAAGACTCTGTAAGCTACGGTGTAGTTAAAATGAACATCGATACCGATACCCAATGGGCAACCTGGGACGGCATCCTGCAATACTACAAAACCAACGAAGCTTACCTGCAGGGCCAGCTGGGCAACCCGAAAGGCGAAGACCAGCCGAACAAGAAATACTACGATCCACGCGTATGGCTGCGTGCTGCTCAGTCCTCCATGATCACCCGTCTGGAGCAGGCATTCAAAGAACTGAACGCGGTTGACGTTCTGTAATTTTTGATAGCCATTTCTGCCCTAAGCCCGCTAATTAGCGGGCTTTTTTATTGTCTTTTCAACGGGATGATCTCGTTAAATTCTGTGATCTATTTGGCATTTCAGTCATTTCTTGTTTACCCTTAACGGACTGCTTTCTTGCAGGTTTGTCGAATTTTATTTCCCGCCAGGGTTGATATAAGGATTATCAGATGGAAGATTTGAACGTTGTCGGTAGTATCAATCACGCAGGCACGTGGCTGGTGCGCAATCAGGCGCTACTGCTGAGCTATGCGGTGAATATCGTCGCGGCTATCGCCATTATTATCGTCGGGATGATCGTAGCCCGGCTGATGTCCAACGCGGTGAACCGCGTGATGCGCGCCCGTCAGATTGATGCCACTGTGGCTGACTTCCTGTCGGCGATGCTGCGCTATGCGATTATTGCCTTCACGCTGATTGCCGCCTTGGGTCGCGTCGGGGTACAGACCGCATCGGTTATTGCCGTGCTCGGTGCCGCCGGTCTGGCCGTGGGTCTGGCCTTGCAGGGTTCGCTCTCCAACCTCGCCGCAGGCGTGCTGTTGGTGATGTTCCGTCCGTTCCGTGCCGGTGAGTACGTTGATCTGGGCGGCGTGGCCGGGACCGTGCTGAACGTGCAGATTTTCTCCACCACCATGCGTACGGTGGATGGTAAAATCGTGGTTATCCCGAACGGTAAAATTATCGCCGGGAACATCATCAATTTCTCCCGCGAGCCGGTGCGTCGTAACGAGTTTATTATCGGCGTGGCCTACGACTCAGACATCGATAAGGTTAAGCAACTGCTGACCAACATCATCGAGTCCGACGAGCGCATCATTAAAGACCGTGAAATGACCGTCCGCCTCAACGAGCTGGCACCTTCCTCGATGAATTTTGTGGTGCGTACCTGGAGCAAAAGCAGTGACCTGCAAAACGTTTACTGGGATGTGCTGGAGCGCGTGAAACGTGAGTTCGATGCCAACGGTATCAGCTTCCCGTATCCGCAAATGGACGTGAATTTCAAACGCGTGAAAGAGCAGTCAGAAGCGGCATAATTGCTCACTGGCCGCCGACAAAGCCCGCGAACGTGCGGGCTTCGTCATTTAAATACGGTTAATTCGCGCAATGTGAATAGATATGCATTTGCAAGAGATCTTCTTTCATTAGTTTGGTTAATAAGCTATTAGTATTATCCATTTCCGCTAATGTCTCCCCCGCGTTATAGTTTCGCCATCGACGACCCTTCAAGAGTAGAAATAGCGTGTTATCTTATTATTTTCAGGGGCTTGCCCTGGGCGCGGCCATGATCCTGCCGCTCGGGCCGCAAAATGCGTTTGTGATGAACCAGGGCATTCGCCGCCAGTATCACATCATGATTGCCTTCCTTTGCGCGCTGAGCGATATGCTGCTGATATGCGCCGGGGTGTTTGGCGGCAGCGCACTGCTGATGCAGTCCCCGTGGCTGATGGCGTTAGTGACCTGGGGCGGAGTAGCTTTCCTGCTGTGGTATGGCTTTGGCGCACTGAAAACGGCGATGGGCAGCAACCTGGAACTGGCCACGGCGGAGGTGATGAAGCAGGGACGCTGGAAGATTGTTGTCACTATGCTGGCGGTGACCTGGCTAAATCCGCATGTGTATCTGGACACCTTTGTGGTGCTCGGTAGCCTCGGCGGGCAACTGGGTGCCGAGCCGAAGCGCTGGTTTGCTCTCGGCACCGTGAGCGCGTCTTTCCTGTGGTTCTTTGGGCTGGCACTGCTGGCCGCCTGGCTGGCACCGCGTTTACGTACCGCCCGGGCCCAGCGGATCATTAACACCCTGGTCGGTCTGGTGATGTGGTTTATCGCCTTCCAACTGGCGAAAGAGGGTATCGCCCATCTCCATGCGCTGTTCAACTAAGTCTTCTCTTATGGACATTTAAGCGTCAGGCGCTAAGCTTGCTGGCATGCGCCCTGTTTTCGGGTGACCAGGTAACAAGGAGAAGCGACAATGAAGTTTAAAGTGATGGCCCTGGCGGCATTAGTTGGATTTAGCGCAATGTCGGTACAGGCGAATGAGTTGCCGAATGGCCCGCACATTGTTACCTCAGGCACGGCAAGCGTCGACGCTGCACCGGATATCGCGACGCTGGCGATTGAAGTCAACGTGGCCGCCAAAGATGCTGCCTCGGCGAAGAAGCAAGCCGACGATCGCGTGGCCCAGTATCTCTCTTTCCTTGAGCAAAACGGTGTCGCTAAGAAAGACATCAGTTCTGCCAATCTTCGTACTCAACCCGATTACGACTACCAGAACGGCAAAAGCATTCTGAAAGGCTACCGCGCAGTGCGTACCGTGGAGGTGACGCTGCGTCAGTTGGATAAGCTTAACTCGTTGCTGGATGGCGCTCTCAAGGCCGGTCTGAATGAAATCCGTTCCGTGTCGCTGGGCGTTGCGCAACCGGAAGAGTACAAAGATAAAGCGCGTAAGGCGGCGATTGATGACGCTGTACATCAGGCAAAAGAACTGGCGTCTGGCTTTAATGCCAAGCTTGGCCCGGTCTATAGCGTGCGCTATCACGTGTCCAACTATCAGCCAAGCCCGATGGTTCGCATGATGAAAGCTGACGCGGCGGCCGCGCCGTCAGCCCAGGAAACCTACGAGCAACCGACGATTCAATTCGACGATCAGGTTGATGTGGTATTCCAGCTTGAGCCAACGCAGGCTGAGCCGCAGAAGAAAGCGGAATAACGCAGAGAACGCGTGCTCTACAAATGAAAAGGCCGGGGAAACCCGGCCTTTTTCGATCAGTCCTGGCGCAACACTTTATGCCCGTATTCCAGCAACGCGTCGGTGACCCGACGCATCATCCGGCTTTCCGGTGCGAAGCGGTGCCAGTACAACATTCGTCGCTGGAACAGGCCTGGCGTCAGGTTGATAAGCTCGCCGCTGTCCAGTTCGCGCTCAATTTGCAGATGCGGGATCATACAGCAGGTGGTGCCCTGACGGGCCAGCTGCACGAAGGCTTCCGATGAGTTAACGATATGACACGGCACGCTGCCCGGCGGCAAATCGAAGTTCTGTTGCAGGAACGCCTGGTGCATATCATCCAGATGGTCGAAGGCCACCACCGGCGCTTTCAGCAGGGCAGAGCGCGTAACGCCATTCGGGAAGTAGCGTTGCGCAAACGACTTTGACGCAACGAAAAGATAATCAAGCGCGCCGAGTTGATCCACCAGACAGCTGGGCAGAGCCTGTGGCTGGATACTCACTGCGCCAACCACTTCGCCACGACGCAGACGTTCCTGAGTTCGGGTTTCGTCTTCGACCTGCAAATTTAAGCGAATAGGTGAGTCGGACAGCACTGTAGACAGCGCCGGTAATAGCCAGGTCGCCAGACTGTCGGCGTTGACCGCTAGCGACAGCAGCAGCGGTGTGGAACCGGTCTGCTCATCGCCCAGCCACTCTTCTTCTAACAGCTCAACCTGACGCAGCAGCGCCAGCAGCTTTTGTCCTTGCTCGGTCGGGCGGGGAGGTACGGTACGCACCAGTAAAGGCTGCCCGAACATATTTTCCAGTTGCTTAATACGCTGGGAGACGGCGGACTGGGTAATACACAGCTTTTGTGCGGCGCGTTCAAACCCGCGTTCCCGAATGACCGCATCCAATGCTTGTAGTGTTCTGTAGTCCGGACGTTTCATTGCTGTGGCTGACTCCTCATCGTTTATTACCCGCACTATGACATAAATTTACCTTTGATACAGGTCGAAATTGGGGCAGTACGCCCGGTGTCCACAAGGACATTTACACGGTGAATAGTCTATAATGCGCGGCATCCCATCACATCACAGGCAAAAATCATGACGCAGGATGAACTGAAAAAAGCAGTTGGCTGGGCAGCACTTCAATACGTACAGCCAGGGACCATCGTTGGTGTTGGCACCGGCTCTACCGCCGCGCATTTTATTGACGCACTGGGCACCATGAAAGGCCAGATTGAAGGTGCCGTTTCCAGCTCGGACGCGTCGACCGAGAAACTGAAAGCGTTAGGCATTCACGTATTTGATCTCAACGAAGTCGACAGCCTGGGCGTCTATGTTGACGGTGCGGATGAGATTAACGATCACATGCAGATGATCAAAGGCGGCGGCGCGGCGCTGACCCGCGAGAAAATCATCGCCTCGGTGGCCGACAAGTTTATCTGCATCGCCGATGCGTCCAAGCAGGTGGCTATTCTCGGAAAATTCCCTCTGCCGGTCGAAGTCATCCCGATGGCGCGCAGCGCGGTGGCGCGTCAATTGGTGAAACTCGGCGGTCGCCCGGAGTATCGCCAGAATGTGATCACCGATAACGGCAACGTGATTCTGGATGTTCACGGCCTGGAAATTCTTGACGCCATTGCGTTGGAAAATGCCATTAACGCGATCCCTGGCGTGGTGACCGTGGGCCTGTTCGCCAATCGTGGCGCGGATGTGGCGCTGATCGGCACCGCTGATGGCGTCAAAACCATCGGGAAATGATCTGACGGGAGCTGCCTTAGCTCCCGTAAAAATTTTTACCAGGCGAAATTTGGTGACTTGTGTCACATTTGTCGACTGCATCTGCTTAACACGCTGCGCTGTTATTCCCTTCCAGCATTTTATGCTGCCATTTTCCGCTGAATGACATTTCTTCAGGACCTCGACGCAAACGTTCATATTGCTGCAATAGTTTTTTTTGATATGTTGCTTGGGTGGACGTTCGTTCACCACAACATCGATACGAGACAGACAGGGCGGGGAAATGGCTAAGGTATCACTGGAAAAAGACAAAATTAAGTTTCTGCTGGTGGAAGGCGTACATCAAAAAGCAATCGATAACCTTCGTGCAGCAGGCTACACCAACATTGAATTTCACAAAGGCGCGCTTGATGCCGATCAGCTGAAAGAGTCGATCCGTGATGCCCATTTCATCGGCCTGCGCTCCCGTACTCATCTGACGGAAGATATTATTCAGGCGGCGGAAAAGCTGGTCGCGATTGGCTGCTTCTGCATCGGCACCAACCAGGTTGACCTTAATGCGGCCGCGAAACGCGGGGTGCCGGTCTTTAACGCTCCGTTCTCCAACACCCGTTCCGTGGCGGAGTTGGTGATTGGCGAGTTGCTGCTGCTGCTGCGCGGTGTGCCTGAGGCTAACGCCAAAGCGCACCGTGGCGTGTGGAATAAACTGGCGGCGGGTAGCTTTGAAGCGCGTGGCAAGAAGCTCGGGATCATCGGTTACGGCCACATTGGGACCCAGCTTGGGATCCTCGCAGAATCGCTGGGGATGCATGTCTTCTTCTACGACATTGAAAACAAACTGCCGCTCGGCAATGCCACTCAGGTTCAGCATTTGTCTGACCTGCTGAACATGAGCGACGTGGTCAGCCTGCACGTGCCGGAAAATGCCTCGACTAAAAACATGATGGGCGCAGAAGAACTGGCGCTGATGAAGCCGGGCTCATTGTTGATCAACGCCGCTCGCGGTACCGTGGTCGACATTCCCGCGCTGTGCGATGCGCTGGCGCGTAAGCATCTGGCCGGGGCGGCGATCGACGTGTTCCCGACCGAGCCGGCAACCAACAGCGATCCGTTCACTTCGCCGCTCTGCGAGTTCGATAACGTTATCCTGACCCCGCACATCGGGGGGTCTACTCAGGAAGCGCAGGAAAACATCGGACTGGAAGTGGCGGGCAAGCTGGCGAAATACTCTGACAACGGGTCAACGCTTTCTGCTGTTAACTTCCCGGAAGTGTCGCTCCCGCTGCACGGTGGGCGTCGCCTGCTGCACATCCACGAAAACCGTCCTGGCGTGCTGACGGCTATCAACCAGATTTTTGCCGAGCAGGGCGTGAACATCGCCGCACAGTATCTGCAAACGACGCCGCAAATGGGCTACGTGGTGATTGATATTGAAGCGGAAGAAGATGTGGCGGAAAAAGCGCTGCAAAGCATGAAGGCGATCCCGGGCACCATCCGTGCGCGGTTGTTGTACTGATCCCTGTTTTCGCCCGGCGGCGCAAAGCTTGCCGGGCCTACGCTTTACCGCCACTGCCATATTTTCGAGGGCGTCACCACCGCCGGGAGCGGAACATCCCACTTCTCTACGGGCAGTTGTTCCACCTGCTGACAATCATGTGCATAGCCCACGGGATGCACGCCGTGCTGCTGCCAGTTTTGTAGCGTCCTGTCGTAAAAGCCTCCACCCATGCCTAACCGTTGCCCCTGTGGGTCAAAGGCGACCAGCGGCGTAACCAGTACATCCAGCTGATGAAGCGGCACCACGTCACGCACATCCAGTTTGGGTTCCTGAATTTTCAGACGATTGACCACCAGGTCAGAGTGCGGATGGTAATTGAGGAACAGCAGATTGCCCGGGCTGAACGGATGCAGAACCGGCAGAACCACTTTTTTACCACTGCGCCACAGTTGTTCGATCAGCGGTTGGGTATCCAGCTCGCCATCAAACGACAGAAACAGCGCGACGGTATTCGCCATCACCACGGGGGGGTACACCAGCATTCGCGCCGCAGCGTGCTCGGCAAAAAGACGTTGTTGGTCTGGCGTAAGCGTGCGACGACGCTGCCTAATCAGTTGGCGAATTTCTTGTCTGGTTAAAGGGGCTGAAACAGATTTCATGAGTGTGGTAGAGGAAGAGGGTAGGGAATCTCCGAGATGCCGCCGCAGGCTGTAACCCTTGAACCCTTGGTTCAAGGTGAATGTGTCGTCACAGTCTTCAGGCTTCTCGGACGGACCGAGCATGCTCACCAACCGTGGAGCGCCACATTCTTGTGGTATGAAATATCGGCTCAGGGGACTGGCCCGCTTGCGAACATCTCAGAGAAATTTTGTCTTCAAGGTCACTCTACCATAGTTAACCGTGAAGTGTTATTCAAACTTTGGAGCCGTCTTTTCGGTTGTGCGACCTTGATCAAGGAGTGCTTGTTCAATGGTCTGTTGGAGCATCCGAATGCGTGTCTCCATGCTGGCTGCGTAGTCACGTGTTTTCGCGCGTTCCTGGGTCAGCTCGTAGCTGATATTCAGGGCGGCGATAAAGACCAGCTGCTCAGTATTTGTGACTCTAGTGCGTTCTTTCAGATCTTGCAACCGCTGATTCAGATCGTCCGCGGCCTGATTCAGGGCATCCCTTTGTTCAGGCGGGCAATTCACTCGCAGTGAACGGCCAAAAATTTGGATATCGACGGGTTCTGCAGACATGCCACCTTCCTGCTGATTGACTGCGCTACCTCCACAGCCCGCACCGGGGCCCGCGAAGGGGCGACACTATAGCTACCCCACTGTGAACATACAAGCCCTTTTCTGGTTCACCAGGGTCCAAAGTGGTAGCATAACATGAAACTTCCCCCCAACGACGACGAATGCGCATGTCTATACAGAACGAAATGCCTGGTTACAACGATGTGAACCAGTTACTTAACCAACAGGGTGTCGGCTTAACGCCTGCCGAAATGCATGGTTTGATTAGCGGCATGCTGTGTGGTGGTAACAAAGACAGCAGCTGGCTGCCGCTGGTGCACGACCTGACCAACGAAGGCATGGCTTTCGGTCACGAGCTGGCTGAAGTGCTGCGGAAAGTCCACGCCGTCACCAGCGACACGCTGGAAGACGAAGGCTTCATGTTCCAGCTGTACATGCCGGATGGCGATGACGTCAGCGTCTTCACCCGCGCCGATGCGCTGGCAGGCTGGGTCAATCACTTCCTGCTGGGCCTGGGCGTGACGCAGCCTAAGCTTGATAAAGTGAAAGGCGAAACCGGCGAAGCCATCGACGATCTGCGTAATATCGCGCAGCTGGGCTACGACGAAGACGAAGACCAGGAAGAGCTGGAAATGTCGCTCGAAGAGATAGTGGAGTATGTGCGCGTCGCAGCCCTGCTGTGCCACGATACGTTCACTCATCAGCAGCCGACCGCGCCAGAAGTTCGTAAACCAACCTTACATTAACAATAAGAATGCTCAGGAGGGTGTCATGACTCAGCAGGAGTACCTTCAGCGTCGGCAGAAGCTGCTGGCGCGGATGCCATCAGGCAGCGCCGCGTTAATTTTTGCCGCACCGGAAGCCATACGCAGCGCCGACACGGAATATCCGTATCGCCAGAGTAGCGACTTCATCTACTTCACCGGTTTTCATGAGCCGGAAGCGGTCCTGGTGCTGATTAAAAGCGATGACACCCATAACCACAGCGTTCTGTTTAACCGCGTCCGCGACCTCACCGCTGAAATCTGGTTTGGTCGCCGCTTGGGGCAAGATGCAGCCCCGACGACGTTGTGCGTCGATCGTGCGCTGGCGTTTAGCGAAATCAACGAGCAGCTTTATCAGCTACTAAACGGTCTTGACGCGGTGTATCACGCCCAGGGCGAATACGCTTATGCCGATACCATTGTGTTCAATGCGCTGGATAAACTGCGCAAAGGTTCGCGTCAGAATCTGAAAGCTCCGGCTGCGATCGTTGACTGGCGGCCGTTGGTGCATGAGATGCGCCTGTTCAAATCGGCAGAAGAGATTGAGGTCATGCGTCGGGCAGGGGAAATCTCTGCCCTGGCGCATACCCGCGCGATGGAAAAATGCCGTCCGGGAATGTTTGAATATCAGCTCGAAGGGGAGATTCACCACGAGTTCATCCGCCACGGCGCACGTTATCCATCTTACAACACCATTGTCGGCGGCGGTGAAAACGGCTGCATTCTGCATTACACCGAAAACGAATCTGAACTGCGCGATGGCGATCTGGTGCTGATCGACGCGGGCTGTGAATACCGCAGCTACGCCGGAGACATCACCCGCACCTTCCCGGTGAACGGCAAATTTACGCCTGCGCAGCGTGAAATTTACGACATCGTGCTCGACTCGCTGGAAACGGCGCTGGCGCTGTATCGTCCGGGCACCACGATGCAGGAGGTGACTGGCGAAGTGGTGCGCATCATGGTCACCGGTCTGGTGAAACTCGGCATCCTCGACGGGGAAGTCGATCAGCTGATTGCCGACAACGCCCACCGTAAATTCTTTATGCATGGCCTCAGCCACTGGCTGGGTCTGGATGTACATGATGTCGGTGAATATGGCGTAGATCGTTCCCGCGTGCTGGAACCCGGCATGGTGCTCACCGTCGAACCCGGCCTCTATATCGCGCCGGATACTGACGTGCCGGAGCAGTATCGCGGCATCGGCATTCGTATCGAAGATGACATTGTTATCACCGAAAACGGCAACGAAAACCTCACCGACAGCGTCGTAAAACGCGCGGATGATATTGAGGCGCTGATGGCGGCCCACAAACAATGAGCGTGATTATTGTCGGCGGCGGGATGACCGGAGCCACGCTAGCGCTGGCGATTTCGCACCTTAGCGCGGGCAAACTGCCGGTACATATAGTGGAAGCTGTCGCGCCGGATTCACAGGCGCATCCGGGCTTTGATGCCCGGGCCATCGCGCTGGCGGCAGGTACCTGCCAGCAGCTGGCGCGGGTTGGCATCTGGCAGGCAATTCGCGATTGTGCCACGGCTATCCGTACCGTCCATGTCAGCGATCGCGGTCACGCCGGGTTTGTTACCCTGGAAGCGGAAGATTATCGCCTGCCAGCTTTAGGGCAGGTGGTTGAGCTGCACGATGTCGGCCAGCGTCTGTTTGCGCTGTTGCGCAAAGCGCCAGGCGTGACGCTGCATTGCCCGGCGCGCGTCGAGCGTTTTTCCCGCAGCCCCGACCGCGTCGAGGTGGTGCTGGATAACGGCCAGACGCTGACCGGTAAGCTGCTGGTGGCGGCGGACGGTTCGCGTTCGGCGCTCGGCGAACAGTGTGGGATTGCCTGGCAGCAGCAGCCTTATGAACAGCTAGCGGTGATCGCCAATGTGACCACCGCCGTACCGCATAACGGTCGCGCGTTCGAGCGTTTTACCCCCCACGGCCCGCTGGCGATGTTGCCGATGTCCGACGGGCGTTGCTCGCTGGTGTGGTGCCATCCGCTTGACCATCGCGATGAGGTACTGGCCTGGTCCGACGCTCGCTTCTGCGACGAATTGCAAAAAGCCTTCGGCTGGCGGCTGGGGCACATCACCCACGCGGGTCGCCGCAATGCGTATCCGTTGTCGCTGACGACCGCCTCCCGGGCGATATCGCACCGTCTGGCGCTGGTCGGCAACGCGGCGCAAACCCTGCACCCGATTGCCGGGCAGGGCTTTAACCTCGGTCTGCGCGACGTGATGTCGCTGGCAGAAATGCTGGCTCAGGCCAGCGATCCGGGCGAGTACGCGTTGTTAAGCCAGTATCAGCAGCGCAGAGAAAACGATAAAAATGCGACCATCGGCGTGACCGACGGTCTGGTGCATCTGTTCGCCAATCGCTGGGCACCGCTGGTGGCCGGGCGAAACGTTGGGTTGATGGCGATGGAATTATTCACCCCGGCGCGTGACGCGCTGGCGTTGCGTACCCTGGGTCAGGTAGCGAGATAAGGATGAACAACGTGCAAAGTGTAGATATCGCTATTGTCGGTGGTGGAATGGTTGGCCTGGCCGTAGCCTGTGGCTTACAGGGCAGCGGCCTGCGCGTGGCGGTGATTGAGTCGCATCAGCCGCAGCCGGTTGAAGCCGATGCCGCGCCGCAGCTTCGCGTCTCTGCGATCAACGCCGCCAGCGAAAAACTGCTGTCGCGCCTTGATGTCTGGAATGAGATTATTGCCGAACGTGCGAGCCGCTATCACGGAATGGAAGTGTGGGACAAAGACAGCTTCGGTCGAATCGCCTTTGATGATGAAAGCCTCGGCTACAGCCATCTCGGGCACATCATCGAAAACGGGGTGATTCACCATGCGTTATGGCGTAAAGCCCAGCGCAGCCAGGACATTACCCTAGTGGCACCCGCTGAACTGGCGCAGGTTGCCTGGGGCGAAAATGAAGCCTTCCTGACGCTGAAAGATGGCAACATGCTGACGGCGCGACTGGTTATCGGGGCCGACGGGGCGAACTCCTGGTTACGCAACAAGGCCGATATTCCGTTGACCTCTTGGGATTATCGTCATCATGCGCTGGTGGCGACCATTCGCACCACCGAGCCACATCAGGCGATTGCGCGCCAGGTCTTTCACGGCGAAGGCATTCTGGCCTTCCTGCCGCTGAGTGATCCGCATTTGTGCTCCATCGTCTGGTCACTGCCGCCGGATGACGCGGCGAAAATGCAGCAGGCCGACGCCGCCGCGTTCAATCAGGCGCTGAATGTCGCCTTTGATAATCGTCTGGGCCTGTGCGAAGTGGAAAGCGAACGCCAGGTATTCCCGTTGACCGGACGCTATGCGCGTCAGTTTGCCGCGCATCGTCTGGCGCTGGTCGGCGACGCGGCCCACACCATTCATCCGCTGGCCGGGCAGGGAGTAAACCTGGGCTTTATGGATGCCGCCGAGCTTATCGATGAGATCCGTCGCCTGCATGCGCAGGGTAAAGATTTCGGGCAGCACTTCTATCTGCGTCGCTATGAGCGCAGCCGTAAACACAGCGCCGCGCTGATGCTGGCGGGGATGCAGGGCTTCCGCGAGCTGTTTGCGGGCGTTAATCCCGCCAAGAAACTGCTGCGCGATATTGGCCTCAAACTGGCCGATACCCTGCCGGGCGTTAAACCGCAATTGATTCGTCAGGCGATGGGTCTGAACGATCTCCCCGCCTGGTTACGTTAACGCGATCACACTTCTCAACCCGGCGGGCGCGTCGGGTTTTCTCCCCTCATTTGAAATAATCTAATTTCACCCCTTTTTTCGCATTAGTTTTATTAATGTCACAAAAATTTCCCTACGAAAAATCCGCCCAATTATCCGAACGAAATGTCATCCTGAACTGAATATTTCACCAAAATGTTAATTTTATGTGGCATTAGTCGCAGAAAGGCAGTCGATCGTTCTGTAGAGTTTTTGGCTCATTTTGGTCATAAGCTAATCTGATGGTTCGCTTTGCCTTATGGTTTACCGCGGTTTTCGGTGGTAACGTCAGACCAAAGAGAACGTTTGCGTCGGTGCCCGGAGCGGTGTCGACGCTGGGCTTTGTGGCTGAATTTGTGTCCACAAAGCAGCCGGTAGCCCCGCTTACTCAACGAGGACAAGATGGCTCAACAGACGCCTTTGTATGAACAACACACGCTGTGTGGCGCACGCATGGTGGACTTCCATGGCTGGATGATGCCGCTGCATTACGGCTCGCAAATTGATGAGCACCACGCGGTACGCACCAGTGCAGGGATGTTCGATGTGTCACACATGACTATTGTCGATCTGCGCGGCAGTCGTACCCGCGAATTCCTGCGTTATCTGCTGGCCAACGATGTAGCCAAACTGACGAAACCCGGCAAAGCGCTCTACACCGGGATGCTCAACGCCTCCGCCGGGGTCATTGATGACCTGATTGTTTATTTCCTCTCCGAAGATTATTTCCGCCTCGTCGTTAACTCCGCCACCCGTGAAAAAGATCTGGCCTGGATTAGCGAACACGCTGAGCCGTACGGCATCGACATCACCGTGCGTGACGATCTGGCGCTGATTGCGGTGCAGGGGCCTGACGCGCAGGCCAAAGCCGCCGGCCTGTTCAACGACGAACAGCGCAACGCCGTCGAAGGCATGAAACCGTTCTTCGGCGTTCAGGCCGGGGATTTGTTTGTCGCCACCACCGGTTATACCGGCGAAGCGGGTTACGAAATCGCGCTGCCGAATGAGAAAGCAGCAGACTTCTGGCGTGCGCTGGTGGAATCCGGCGTGAAGCCATGTGGCCTGGGCGCGCGCGATACGCTGCGTCTGGAAGCGGGCATGAACCTGTACGGTCAGGAGATGGACGAAGGCGTTTCCCCACTGGCGGCTAACATGGGCTGGACCATCGCCTGGGAACCAACTGACCGTGACTTCATTGGTCGCGAAGCACTGGAAGCCCAGCGTGAGCACGGCACCGAACAGCTGGTTGGCCTGGTGATGACCGAGAAAGGCGTACTGCGCGGCGAACTGCCGGTGCGTTTTAGCGACGCGCAGGGCAATCAACACGAAGGCGTTATCACCAGCGGCACCTTCTCGCCGACGCTGGGCTACAGCATTGCGCTGGCTCGCGTCCCTGCGGGTATTGGCGATACGGCGGTGGTGCAAATCCGCAACCGCGAAATGCCGGTTAAGGTGACCAAACCTGTTTTTGTACGCGCCGGCAAAGCCGTCGTGTAATCGATTATTTTTTCTGGAGAAATGTGAATGAGCAATGTACCTGCAGAACTGAAATACAGCAAAGAACACGAATGGTTGCGTAAAGAAGCCGATGGTTCTTACACCGTAGGCATCACCGAGCACGCACAGGAACTGCTGGGCGACATGGTATTTGTCGATCTGCCTGAAGTGGGCAAAACCGTTGCTGCCGGTGACGACTGTGCGGTTGCCGAGTCGGTAAAAGCGGCGTCCGATATTTACGCGCCAATCAGCGGTGAAATCGTCGCCGTCAACGACGCGCTGAGCGACTCCCCGGAGCTGGTCAACAGCGAGCCGTACAGCGAAGGCTGGATCTTCAAAATCAAAGCCAGCGACGAAGCTGAAGTCGCCGCCCTGCTGGATGCCACTGCGTACGAAGCGCTGTTAGACGATTAAAACTGTGCCGGATGGCACTGCGTTTATCCGGCCTACGGTTGGAAGTGTAGGCCCGGTAAGCGACTGCGCCACCGGGCATGTTAGTTAAGACATTACCGATTCACTGCACGTTTCAGGAACCCTCGCTCATGACACAGACCTTAAGCCAGCTTGAACACCGCGGCGCTTTCATTGAACGCCATATTGGCCCGGATGCGGAACAGCAGCAGGAAATGCTGAACACCGTTGGCGCAGAGTCGTTAGACGCGTTGACCGGCCAGATTGTGCCGCAGGACATTCAGCTCGCGACGCCACCGCAGGTCGGCGAGGCCACCACAGAATTCGCCGCGCTGGCGGAGCTGAAAGCCATTGCCAGCCGCAACAAGCGCTTTAAGTCTTACATCGGCATGGGCTACACCGCGGTGCAACTGCCGCCGGTTATCCTGCGCAACATGCTCGAGAACCCAGGCTGGTACACCGCTTACACGCCGTATCAGCCGGAAGTGTCGCAAGGACGTCTGGAAGCGCTGCTGAATTACCAGACCGTCACGCTGGACCTGACCGGACTGGATATTGCCTCTGCCTCACTGCTCGACGAAGCGACGGCGGCGGCGGAAGCGATGGCGATGGCCAAACGCGTCAGCAAACTGAAAAATGCCAACCGCTTCTTCGTGGCGGCGGACGTGCATCCGCAGACCCTGGACGTGGTACGCACCCGGGCGGAAACCTTTGGTTTTGATGTGATTGTCGACGACGCAGAAAAAGCGCTCGACCATCAGGATGTGTTCGGCGTGCTGTTGCAGCAGGTTGGCACTACCGGGGAAGTGCATGACTACAGCCCGCTGATTGCAGAACTGAAAGCGCGCAAAGTGATTGTCAGTGTTGCCGCCGATTTTATGGCGCTGGTGCTACTGACCGCCCCGGGCAAACAGGGCGCAGACATTGTGTTTGGTTCGGCTCAACGCTTCGGCGTTCCGATGGGCTACGGCGGTCCGCACGCGGCTTTCTTCGCGGCAAAAGACGAATTCAAACGCTCGATGCCTGGCCGTATTATTGGCGTCTCGAAAGATGCCGCTGGCAACACCGCCCTGCGCATGGCGATGCAGACTCGCGAGCAGCATATCCGCCGTGAGAAAGCGAACTCCAACATCTGTACCTCTCAGGTACTGCTGGCGAATATTGCCAGTCTGTACGCCGTATTCCACGGTCCAGCGGGCCTGAAACGTATCGCCGGGCGCATTCATCGTCTGACGGATATTCTGGCGAGCGGCCTGAAACAGAAAGGGCTGAAACTGCGCCACGACCATTTCTTCGACACCCTGTGTGTGGAAGTCGAAGACAAAGCCGCAGTACTGGCACGTGCCGAAGCCGCGGAAATCAACCTGCGCAGCGATATTCATCATGCGGTGGGGATCACCCTGGATGAAACCACTACCCGGGAAGATGTGCTGGCGCTGTTAACCGTTATCGCCGGTGATGACCATGGCCTGGATATCGACAACCTGGACAAAGAGGTGGCGCACGACAGCCGCTCGATCCCCCAGGCGATGCTGCGTGAAGACGACATTCTGACCCATCCGGTGTTCAACCGCTATCACAGCGAAACCGAGATGATGCGCTATATGCACTCGCTGGAGCGTAAAGACCTGGCGCTGAATCAGGCGATGATCCCGCTGGGATCCTGCACCATGAAGCTCAACGCGGCGGCCGAGATGATCCCGATTACCTGGCCGGAATTCAGCGAACTGCACCCGTTCTGCCCGGCGGATCAGGCCGAAGGCTACCACCAGATGATCAACCAGCTGTCTGACTGGCTGGTGAAACTGACCGGTTACGACGCGCTCTGCATGCAGCCAAATTCTGGCGCACAGGGTGAATACGCGGGTCTGCTGGCCATTCGTCACTATCATGAAAGCCGCAATGAAGGGCATCGTGATATCTGTCTGATCCCAAGCTCTGCGCACGGCACCAACCCGGCTTCTGCTCAGATGGCCGGCATGCAGGTGGTGGTGGTGGCCTGTGACAAACAGGGCAACATCGATCTCGCCGATCTGCGCGCGAAGGCGGAACAGACGGGGGCGAATCTCTCGTGCATCATGGTGACCTACCCGTCCACTCACGGCGTATATGAAGAAACCATCCGTGAAGTGTGCGAGATCGTGCATCAGTTTGGTGGTCAGGTGTATCTCGATGGCGCGAACATGAATGCCCAGGTCGGCATTACTTCGCCGGGCTTTATCGGCGCGGACGTGTCGCACCTCAACCTGCACAAAACCTTCTGTATTCCACACGGCGGCGGCGGCCCGGGCATGGGTCCAATCGGTGTGAAAGCGCATCTGGCCCCGTTTGTACCGGGTCACAGTGTGGTACAAATCGAAGGGATGCTGACCCGTCAGGGCGCAGTATCGGCGGCTCCGTTTGGCAGCGCCTCCATTCTGCCAATCAGCTGGATGTACATTCGTATGATGGGTGCGCAGGGTCTGAAGCGTGCCAGCCAAGTGGCTATTCTGAACGCCAACTACATCGCCACCCGTTTGCAGGATGCGTATCCGGTGCTGTACACCGGGCGCGATGGCCGCGTGGCGCACGAATGTATCCTCGATATCCGTCCGCTGAAAGAAGAGACCGGTATCAGCGAACTGGATATCGCTAAGCGTCTGATCGACTATGGATTCCACGCGCCAACCATGTCATTCCCGGTCGCGGGCACGCTGATGGTTGAACCAACCGAATCTGAAAGCAAAGTCGAACTCGACCGCTTTATCGACGCCATGCTGGCTATTCGCAATGAAATCAACCGTGTTCAGCAGGGCGAATGGCCGCTGGAAGATAACCCGCTGGTGAACGCCCCGCATACGCAGAACGAGCTGGTGGCGGAGTGGAACCACGGCTATAGCCGCGAAGTAGCGGTCTTCCCGGCGGGTATGGCAAACAAGTACTGGCCGACCGTGAAGCGTCTGGATGACGTGTACGGTGACCGCAACCTGTTCTGCTCCTGCGTTCCGATGAGCGAATATCAGTAATTCACTGAGTACTCTATCTTTTAAGGGCGCTTCGGCGTCCTTTCTTTTGGGAGAAAACAATGGCAATAGCACTGGTTACCGGCGCGAGCAGGGGAATTGGCAGGGCGACGGCGATGCTGCTGGCGCAAGAGGGTTACACCGTGGCGGTAAATTATCACCACAACATCAAAGCCGCCACGCAGGTGGTCAACGCGATTACCGAGAGCGGCGGCAAGGCCTTCGCCGTGCGGGCGGACATCAGCGATGAGGCGCAGGTGATGGCGATGTTTGAGGCGCTCGACAGGGAAGGCGAGCCGCTGGCCGCCCTGGTAAACAACGCCGGGATTTTGTTCCAGCAAAGCACCATTGAAAACCTGACCGCCGAACGGATTAATCACGTTCTGTCGACCAACGTCACCGGGTATTTCCTCTGCTGTCGCGAGGCGGTCAAGCGGATGGCGCATCGTCATGGCGGAAAAGGCGGGGCTATTGTGAACGTCTCTTCCGCGGCTGCTCGGTTGGGCGCGCCGTTTGAATATGTTGACTACGCCGCATCAAAAGGGGCGGTGGACACGCTCACCACCGGGCTGGCGCTGGAAGTGGCGGCACAGGGCATTCGCGTTAACGGCGTGCGTCCGGGCCTGATTTATACCGAGATGCATGCCTCCGGGGGCGAGCCGGGTCGGGTCGATCGCGTCAAAGCAATGCTGCCAATGCAGCGCGGCGGACAGCCGGAAGAAGTCGCGCAGGCGATTGCCTGGCTGCTGAGTGAAAAGGCATCGTACGTGACCGGGAGTTTTATGGATATCGCGGGCGGGAGATAGGGTCGATTTTGCCCGGCAGCGCGTGGCTTTCCGGGCGTAGAACTTAACTCGCAGGACCGGTAAGCGAAGCGCCACCGGGCAATGGCGTGATTACAGATTTTCGCCGTTGCTGGCAATCACTTCTTTATACCAGGTGAAGCTCTTCTTGCGTGAACGCGACATATCTCCGGTGCCGTCGTCATGCTTGTTCACGTAGATAAAGCCGTAGCGCTTGCTGTACTGGCCGGTGGTGAAGGATACACAGTCGATGCAGCCCCACGGGGTATAGCCCATCAACTCCACGCCGTCGTGGGTGACCGCTTTCATCATCTCTTCAACGTGCGCACGCAGGTAGTCGATGCGATAGTCGTCGTTAATGCTGCCATCGTCTTCCACTTTGTCATACGCGCCAAAGCCGTTTTCGACGATGAACAGCGGTTTCTGATAACGTTCGTAAAGTTCACACATTGCATAACGCAGGCCAACCGGGTCAATCTGCCAGCCCCAGTCGGATGCTTTTACATGTGGGTTCGGTACGCTGCCTTCGAAGCCGGAGATTGCATCCCCGCTGCCACCTTCGGCTTTTACGGCATTGGTCATGTAGTAGCTGAAGCCGAGATAATCACAGGTGCCTTCCCGCAGGATTTCTGCGTCGCCGTCTTCCATCGCAATGGTGAATCCGCGACGTTCCCACTCATTAAGCACATAAGTTGGGTAGTAGCCACGCAGCTGCACATCGGTAAAGACGTAACGTTCGCGCATCGACTCCTGGGCAAACATCATATCTTCCGGTTTGCAGGAGAACGGATACAGCGGCACCATTGCCAGCATGCAGCCCACCTGCATTTGCGCATTAATGCGGCGTGCCGCTTTCACCGCCAGGGCGCTGGCGACGAACTGGTGGTGCAGCACCTGATACATCACTTCTTCCGGGTTGTCGTGTTCGGTATACACCACGCCAGAGCAGCAATAACCGAACAGCGGCGCGCGCCAGTTGCGCTGGTTATTGATTTCGTTGAAGGTCATCCAGTATTTGACTTTGTGCTTGTAGCGTTCAAAGACGACTTCGGCAAATCGCACAAAGAAATCAACGACTTTACGGTTAGTCCAGCCGCCGTATTCCTGCACCAGATGCAGCGGCATTTCGAAGTGGGAGAGGGTGATTACCGGTTCGATGTTGTACTTGAGCAGTTCATCAAACATCTCGTCGTAGAATTTCAGGCCTTCTTCATTCGGCTGGGTTTCGTCGCCTTTCGGGAGGATCCGCGTCCAGGCAATTGAGGTCCGGAAACATTTGAAGCCCATTTCAGCAAACAGCTTAATGTCTTCTTTGTAGTGGCTGTAGAAGTCGATGGCTTCGTGATTCGGATAGTATTTACCGGGTACAACCTGCTGGGTTATCTCACGCGGAACGCCGTGTGCGCCGCCAGTCAATACATCGCAAATGCTCGGGCCTTTGCCGCCTTCGTTCCAGCCGCCTTCAACCTGATGTGCGGCGACCGCGCCACCCCATAAAAAGTCTTTTGGTAAGGTTAATTTTTTCATCGTGTTCGTTCCCATGATATTGCTGATTGGGAAAGAGTCTAACAAAGGGGAAATAAATGTCACGATATAACAAAATCACTCTGGGGTAACTTGTTACATCGGAAAAACAGCCTGTTTTTTTACGCCAGTTTTTTCGCCAGTTTACGTCCGAGGGTTTCGAGAATATAAATTACTGGGATCTGGGTAGTAATATCGTAAACGCCGCCGATACGAATCGGCGAAATATGCCAGGAGAGGTTAAAATCCGCCAGTTTCGCCAGGCGCGAGTGTTCGTGGCTGGTAATCGACAGTACCTTACAGCGGTGAAGGCTGAACTGTCCGGCGAAACGCAGGATCTCCTCCGTCTCACCTGAGACAGAAAGGACAATCGCTAACGCATTTCTGGCCATATCATTAGTGACCGGGAAATAAGGGTCGTCAATGTGATTACTGAATTTACCGACGTTAGAAAAGAATCTCGCACCATATTTCGCTAATGCCCCGGAGGTGCCTGCTCCGACAAAAATAATGCGTTCCGAGGCTAAAATAATATCCACGGCGTCATCAAGCAGTTTATCAAACTCATCGTTATTGACGCTTTTGAAAAAGCTGATAATTTCACTGGCGGCAAAATGACTTTGCTGCGGCTCATTCTGTTCCAGATACAGTTTAAAGCGTACGCGAAACTCCGAATAGCCTTCGCAGTTCAGCTTCCGGCAAAACCGCAGGACCGTGGTGGTCGACACGCCCGCCGCGTCGGCCAGTTCGCGAATGGTCATATACATGACTTTGTCACGGTTTTTAATGACATACTGATAGACCATCATCTCAAGATTGTTGAGACTTGCGATGGCGGCGTGGGAGAACAGACTCACGTTGGCAGGCACTCATCAGGCAAATTCAATACAGGAATCATAACATGGCCCCGAACGACATCACTTTTTTTCAACGCTTTCAGGAAGACATTCTGGCCGGACGTAAGACCATCACCCTCCGTGATGCCAGTGAATCGCACTTCAAAACCGGGGATGTATTGCGCGTAGGGCGCTTCGAGGACGACGGCTATTTCTGCACCCTTCGCGTGACCGCCACCTCGCAAGTAACCCTGGAGACCCTGACGCAGCAGCATGCCGATCAGGAAAACATGACCCTGCCTGAACTGAAAGCGGTGATTGCTGAAATCTACCCGGGTCAGCAGCAGTTTTACGTCATTGAATTTGAGTGTGTTTGATTTTAGGAAACATCTGTACGGTGGGATTAAGCGTTAAGTTAATGATTGTAATGTGATTATAGATTAGCCTGTTTTTATTTTAGCGAACAGGTGTTCACTGGAATCATTCTCAGTTAGGCTAGAGAAGCATTAACGTCTTTTCCTTCCGGAGTTCACATATGGTTAGCAAACCATTAATTACGCGCGGTTATTCACTGGCAGAGGAAATTGCCAACAGCATCAGCCACGGTATCGGGCTGGTGTTCGGGATTGTCGGTCTGGTACTGCTGCTGGTTCAGGCAGTCGATTCCAATGCCAGCGCCACGGCAATCACCAGTTACAGCCTTTACGGCGGCAGTATGATCCTGCTGTTTCTCGCTTCTACCCTTTACCATGCGGTGCCGCACCAGCGGGCCAAGCTGTGGCTGAAGAAATTCGACCACTGCGCCATCTATCTGTTGATAGCCGGGACCTACACGCCTTTTTTGCTGGTGGGGCTGGATTCAACGCTGGCGCGTGGATTAATGATTGTTATCTGGAACCTGGCGCTGCTGGGGATCCTGTTCAAGCTGACGATTGCGCATCGCTTTAAGGTGCTGTCGCTGGTGACCTATCTGCTGATGGGCTGGCTGTCGCTGATTGTGGTGTATCAACTGGCGATGAAGCTTTCTGTCGGCGGAGTGACGTTGCTGGCGGCGGGCGGGGTGATTTATTCCCTCGGGGTGATTTTTTACGTCTGTAAGCGTATTCCTTATAACCACGCTATCTGGCATGGCTTCGTGCTTGGCGGCAGCGTCTGCCATTTCCTGGCGATTTATCTCTACGTCGGACAGATGTAAGGGATTACAGGCGAAAAAAAACCTGATCGTCAGCCGTATACGGACCTACGATCAGGCGGTCAATGACCATTAACAACACCAGGGGATAATGCCAACCGCCGACGGGCAGAAGGCATTAATTCTTGAAAAATAACTATTAAGACAGAGGGTTAACGGTTAGTTCAGGCGATAAGCC
This sequence comes from Scandinavium lactucae, assembly GCF_033843265.1. Lineage (NCBI taxonomy): Bacteria > Pseudomonadati > Pseudomonadota > Gammaproteobacteria > Enterobacterales > Enterobacteriaceae > Scandinavium > Scandinavium lactucae. The sequence continues at coordinate 59,347 of NZ_JAWXRD010000005.1, forward strand.
AGATGCTCGATTTCCACTTCCTGCTCCTCGCTCAGTGAACTGAGCACATAATCCAGCGCGTTATGCACACCCCAGATATCGATGTAGTCATACTTCTCCTCCGCAGAGAGTTTCTGCGCATGGCGTTCGCGCAGTTGCGCGTAGTCATACCACTGGCGCACGCTGCCGAAGCGGTGGTGCCAGTCGTGACACACCAGCGACCCCTGCACAATCAACATCCGGCTTGGCAAGTGGACAAACAGGTGCATGGCGGTCCATTTACCCCAGCGGCCCCATTGCTTAACGCTGAAATCCGGTGGGCATGCCGACCCACAGAAGCGTGCCAGGCAGTTATTGATATGGCTGTCACGCACCGACTCACCTTCTTTGCGCACCAACCAGACGTGTTCGGTTATCAGGTGCATCAGCGACGCCATCTGGTACAGCACCACGAAAGGTAGCACCAGGATGAACACCGTTCCCGCCACACCAAGCAAATAACCCACGCAGCCGAGGGTAACCAGCCACACCAGGGTCATCATCAGTCGGTAAAACGGCACCCCAATCAGATTGGATTTAAGCCGACCGTAGAAGAAGACCAAATGGAATTTTGGGCTCAGCAGGGTCAGGATCAGCCGGGTGTACAGCGCCGATTTCTTTTTGCCCGGCGTAAAGCCAAGCTGATAAATGGCGGCGAGGTCCTTATCATCAAAGGTCGAAAATTCGCGGCCGTGATGCTCGTAAACGTGAAACTGGCGATAGGATTCATAGGGCTGAACAATGAACAGCGTCGACAGAATTTCGCACAGGACTTTATTCACCGTTTGCGATTTATACAGATGCCCGTGCACCCCATGGTGAATAATGGTGGCGACAATGTAACGTGCTCCCGACGTCGCAAAGAGTGCGCCAATCAACCAACACAAGAGTTGCAGCGCGGTATTTTGGAGGGTGAAAACTGACAGCGCGGTTAGCGCCACACCCACTACCACCCAGCTTAGCGACCACAATACTCTCTCGGTGGAATTGCTTTGCCATAGCGGTTTGCGCTCTGGCAGCTCTTTTCCGGTAAGCCACGTCCATACTCCCTGAAAAGGCAGGATTTCATATGACCGCCTTATTTCCGTTGACTGGTGATATCCTTTTACTGGACGACGCATAATCGCTCCTGTTGAGACTTACTGAAGAAAATGGTTAATGAGATAAAACACCGCGAGGCTCAATAAAACCGCGCTGACAATATTCCGGATAACCAGCGCAATCACCACACTGATGATCGCCCCAAGAAAATAGGGATTCAGCGGAAATTCCCGCACCACGCCGTGGTCCATTAAAATAATCGGGCCGCAAATAGCAGTCAGCAAACAGGGTGCCGAATATTTCAGTGCTTTATTAATCAGGCCCGGTATTTTCAGTGGAACGTTAGGCTCAAGAAAAACGTAGCGATTAAAAAAGACAATGGCGGCCAGGGTCAGAATTAAAAACCAACTCATTTACTTCTCCTTGAGGATGCCAGAGATAACCACCGAGCAGAACATGCCGCCCAGCCCCGCCAGCACAATCGCGCCTTCGAACTGGTAGTAGCTCAGCACCATTGACAGAACCAGTGAAATTACCACTCCCGCCAGGGTGCTCAATTTCTTCACCATCGGTACCACGATGGTAATAAAGGTAGCGACGATGGAATAATCCAGATGATACTCATCAAGGTTCGGCACCGATGAGGCCATAATAATCCCCATGAAGCTAAAGATATTCCATGAAAGATAAAACGTCAGCCCGGCACCAATCATATAACTCGGGGTTAATTCCGTGCGTTTATCCTTCGTTTCGCTGAGGGCGAATAATTCATCGGTCAGTAAAAAACCAATCGGCAGGCGTAATTTTGTTTTCAGGCAGGAAACAAATTCCCGTAACGTCAGCCCATAAATAAAATGCTGTGAGGTAATAAAGAATACCGACACAATAATCGTAAATACGCTGGCCCCGGTCATGGTCATACCCAGTGTTACCAGCTGTGCGGCACCGGCGAAAATGATGGCGGACATGCCGATGCTCTGCCAAAACGTCAGCCCGGCCTGAATGGCCATTGAACCGGCGAGGATCCCCCACGGAATAACCGACACGCAGAGTGGTAGCATTTCAATAGCACCACGCATGAATGATGAACGCGACGAGGTTTGCAGCTCTTCATACGAACTGGATTCAACAATGGCTTTTCTCATGGGAACGTTAACTGGTGTCAGGACATGTCGTTAACGCTATACAAGCGGCGGAGCAGTGTATTGAACGTTATTGCTCATAGCCGTTCTACTTCAAGCCGCATCTTTATTGGCGGCATTCGCTCACCAGAATTACTGACTCAGGTAAGCTCATAGGGATGAACACCCTACCGCCTCAATGCCACTCGAATTATTTTAGCTCTACAGGATCAGGCTTTGAGGAACTCCCCCGGCGTCAGACCGATAGAGTTTTTGAAGTGGCGATGAAAATGACTTTGGTCGGTGAAGCCGCAGATGATGGAGGTATCGAGGATGGTTAAGCCCTGACGCAGCAGGGCGCGGGCTTTACGTAACCGGGCCTGAACCAGATACGCATGCGGCGTCATGCCGGTGACCGCTTTGAATTGCCTGAGAAAATGCCAATGGCTGAGGCCTGCCAGTTCGGCTAAGCGGGTCAAGGTGTGGTCTTCTTCCGGGCAGCTGTCGATGAAATCTTTCGCCCGCAAAATACGTTGAGTAGCGGCAGGCAGCTCAAGCGGAGCCTTTCGCGTGCGGCTATAGCGAACGCTAAGTAGCGTCAGAGAGGAGAGCAGCAGCGTCTCTTTCAGCAGGTTATTGCCTTCTTTGTCGAGCATGCTGAAAGTCAGCAACAGCTGTTCTGAAAGACCTGGATCGTGGATCACCGCATCGGGAAACCACGGTATAAAATCTTTGCCGTCCGGCACCTGGCGGAGAATATTGTTCAGCATATCCGGGTGCGGATAGATGGCGCGATAGGCCCAGCCATGTTCCAGTTCCGAACTGCCGGTATGCACGTCGTCCGCGTTGACGATAATGATATCACCGCGCGGCGCGACGTGTTCAGCGCCTGAACGGTAAAAGCGTTGGGCACCCTGATCGATAACACCAATGCAGAAGGTGTCATGCACATGGCGGGCAAAACGCTGTTTGTAATAGCGCGCCTGCAGCATGTCGATGCCGCCCAGAGCGTCGATGCGATGGAAGTGGGTTTGTTCTTTGATATTCAGTTTCATGTCACCCCTCCGCATTAGCTTTGTATAAAATTGCTGTCGCCGGGGCGAATTAATCCGGCGACAGGTCAGTCAAACGTCTTCGAGTGAGTATGGCAGAGGTTCAATGCGCAGCGAGCCGGAATCCTCACGCACGCGGAAGACGCTGTCGGGCTCCATATCGTTGTTCATGACCACCTGAACACGCACGCTGCCGTCATCCAGCTGAACGGCAGCCAGAACCGTACCGGTGCGACGCCAGTTCTCACCCATTTGCATTTCCAGGTCTTCACCCGCTTCCGGGACACGGCTGGCACTGCCTGCCAACGACCATAGCGCGCGTTTGTTGGCCCCACGGAATTTCGCGCGTGCCACCATTTCCTGGCCGGTATAGCAGCCTTTCTTGAAGCTGATGCCGCCCAGCGCCTGAATATTGGTCGCCTGTGGAATAAACTGCGCACTGTTAACGGTGTCGATTATCGGTAAACCTGCCTCAATATTGAGGGCCAGCCACTGTTGGCTGTTGTTCAGTGCCGCTTCGCCACGCAACGCGTCGGTGACGCGTTGGGCAGTTTCTTCACTGACGACCAGTAAGAAACGCTCGGCAGGGTGTTCCAGCCACAGCAGGGTGCTGTCGCCGTCGCGAACAACCTGATTCTCGCCGTCAGGCAGGGTGGAAAAGACATTTGCCAGTGCGGCACGGGCCTGGAAGCCGGCCACGCCGAGCAGCACGCGGGTGTCGTCAGCGGCAATGGTGACCTTCGAGAACACGGCGTATTTTTTGAGTTCGGTCAGCTGTGAGTCGCGAAGGCTACGACGCTCAATCCAGGCAAAACCTTCCGGCTCGCGGAACAGACGCAGATTGCTCCACATTTTGCCTTTGGCATCACAGTGCGCCACCAGTAAATGCTGGTGCTCAGTCATTTGCGCGACATCCGCCGTCACCTGGCCTTGCAGATAGCTCTCGCCGTCGTTGCCGGTAATGGTCGCCAGCGCCCAGTCATCAAGGGTCATCAGCGTTAACGGCAGGCGTGCAGAGGAAGAGGGCTGACGCGGAGGAAAAGGAGTAAAAGCCATAGTCGTATCCTGAATAGCTTAACGCAACGTTAATGACTAATGGTAAAAGAGCTATTGCGCATTGCAAGCGCTTTCCGAAGCCCATTTGTGCCATTATTCTGTTTTACGGCGCTGCGCGGAAAATAATGTAACACCTTGCAGTTAGTGAGGTATTTCTCTGAAACCGCGCCGCATTAAACGATATTCCTGTAAAGTAAGTGAATAAAACGCGTTAAACTACTCTGTATCGATATTCAGGAAGGACAACATGGACATCAACAATAAAGCCAGAATCCATTGGGCATGCCGTCGAGGAATGCGCGAGCTCGATATTTCCATCATGCCGTTTTTTGAGTATGAGTACGACACGCTGAGCGACAGCGATAAAGCGCTGTTTATTCGCCTTCTGGAAAGTGACGACCCGGATCTGTTTAACTGGCTGATGAATCACGGCAAGCCTGCAGATACGGAACTGCAACGGATGGTGCAACTTATTCAAACACGGAATCGGGAACGTGGTCCTGTGGCAATCTGATTTACGCGTCTCATGGCGCGCGCAGTGGGTCTCTTTATTACTCCACGGGCTGGTGGCGGGGTTTATCTTGCTGATGCCCTGGCCGCTAAACTACACCCCGTTATGGCTCCTGTTGCTGTCGCTGGTGGTGTTCGACTGCGTGCGCAGCCAGCGGCGAATTAACACCTGTCAGGGGGAGATAAAACTGCTGATGGATTCCCGTCTGCGCTGGCAAAACCAGGAGTGGGATCTGCTCGGCACACCCTGGGTGCTGAACAGCGGCATGATGCTGCGCCTGCGTCGGGTTGATGGTCGTAAGAAAACGCACCTGTGGCTGGCGGCAGACAGTATGGATTCGGGGGAGTGGCGGGATTTGCGCCGGACGATTTTACAACAGCCAGCGCAACAGTAACGATAACGTCAGGAGAACTGTTCGGCCATTTCGCTGAGGATCTGTTCGCACCAGCTTTGCAGGCGCTCGTCGCTCAGGTCGTATTGATTGGTCTCATCCAGCGCCAGGCCGACAAACAGTTGGCCGTCGGCAATGACCGGTTTCGGGCTGGTGAACTCATAGCCTTCGGTCGGCCAGTAGCCGATGAACTTCACGGCTTTGGTGGCGAGCTTGTCATGCAGCATACCCAGGGCGTCGAGGAACCACTCGCCGTAGCCTAACTGGTCGCCCATGCCGTAAAGCGCCACGATTTTACCGTCCAGTTTCAGGTTATCCAGCTGTTCCCAGACCGCTTCCCAGTCTTCCTGAATCTCACCAAAATCCCAGGTGGGAATGCCGAGGATCAGCACGTCATACTGCTCCATCAGCGACGGGGAATCATCTTTCAGATTATGCAACGTCACCAGCTCTGCGCCGATTATGTCGCGGATCTTCTCCGCTGCCATTTCGGTGTAACAGGTACTGGAACCGTAAAACAGTCCAATTTTCATCGCGAAAACTCTCAGTGCTTGCTATGTCTTTGCGCTAGTGTATCAGAAAGGTGCCACCTTAAGGCATAATGAGGCTGAATGCCGCTTCCAGGAGGCTGATGTGGAAAAGGATCTCGCACAAATCGAACATTTTCTCGATGCGCTTTGGCTGGAGAAAAATCTCGCTGAGAACACGCTCAGCGCCTATCGACGCGATTTAACCATGGTGGTCGAATGGCTGCATAAACACGGCCTGTCGAGCGAAACCGTGCAGAGTTCAGATCTGCAACAGCTGCTGGCGGAGCGTGTCGAAGGGGGCTACAAGGCCACCAGTTCAGCGCGCTTACTGAGTGCGATGCGTCGCTTTTTTCAGCATTTGTACCGGGAAAAACAGCGCCCTGACGATCCTAGCGCGCTGTTGGCCTCGCCGAAGCTGCCGCAGCGTTTGCCGAAAGATCTGAGTGAGGCGCAGGTCAGCCGCCTGCTCCAGGCACCGGTGGTAGATATTCCTCTGGAATTGCGTGATAAAGCGATGCTTGAAGTGCTTTACGCCACTGGGCTTCGCGTGACGGAATTGGTAGGGCTGACGATGAGTGATATCAGCCTGCGACAGGGCGTGGTGCGGGTCATTGGCAAGGGCAATAAAGAACGGCTGGTCCCGCTTGGCGAAGAGGCGGTGTACTGGCTGGAGAACTATCTGGAACACGGTCGTCCCTGGTTGTTAAACGGTGTATCCATTGATGTGCTGTTTCCCAGCCAGCGCGCGCAGCAGATGACGCGCCAGACCTTTTGGCACCGCATTAAACACTATGCGGTACTGGCGGGAATCGACAGTGAAAAACTGTCTCCGCATGTGCTGCGTCATGCGTTTGCTACCCATCTGCTCAACCACGGCGCAGACTTGCGTGTGGTGCAGATGCTGCTTGGGCATAGCGACCTGTCGACCACTCAAATTTACACGCACGTCGCCACCGAGCGGCTGCGGCAACTTCATCAACAGCATCACCCTCGAGCGTGAGCTGATAACGGAATACACAGGAAAGGTTATGAAAAAAAGTTTAGCGATGTTCTCCCTGCTGGCAGCCGCACTTTGCGGCACTGCTCATGCTGACGATGCGGCCGTTCAGAAGTCGCTGGCAAAATTGGGCGTGCAGAGCACGGATATCCAGACTTCTCCGGTTGCAGGCATGAAAACCGTGCTGACCAACAGCGGCGTATTGTACGTGACTGAAGATGGCAAGCACATTATCCAGGGCCCAATGTATGACGTCAGCGGAGCGCATCCGGTGAATGTGACCAACCAGCTGCTGATGGGGAAACTTAACGCGCTGGATAAAGAGATGATTGTCTACAAAGCCGCGCAGGAAAAACACGTGATTACCGTGTTTACCGACATCACCTGCGGTTATTGCCACAAGCTTCATGAACAGATGAAAGACTACAACGCGCTGGGGATTACCGTGCGCTATCTGGCCTTCCCGCGTCAGGGCGTGCAAAGCCCGGCCGAGCAGGACATGAAATCTATCTGGTGTGCGAAAGACCGCAACAAAGCCTTCGATGACGCGATGAACGGCAAAGGCGTACAGCCTGCCAGCTGCGACATTGATATCGCGAAACACTACGCGCTCGGCGTTCAGTTTGGTGTCAACGGCACTCCGGCTATCGTGTTGAACGATGGTTACGTCGTGCCGGGTTATCAAGGGCCGCAGGAAATGAAAGCCTTCCTCGACGAGCATAAAAAACAGACCAGCGGTAAATAATCGGCGTGAAACAACCAATACAGCTTCGTCGCCGGGAAGTGGACAGCTCGGCGCAACTGCCTGCGGATCTTCCACCTTTGCTCCAGCGCCTGTATGCCAGCCGTGGCGTTCTGAGCGCGACCGATCTTGAACGTAGCGTGAAAGGTATGCTGCCGTGGCAGCAGCTGTCCGGCGTGGAGAAGGCGGTCGAGGTGCTTTATAGCGCCTTTCGCGAAGGGCTGCGGATTGTGGTGGTGGGCGATTTTGATGCCGATGGTGCCACCAGCACCGCGCTGAGCGTGCTGGGCCTGCGCCAGCTCGGTTGCAGTAACGTCACCTATCTGGTGCCGAACCGGTTTGAAGATGGCTACGGCCTGAGTCCGGAAGTCGTCGATCAGGCACATGCCCGTGGCGCACAGCTGATCCTCACCGTCGACAACGGGATCTCCTCCCATGCCGGGGTCGACAGGGCCCATGCGCTGGGCATCCCGGTGCTGGTGACCGATCACCACCTGCCCGGCGATACGCTGCCTGCGGCAGAGGCCATCATCAACCCGAACCTGCGCGATTGCGCCTTCCCGTCGAAATCACTGGCGGGCGTTGGCGTCGCCTTTTACCTGATGTTGGCGCTGCGTACCCATTTGCGCGATCAGGGCTGGTTCGAGGCCCAGGGCATTGCGGTGCCTAATCTGGCCGAGTTGCTCGATTTAGTGGCACTGGGCACCGTGGCGGATGTGGTTCCGCTTGATGCCAATAACCGCATTCTGACGTGGCAAGGGCTGAGCCGTATCCGCGCCGGGAAGTGTCGGCCAGGCATTAAGGCGCTGCTGGAAGTGTCTAATCGGGACGCACAAAAACTGGCGGCCAGCGATTTAGGTTTTGCGCTCGGACCCCGTCTGAACGCCGCCGGTCGTCTGGACGATATGTCCGTCGGGGTGGCGCTATTGCTGAGCGACAACATCGGTGAAGCGCGTCAACTGGCCAATGAGCTGGATGCGTTGAATCAGACCCGCAAAGAGATTGAGCAGGGGATGCAGGCTGAAGCCTTGACCCTGTGCGAGAAACTGGAGCGCAGCAGTGAAGCGCTGCCCGGTGGCCTGGCGATGTACCACCCTGAATGGCATCAGGGCGTCGTGGGCATTCTGGCATCACGCATCAAAGAACGTTTCCACCGACCGGTGATTGCGTTTGCCCCTGCGGGCGACGGTACGTTGAAAGGTTCCGGGCGTTCAATTCAGGGTTTGCATATGCGTGATGCGCTGGAACGACTTGATACGCTGTATCCGGGCATGATGATCAAGTTCGGCGGTCACGCGATGGCGGCGGGGTTATCCCTGGAAGAAGCGCAATTTGATGCGTTCCAACAGCGTTTTGGCGAGCTGGTAACAGAGTGGCTGGATCCGGCCCTGTTACAGGGTGAAGTGGTTTCCGACGGCCCATTAGCAGCGGCTGAAATGACCATGGAAATCGCGCAGATGCTACGGGATGCAGGTCCGTGGGGCCAGATGTTCCCGGAACCGCTATTTGATGGGCGCTTCCGTCTACTGCAACAGCGGCTGGTGGGCGAGCGTCATCTGAAGGTGATGGTCGAACCGCTGGGCGGTGGACCGCTGCTCGATGGCATCGCATTCAACGTGGATACCGCCTGCTGGCCTGATAACGGCGTGCGTGAAGTGGAACTGGCCTACAAGTTGGATATCAACGAGTTTCGCGGAAACCGCAGCCTGCAACTGATCATAGACAATATCTGGCCAATTTAGCGTCAGTATTTCCTATAAAAAAGGGCGTGGATCCGTTAAAATCCCGCTCTTATCACCGCATTTTTACAAGCCCAGAAAAGATAAACGACCATGTTTGAAATTAATCCGGTAAAAAATCGCATTCAGGACCTCACGGAGCGCTCCGACGTTCTTAGGGGGTATCTTTGACTATGATGCCAAGAAAGAGCGTCTGGAAGAAGTAAACGCCGAGCTGGAACAGCCGGATGTGTGGAACGAACCTGAGCGCGCACAGGCGCTGGGTAAAGAGCGTTCCTCACTCGAAGCTATCGTCGACACGCTCGATCAGATGGCGCAAGGTCTGGAAGACGTCTCCGGCCTGCTGGAATTGGCTGTTGAAGCCGATGACGAAGAAACCTTCAATGAAGCCGTTGCCGAGCTTGACGTGCTCGACGAAAAACTGGCTCAGCTGGAATTCCGCCGTATGTTCTCCGGCGAATATGACAGCGCCGATTGCTACCTCGATATTCAGGCGGGTTCCGGCGGCACCGAAGCGCAGGACTGGGCCAGCATGCTGATGCGTATGTATCTGCGCTGGGCTGAAGCTCGCGGTTTCAAAACCGAAATTATCGAAGAGTCTGAAGGCGAAGTGGCGGGTATCAAGTCCGTGACTATCCGTATTCAGGGTGAATACGCCTTTGGCTGGCTGCGTACCGAAACAGGCGTTCACCGCCTGGTGCGTAAGAGCCCGTTCGACTCCGGCGGTCGCCGTCATACCTCTTTCAGTTCCGCATTTGTCTACCCGGAAGTGGACGACGATATTGATATCGAAATCAACCCGGCAGATTTACGTATCGACGTGTACCGCGCCTCCGGTGCCGGTGGTCAGCACGTTAACCGTACCGAATCTGCGGTGCGTATTACCCACCTTCCAACCAACACCGTGACTCAGTGCCAGAACGACCGTTCGCAGCATAAGAACAAAGATCAGGCGATGAAGCAGATGAAAGCGAAGCTGTACGAGCTGGAAATGCAGAAGAAAAATGCTGAGAAGCAGGCGGCGGAAGAGAACAAATCGGATATCGGTTGGGGCAGCCAGATTCGTTCCTACGTACTGGACGATTCCCGTATTAAAGACCTGCGTACCGGCGTTGAAACCCGCAATACGCAGGCGGTACTGGACGGTAGTCTCGACCAATTTATCGAAGCAAGTTTGAAAGCAGGGCTATGAGGAACCAATATGTCTGAACAACAAGCACAGGGCGCTGACGAAGTCGTCGATCTTAATAACGAACTGAAATCCCGTCGTGAGAAGCTGGCTGCGCTGCGTGAGCAGGGCATTGCATTCCCGAACGATTTCCGTCGCGGAAATACCTCCGACCAGCTGCACGCCGAATTCGGCGCAAAAGAAAATGAAGAGCTGGAAGCGCTGAACGTTGAAGTGACCGTTGCTGGCCGCATGATGACCCGTCGTATTATGGGTAAAGCGTCGTTCGTGACTCTGCAGGACGTGGGTGGCCGCATTCAGCTGTACGTGGCCCGAGACGATCTGCCTGAAGGCGTTTATAACGACCAGTTCAAGAAATGGGATCTGGGCGATATCCTCGGCGCTAAAGGTAAGCTGTTCAAAACCAAAACCGGTGAGTTGTCCATCCACTGTACCGAACTGCGTCTGCTGACTAAAGCCCTGCGTCCGCTGCCGGATAAATTCCACGGTCTGCAGGATCAGGAAGCGCGCTACCGTCAGCGTTACCTGGATCTCATCTCTAACGATGAATCCCGCAAAACCTTCCAGATCCGTTCCCAGATCCTGGCCGGTATCCGCCAGTTCATGGTGGGTCGTGGCTTTATGGAAGTGGAAACCCCGATGATGCAGGTGATCCCGGGTGGCGCATCTGCGCGTCCGTTCATCACCCATCACAATGCCCTGGACCTCGACATGTACCTGCGCATCGCGCCGGAACTGTATCTGAAGCGTCTGGTGGTCGGTGGCTTCGAACGCGTGTTCGAAATCAACCGTAACTTCCGCAACGAAGGTATCTCCGTACGTCATAACCCAGAGTTCACCATGATGGAACTCTATATGGCTTACGCGGATTACAAAGACCTGATCGAGCTGACCGAATCCCTGTTCCGTACGCTGGCACAGAACATCCTCGGCAACACTGAAGTGCCATACGGCGAGCAGACGTTCGATTTCGGCAAACCGTTCGTGAAGCTGACCATGCGCGAAGCTATCAAGAAATACCGTCCGGAAACCAACATGGCCGATCTGGATAACTTCGAAGCAGCGAAGGCCATTGCGGCTGACGTGGGTATCAAAGTTGAGAAGAGCTGGGGTCTGGGCCGCGTTGTTACTGAGATCTTCGAAGAAGTTGCAGAAGCGCACCTGATTCAGCCAACCTTTATCACCGAATATCCGGCAGAAGTGTCTCCGCTGGCACGTCGTAACGACGAGAACCCGGAAATTACCGATCGCTTTGAATTCTTCATCGGCGGCCGTGAAATCGGCAACGGCTTTAGCGAGCTGAACGATGCAGAAGATCAGGCGCAGCGCTTCTTGGATCAGGTGAATGCGAAAGCCGCTGGCGATGACGAAGCGATGTTCTACGACGAAGACTACGTGACCGCACTGGAACATGGCCTGCCGCCGACCGCAGGTCTGGGTATTGGTATCGACCGTATGGTTATGCTGTTCACCAACAGCCACACCATCCGTGACGTTATCCTGTTCCCGGCAATGCGTCCGACCAAGTAAGTTTCAGTGAAAGTAAAAACCCCGAAGTCTTGGCTTCGGGGTTTTTTTATGCCTGCTGTGTCGCGAAACGGGTCAGTTGGTTTCGCATCTGCGGTGAGCCAGCCTGTAACACCATCCACGGACTGAAAGCCCAGGGCGTGGCATCCAGCGAAGCGAATATTGCCTGAGGCGAGACCCAGCGGCCTTCAAGTACCTCATTCGGATTGAGTTCAAGCGTGTTCGTCAGGCGGGCGGCGTAGACCGGGCAGAGTTCGTTCTCGACGATACCAGACGGATCGGTTTCGCGGTAACGAAACGCCGGGAGCACCGACGTTATATCTGCCAACTCAGCGCCCACTTCGAAACGGCAGCGGCGACGTAACGCTTGTTCAAAAGTTTCACCTTCCTGAGGATGGCCGCAAACTGAGTTGGTCCACACACCGGGCCAGGCTTTTTTCGCCAGCGCCCGACGGGTCAGTAACAGTTCGCCCTGATCATTGAACAGCCAGCAGGAAAATGCCAGATGCAGTGGGGTAGATGCATGATGAGCCGAATGCTTTTCCTGCGTGCCGCAAATCTCACCCTGATCATTGACTAAAATCACATGTTCTTGCTTGCTCATTCCCTCTCCGGACTCAACGACCCAACCTACGGGTCGGGTCTATTATACGACAATCTCTAACGTCCTGAATGCCCAGAGCGGCAGAGAAGCCTGATACCAGGACGTATCCGCAGTTTTTGTCAAAACACCGTTCATCAAAAAGCATGCTAACCATTGGCATACGGGTTATGGCTGGTATCATATGCCATCCGTTTGACTGACACCGAGGACTCGCTTTGAGAGCAGGACGCCTGATGAAACACCCGATACGCCTATTTCTGTGCCTGTTTATTGGGCTGGTTCTGGCTGGTTGTTCCGGCAATAAATCCGGCTCAGACGGGGTCTACACCGTTAAACGCGGCGATACCTTATATAAAATATCGCGCATGACCGGAACCAGCGTGCGAGACCTGGCCAGCATGAACGGCATTTCGCCGCCGTACACCATTGAAATCGGGCAGCGGCTGAAGGTTAAAGGCAGTTCGGGCACGAAAAAATCTTCTGGCAGTAGCCGTACAGCAAAGGTAACGCCGTCCTCTGCGGTACCGCAGTCGTCATGGCCACCGGTGGGACAACGCTGCTGGCGTTGGCCGACGAGTGGGAAAGTGGTGATGCCGTATTCCACGGCCGATGGCGGTAATAAAGGGATTGATATCGCGGGCTCTCGCGGTCAGCCGATTTATGCCTCGGGCGCAGGAAAGGTGGTCTACGTCGGCAACCAACTGCGCGGTTACGGTAACCTGATCATGATTAAGCACAGTGAAGATTACATCACCGCGTATGCGCACAACGATAAAATGATGGTCAATAACGGTCAGTCGGTGAAGATAGGCCAGCAGATTGCCACCATGGGCAGCAGCGATGCCGATTCGGTGAAGCTACACTTCCAGATTCGCTATCGCGCTACCGCCATCGATCCGCTGCGCTATTTACCGCCGCAGGGCAGCAAGCCGAAGTGCTAATCGGTTATATTATCGCCACTTAGACGCAGAAAGGCTTGTCAATGAAGGTGTTAAGTCTATAATGCCTTCACCCCTTTCACGGGGACGCCTTATGCGGGTGTAGTTCAATGGTAGAACGGTAGCTTCCCAAGCTGCATACGAGGGTTCGATTCCCTTCACCCGCTCCAGTTTTCACTTCAGAAGTTAACTGTCTACTCAGAGTATACCCATTCAGCTATTTTATTCCGTTCCGCGCCAACACTGGGATTAAAGAATAAAATCTTGCTAAAGGTGGCTTATTTTATACGGGACATCGCATTTCTAAATTTTCTACGCCAGCGGTAGGGCATGATATGAAGACCCTGGCTAACCAATTTACCACTGTGTCCCTGTCCATACCGAAGCAAGGTATCGAGGATTTTATCACTGCGGATAAGTGCCGACTCAATTGAGTCTGCATCAATGTTGTGTGCCCCCAGTAACGCTCTTAACTCAGCAATTTCTTGCTCAAATGCCCGACGTTCAATGCGTGTTTGTTCAATCAACAATGCGAGATGATGATTCAATGTAAGATCCTGGTCTAACTCAGTTGTGGGCATGAAACTCTGCCAAAATTTATTGTTATCATCTATTTTTGGACCACGAGTCATAGTAATGTGCTCTTTTAAAGGTGATTTTAAAATTATATTTAGTGGTTCGCCCACCAGATGTAAATTAACCTAATCTATTAGCATTAAATCGCTAGTTATTTATTGTCATGGTTGAATTTTAAGGTATTTAATTCCAAACAATAACTTGATGCTATTAGTTCGTATTACGTTAATTTTCACTTCTTTATTCAGTGACGTATTCCTTCCCGCGTTCATTATCCGCAGGCACACACCAGTTTCAAGTCCAAAAACAGATGATATGTGGTCTTTTACACCAAGCGACATAGGAGCTAACCAGCAAAAGCAATGATCAAAATTGACTATTTGTTAACTTGGAATATAATGTTTGGTAGACGAGTTATGGACTTGCTATTAATTTTATTTTTACATCCATTAATTCGCTACTTACCTTTGAGTTAAGCAAGACAAACATTGTTAACCTACCTTTTTTTGTAGGAGCCATGGCGGGAGAAAGAGCACATGACACTTTTATTTGATTCCTCTGAAAAAATATACTCATCGATAGACTTTAGCCTGTTGAAAGAAGAATTTCTTACCGTAGGTCGGGAGTTGACTATACAGGCAGGTATGACTATTAGGCCAAAAAAAAACGAGATACTGGTTGTTTTATCAGGTCAAATGACAGTCTCGGCGAGTCAAAATCATGAGCTGATATTAGGGCATACTTTTCCTTTTATGCCAATCGGGTTATTAGAGCGAAATTATAATTTACCACTCTATTACCATGCAGAGAATGACGTTGCTTTCGTCCAGTTAACGGAGGAAGAATTTGATAAAATCGTCTTTAGTGACCCTCAGCACGCCGAGTTACTCAGCCAAATATTGCTGTATATGTCCACGACGTTGATCCACATATATTATGAGCGAAATAATGATTCAGGATATGCAACGATACGGGAGATGCTTAAACGCTATTTATTTAAGAGTGAAGACGGCACCCTCAATGACGAAGGTATAGCTTCGTTCATCCTCAAAAGAACCCGGCTGTCACGAAGTTATGTTTTTCAGATTTTATCTGGGCTAAAAGCAGGGGGATATATCACAGTAAAGAATGGGAAGTTAGTTTCAATCAATCGCGAAATTCCGAAACGTTTCTAACGATAGAAATATTAATTTATTTCTTGATTGCGAATTTGTTCGACCCTCTAAATGCTCACCCAACCTGCATGTATTATGGTGTGGTGAGCAAAATTCGTTATCTTCACATCAGGCTCATTTGGCCACTGCATTTCCAGCCATGGCGACAGCCGTTGGTGAAACGGACCATGCCGGGCTAATCCCGCCAAAATCATTCAGCGACTGCCATTTTATATCGCAGCCACCCGCCGTCGGACACCACGGCTGAGTCCGGGTTGAATAAGGTGCAACCATACCGGCATTTCGCACAGGTTTATTGTTCACATTCATATCAAACAGGGTCACGTAGTAAGGTGTCGGATTGCGAACCACCACATTGGCCCCCTGACGTTTCCACTGCAGCTGCTCATAAGCATGAATGGCATCCCCTGGTAACCCAGCAGGACGGTAAAACAATTTAAAGGTTGAGCGTACGGCTAGTTGCACGCTGTTCGCCGCCGGTTTACCGCCAGGGATCGCGCTTATCCCCAATCGATACAGCGATTCACGGTCAGCAGGAAGCGTCTGACAACTTAAACATTCCAGTCGCAATTGGCTGCTTTTACCTGCACCGAGTAAAAAGAGGGGTGGGGTAATAACAAAGGGCATATCGCTATTACTCGCGTTGCCCGGCTTGTCGCTTACGCTACCCGACATATCTGCACCCGTATCGGCAATCACCACAGATTTAACGAGAAAAGCTTCTTTTCCCGTATTTTTGACACCAACACTTTTGGAATGATCCGCTCCAGAGAGTACAAAACGCGTGCCGCCCACCACCAGACCGGCGTGCCCTTGTGTTGAAAACAGGCCGACAGTGGCGATAACGCCTACTATCAGGCTATGTTGAAATGTGTTCATAATAACCTTTGCTTAGTCATAGACCAGTTTGAAAGCCACCGTCGTGTCAGCCCGGCCAGCCTGAACAGCTGTACCGTTGGCCGTATACAGTGCATAAAATTGTAGTGCAATGTCTGTTGCAGTGGCATCAAGCGGGTAACTTTTTGACAACGTATTCACCGGGATTTGTAATTTGTCTTTGTCCATCAACTGAATACCGATGCCTGTTGCTCCGCCTTTCGCCAGGGCATAAATATCTGGTTTGTTAGGGTCGGGTTTACCAAAAAAACCCACTGACACGCCAGGGGCGATGCCATTACAGCCTTTCAGATTAATGGTGAACGGCGTTGAGGGTAACCCTTTTGTCGTGCCATTAATAAAAACCTGACTGTCCACCTTACCCATATCTACCGTCATGTCGTTAGTCGAGACGGTACAGGTATTCGCCGTAATCTTGCCAGACACATTAACCTCCCCATCATAAGCATGACTTATTCCGGCAGGAAGTAACCAGCCAATCACAATGATAAGCTGGAACAGGAAAGGCAAATGCAGACGACTTTTGTATGCATTTTGCATTGAATCGGGTCCTATTGATAATAGAGGTCGAAGTACATGACAGCATTACCTGTACCCACCGTCACTGGAGTAGCTGTTGCCTCATATTGCAAGGTGTAAGTCAATGTATTATCGCCAGCCTCTAATGCACTGTCAGCCACGAGCTTCATATTCAGAGGTATAGAGACATAATTAGTGAAATCACCCCAATCAGGTTGGCGAATCCTAATGCCCACATTTTGTGCCACCCCAGCTTCCTGCGTCAATTCAAGCAATTGCCCGTTACCCGGAACGCTTTTACCTATAAACATGATCTGCGCTTCAGTAACCGATGAGGAACAATTCTTTAGAAGAATATCAAAGGGGACAGGGTTGCTGACATCACCTTTATTAGCAAAAGAGGCAGCCTGAACGCTCCCAAGGGCGACATTAATCGTCTGCGTGTCGGTACTGATATCGCAGGAACCGTCAACGATATTTCCGGTGACATTAATCGTGCCGTCATAAGCCCAGGTTTGGCTGGATAATAAAAGTGCCGAACCAGTGGCCATAAATAAAAGACCTTTAAGGCTAGTACTTAGTAAGGTTTTATACTGCATAACTTCCTCTATTGGTAAGCCAGGTCAAAATACATGACGGCATCTGCGGAACCCGCCGTCACGGTGCCAAGCGTTGATTTATAACGTAACTGGTATTTTAGATTATTATCACTGGCGATATTCAGCGACTTAACCGCTGTCGCTTTACCCAAGGGGATGGGGTCCCCGGTCGTTTCATCGATCACTTCTACCCCAACGCCGGTTGCAGAGCCGGTATCCTTGGTGATTTGCAGCAGGTCAGGGTTATCTGAATCGCTGGTACCCGTGAAGGTTATCGTTGCCCCTGCCACACCTTCGTCGCAGTCGGTCAGAGTGATGACGAATTCTTTTTTAGGGCTTGCATCACCTACCTGGGTAAACAGACCCGAGAGCATATCACCCATAGGAACATTCAAATTTTGCGAGTCGGTTCCCACAGCACAGGCGTCAGTGGTCACCGTTCCGGTAATAATGAGGTTTGGCGTTCTGTCATCAGCAAACGCCCTCATTCCCCCGCCAATGAGAGCGAGGGGAAGTAATATAGATATCGTAAACAGTTTCATTGGTAATCCAACTGTAAATAAGATTGAGCAGTATAATTACCCTTGGCTGGTTGATTGGCTCCCAGCCACACGGGTGATATCCCAAGCGTTGCTGCGCCAGTGCCATCTTCACCCAGTTGAATAGTGCTCACTGAAGATGCATCGTTAGGTACAATCGGTTGTCCATTGTTTCCGCTGCCAGCAGTACGGTCTACGAGTTTTACCCCTACATCAGCATTCGATGTCGCCAGATTAGAGGCATAATTCGTCGCATTAGTGCCATGTAAGGACATTGCGACTGTGCCTGCGCCGCCACCCTGACATTGAATAGGAACACTCACCGTTTTTTCATTGAATCCATGCGGCGAATTACCCGCACCGCCTTTTACGAAGGCGCTACCGGAGGCAGAACCTAGATCCACGTTTACGGTCTGCCCACTGTTTACCGTACAGGACTGCGGAACAGTAATCGTGATATTGGCAGCAAGATACGTAGTTGAGACAACCCCTGTTTGTGCGCTACACACTTCTTCTCCGTAACCCGGAGTGGACTTACAGATAATAAGTTTATCGATATTCATCGACGGGAAAGTATGTACTCCAACGGGCAGAGTATTCAGCAGCTTAACCGAAAAATGATAGTCCCGTGCCGGTATGTTATATGAGCCATCGGCTTGTGCGGTGTAACCTTCCAGTTTGTAAGTGGATTTGTAAGGCGTATACAGTAATCCATTAGGGGTAGATACCGCCGATGCGATATCAACACAATTACCCCCCGTACAACTTTTTTTATAAGTCCAGGTTGGTTGTGAGGTCGGCATCGGAGCATAGGCATTATTAGAGCACCACGTATTATTCCCGCTGGTGTCACATTCTTTTATGCCTACCTGACCGTTTATCAGGGTGGAACCGAGTACAAAAGGCACGGTGGCTTCGGTGGAACCGCCGACGATGTTATCGCTGGAGTGCAGCGTGAAAGCAAGATCTACCGTTTGGTCAGCAATTGCCGGTAAACATATAGACAAAATTAAGATAAGTAACTTACGCAAGTGGTCACCCGGTATCAGTTTGGTTATGTAACGTCGGAGCATCGCGCCTAAAAATATTTTGGCGATCACGCTCAACCTGTTCACCGTTATTTTCCGTCGGCCTGATAGCCGTTCTTATTAGAAAGAGCGTCTATAAGGCCGGTAAAATGTACGATGATTCGATAGCGCACTGGGCGCTATCGTTGTCGTGTTTTAATTGAATCAGATCTCAAAATGTAATATCAATTACAGGCAATGGTCGCCCGTACAATAGATTGAGTCAGACTGTCTTTCGGTAATTGATAGTTGGCCTTACACTGTTTATCTGCACTATCTCCCCACTGAGCCGTCAGTTTCCCGTTCAATTGCAGACCGGAAAGATAAACTTGCCCATCATCTCCGACGATGCCAGCATTGTTGTTTTCTCCAGTGCTTACCGTCGTCCCAAACGGCAGGGGTTTACCGTTATGGGTCATGATTAACATTGCGCGGACACCGACTCGGGCTTTAAATGATGCCTGAACCAGTGCGCCTTTCGTCGGCACTACCGTGGTTACCGCTTCATCAATATCGGTGTGGTCGTTAAGGGTGGTGGTATCTAATGCGATTCGGTTCAACCGATAATCATTGCCATATGGCAGGACCGCGTAACCGCGCCAGTCCGTCTTGACGCCTGTCTGGTTCTCAACATCGATACCTTTCGCACCCGGCGCAGCCACCAGAATATTGGTTTCCCCCAACGGTTGACTCAAAGTGACGCCATGCTGATGCACCACAACACCGCCGGAAAGGCCATAGTTAAGCTGACGATAACCCTTGCTGTAGCTATAGCTGACATTGCTGTTACCGTAGGCGCCCTGATAGTTCATTGACGCCATACCGTTATAGCCCTCACCATCATGATTGCTATAACCCTGCTGAACGCTGTAACTCAGGTTGTTGTCTCGTAACAGTGTCCCACTGATACCGGCCTGCTGAGTCATTTTGCCTTCAGCATCGACGTTACCGCTGTAAGTCGCATACGTCGCATTGTGAGATGACCCTTCATCGCCACCCGGCATTAACCATTTACTGATCGGTAACGACACATTAAATGAGAAGACCCGATCGGCGTGTTCTTGCTCGGTTGCTTTGTTGTAGCTGTAGTTCAGGCCATAGTTGATATCTTTCCAGACACCGCTATACCCTACCTGCAATAACGACGTGGTTTCGTCCGTGTGCCAATACGACTGGTTACTGGCCGTGATATATATTGAGCCTTCTTCCCCGATGCTTTGAGAGAGATTAAGCTGTATTTGGCCGCGCTTGGTATAATAGAGATTGTAATAATCGGAGTAGGTTGGTACATACCCCGCCTTATTCTCATCATTTGGGTCGTTATACCCTTCCATCATTTTAAGGGTCGTATCTTCAAGGGTATAATACCCTTTGGTCGAGTAACGATACCCCAGCAACTGGAAGTCAGTTCCCCAAGAGTTCAAGGACTTCGCATACAGGAAACGTACGGACGACCCATGATGTTCGCTATCATCGGCCAGCACGCTGTTTGCTTGCGTCACATCGACAGAAAGCCCGCCCCATTCACCGAGGTTTTTACCGACGCCTAAAGCCCAGGCATTATAGTTCTCGGAATATTGCGCCCCGCCATAGAGAGTAAAGCCTTTTGATACCCCCCAAATAGCCGTGGCCTGAACAAAACTTGGGTCATCTTCATCACTGCTGCCGCTACGGAATTTACCGGCGGTCAACGCATATTTCACCCGCCCCTCACGCTGTAGAATCGGCACGGTGGAATAAGGCACGGTGAAGGTGTTAATGCTGCCATCTGCTTCCTCGACGCTGACGGTAAGGTCACCGCTCGACGATGTCGGATACAAATCATCAATAACAAACGCGCCCGGAGGAACGGAAGTCTGATAAATCTTATAGCCGTTCTGCTTGATGGTAACCTGAGCATTACTTTTCGCAATACCGCGGATAGTCGGCGCAAAGCCTTTCATACTGTCCGGCAGCATATTGTCATCTGATGCCAGCTGCACACCGCGGAAACCAAGACTGTCAAAGACATCTGAAGACGTGTTGCTGTCACCCGCCACCAACTCACCTTTAAGGGCGATAATGGTTCGCTCAATATAGGTGGAGACATGCTGCCAATCGTGGGTCGCATTCTCACCATGTTTGCCGGTGCTATAGTTCCAGTTTGAGGTATCACGCAGACGCCAGGCACCAAAATTAAGCCCACCGTTCAAGCTCAGAAAGTAGTTATTGGTGGTCGAATCACCCTCATTATGGCTTCCGTTAAAATTGTAGTTCAACAGAAATGCGGGAATCCCCTGATCCCATTGTGAGGGGGGAATATACCCTCGAGCCGAATTGCTGAGCGCTGCTTGCGGGATACTGATATCCAGTCGTAAGTGCTCGAAATCCAGCGATGTACTGGCATCTTTGATGGCTGAAGGTAAGTCGACGCAATCATCCGGGGCTAATTTCGCCAATTCCGGAAAAGCCTTGATAGCCACACCCATAACTTCCAGATTTTTTACCGTAATGCAGGCAACAATCCCGGTGCCATCAGACGTCGTGGTTTGTTCTTCTGCATTATTCGAGGTGTCGGAAACGGGTTGACCGGCGGCAGCAGCGTTATCTGCATCCGCGTTATGAACTTCCGTGCCAGACGATTTAGTGGTTGCGGCATTGAAGGTTACATTCCGACGGGTAATGTAGTTATTATTCAGATAAACATCTACCCGATAATTCCCAGGCGCCTGTTGGTTTTTCTCGAAACGTGACAAATCTGCCACGCCATCCGTACTCGCGCCATTCAACCCTGTCAGAAAAGCAGGGTTGAAGTAGTTATCCGCGAATGCGCTGAAAGGGCTTAATGCTAAAAGTAATGACACGGCAACAGGTGTTTTACGCAACAACCTGCGATGTGCGCTCATCCTGTTATTTTTTGTGAATATATTATTTGTGCGAACCATTTATATCTACCGTGTCATATATGTTATTGCTTTGAATAAGCAATAAAGTAAAAGCCAATCGATCAAGCCCTTATCATCACCAATTAAGACTCTTCCCCGGTATCAGCTACCTTGGCATGTAATTTGTTTTGATGCCGCACCATAATCATTAATAGCGGTATATTTCACAGTACCCAGGCCACTCCCTGATGCTTTAACCGTGACCGAGCTTTTAGGCGGGACCATAGTATTTGGCAGGGTGGCGGTGCCACTGTACAGTTTGACTAAAGAAACATAATAAGGTGATGGGTTTTTCAGTGTTACCTGGTTACCTGAACGGCTACAAGTTAAAGACGTTTCCGCCTGAGTTTCTGTTGTATTCAGTCCGTTAGGACGCCAGAACACTTTGATCACACTTTCTACGGCAATCTGAAGAACGTTAGCACCGGATACTTTTTTGGGGTCAACAGACGGAATCGCTCTGCTGTGCAGATAAAACACGGACTCCCTGTCTTTAGGTAAAGCAGGCCCGGCATACATCAGTCGTAACGTATTTTCTGATTTTGCTTTACTGACAAATAAAGGTGGAGTCAGAACAAAGTCGTTTATTTTTTTACTATTCGCGTCAGCTATCCACGACTGAATTAAAAAACTTCCTGATTTTGTGGTGTTACTCAACGAGATCGAAGTTTCCTTTTGACCTTCATGATAAATCATGCGGGTTGCTCCCAAAGCAACGCCTCCCGCACCGGCCGCATGGGCAGTGATGGTTGAACAAAGTAATGCAGTTCCTGCCAGGGAAAGCCACAGGGTCATTGGTTTAATTTTCATAGTTAATCCACTGTTACGAAAAAAGAAATTGGATAATTAGTTTTAAAACAGCATCCCTGACAAAAAGATGAAACCTGATTAATAAAATTGTTATGGGTAATACAGAGAGAAATAGACAACGGCGCTGGCATCACCCCCTTCCACAATTCGGTCGGTCGCACGATACTTAGCCATTAAGGGTACTGTAACTGTTCCATTTTGCAGAAGCGTTAAATGTTGGGCTTTTGTTTCAGGAACGATCAAGCTACCGGAGCTGTCAAATATTCCGATCCCAACACCCTTTGCTGCCTCCGGGCCTTCACCGGCATGAAAAACAAGCGGGTCTTTTCCATCCAAAACACCGGTAAATATCATTCCCACCTGCTGGCTGATTTTGGTATCACAATTCACTAATTCGAGAGAAAATGCGACTGGGTCAGCCCAGCTGCCTAATTCTTTAAATTGGTTGTTTCGCACTTGCCCCATGAGTACCTTTTTATCTTCACTTTCGGTACTAACGGCGCATGCCCCCCCGATGACTGAACCGGTCATATGGACCGTTCCCCCGGGAAGAATTACGGTATGGGCTATCGCTCCCCCACCACACAACAAAGGTAAGAGAAATACATATCGCATTAAATTGCCGATCATCATCCTGAGCTTCTCTTAACTTTAGAAAATAAGGAGGCCATCCTGAATGGCCCTTTATTACATTCCTTGTAGTTTATCGAAACTTAGTTATAAGTGATGTTGAAAGTCGCATCAGCGTCAGCAGCACCCGCAGTCGCGGCACCACCGGTAGCAACAAACTGCGCGTTGAACGGCAGAACGTTGGTACCATCGACCAGCGTAATTGGAGAGCTCGTCTCGCCGCCATTTGGAGTAATCACTTTGCTATCGCTCAGGATCTGGATGCCGACGTTGGTCGCAGCGTTGCCCGGAGTGGTGATGCTGCTCACAGCCAGCGCAGTCGGGTCAGTTGCATCTACAGTACCGTTGAAGGAAACAGCTGCAGTGGAAGCCGCCGTGGTAGAACAATCATCCAGGGTGATATTGAACTGTTTAGTGTTTGCGATGTCACCAGCCGCTGCCAGATCGGCCATTTTTACCTGGCCCAGCTCAACAGTCTGCTCCTGGCTACCGGTATCTACTACACAAGCAGCATCAACAACTTCACCGGTGAAGTGAACGGTGCCACCAGCAACGGTGGTGCTGGACGCAGCAGCAAACGCACCAGCAGAAGCGAACGATGCGGTAGCGATAAGGGCGACAGACAGTGCTTTCATTTTGAACGACATTGTTAAATCCTTAAAAGTAATAATAGCTATACATTTATTTATGTATAGGCTCTTGAGTGTTTTCTTAAGCCAAACAGGTAGTAAACGTGTTCTAACTCAGGAGGTCATATTTTAAGCATGTTGTCAGTTTTTGTAAGTCCGCTTATTACACATCCGCAATCCAAAAATGGACGCGTTACTTTTTTTCCCAAACGGGTAAAAGCAGGGGGGCTCAGTAGTAAATTATATATTTCGATTTCAGCCTTATAAGTAAACGAAGAGTCCATTAGTGGATTGGTTGATCGGTGATATTGGACGTTTTTGTGGTCGTTGATTCTGTAATATATAAAGCAGTGACCTATCTCTTTTTGAAGAATATTTAGAAACACTGAGTCCACTCTGCAACTGCTAAATGGAAGGATGGGAGGTAATTACCGCTCCGTTCACCGGCCAAATGAGTATTTTAAACCTAACTTTTAGAAAATGGCGTCTATTTTATAGGTTGCAACTATTTGTTATCGCTGAAAAGCAAAATCTCAGCACTCAAAAATTTAACAGCTGGATAATCCCATGTACAACATTACTCTAAATGCTAAAGCCATCCGAAGACTGGATTTAGCCTGCTTGCTTCTGGCATTTGGATTGGCAGGGTATTTTCTCACTTTTTTACATATCGGATGGTTGAGTAACGGAGGAACAGGTTCAGACCTCCCTTATAATTTATTGGCGTGGTGCTTTACATCGTTAACGTGTGCGGCCTTTTGGATTGTTCGTCCTTCAACATCTAAAATGGTAATAACCCCATTACTATCCTTGCTGCTTATCGGCGCTGTACTGATGAGTTTACCATTGATGTGGTCGCCATCTTCGGCCGCATTTTATAATGCGTTACCAAGGATTGGCGGTTTATGGGCCGGGATGGTTTTTTTTCTGACGATCCGCCAGGCTCCTTTTACGAAAAATCATAAGCTGCTTTTACTCTATAGCCTTACCGGTGCAGGTGCGATAGAAGCCATTATTGTATTAGTTGAATTGTACGGTCCTACAGACTGGTTACCTGTTATCTGGCAAAAACTTATTGATAAGTATGGCCGTGGGGGGGTAGGAGTCTTTCAACAAGTGAATGTCACCTCCAGTTTTCTTGCGGTATCATTGGCATCCAGCTTATTTCTTTTCGCATTCAAAGATAAATCAACAGAGACGGTTAGATTCGAAAAATTCCGCCTGTTGAGCCTTGCTGTAATCGCTATCCTGGTGTCTTCAGTATTGACCCTTGTCTACTCTCGAGTTGGTTGGTTAGGCGGGATTTGTTCTATTGCTGGCATCTATATCATGCTAACGTTTAGCCAGTATAAGAATGAAAGTCGGTATCAAATCTTTATACTTTTACTGCCAGCTATCGGAATAATAGTAGGTTATAATTTAATGCACTTTTCAGTGGGGCAGGCACTGGCCGCGCATGCCGGATCGAATAAACAGCGAATTTTAACGCTGTATCATACCGTCATCTATGCCAACAAATATCCTGTTTTAGGTTATGGTGCAGGTACGTATGAAGGTGGTTATCAATCATTTATGGCAAAACTCCTCGATGGCAACTTATCGAGAGAATTAATGAGCCATCCCCATAATGAACTGCTTTATCAGTATGCTGAGGGAGGCGTTATTGCTTTAGCTGGCGTCC
This sequence comes from Scandinavium lactucae, assembly GCF_033843265.1. Lineage (NCBI taxonomy): Bacteria > Pseudomonadati > Pseudomonadota > Gammaproteobacteria > Enterobacterales > Enterobacteriaceae > Scandinavium > Scandinavium lactucae. Next base: position 84,849 of record NZ_JAWXRD010000005.1, read on the forward strand.
TGATTTGGTGCTGCCTATATATTAGATTATGGTTGCGGGCAAAAAATGTTACCCAAATTGCTGCTCTTTTAGCAATGTTACCCCTGATCTTGCACACACAGGTTGAGTATCCATTGTATTACTCTGTACCTCACTGGGTCATGTTGTTGATACTCATTCGGCTTGCAGATGATGAAAAAAAAATAAAATTCGAACAAAGCAATAAACGCCATTATGCGTTGGTGGGTAAATTTGTTTTAGTGCTGTTGTCTTTGTATGGGGCAGTGATTTCGTTTCAAGCCAATGAAAATGCAAAAGTATTGAGTAAATTCGAAAGTAATGAATTACCCACGGGGGCATCAATCGCCGGTTTGCGCGTCTCCTGGATTCAGCATTTACGATATGAAGAGGACAAAAACCTGGCTCGTTTGATTGACTTTCAGCAGACACATGACACTGAATCTTTACTTTTTTTTGTTAAAGAAAATGAAAGAATCATTTCTGTTCACCCCTGTCCTGAGCTTTATAGTAATCAAATTGCTGTCCTCAATTATTTGCATGAATATAAAAAAGCCAAACAATGGCTGATGCGCGCGAGATACACGCTTCCCTGGATGACAGAGTTTCAATGATAAAGATGATAGTGCGAATAAGAGAGTGTGCTTGATTCTCTAAAACTACGACTACAACGATATCAGCGAGGTATGTTTTCTCGGAAAGCGCCTGTTTCTGGCTATTTTCCCAGTAGTTTCCATCTCGACTCATATTCTGCTTGATCTGATACTGCCACAGTAACGGCCTGCTTGTACAATGACTGCCCTGGACGCAGCGGAACATCACTCCGCTTGGTTTGCCGCGCGCTTCCCATGCCACTTCCAGCGCTTATCTGTCCAGATTTACTTCACGTCTGCGCAACACACCTGATTTGGCTCTGTCACTGCGAACTGCCGCTCAAGGTGATTCGGGGGGATAGAAGACCACCGCGTTTATAGTGATGGGGATCAGTCGGCAACTGACGCGTCCCAGCGATTTCATGAGCCTGCCGGCATGCACCTGTTTGAGCTGAATGTCAGCACTTTGGGTCCACAGTAGTTGATAAAATATTTTTACCGGTGAGAGGCATACTGGCATATGGCGCGTTTCTCTGACTGGCACCGAGTGTGAACGGGTGTGGCAACTGCTGGGATACTGATACTAATAAACTTTCAAATATTGGATCGGACTGACCCATGTTCGAACTGGCTTCATTGTGAGGATAGGAACTGTCTCCTGTCAGGGGGAGTCCATTAAATTAAATACGCGAACCATAAATTTATATTTAAACGCATCCGGTATTCTCTTGAACATACCTGAAAATTCAGGCGGGTGGCATGAGTGTCTTATATGAAGGTTATCTTGATCCACTAATGGACTTAGCTTTCTTTACAAATCTTGGCATACTTTTGGCATGTCACTTAGGCATTAACTAGTGACTTTTTATTGACGCTTAACGGATAGGAAGTTAAATGGGCCTGCATAACTCAGGGCAACATTTTCATGCTTATTATTCGTAAAGGTGTTTAAGGAAATTTTTGCAGCTCGGGATGAATGTTTGATTTCAAAATCTCCTGATTGAAATCATTTTGTCCGGCCATCAACGGCTGTGCGGAATGTCAGGGAGTTTTACTGATGATTCATATTTGTCATGAGATGTAGAAAGCAAAAAGATTATTTTGCGCAACGGTGTTTAATGAAATTACATTGGCACCATTGTGGCGAATAAATATTGATTTATAAAGGATATAAAATGAAAAACATTGCGCGTATTGCCGTACTCACAGCTCTTGCTCTGTCCACCGCATCAGCATTTGCTGCGGATACCGTAGCTAACGATTCTGCTTCCTGGAATGTCACTGCAACCAAAGACAGCACTGCAAAACTGGTTGTGACTCCGCGTGGCTCAATTGATTTCCAGTATGCGAAAAGCACTGACGGTACTACCGGTAACTTCAACCAGGCACAGGCGCTGTTTGATGTAACCGTTGATAACACCGGTATGTCTGCAACAGCATTCAAACTGGAAAGCCGTGCTAACGCACAGAAATCTGTACAGGATGCGAACGGTGCTTCCATGGACGTCATCTTAAGCGCCAACGGCACTCCGCTGGAGCAGGATACCTGGACAGTCCTGAACGATGAGACTAACACGTTCCATGGTCTGGAAACGATTTCCGGTCTGTCTGACGGCATTGAAAAAGGCAGTTCTTACTTTGAAGCACGCCTGGGTAACTTCACCGATGCTACCGGTGCAACTGTTACCGATGCAAGCTTGATGCCAGACGGCATTTACTCCGGTGTTGTGACTGCTGAGTTCCAGGCAACCTGGACTGCTGACGACGCTGCATAAGCTAAATATTTGAGCCGCCATAACGGTTGACTCAAATTCCATTAAAAAAGGAACCCTTTAGGTTCCTTTTTTTCCGCAAGTTTACAGAGATTATTTTTATGCTCTTAAGTCAACCTAATAATTTTTTTCGCGACTCATTCACTATGGGAACATTGTTGACCACACTGTTCATTTCAAGTCAAGTTATGGCTATGGGAATCAGTGCGCCGACAGCTGAGATTAATCCAGCCACTAATAAAGTTTCGATAGCCATTGATAACCCGGATACCAAATCAGCGCACCTGATTACTATCAATGTTGATAAGATCGATTCTCCCTATACTGGAAAATCTCTCAAGCGCGCCAATGATGAAGTGCTTTACACACCATCAAAGCTCCTATTATCACCAGGGCAGAAAGCACGTATTCAATTTAATTACAAAGGCCCGAAGGATGACACCGAACGCTATTATGCAATTAAGTGGCAGGATGAAGCTATTTCCTCAAGTGACCACCCTGATTCGCAAAAGGTAACACAGGTAATGGCTGTGGCGAAAATTTCTACTATTTTGGTCGCCCCACCCATAAATCCAAATTATTCGGCGAAATATGATTCGGGTAAAAATGGTATCACCAACTCTGGGAATGTTTCCTTTAAAGCGGTGGCTTACGGGGACTGTATTAAGCCAAGTCCAGAAACGAATAATATTTGTCAAGAAAATAGTTATGTGGGTCCAGGCAGAGAATATGTTTTCAAGATGGTTAAAATTAGTAGCAAACACTCTTCTCTTGGATTCTGGCAGGGTAACGATTTTAAAACGGTAAATAAATAATATTTCTGGTTTGTAGCATGCAGCTCAGTCAGGAATACCCTCTGGTTAAAGGAATTAAGTTATGCTTAGGACAAGATATTCTTTATTTTTCTTGGGGATAGTGTCCTCCGTTGCTATCCCGCACTCAGCGGTTGCAGCGGAAACATCCGGGGGCATATTGCTGTCACCATCCTTAAAGGCGGTATTAAGCAGTGGTCTACCGGTATCATTATTAATTAAAAACACAGATAAAAATGCCAATGATAATGATCCCAATCAAAAGAATGCTGCTCTTCGAGCGGTAGGTACCCTGACGCTTGTTACAAAAAGTGATGATCTTTTCATCGATCATGTAGACCTGGATGAAAACCTGAATTATGACCTTAGCGATGATTTAAAACAGTCGTTGACCGCGATTAAAGATCTGCCTGTAACTAATCGCATTATGACGTTGCCAGGGGGATCTCAGTTGACATTCGACCCTGTCACTATGCAGGCGGTTCTGGAGGTCAATCAAAATTCCTTTGATATACAAAAAAAAGACCCCTATCTACCAGCGGTAAATACAGGTCTGAGTGGTATTGCCAATTACAGCATTAATGCCTATGACGGGAACGACAGTGACTTTGAAGCGAATATTACGCTGAATACTGTGACTTCTTACAATGAAAGCCATTTCTACCTTGACGGTGAATTTGATACCTCTGATAACGACGTGGAACTCGACAGGGCCTTGTTCGAACGCGATTTCAAAGGCCGAAATGTTGAAGTGGGATACGTTGACGGCTGGGGAATGCAGTCTTTCGCCCAGGTTTCTACGCTTAAAGATCAGGTGTTTTACGGTGCAAGCTATGGCAACTACAGTAACGCTCTGGTTGATAGCTCCGCCGTTTCGCTAATCCCGATTAACCTCTATCTTCCCTCTGCGGGCGAAGCGCGCGTATTTCGCAGTGGTAGGCTGATAGACATCCAGCGTTTCAGTATGGGGAGCCACCCGCTTGACACTACACGCCTGCCGGGTGGGACCTACAACGTCACGGTAAAAATAATCGTCGGAAACGATGAGGTTTCTTCACGCCAGTACCGGGTCAGCAAGCCAAAATCCACTGACAATCATAACGGTGACGGCGGAATAAACTGGCAAGTTTGGGGCGGGGTTTCCGCCTACGACCATGATTACAACAACTACTACACAGACCACCACGAACTGGATGGCGACAAACAGAATCATCCTGACAGCCATTACAGTAAAGAACGTGAAGACGAAGATATTGATGCGATGGCGGGGGTGTCGCTGGCAGGCAATGTTGGCGACCTTCAGTGGCTGACCTCTCTGTACCAGAAAGGGCCTACCTTCGTGAATGAAACCAGTCTGGCCTATTCACCCATTGAACAACTGAGTCTCGCAGTATCAACCGCTATTGCCACCGATCATACCAGTTCATTTGCCCCTTCGATCAGCTACGCCTTCCCGGTTGTTACGCTTTGGGGCAACTATGAAAACACCCGCGAAGGTAAAGAACTGGATATTGACGAGAATAAATTCTGGACGGTTGGTGCGGATGCCAACCTGGAAGAACTGGTCGATCATGCTGGCTCTCTGAGCTACAGTTACGAAAAGGATCTTCCGTACAGAAATAACGATAAAACAACACGTTATACCCAGTTTGACTATACCAATAACCTTTACACCAATTCCTGGGGCTCAATTCAGCTCCATGCGGGGATCAATATTCGCGACGATGGTGACGATACCTCGCGAGATAAATACGTCAGCCTGAACTTCTCTCTGCCGCTGGGCAACAGCGTTTCAGTGGGAGTATCTAGTGACGAGAATGGCAGTAGCCTGGATCTCGCTTATGACAAAGAACTCGATGGTTTTGTGAATGGTGTAGGGGCTTCTTCAAGCATTGCCCTAAATAACAGTCAGAGTAATCAGTCTACTTACAACGGCTATGCTAACTACGAAGGAAAATATGCGCAGGGTACGGTCTCCGTTCAGGGCACTGGCAGTGACAGCGTGAGCGCGAGCCTGACCAACCAGGGCAGCGTGGGCTGGGGAAATAAATTTGCGGCCAGCGGCACGCAGGGTACCAGCGGGGTAGTTATTACCCTACCCGAAGATGTCACTAATAAAGATCTCAACGCGGTTATCAATGACACACCGTACCCGCTGCACAGCGGCAACAACCTGATTTCACTCCCGGCGTATAAAAAATACAACGTACAGGTCGTCAATAGTGAGAATGCGGAAAATAGCTACCAGGTCAATACCGGTAAGAAGAATTTCACGCTTTATCCAGGCAACGTGGTGGATATGAGCGCCAACGTGAAAAAAACGGTAACGGTATTTGGCCGCCTTGTTGATGAACACGGACAGGTTATTGCCCGTACTAAGCTACATAACCATATCGGTAGCACCGTTACCGATGACGAGGGCTATTTTGCTATCGACATCAATAAACACTATCCAGAGTTTATCGTTCAGCAGGAAAATAAGCAGGATACCCGGCTTGATATGAGTAAAACGATGGGTGCCAGCAAAGATGGAGCTATGTGGATTGGTGATGTTTCCTGCTTCGGCAATCAATGCAAAATAATTGGTTAATAACTCCTTTTTACAGCATGAACAAGACGCCTGTCTTGTTCATGCTGCTATTCAACAAATGAAGATATAACTAATGAAAAATATATCAAAGTATGCGTTGCTTATGGCTCTGGGCACTCTGTGTATTCCAGGTCTGGCCACTCCCGATCGGCAGCAGGTTAAAAATTTCATTCAGCAGCATGGCGATCTGATACAACAGCTTAAACCCGGGGTCCGTGGGCGGGTGCTCAATACTCAGTTTGATCTTCTGGTGATTGACGATCAGGTTAGCCATAACCAATACCTCACCACGCTGAATACCAAAGCCCCGATACTTTCTGGTGATCATCCCCCTATGATGTTCGGGAGCAGGCATATGGGGCAAGGCAATAAACGCCTGGCGACCTGGTATCCCCATGCTGCGGATAATGCCATTGAATCAATGACTGCGGTACAGCCTGAACATGCATTTCGTGGTTTGAGCGATCGGCACGGCCACATGATTGGCGGCTCCCGTAAGGTGACGCTCCCGAACGGGGAGTACGTTAACCCAGTGCTGAGCAAAACAGCCTTTGATTTTCTGAATAACGGTGCAATGGGCGTAGAAAAGCGCATTACCGTTGCAGAAAAGATGAAAAGCGGCAGACGTCGTTTAGTGACCGCGAAAGTTAAAAAGCGCGCAGCGCTGCGTATTACCCTGCCGGCGACTAAGGGCTGCATCGACGATACCGTAAAAGGGCAAAGCGGCAAGGTGTGCTTAATTCGCCAGACAGAAGGTACTGCGATGGGAATGCGTGCCCCGGATCTGCGTTTTAGCGTGCAGGGCAGTCTGAATAGTGGTCAGGGATTTTTCCGGGTGGGCAACCACGACTGGCATAAGCTGAACGACCCGGTCATGTTGACAGAATTTAACGGCAAACAGGATATCGCGGTGTTTATCCCGCAGGCTTCGAAGCCGGTGCTGGCGATGGCGAAACTGAAGCTGAATTTCTTCGCGCCGGGCCGTTTGAATTACGGTGACAGCTACGTGTCTGCTGCAATTCTGGGGGCTGCGCTGCCAGGTGAGCACCAGAATGTACTCAGCCAGACGCAATTTGCCTGGATTCAGGATAAGGTCAAAGGCGATGAGTATATCCTGAGCCAAAGCGATCGCATTCTTAACCGTGCTCCTCTTCTTCCTCCGAGCGTAAGCGGGCATAAAGGTCCAGCATCTTCAGAACCTGCTCGCTGGGAGTTAAGCGATACCGTGGCGACGGTGGATAAGGGGACGGTAGCGCCAAAAGCATTGTTCACCGGCAGCGGTGCTTCCACTCTGTTTTCGCCTCAGGCATGGCAATGGTTTAAACAAGCAAAGCCTGGCGAGTCCAAGCTGCTTCGCTACAGCGACAGCGAGACAACGGTAAATACCGAGCTGAAAAACGCTTCAAAGCTGACGCTGAGCAAAACGTTGCCACACTGTCACCCTCAAATGGTGAATGGACAGGGCGGGACGGTCTGTTCCCTTCGCCGTATTGAGAGCGCGTTAAAAGGGGATACCAGTGGGATTTATTTTAATTTCATACGCCCAATGCGTAAAATGTATTACCAAGTGGGCGATGAGTGGACTGCAATTAATAAAAGCATATCTTTAAGTGCATTTGATACTGCTAAAAAGCTCGACGTTTTTTATCCTGGAAATACGAAGGCTGAAGATGCAATTTCAACAATGAAATTTGTTTTTTCAAAGAGTAAAGATGTCAATGACGAAAAGTTGACTGGTAACGTTTCTTCGGCACCCATCCTTACCTTTACTGGTGACGATAATTATCACTATAGTTACCCAACCTACTACGTGGCAGCCGGGTTGTGTCCGGTAAAAGGTGACGAGTTGAGCGCCTTTAGGAGTGCGGGACAGTCTGCCACGAATGAGTCAGGTCACTATTCTGGTTATGATAAAGATCCAATCGTCTACTGGGAGCATGATATCCAAAGTGGATCTGTTATATGTCCAGCATCAGTTGTGCTGCCAGCTACTCAAGGAAATCTTCATGAAGTGCCGGCAAATGGATCGAAATATCTGTGTGCGGCGCAGTACCAAACTGGTTGGACCAAAAACTCTGCTTCAACCATACTGGATGAGGATGTTACTTGTATACCGCTAACTCATTCAGATCCTGACCTGGATATCGTGAGCGTGAGCGCGCCGACGGTAGCAGAAGGCGGTAATCTGGTATATACCGTAACCCTGAACCAGGCGGCGACAACTGCGGATGCACAGAAGATAGGGCTTAAACTGCCAATGACCACGGGTACGGGTTATGCCGTGGCGGCAGATATTGACAGTACGAAGGTGGTGTTATCGGGGGCGACCTCAGGCAGCGGGGCAACCACTATCGACCTGTCGTCTGCTTCGTCTGTCTATAAAGTCAATGTAGCGGCAGGTAAGAGCAGCTTTACGGTGTCTGTCCCGACCAAAACGGACAGTCTGGTGGAAGGCGATGAGAAGCTGGATTTGCAGTCCAGCAGCGATGCCACGTCAAACACCAAAACCGGCACCGGCACCATCACCGATGTCGCGGTCCCGCTGGATCCTCTGGATATTAAAAGCGTGAGCGCGCCGACCGCAACAGAAGGCAGCAACCTGGTGTACACGGTGACGCTGAACCGCGCGGCGACGGCGGCAGATGCACAGCAGGTTGGCCTTAAACTGCCGATGAACACGGGCACGGGTTATGCCGTGGCGGCAGATATCGACAGCGCACAAGTGGTGTTAACGGATGCTACCGATAACAGTGGCCATACAACAGTCAGTCTTGCTTCATCTGCATCTTACCTTAATGTGAATGTGGCGGCAGGCAAGAGCAGCTTTAAGGTGTCTGTCCCGACCAAAACAGACAGCCTTAATGAAGGCAGTGAGAAGCTGATTTTGGATGTCTACAGTTTTTCCACGTTAAACATCAAAAGCGGCACCGGCACTATCACGGATCCCTCGATCCCGCTGGATATTGTCAGTGTGAGTGCGCCGACGGCGACAGAAGGCAGCAACCTGGTGTACACCGTGACCCTGAGTCATACGGTGACCGCCTCGGATCTGACACCTTATGTGAGCCTTACTCTGCCGATGACGGCAGGAACTGGTCATGCTTCCAGTGCCGACGTGGATGTCACGAAAGTTACATTGACGAATGCAACTGACCTCACTGGAAAAACGAGTATCGATCTTTCAAGCAATAACTTTGTGAATGTTGCCGTTGGGCAAAGCAGCTTTAAGGTCTCTGTTCCTACCATAAAAGATTCTGAAGCGGAGGGTAACGAGACGCTAGAACTGCAAGCTGCCAGCGCTGATTATGTCTATAAAAACACCAAAACCGGCACCGGCACCATCATGGACTCCGTGGTTCCGCTGGATATTGTAAGCGTGAGCGCGCCGACGGCGGCAGAAGGCAGTAACCTGGTGTACACGGTAACCCTGAACCGTGCGGCGACGACGGCGGATGCACAGCAGGTTGGCCTTAAGCTGCCGATGACCGCGGGCACGGGTTATGCCGTGGCGGCAGATATCGACAGTACGAAGGTGGTGTTAGCGGATGCGACCTCAACCAGCGGGGCAACCACTATCGACCTGTCATCTGCTTCGTCGGTCTCTAAAGTCAATGTAGCGGCAGGCAAGAGCAGCTTTACGGTGTCCGTGCCGACCAAAACGGACAGTCTGGTGGAAGGCAGCGAGAAACTGGATTTGCAGTCCAGCAGCGATGCCACGTCAAACACCAAAACCGGCACCGGTACCATCACGGACGTCGTGGTTCCGCTGGATGTCGTGAGCGTGAGTGCGCCGACGGCGGCAGAAGGCAGTAACCTGATCTACACGGTAACCCTGAACCGCGCGGTGACGGCGGCAGATGCAAGTACAAGGGAGGTTGGTCTTGAACTGCCAATGCCTACGGGGACGGGTTATGCCGTGGCGGAAGATATTGATCGTTCGAAAGTGGTATTAACGGATGCAGCCTCAACCAGCGGGGCAACCACTATCGACCTGACTTCTCATAAGTATTTCTATGAGTTGGTTGTGACGCCGGGCAAGAGCAGCTTTACGGTGTCCGTGCCGACCAAAACGGACAGTCTGGTGGAAGGCAGCGAGAAGCTGGAATTGCATTCCAACAGTTATACCACCTCTACCGTCAAAATCGGCACCGGCACCATCACGGACGAGGTGGTTCCGCTGGATGTCGTGAGCGTGAGCGCGCCAACGGCGGCAGAAGGCAATAACCTGGTGTACACGGTAACCCTGAACCGCGCGGTGACGGCGGAAGATACAAGGCAGGTAGGTCTTGAACTGCCGATGCCTACGGGTACGGGTTATGCCGTGGCGGAAGATATTGATCGTTCGAAAGTGGTGTTAACGGATGCAGCCTCAACCAGCGGGGCAACCACTATCGACCTGACTTCTCATAAGTATTTCTATGAGTTGGTTGTGACGCCGGGCAAGAGCAGCTTTACGGTGTCCGTGCCGACCAAAACGGACAGTCTGGTGGAAGGCAGTGAGAAGCTGGAATTGCATTCCAACAGTTATGCCACGTCAACCGTCAAAATCGGCACCGGTACCATCACGGACGTCGTGGTTCCGCTGGATGTCGTGAGCGTGAGCGCGCCAACGGCGGCAGAAGGCAGTAATCTGGTGTACACGGTTACCCTGAACCGCGCGGTGACGGCGGAAGATACAAGGCAGGTAGGTCTTGAACTGCCGATGCCTACGGGTACGGGTTATGCCGTGGCGGAAGATATTGATCGTTCGAAAGTGGTGTTAACGGATGCAGCCTCAACCAGCGGGGCAACCACTATCGACCTGACTTCTCATAAGTATTTCTATGAGTTGGTTGTGACGCCGGGCAAGAGCAGCTTTACGGTGTCCGTGCCGACCAAAACGGACAGTCTGGTGGAAGGCAGCGAGAAGCTGGAATTGCATTCCAACAGTTATGCCACGTCAACCGTCAAAATCGGCACCGGTACCATCACGGACGTTGTGGTTCCGCTGGATATTACGAGCGTGAGTGCGCCGACGGCGGCAGAAGGCAGCAATCTGGTGTACACGGTAACCCTGAACCGTGCGGCGACGACGGCAGATGCCCAGCAGGTTGGCCTTAAACTGCCGATGACCGCGGGCACGGGTTATGCCGTGGCGGCAGATATCGACAGTACGAAGGTGGTGTTAGCGGATGCGACCTCAGACAGTGGGGCAACCACTATCGACCTGTCATCTGCTTCGTCTGTCTCTAAAGTCAATGTAGCGGCAGGCAAGAGCAGCTTTACGGTGTCCGTGCCGACCAAAACGGACAGCCTGGTGGAAGGCAGCGAGAAGCTGGATTTGCAGTCCAGCAGCGATGCCACGTCAAACACCAAAACCGGCACCGGCACCATCACGGACGTTGTGGTTCCGCTGGATATTACGAGCGTGAGTGCGCCAACGGCGGCAGAAGGCAGCAATCTGGTGTACACGGTAACCCTGAACCGGGCGGCGACGACGGCAGATGCCCAGCAGGTTGGCCTTAAACTGCCGATGACCGCGGGCACGGGTTATGCCGTGGCGGCAGATATCGACAGTACGAAGGTGGTGTTAGCGGATGCGACCTCAGACAGCGGGGCAACCACTATCGACCTGTCATCTACTTCGTCTGTCTATAAAGTCAATGTAGCCGCAGGCAAGAGCAGCTTTACAGTGTCCGTCCCGACCAAAACGGACAGTCTACTGGAAGGCAGCGAGAAGCTGGATTTACAGTCCAGCAGCGATGCCACGTCAAACACCAAAACCGGCACCGGCACCATCACGGATACCACGGTTCCGCTGGATATCGTGAGTGTGAGCGCGCCGACGGCGGCAGAAGGCAGCAACCTCGAGTACACGGTGACCCTGAGTCGTACGGTGCAGGCCTCGGATGAGACACCTTATGTGAAACTTACTCTGCCGATAACGGCAGGAGATGGTCATGCTTCCAGTGCCGATGTGGATGCCACGAAAGTGACATTGACAAATGCAACTGACCTCTATGCTGGAACAACGATTACCGATCTTTCAAGCTTTACCTATGTGGTTGTTGCTGCTGGGCAAAGCAGCTTTAAGGTCTCTGTTCCTACCAAAACAGATTCCGAAGCGGAGGGTAACGAGACACTAGACCTGCAAGCTGCCAGCGTTGATTATATCTATCAAAACACCAAAACCGGCACCGGCACCATCACGGACATCGAGGCCCCGCTGGATATTGTGAGCGTGAGCGCGCCGACGGCGGCAGAAGGCAGCAATCTGGTGTACACGGTAACCCTGAACCGTGCAGCGACAGCTGCAGATTCGCAGGGGGTGACCGTCAATCTGCCGATGCCAGCAGGTGAGGGTAATGCCTCTAGTGCAGACGTTGATGCTACAGTTGTGCAGTTAACGGATGCGAAGGATGGAGCTGGCGGAAACTCAAACGTCATTAATCTTTCATTCACTACGTTGGACTATCCTGTGATTGTGACGCCGGGCAAGAGCAGCTTTACGGTGTCTGTGCCGACCAAAACGGACAGTCTGGTGGAAGGCGACGAGAAGCTGGCGTTGAAAGTGGGCAGCACGGCAACCCAAAATACTATCACCGGCACCGGCACCATCACGGACATCGCGGCCCCGCTGGATATCGTGAGCGTGAGCGCGCCGACGGCGGCAGAAGGCAGCAATCTGGTGTACACGGTAACCCTGAACCGTGCAGCGACAGCTGCAGATACGCAGGGGGTGACCGTTAATCTGCCGATGCCTGCAGGTGAGGGTAATGCCTCTAGTGCAGACGTTGATGCTACAGTTGTGGAGTTAACGGATGCGAAGGATGGAGCTGGCGGAAACTCAAACGTCATTAATCTTTCATTCACTACGTTGGACTATCCTGTGATTGTGACGCCGGGCAAGAGCAGCTTTACGGTGTCTGTGCCGACCAAAACGGACAGTCTGGTGGAAGGCGACGAGAAGCTGGCGTTGAAAGTGGGCAGCGCGGCAACCCAAAATACTATCACCGGCACTGGCACCATTACGGATGTGGTATCGCAGGTATTCTCAGTGACTCCTGTAAATAGCATCCAATTTGATTACACCAATGAGGCCGGTTTTGTCGACCAGGTGGTTGCTTTCGAACTCAATATTTCCAGCTTAGCCAGCAACCCTGCTTATAAATTGCAGGCTAAACGCGGAACGGACTATCAGTTGAAGCCCACAGGCGCGCAGGATGGCCGAACAATTGATGTTGATCTATTACTGGCGACAGACAAGACGGCGTTAACGCCGGATACATGGGTTGATTTGTCGGATTCCTATCCAGGATTGTTTACTTTGAACACCAACACGGATGAAGTACAAACAGTAACTTCTGGATTTATTGCTCATCTGACGAATTTCTTTGATGGGAAATCTCAGGTGCCGGCTGCATACATGCCGGATGGACAATATAAAGGAACAGTAAGTGCTGATATCCGGGTGCTATGGCAAGGCAGCAGCGTTGAAAAGAAAGTGCGCTCTCGTGACCGCAAGTCCAGAAACCATTAAATTTAATTAAATTAATGTAATGCAATAGGTTAAGTAACGGCGACGAAAGTCGCCGTTACTTTTATTTTGCACCCTTCTTCATCGCTTAATTATCAGTCATAATTTGAATTTGTAGCAGGCTGGAAGAATGGCAAAATTGAAGGTAAACACACCGACACAACTAATTGAACGATGTACCAAAGCCTGAGGGCAGGTCAGAAAGTTATCGAATAAGTGAGGGTCCATTTCTGGATAGGTATTGTCCTGTTATCGACTTCAGATGATATCTCCGCTGAATTATTATTGAGCGTCTTTGCTCTCTTTCCTGGATTTTCTATGTCTGCACCAGAAATTATTCCTACCTCAATGCCATATCCGACGTTGCCCAACAAAGAGCTTGACCTGTTATTATTGCTCGAACATTTGTTGAAAGCTAAAAAGCGCATTATGACGATTACCCTGGTATTTGCGGTAACAGGCTTGATGATGGTATGCCTGATGCCCCAGAAATGGACGAGCCAGGCCATTGTTACGGCACCAGAGCCGGCCCAACTTGCGCCTCTGCATCCTGTTCTCGCGACTATGCAAGCGCTGGGGGTTGACGTGAAAAAGACACCCGCAGATGTCTTCAACTATTTCATCAAGGAATACTCTTCGCGTTCGTTGTTTCAGAACTGGGTGATGACGTCACCCTCGGTGTTAAAAGGTCTGGTTGATGAAAATACTGATGCCGAACAAATGCAAAAGGCTATTGTAAAAATGGCTGAGAATTTGAAGGTGCAAAACAATCTTGATACCAAACATCCTGATAACACGCCCTATCAAAGCTGGACGTTGAGTTATACGGGAAAAGATCCTGAAAAGGCGCAACAGCTGCTGAACGATTATACCCAATTCGCCATCATCCGGGTGCGTACAGAACTGCTGGATACGCTGAAACACCAATTGAGCTTTAAAATTAACGTTGAGAAAGAAAAGCTCGCGCTGGCGATTGATGATCTCAATAATCAGCGGGATACAAAAATTCAGCGTCTTAAGTATGCATTAAAAATTGCGGATGCCGCCGGGATCAAAAAACCGGTGTATGGAGAGGGGCTTTCTGCAAAGGATGATCCCGATTACAGCATTACGCTCGGTGCCGATGGTCTTGCAGCCAAGCTTAATGTGGAGAAATCTCTGAGTGATGTAGCAACTATCAATCCCGATCTACGCAACCGGGAATATAAAATTGCACAACTTACCCGGCTGACCATCCCGAATGCGCAATTTATGCCCTTTAAATATCAGCTTTCTCCCTCACTGCCGGTAAAGCATGACGGACCAGGTAAGTTGCTGATTGTTCTTATGATGTCTGCCATTGGCTTTATGCTGGCGAATGCCAGTGTTTTACTTCGTCAGGCATTACAGGCGCGCAATTAGTCGCCAGTCCGTCCTAAAGCTCACTCCTGCGTGAGCTTTATTATTTTATATGGTCTGATTGTTGTTGGTTTTTCCGCCCGCATATCCACGCTCATCTCCTGTGGCACACTGTAAATTTATCGACCAGACTTAAGCCAAAGGCATAGTCTGCGCGGGCATTGTGCTTTAAACTGCGCGCTGCGAAATTTGAGTTGTTGAACGATTAATTAGGCGGTAAAGGCGATGGCGATGCACGGAACAATCACAACCTGGTTTGAAGATAAAGGCTTTGGATTTATCAAAGATGAAAACGGCGACAACCGCTACTTTCATGTGATTAAGGTTGCCAATCCTGAGCTGATCAAGAAAGATGCGGCGGTCACGTTCGAGCCGACCACCAATAACAAAGGCTTATCGGCGTTTGCGGTCAAAGTGGCTCCGGAAAGTAAGTACATCTATATCGCGGGCGAGCGCATCAAGATTACGTCGATCAAATCGTACCTGGTGTACAGCGAAGAAGTACCTGCTGACACCAGGATTGATAAAGAGAACGCGGTATTGTCGGTCGGGGTGCTGATGAACAGCATCCGCCCGAAGGCGGAAGCCAAAACCGGCGAAATGCGCACAGTGAAAAAGCTGGTAGTCACCACCTTCCAGGGGACAACCTTCATCTTCTCAGAAGATGAGATTGATATCGAAGAGACGGTAAAACTGCTGAAAAAAGTGAAGTAAGCGCTAACCCAGCGCCTGCGGCAGGTTGTTCAGCACATCCAGCGCGTCTTTCGGCAGCGTCAAATGAGCGGCGGCCAGGTTTTCATTCAGATGACCCAGTGATGAAGTGCCCGGGATCAGCAGAATGTTCGGCGCACGCTGCAGCAGCCAGGCGAGCGCCACCTGCATTGGTGTCGCGTTCAGCCTGGCCGCAATCTCATCGAGTTCTTGAGATTGTAACGGTGTGAAGCCGCCGAGCGGGAAGAACGGCACATAAGGGATATTCTGTCTCGCCAGGCTATCGATCAACGCGTCATCATGACGGTTCGCCACGTTATAGAAGTTCTGCACGCAGGCGATATCGGTCATCTTCTGACCCTCTTCTACCTGTTTGGCGGTGACGTTGCTCAGCCCGATGTGTCGGATTAATCCCCGCTCTTTCAGCCTGATAAGCGTTTCCAGCGGTTCTTCCAGCGAACCTTCCGCAGGGCCGTGGGCGCTTATCATGCTGCGCAGGTTCACCACCTCCAGCACCTCCAGCCCAAGATTGCGCAGGTTGTCTTCGACCGCCTGCGTCAGCTCCGGCGCAGAGAGCGCGGGCAGCCAGTTACCCTTGTCGTCACGACGCGCGCTGACTTTCGTCACAATGGTCAGCGCTTGCGGATAGGGATGCAGTGCTTTTTTGATGATTTGGTTGGTGACGTGCGGGCCGTAAAAATCGGAGGTATCGATGTGATTCACGCCAGCGTCAAGCGCGGCTTGAAGCACTTTTACCGCCATCTCCGGGTCTTTCGGTGGCCCAAAAACGCCAGAGCCAGCAAGCTGCATCGCCCCGTAACCTAGACGCCAGACTTCGCGATTGCCAAGAGTAAAGCTGCCGGACTGTTTAACGCTGGACATATCTGTTTCCTCATGATGGCTCAACGAATCAGTGTAAACCTATCGTTAACCGAAAAACATCACCGAGACGCAGAGCAGGCCGACAATCAACGTCAGCAGGCTGCCTACCGACCGATACGGTTTCAGCGCCGGAATGGCGTAGGTTGAAAGTGTTGGCATGATGAACAGGATCATCGCAATCAACGGCCCGCTGATAGCATAAATCATCGAAATCGCGTTGGGGTTAATACAGCACACCGCAAAGGTCACCGCGGAGACCAGCAGAATAGAGGTCGCCCGGTTGAAAGCACGGCTTTTGCGCACGCCAACCTGATTCAGAGTAGTACGCACCATTTCACTGGCCCCTTCAATCACCCCGAAATAGGTGCCGAGGAACGATTTCGACATCGCCACGATCGCCACAATAATGCCCGATACCGCCAGCCAGTGTGGTGCCGCAGGCATCATCGCCAGCGCGGAAAGTATGGTGACACCCTCATTTTTGGCGTGAGTGATGTAGCCTTCCGGAATAGCCAACAGGCAGCTGAAGACAAAGAACAGCACGCTCAGACAGATAATCAGGTAGGCAATCCGCATAATCTTTTTGCATTTATCCATGGCCGCGTCGCCGAACTTTTCGCGTCTGTCGATGGCGAAGGTCGAGATAATCGGCGTATGGCTAAAGGCGAAAACCATCACGGGAATGGAGAGCCAAATCTGATGCAGCGTCTGCGGCGTAAAGCTTAGCTGACCGCTGAATCTGGCCGGTTCCCAGGAACTGGTCAGGTAGAGCGACAGGAACAGGAAGTAGGCAATCAGTGGGAACACCAGAAAACCCATCACCTTCAGCGTCGCATGGCGGCCCATCAGGAAGATAAGGTTGAGTACCAGCACCACCGCCAGACTTACCAGCATCCGCACGCCAAGCGTCACCGTCATCTGTTTTGCCAGCTGTTCAGTAAGAGAATTGGTAATCGCCACGGCGTAGATGAGCACCACCACAAAGAAGGCGATGAAATAGAGCGCGGTGATGAGATTACCGATTTTCTTACCGTAATAGTGATTGACCGCGCCGGTGATCCCAACGTTAGCGGGCAGATTTGCAGAGAGAATAAAACGGCACAGAGCACGGTGCGGCCAATAGGTTAACGGCCAGGCGACCAGGGCGGTTACCAGCAGCACCATTGCTCCTGCGGAGCCAAGCTGAATCGGCAGGAACAGGGTGCCAGCCCCTACCGCAGTACCATATAAGGCGAAACTCCAAAGGGTTTCATCTTTTGACCATAATTTCGACATTAGTTGAACTTTTAAACCAGATAACGAAAAAACAGCGGCGAGTTTACCTTATTTCAACCAGCGCGGGGGAGGGAGAATTGTGGTTAGCATTCATACGGCAGATGAATGTTGCGTGAAGGCGATTTCCTTTGTGATAAAACTCACTTTTTTTAAACAATTACGATAATAGTTGATAACAATGCTCTACTATAGCGCTGATTCTTTGCGCTGAGGTCGGGATGAAAGACGTCGTTATCGTAGGTGCCGTACGTACGCCGATTGGCTGCTTCCAGGGGGCATTGTCGCGCTTTACGGCAGTGGAACTGGGGAGCGTCGTGGTGCAGGCGCTGGTGGATCGCACCGGAATAGATCCCATGGTGGTCGATGAGGTTATCCTCGGACAGGTGCTGACCGCCGGTGCCGGGCAAAACCCTGCGCGACAGTCGGCCATAAAAGGTGGGCTGCCAAATACCGTTTCCGCGATAACCATCAACGATGTCTGCGGCTCAGGCCTCAAGGCGCTGCATCTCGCCACGCAGGCGATTCAGTGCGGCGAAGCTGATGTGGTGATTGCTGGCGGCCAGGAAAACATGAGCCGTGCGCCGCATGTGTTAACCGACAGCCGTACCGGAGCGCAGTTGGGTAACAGTCAGCTTCTCGACAGTCTGGTCCACGACGGACTGTGGGATGCGTTTAATGATTATCATATGGGCGTGACCGCTGAAAATCTGGCTCGGGAATACGGTATTTCGCGTGAATTGCAGGATGCCTGGGCGCTCAGTTCGCAGCAAAAAGCGCGTCGGGCAATTGATTCCGGGCGCTTTCGCGATGAAATCGTGCCGGTAGTGAATGTGCAGCAAAACGGCCTCACTCAGGTGGTGGACACCGATGAGCAGCCACGCACTGATGCCAGCGCTGAAGGTCTGGCTCGTCTGATGCCCGCGTTTGATACCCTCGGTTCGGTGACGGCGGGGAATGCCTCGTCGATCAACGACGGTGCGGCGGCAGTGATGATGATGAGTGAATCCAAAGCGATGGAGCTGAATCTGCCGATTCTGGCCCGGATCCGCGCCTTCGCCAGCGTCGGAGTCGATCCTGCGCTGATGGGCATTGCGCCAGTCTATGCCACGCGCCGTTGTCTGGAGCGCGTGGGTTGGCAGTTGAACGACGTTGATTTGATTGAAGCCAACGAGGCGTTTGCCGCTCAGGCCATTTCGGTTGGTAAAGTGCTGGAGTGGGATGAATCGCGCGTTAACGTGAACGGCGGGGCGATTGCCCTGGGCCATCCGATTGGCGCATCCGGCTGTCGTATTCTGGTGTCGCTGGTGCATGAAATGATCAAGCGTGATGCCCGTAAAGGGCTGGCTACACTGTGTATCGGCGGCGGGCAGGGGGTTGCCCTGGCGGTTGAGCGCGAATAAATTGACTTTGCCCGGCGGCACCCTGCTGTCGGGCTGACATTCCTTCCTCTTTGACCTCTCATCTTTGATTTTAAACCCGCTTTTAGCACCTACGTGTCCTTTTTTAAAGGTTGTACAACTTATTGTTTGTCATGGATTTTTAATCTCTGTTCCTGGCGGGGTATTCGGCAGGAACGTGATCGCTTTTGCATTTTTGGTATTTTAATGCAGAAAAAGTGAAACGCTGTTTTATTTGTAATTGAAAACCTATCTGCGGAAGACTAAGATGACCATAACGGAAAAGCGAAACTGCTTTTCAAAATGGACAACTTTAGCTGGAGGTAAACGTGGAGATCAGACAAAGCATCCACAGCGCACACGCCAAAACCCTCGATACGCAGGGACTGCGCAATGAATTTTTAGTTGAGCAGGTATTTGTCGCAGACGAGTACACCATGGTGTACAGCCATATCGACCGCATTATTGTGGGCGGGATTATGCCGGTTGCCAAAACGGTGTCCGTCGGCGGTGAAGTCGGGAAGCAACTGGGCGTGAGTTATTTCCTCGAACGCCGCGAGTTGGGCGTTATCAATATCGGTGGCCCGGGCACCATTACGGTCGACGGCAAATGCTACGAAATCGGCCATTGCGATGCGCTGTATGTGGGTAAGGGTGCGAAAGAGGTGGTGTTTGCAAGCATCGACCCGACGAAACCCGCCAAGTTTTACTACAACTGCGCCCCGGCACACACCACTTATCCGACCAAAAAAGTGACGCCAGCCGATGTTGCGCCGGTCACCCTCGGCGATAACCTCACCAGTAACCGCCGCACAATCAATAAATACTTTGTGCCGGACGTGCTGGAAACCTGTCAGCTCAGCATGGGTCTGACCGAACTGGCTCCGGGTAACCTGTGGAACACCATGCCGTGTCATACCCACGAGCGACGGATGGAAGTGTACTTCTATTTCAATATGGCCGATGACGCCTGCGTATTCCACATGATGGGACAGCCGCAGGAGACACGCCATATCGTGATGCACAACGAGCAGGCGGTGATTTCGCCGAGCTGGTCGATTCATTCAGGCGTCGGCACACAGGCCTACACCTTTATCTGGGGCATGGTTGGTGAAAACCAGGTCTTCGATGATATGGACCACGTCGCCGTTAAAGATCTGCGTTAAATCGCGGGCAAACCATCATCTTGCCTGTCGAATGCAGGCGCAAAATGAGTAAGGATTTTTTATGATTCTCGATACATTTTCACTGGCAGGCAAAGTCGCAGTAGTCACCGGGTGTGACACCGGTTTAGGTCAGGGGATGGCTATCGGCCTGGCGGAAGCGGGCTGTGATATCGTCGGCATTAACATCGTTGAACCGACCGAGACTATCGAGCAGGTCACCTCCCGTGGTCGCCGTTTTCTCAGCCTGACTGCCGATCTGCGTAATATTGACGGTATTCCTCAACTGCTGGAACGCGCAGTCGCCGAATTTGGACATATTGATATTCTGGTGAATAACGCCGGTCTGATTCGTCGTCAGGATGCGATTGAGTTCAGCGAGAAGGACTGGGACGACGTGATGAACCTGAACATCAAAGCGGTGTTCTTTATGTCTCAGGCGGCGGCGAAGCACTTCATCAGCCAGGGTAACGGCGGCAAAATCATTAATATTGCCTCGATGCTCTCTTTCCAGGGCGGGATCCGTGTGCCGTCTTACACCGCATCGAAAAGCGGCGTAATGGGCGTGACTCGCCTGCTGGCGAACGAGTGGGCAAAGCATGGCATCAACGTGAATGCGATTGCCCCAGGCTATATGGCCACCAACAACACCCAGCAGCTGCGTGCCGATGAGCAGCGCAGTGCGGAAATCCTTGACCGTATCCCGGCGGGACGTTGGGGGCTGCCGTCTGACCTGATGGGGCCAGTGGTGTTCCTGGCCTCCGGTGCCTCAGACTATATCAACGGTTACACCGTGGCCGTCGACGGAGGTTGGCTCGCTCGTTAAGCACATCTCAGGCTACAAATGATAACCCTGCCTAATGGCGGGGTTTTTTGTATTTAATGGTTTTTTAATGTGTGTTTTTATATATCGTGAACAGCGGGATTTAAACATTTTGTAGCAATAAAGAGGGTGGGGTCATAATTTTTCTTAAAATAGTGAAAAGTCATATTTCAACTACCTGTTTAGGTAGGCGTTCAATCTCAATGGTTATAAATAGGCTGAATGAGGTCCGGTGATTCTCTCATTAGTCATCAAATTTTCATTTTTTAGTATGTAAAGGTTTTCAGATAATTCTGATGGGGATATATTAGCCAAAACTTAATCCGACAAAGTGAACGCGAAAAATTATGTCAACCATGGATATCAAACCGCAAAAGGACACTGTCGTCTCCTTCCCGCACGCTACACCGATGGCTTCATTCGGCCAGGAAATCGATCTGCTGGCGATGATTGAGATCCTCTGGAATGCGAAGAAACGCATCTTCAGCGTCATTTTTGGTTTTGCGATGCTTGGGCTGTTGGTGACTTTTTTCCTGCCGCAAAAGTGGACCAGTAATGCGGTGATCACGCCACCTGAGCGGGTACAGCTCACCCCGCTTAATACGCTCCTGGCCACGACCAAGGTGTTGGGCGTTGATGCGAATGTTGATAGCGGCACTCTGTTTAATCTGTTCATTAAAAAGTTTAACTCATCGGTCTTACTGGAACAGTTCATCACCTCGAGTCCCGCGCTGATGAGTCAGTTTAACGGGACCGATGTCGATCCCGGCGAACTGCACCGGGCTATCGTTGCGATTTCTGAGAAGATGAAAGCCGTGGATGATGCCAGTAACAAGAAAGAACCGGCTACGCCTTACAGTTCATGGACGCTCTCTTTCACCGGGCCACAACCGGAGGAAGCCCAAACTATTCTGGCGGGTTACACGCAGTTTGTAGCGGATAAAGTTGTTGAGCAGACATTGTCGAATATTCACGATAACGTAACGATGAATATTCAGATCGAAAAACAGCGACTGGTGCTGGATCGTGCCCAAATGGAAAACGCCAAAGAGACCAAAATCAAGCGCCTGAATTATTCGTTAGAGGTGGCTAAAGCGGCCGGGATTAATAAACCGGTATACAGCAAGGGGCAAACGATAAAAGACGACCCAGATTATTCCGTGACCTTAGGCACTGAAGGGATCAGTAAAAAGCTGGAAATTGAAAAATCGATGAAGGATGTTGCCGAGCTGAATGCGGATATCCTTAACCGTGAATATCGATTAAAACAAATCGAACAGTTGGATATAAAAAACATCCGGTTCCCGGTGGTAAATTATCAGCTCTCGCCTTCGTTGCCGGTGAAAAAAGAGGGGCCGGGTAAAGCGGTGATCATCCTGCTGGCAGCCCTTTTGGGGGGGATGGCGGGTTGTGCTGGCGTTCTGTTACAACACGCGCGCGAGTCGCGTCGTAGCCAGAACCTGCTTGATGAACAGCCTGTTTAACGCCAGCTATGGGTGATAACGCATCCCGCCAGAGATAAAAAAGGGCGTTGGTGTCCTTTTTTATTTCAGAAAATCTTCTCGCACCGGGGTGAAGGTATCAAGCAGTGTCCCGGCCTTTAGGCAGACACAGCCGTGCATCACATGCGGCTGTTTATAGAGCGTATCGCCCGCCCGCACAATTTGCGTTTCATCGCCGATAGTAAATTCAAACTCACCTGACAGCACGGTGGTTAACTGTTCATGCGGATGATTGTGCAGCGGGCCGATTGCGCCCGTTTCAAAATGAACCTCCACCGCCATCATCTTACCGCCATGTGCCAAAATTCGCCGGGTTACGCCGTTGCCCAAATCCTCAAGTACCGTGTCATTGTGTCGTACAAACATCGCAGAGTCCTCAAAGTGAAACGTTGTTTCATTAAGAGTATCTTAAGCAGGTAAAGTTGAAAACAGGCGTGCTGATAAGTGGAAAGTTGATCACATCTCTGGTTCACTGTGGAAAACATTCTGAAAGGACACTTCATGAAAACTATTGGCCTGCTCGGCGGCATGAGCTGGGAATCAACAATCCCTTACTATCGTCTGATTAATGAAGGCATCAAACAGCGTCTGGGCAGCCTGCATTCGGCGAAGATCCTGATGCATAGCGTCGATTTTCAGGAAATCGAAACCTGTCAGTCGATGGGAGAATGGGATAAAGCGGGCGAGATGCTGGCGCAGGCGGCGGCAGATCTGGAAAGTATCGGCGCAGAAGGCATCGTGCTCTGTACCAATACCATGCACAAAGTGGCGTCACATATCGAGCTGCGCTGCGGGGTTCCGTTCCTGCACATTGCGGATGCGACCGGGCGCGCCATCGAAAAGCAGGGCGTGCGCAACGTGGCGCTGTTAGGCACGCGCTACACGATGGAACAGGATTTCTACCGTGGCCGCCTCGAACAGGAATTTTCGCTCAACACCCTTATTCCTGACGCGGATGAACGTGCAAGAATCAACCAAATTATCTTCGAAGAGCTGTGTCTCGGCACCTTCACTGAGGCATCCCGCGCTGTCTATTTACAGGTGATCGACCGCCTGATGGGCGAGGGCGCAGAAGGTGTCATCTTCGGCTGTACCGAAATCGGCCTGCTGGTGCCCGCAGAACGCAGCCCGATCCCGGTGTTCGATACCGCCGCACTTCATGCGGCCGATGCCGTCGACTTTATGCTTTCCTGACGCGGTTGAGCTTCTCTTCCAGCGGCGTGACCAGAGTTTGCACGCTGTTTTGCAGATGGGAAACAAAGGCATCGACGAGGGCGGAGCCGGGTCGATGCAAGGGGCGGATCAGGCTGACGGTAAACGGCACTTCGATGCTGAAACGGCGAATAGCAATCCCACTCTCCTCACCGCTGTAAGCGTAATCCAGGGCGGTGAACGGGTTAACCACTGAAATCCCCACCCCTGCCCGCACCATCGCGCAAATGGATGCGGCGCTGTGGGTTTCTACCGCCATCCGCCGATGTACCCCATGTTCGGCAAACAGACTATCCAGCAGTTGCCGATAGCTGTCGGTTCGCGACAGGCTGATGTAGCTCTGGCCCTCGAAATCCTGTGGCGTAAGCACCGTTTTTTTTGCCAGTGGATGCGCTGCGGGCAGGACACAGACTTCATTCATGCTTAACAACGGCGTGCGTTCCGTGCCAGGCGGCGTATGCAGCGTCTCGGTTAGCCCCAGGTCATGACGCTGTGCGGAAAGCCATTCCTCCAGTAGGGGGGACTCCTGCGGCACAATGTGCAGGCTGACATCCGGAAAACGTGCCAGAAAAGGCTGTAACAGCGCCGGTAAAAAAGACTGTGAAAATACTGGCAGGCACACTACCGAAAGCTCACCCTGGCGAAATTCGCGTAGGCTTTCGGCGGTGCTCAGAATGCGGTCCAGGCCGTACCACGAACGTTGCACCTCTTCGAATAAACGAAAACCCTGAACGGTCGGATGCAAACGCCCACGATTGCGCTCAAACAGCTTTAGCCCTAACACTTTTTCAAGCCTGGCGAGTTCGCGGCTGACGGTAGGCTGCGAAGTATGCAGGATCGTCGCGGCCTCCGTCAGGTTTCCGGTGGTCATTACCGCATGAAAAATTTCGATGTGGCGTAAATTGACGGCGGGCATGGCAATTCCTTTCGGTACGTTGTCCATATCAATTTTGCATCAAGTCAGGATAAAACGATATTTTTTATTCTGCGCAGGCTGTGGCGTAATCGATGAAAAGCGAATACACCGGAGTTCACCATGCCACGCCCACTGACCCTTCCCGACACCGACCTCACTGCTGAGAACCTGCTGCGCCTGCCTGCCGAGTTTGGCTGCCCGGTGTGGGTTTACGACGCGGCGATTATTCGCCAGCAGATTGCTCAGCTCAGCCAGTTCGACGTAGTGCGCTTCGCGCAGAAAGCCTGCTCGAACATTCACATTTTGCGTCTGATGCGTGAACAGGGCGTGAAGGTGGATTCGGTGTCGCTCGGTGAAATCGAACGTGCGCTGGCAGCCGGTTACGATCCGGTGGCTCATCCGGACGATATTGTCTTCACGGCGGACATGATAGATGAGGCGACGCTCACCGGCGTTGCCGAACTGAAGATCCCGGTGAACGCCGGTTCTGTCGACATGCTGGCCCAGCTTGGGGCGGTGTCTCCTGGCCATCGCGTCTGGTTGCGTGTGAACCCCGGTTTTGGTCACGGTCATAGTCAGAAAACCAATACCGGCGGCGAGAACAGCAAACACGGGATCTGGTACAGCGACTTGCCTGACGCGCTGGAGGTTATCCAACGTTATCAACTGAAGTTGGTGGGTATTCACATGCACATTGGCTCAGGCGTGGACTACGGCCATCTGGAACAGGTGTGTGGTGCGATGGTGCGTCAGGTTGTCGAGTTCGGCCAGGATCTGGAGGCTATCTCTGCCGGCGGCGGGCTGTCAATTCCTTACCGCTATGGCGAAGAGACCATTGATACCCAACACTATTTCGGCCTGTGGAATGCCGCTCGTGAGCAAATTGCCAAACACCTGGGGCATCCGGTGAAACTGGAAATTGAGCCAGGGCGTTTCCTGGTCGCAGAATCTGGGGTGCTGGTGGCGCAGGTACGCAGCGTCAAAAACATGGGCAGTCGCCACTTTGTGCTGATCGACGCCGGTTTTAACGATTTGATGCGTCCGTCGATGTACGGCAGCTATCACCATATTTCTGCCCTGGCGGGCGACGGGCGTGATTTGAGCCAGGCTCCGCAAGTGGAAACCGTGGTGGCGGGCCCGCTGTGTGAATCCGGGGACGTGTTTACGCAGCAGGAAGGTGGCAAAGTGGAAACACGTGAATTGCCGCAGGTGGTGCCAGGAGATTATCTGGTGCTGCACGATACCGGTGCCTACGGCGCGTCGATGTCGTCTAACTACAACAGCCGTCCGCTGTTACCGGAAGTGCTGTTCGACAACGGCAGCGCGCGCCTGATCCGTCGTCGTCAGACCATTGAGGAACTGCTGGCGCTGGAACTGTTCTGATAATACGGGCCGGTGGTTACCGAGTCGCGCAGCACCAGTTTCCCGGTGAACGGCGGCAGTGTTTCTATCGGCACATCGTTGGCGAGTTTAATTGCCTGATCGATGGCGGTGGTAATCATGTTATCGATAGGCAGATAGACCGTAGACAGCCCCGGCTCAAGCCACTTTGCGCTGGGAGCGTCGTCGAAGCCGAACAGCGAAATATCGTGCGGAATGCGTAATCCTGCCTGATGCAGCGCCTTTGAGGCACCCAATGCCATATCGTCGTTACAGGCAAACAGGGCGCTGAATTTCACCCTCTCGTCCAGCAACTGCTGGCACAGTTCATAGCCGCGCGTCATGCCGGAATCCCCGTACTTCACCCGGCTCTGATCCCAGGCGATGCCGTGCTTTTCCAGCGCGCTGCGATAGCCCTGCAACCGCGCTTTGCCGGTCGGCGTGTGAATAGGCACGGTAATACAGGCGATTTCACGATGCCCCTGGGTTATCAGGTAATCCACCGCCTGAAATGCGGCATCCTGCTGCTCGAAGAACACGCAGCGATCGCGTGCCTGGCTGACGTCGCGGTTGATAACCACCACCGGCATGGCAATGGAGTTAATCAGCTTCATGATCGCTTTTTCGCTCATAAAGCGGGTGTAGAGCACGATGGCGTCGCACTGTCGGTCGGCGAGCATCTGCACGGCCTGCTCTTCGCGCTCCGGCGTATCGTGCCCATCGGTGACGATCAATTGTTTGCCGTGGGTTTCCGTCTGACGAGACGCCTGCTGGAGCAAACGGCCAAAATAGAAACCGTCAAACGTAGAGACCACCAGGCCGATGCTGTTGCTGGTCCGGTTCGCCAGGGAACGTGCCAAAAAGTTCGGGCGATATCCCAATTCTTCCATGGCTTTGTACACCTGCTTGCGGGTGCTTTCTTTAACCTGACCTGTGCCGTTCAGTACGCGGGAAACGGTCGCTTTCGACACGCCAGCGCGTAGTGAGACATCCAGCATTGTTGCCATTGTTGATTCCTGAGACCCGATAATGAATGCAGTTTATCACAGACATTCAGGGGCATATCTCCTGCGTTCGTAACAAATAACTATCGCGATCACGCTTTTGACAGCGCTTCGCTGAAATATCCCTGCAAAAACTACGTGGTATGCCAATGTCTTGGTTTAGGGTTTATTTGGAATACCAAATAACGACATGAGACCTCAGTCACAGAAGTTTAACCAACACATCGCTATTTTTGGTATGCCAAATGGATTAAGGCTGTAAACCCATTTTGATAAAAGCCCACCTTTGAGGTATCACCCTTATGGCATTTCAGGAAAAGCTGATCGATTCTCTGGGGAGTTTCGCCACTAAATTCAATAGCTACCGCTATATCATGGCGATCAAATCCTCGTTTATTACCCTCATGCCGGTGATCATCGTCGGCGCTTTCTCGGTATTGATTTCCAACATGGTGCTGGATCCGAAAAATGGCCTCGCCAGTTTCCAGTCCCTCTCTTTTTTGGCGGCACTCAAGCCAATAACCGGCGCGATTAACTACGCCACCCTGAACTTTCTCAACATCGGCGCGGTGTTTTTAATCGGTATTGAGCTCGGGCGGATCAACGGTATCAAGACGCTGTTCCCGGGCCTTCTGGCAGTGATTTGCTTCATCTGCGTGACGCCGACCACCGTGGAAATGATGGTCGACGGACAAATGCATCAGGTGAAAGATGTGCTGCTGCGCCAGTTCTCCGATACCCGAAGTCTATTCCTCGGGATGTTTATCGCCATTCTGTCGGTGGAGATTTATTGCTGGCTGGAAGGGCGTCCGGGTCTGAAAATTAAAATGCCGGATACCGTGCCACCCAACGTGTCGGCGTCGTTCTCGGCGCTGATCCCGGCGATCATCACCACCACGGCGATCGCCACGTTCGGTTTCGTGTTTCATCAGCTGACCGGCATGTATCTGTACGATGCGGTGTATCAGGTGGTGCAACAGCCGCTGGAGCGGGTGGTGCAAAGCCTGCCGGGTATTCTGCTGTTAATGTTTGTTGCCCAGCTGTTTTGGGTGATTGGTATTCACGGCAACCAGATGATCAAACCGATCCGTGAACCGCTCCTGCTGGGGGCGATCACGGTCAATATGAGCGCGTTCGAACAGGGCAAAGAGGTGCCGAACATCATCACCATGCCGTTCTGGGATGTGTACATGAGCATCGGCGGTTCTGGGCTGACGATTGGCCTGTTGATTGCGGTAATGATTGCCACCAAACGTAAAGAGATGAAGGAAATCGCCAAGCTGTCGATTGGCCCTGGCCTGTTCAACATTAACGAACCGGTGATTTTCGGCATGCCGATTATGCTCAACCCGATTCTGGCAATCCCGTTCATCATCACCCCACTGGTGACCGGATCCATCGGCTATTTCGCCACCGCCGCCGGGTTTGCCGGCAAAGCGGTGGTGATGGTGCCGTGGACCACGCCGCCGTTGATCAATGCCTGGCTGTCGACTGCCGGTTCGATGGGGGCAGTGGTCACCCAGCTTATCTGTATCGTCACCTCGATCATTATTTACCTGCCGTTTGTGAAAATTGCATCCCGCCGGGCCGAGCAGGCGCAGCTTCAGGCCCAGCAGGCCACTGAGAATGCATGAGGACGCCATGAGTCAGAAAACGATCGCCATTCCACAGGATTTTATTCTCGGAGCCGCTGCTTCCGCCTGGCAAACGGAAGGCTGGAGTGGCAAGAAAGAGGGGCAGGATTCCTGGCCCGATCTCTGGTACAAAAACGACCGCCACGTCTGGCATAACGGCTACGGCCCGGCGATAGCCACCGATTTCATCAACCGCTTCCGCGAAGACGTTGCGCTCATGAAACAGGCCGGTCTGACCCACTATCGCACCTCGATTAACTGGTCGCGCTTTCTCACCGATTACGAAAACGTGACCGTCGACGAGGAGTACGCCGCGTACTACGACGCGCTGTTTGCTGAGCTCAATGCTAACGGCATCACGCCGATGATTTGCCTTGAACACTACGAGTTGCCGGGCTATCTGCTGGAAACCTATGGCGGCTGGGCCTCTAAAAAAGTGGTCGAATTGTTCGTGCGTTATGCGGAGAAAGTGTTCGCGCGCTATCACACCCAGGTGACGCGCTGGTTCACCTTCAACGAGCCGATCGTGGTGCAAACGCGGGTGTATCTCGATGCGCTGCGCTGGCCATATGAGCAGAACACCGGCACCTGGATGCAGTGGAATCACCATAAAGTGCTGGCGACGGCGCGGGTAGTGAAGCTGTTTCGCGAGAAGGGGTATCGCGGGAGCGTGGGCTGTATTCTTAACCCGGAAGTGACCTATCCGCGTTCACGCGCGAAGCATGATGTACAGGCGGCGGAACGTTATGACCTGTTCTACAACCGCGTGTTTCTCGATCCCATGGTCCACGGTGAGTATCCGTCGGAGCTGTTTACGCTGCTTGAAAAACACCAGGTCGACTGGGCGTACACGGCTGAAGAGCTGTCGGATATCCGGGCCAATACCGTCGATGAGTTGGGCATTAATCTTTACTACCCGCACCGGGTGAAAGCCCCGTCGCGCGCCTGGCATCCGGAAACCCCCTTCCACCCGGCCTATTATTACGAACCGTTTGAGCTGCCGGGAAGGCGGATGAATACCTCGCGCGGCTGGGAAATCTACCCGCAAATCGTTTACGACATGGCGATGCGCATTAAAAATGATTATCGCAATATCCCGTGGTTTGTGGCGGAAAGTGGAATGGGCATCGAAAACGAAGGCCGGTTCCGCAATCGCGATGGCGTGATTGAGGACGACTACCGGATAGCGTTCATCAGCGAGCATCTGTGGCAAACCCTGCGGGCGAAACAGGAGGGTGCCAACTGCCACGGCTACATGCTGTGGGCATTTACCGATAACGTCTCGCCGATGAACGCGTTTAAAAACCGCTATGGGCTTATCGAAATCGATCTGGAAAACAACCGGGCGCGGCGGGCAAAAAAATCTGCCAGCTGGTTCCGTCAACTGCGTGACAACCGATCGTTGACGCTGAACGTGGATGAGGCACTGAAATAGCGGTTTTGCTACTATAGCCGCCGGTCAGACCGCGAGGAGTGGCGGTCTGTGCATCCACCCGCAAGCAGACACAGGTGATATTGTGGAAAAGGCCGTTGTTCCGCCGGAAAAAAAACCTTACCAGGAAATTGGTGAAGATTTGCGTGCCCAGATTATGCAGGGCCTTTATCCGGTGGGATCCCGATTGCCGCCAGAGCGAAACATTGCGGAAAAATATGGCGTCAGCCGGACCATCGTCCGTGAAGCCTTACTGATGCTCGAGCTGCAGGGCACCGTCGATATTCGGCAGGGATCGGGCGTGTACGTGATGCGTATCCCGCAGGAAAACGACAGCGAAGAAGAGCAGATGCTTAACAGCGACGTCGGGCCGTTTGAAATTTTGCAGGCGCGGCAACTGCTCGAAAGCAACATCGCGGCCTTTGCAGCGAAAATGGCGACCCGGGCGGATATCGACAACCTGAAACGCATCATTGAGCAGGAACAGCGTGCCATCGCGGCCAACGACACCACCCAGGACAACAGTAAAATGTTCCACCTGGTGTTGGCGGGGGCGACGCAAAATCAGATGCTGTTGACCACGGTCGAAAAAATTTGGCTGCAAATGGACAGCAGCCCACTGTGGCAGCAGTTCAATGTACACATTGCCAGCCGCGCCTACCGCCTGAAGTGGCTGGGCGACAGACAAACCATTCTGGCGGCGCTGCGTCGTCGCGACGTGATGGGGGCGTGGCAGGCGATGTGGCAGCACCTCGAAAACGTCAAAAACAGTCTGCTGGAACTCTCTGATGAAGATGCGCCAGATTTCGACGGCTACCTGTTTGAATCAGTGCCCATTTTCCAGGGGAAGTTGATGTGAAAATCCAGCCTTTGTACGCGGTGCCACAGCACGCCCGACAGGTTACCGACTGGCTATGGCAGGCGTTTGGCGGGGTGGCGATGCCACGCGAGTTTTTCGCCAGTATCATCGAGCACAGCCAGAAGCCAGACGCCTTGCCGCTCACCTTTGTGATGACCGACGGTGAAAAGCCGTTGGCGACGGTAGGCTTATGGCGCTGCGATTTGATCAGCCGTCAGGATCTGTTCCCGTGGCTGGCGGCGCTGTATGTCGATGAGCCGGTGCGCGGGCAGGGCATTGCGGGGGCGCTACAGGCCTGGGTGATTGACTACGCCCGCAGCAAAGGCTTCCGCGAACTGCACCTCTATTCGGCCTGCCGCGATTTCTACGAACGTTTTGGCTGGCAATACATCGGCGATGGCATTGAGTATCCCGCCACCACCGTGCATTTGTATCGTTACGAGCTTTGAGTTTCCACCGGGGCGCTCACCGAATGGCGGCGCACCAGCGTTGGGCTGAACAGATGGGTTATTTCCGGTAGCGGGCGCTTATCGGCCAATGCCAGCGCCAGTTCCGCCGCCTGGGTTGCCATGGTGACAATCGGGTAGCGTACGGTGGTCAGACGCGGACGCACATAGCGCGATATCAGCACGTCATCGAATCCAATCAGCGAAATTTCCCCTGGCACATCAATGCCATTGTCATTCAATACGCCCATTGCCCCGGCCGCCATCGAGTCGTTATAGCAGGCGACGGCGGTAAAGTTTTTGCCACGGCCCAACAGTTCGGTCATGGCCAGTTCACCGCCGCTCTCATCCGGTTCGCTGAAGGTGACCAGCCGCTCATTGCACGGCAGGCCGCTCTCTTTTAACGCATCGTAATAACCTTGCAACCGGTCTTCGGCATCAGAGATGGCGTGGTTGGAACAGAGATAGCCAATCCGCGTGTGACCCTGCTGGATCAGATGCCGCGTGGCCAGCCAGGCACCATAGCGATCGTCCAGCGCCACGCAGCGTTGTTCAAAACCGGGGACGATCCGGTTGATCAATACCATGCCGGGGATCTGTTTCATCAGCCCGATCAGCTCTTCGTCAGGCAGCATTTTGGCGTGTACCACCAGCGCCGCGCAGCGGTGGCGGATCAGTTGCTCAATGGCCTGACGTTCTTTGTTCTCGTTATGATATCCATTGCCAATCAGCAGAAAATTACCGGTGTGATAAGCCACTTGCTCAACGGCTTTAACCATCGCGCCAAAGAACGGGTCAGAGACATCTCCCACCACCAGACCGACGGTTTCTGTGGATTGCTGTGCCAGCGCACGGGCATTGGCATTCGGATGATAGCTAAGCGCCTCCATGGCAGAAAATACCGCCTGACGTGAGGCATCACTGGCTTTGGGAGAGTTGTTGATAACCCGGGAAACGGTGGCAACAGACACCCCTGCCATCCGGGCCACATCCTTAATTGTCGCCATATCTTGCCTTTTATAGAGGGAAAACGGTTACATCCTCCCAGTGTTACGGAAAAGCCAGTGCTGTTCAAGGTTAAGCGCAAGCTGACTGCTGCAATTGTGATGCGAGAGGGCGCAAAAGATGAAGGCGTTACACAGCACGTCACAGGCAATTGAAAACGGAAAAGGTGAATTCAAACCTTTAGTTACACTTTGCGATTAGCTGTTGCGAATGATCGCTGGAGGATTCATCAATCTGATTGATACTCTGATTATCCCAGAGGTATTGATTGGTGAGAATTTTTAAGTACGAATTCGTACTTCTCTCTTGCACCGACCTGCGCAGATGCGCAGGTTTTTTTTGCCTAAAATTCACTCCCCCCATCCTGCTTTTCTCCCGCATCTCATGTACCCTGCAAAAAGTTAAATTTTGCCAAAGGGAGTTGATATGTTGCTGGGCTTTTTTCGATATCTTTTCAGAGTGATGTTCCGGGTCAGGGTGACCGGGAACGCGACGGTTTTAAACCAGCCTAAGGTGTTAATCACCCCGAACCACGTCTCTTTTATTGATGGCATTCTGCTGGCGCTGTTTTTACCGGTGCGCCCGGTGTTTGCGGTCTATACCTCTATCAGCCAGGCATGGTATATGCGTGCCCTGGCACCGTTGATTGATTTTGTGCCCCTTGATCCGACCAAACCGATGTCCATTAAGCATCTGGTGCGTCTGATCGATCAGGGGCGTCCGGTGGTGATTTTCCCGGAAGGACGTATTTCCGTTACCGGTTCGCTGATGAAAATCTACGACGGTGCGGCGTTTGTGGCCGCGAAGTCGCAGGCAGTAGTGGTACCCATTCGCATTGAGGGCGCAGAACTGACGTTTGCCAGTCGGCTAAAAGGCCTGGTGAAACGCCGACTGTTCCCGCGTATTGACCTGCATATATTACCGCCGACTACGTTGCCGATGCCGGATGCACCGCGCGCCCGCGATCGCCGTAAAATTGCCGGTGAAATGCTGCATCAAATTATGATGGAGGCTCGGATGGCGGTGCGTCCGCGCGAAACGCTGTACGAAGCGTTGCTCGCGGCGCAATATCGCTACGGCGACAGAAAACCGTGCATCGAAGACATCAATTTCCAGCCGGATACGTACCGTAAGCTGCTGACCAAAACGCTGTTCGTGGCGCGGATTCTGGAAAAATATAGCGCCCAGGGCGAGAAAATCGGCCTGATGTTGCCAAATGCCGGGATCAGCGCGGCGGTGATTTTCGGGGCTATCGCCCGCGGGCGCATCCCGGCGATGATGAACTACACCGCCGGGATTAAAGGCCTGTCCAGCGCCATCACCGCGGCGGAAATCAAAACCATTTTTACCTCCCGACAGTTCCTCGACAAAGGGAAACTGTGGCATCTGCCGGAACAACTGACCCAGGTGCGCTGGGTCTTCCTGGAAGATTTAAAAGGTGACGTCACCCTTAGCGACAAACTGTGGATTTTCGGCCATCTGCTGATGCCGCACCTGGCGCAAGTGAAACAACAGCCGGAAGATGCGGCCATCGTGCTGTTCACCTCCGGTTCTGAAGGTAATCCGAAGGGCGTAGTACACAGTCATAAAAGCATTCTGGCGAACGTTGAGCAGATTAAAACCATTGCCGACTTCACTGCCGATGACCGCTTTATGTCGGCGCTGCCGTTGTTCCACTCCTTTGGGCTGACCGTGGGGCTGTTCACACCACTGCTGACCGGGGCCGAAGTGTTCCTTTATCCGAGCCCGCTGCATTACCGCATTGTGCCGGAGCTGGTCTACGATCGTAACTGTACGGTGCTGTTCGGCACCTCCACGTTCCTCGGACATTACGCCCGATTCGCCAATCCGTATGACTTCCACAAAGTGCGTTACGTGGTGGCCGGGGCGGAAAAGCTACAGGACAGCACGAAGCAAATCTGGCAGGACAAATTTGGCCTGCGCATTCTGGAAGGCTATGGCGTGACCGAGTGTGCGCCAGTGGTGTCGATCAACGTGCCGATGGCGGCAAAACCGGGCACGGTCGGGCGGATTTTGCCTGGCTTGGATGCGCGACTGCTGGCGGTGCCGGGTATTGAGGCGGGCGGGCGTTTACAGCTCAAAGGACCGAACGTAATGAACGGTTATCTGCGGGTGGAAAACCCGGGTGTGCTGGAGTTACCGACGGCAGAAAATCAGCATGGTGAAGTGGAAACCGGCTGGTATGACACCGGGGATATCGTCCTTTTCGACGAGCAAGGATTTGTGCAGATTCAGGGCCGCGCCAAACGCTTCGCGAAAATCGCCGGAGAAATGGTGTCGCTGGAGATGGTCGAGCAGCTGGCGCTGGCAGTCTCTCCGGACAAGCTGCACGCCACGGTTATCAAACAGGATGTGAGCAAAGGTGAAGCATTGGTGCTGTTTACCACCGACGCAGAGCTGACGCGCGACAAGCTGCAACAGCAGGCGCGTAGCAGCGGCGTGCCTGAACTGGCGGTGCCGCGCGATATTCGCTTCCTCAAACAGTTACCGCTTCTGGGCAGCGGTAAACCCGATTTTGTGGCCCTCAAAGAGCAGGTCGATCAGGTGGAAAAATCGCATGAGTGAGTCAGTACACACTAACACATCGCTGCGCTCGAAAGGCATGATGGCCGTGCTCTGCGCCCAGTTCCTGTCAGCCTTCGGCGACAATGCGCTGCTGTTTGCCACTCTGGCACTCATGAAGGCGCAGTTCTATCCGGACTGGAGCCAGCCGGTGCTCCAGATGGTGTTTGTGGGTGCTTACATTCTTTTCGCCCCGTTTGTCGGGCAGTTCGCCGACAGCTTCCCAAAAGGGCGAGTGATGATGGTCGCCAACAGCATGAAGCTGATTGGGGCGGCGTCGATCTGCGCAGGCGTGAACCCGTTTATCGGCTACACGCTGGTGGGTGTTGGGGCCGCCGCCTATTCTCCGGCTAAGTACGGCATTCTGGGTGAGCTGACCACCGGGGATAAACTGGTGAAAGCCAACGGGTTGATGGAGTCCTCGACCATTGCCGCTATCCTCCTCGGCTCGGTTGCGGGCGGCGTGTTGGCCGACTGGCATGTGCTGGCCGCGCTGAGCGTGTGTGCGGTGGTATATGCCGGAGCAGTGGTCGCCAACCTGTTCATCACCCGTTTGCCTGCGGCACGGGCGGGGCAGTCGTGGCGCTTTAAGGCCATGACCGGTAGCTTCTTTTCGGCGGCAAAAACCTTGTGGCGTAATCGCGAAACCCGCTTCTCCCTGGTCGGCACCAGTCTGTTCTGGGGCGCAGGGGTAACGCTGCGATTCCTGCTGGTGCTGTGGGTGCCGGTGGCATTGGGCATAACCGATAACGCTACCCCGACGTACCTCAATGCGATGGTGGCGGTCGGTATCGTGGTGGGTGCCGGGATGGCGGCGAAGCTGGTGACGCTCGAAACGGTTGCCCGCTGTATGCCAGCTGGCGTACTGATCGGGGTTGCGGTGGTCATTTTCGCTCTCCAGCATGCGCTGCTGCCAGCGTATCTCTTGCTGTTGTTGCTCGGAATGTGCGGCGGTTTCTTCGTGGTGCCCTTGAATGCCTTATTGCAGGAGCGGGGCAAACACACAGTCGGCGCGGGCAATGCGATTGCGGTGCAGAATCTCGGTGAAAACAGCGCGATGCTGGTGATGCTGGGCCTTTATTCGCTGGCGGTGATGGTGGGAATTCCGGTCGTGGGCGTGGGGATTGGCTTTGGCACCCTGTTCGGGTTAGCGATTATCGCACTTTGGGCCTGGGGCCGAGTTAAATAGGACCCTGAGTGGTATGCCCGACAAGCGAAGCGCCGTCGGGCATCTACGTTTGACGCCCGGTGGCGCTGACCGGGCCTACAAGATCAGCGCTTAGGGGGCAGGATAGGTGTAAACCTGATGCACCGCTTCAATCTCTGCCAGTACTTCTTCGCTCAGTTCCAGATGCAGGCTTTCCACGTTGGTTTTTAACTGCTCCAGGGTGGTGGCACCCAGCAAAGTGCTAGCCACAAACGGCTGACGACGCACGAAGGCCAGCGCCATCTGCGCCGGATCCAAACCATGGCGCTTCGCGATATCGACATACGCTGCCACGGCTTTCTGTGACTGCTCGCTGCTGTAGCGTGTAAAGCGGCTGAACAGCGTATTTCGCGCCCCGGCGGGTTTCGCCCCGTTCAGGTACTTCCCGGTCAGAGTGCCAAATGCCAGGCAGGAATAGGCCAGCAGTTCCACCCCTTCATACTGACTCACTTCTGCTAAACCAACTTCATAGCTGCGGTTCAGCAGGCTGTACGGGTTTTGAATGGTAACGATACGCGGCAGATCATGTTTATCCGCCAGGTGCAGATAACGCATCACGCCAAACGCCGTTTCGTTCGACACGCCGATATAGCGAATCTTACCCGCCCGCTGAAATTCGGTCAGCGCTTCCAGGGTTTCCAGTAGCGTGATAACCGGCTGGGATTCTGTCCACTGATAGCCGAGCTTGCCGAAGCAGTTGGTTGCACGCTGTGGCCAGTGAACCTGATACAGATCGAGATAGTCCGTTTGCAAACGAGTCAGGCTGTTGTGAAGTGCATCGCGAATGTTTTTACGATCGAGTGCCTGATTCGGACGAATACCAGCGTCATTATTGCGCGACGGGCCGCTAACTTTAGACGCCAGCACCAGCTTCTCACGGCTGCCGTGTTTTGCCAGCCAGTTGCCGACATAAGTTTCCGTCAGGCCCTGGGTTTCCGGACGTGGGGGGACGGGATACATCTCTGCGACGTCAATCAGGTTAATGCCCTGAGCAACGGCGTAATCGAGTTGTGTATGGGCGTCGGCTTCGCTGTTTTGTTCACCAAACGTCATAGTGCCCAGCCCAAGAGTACTGATTTCCAGTGAGCTGTGGGGGATACGGTGATAGTGCATAGCCGTCTTCCTTTCTTTAAATCAACAACGTCATATCAAGAACGTCAGGAGGGGACGCGACATGCGCCCTGACAAAGGAATATAAACATGGCAGATGCGGGGAAAAAGCGGAAGTAAAAAATCAAAAAAGGCCAGACTGGCTGACCTGTTTTCTTTTAGCGCTTAATGATTTGAGAAACATCGTCACGGTTGATCTGCATGCTGTTACCCTGCTGATCTTCGTAACTGATAAGACCGGTGTCGTCATCGACTTCCGGTTTTCCATCCGTGAGGATCATACGACCATCTTTGGTTGCCATCACGTAGTCACTGCTGCAACCGGAAATGGCAAATGCCAGACCTACAGCGGAAATCAATACTGCCCATTTTGTCATCGTTATCACCCTTATATGACCGCAACTCATATCATTCTAGTAATAACCCGGTTCGCAGTAAGTAAAAAGCAGTAAAATCTTAAAAAGTGTGTGGAGCAGCCCTCACTTTGCAGGCTGCCCTTGATTTTAAAGCGGATTTTTTTTATTGCGTAGCAGGTTGAGGGTCTCCACCGCAATGGAGAAAAACATCGCGAAATAGATATAACCCTTCGGCACATGAATGCTAAAACTTTCTAACATCAGCGTGAACCCGACCAGAATCAGGAACGACAGCGCCAGCATTTTGACCGATGGATGACGGTCGACAAACTCACCGATAGGCCGGGCTGCAAACATCATCACGCCTACCGCAATGACCACGGCGGCCATCATAATAAACAGGTGATCGGACAGACCCACCGCGGTGATAACCGAGTCGAGACTAAAAATAATGTCCAACAGCATAATCTGCACGATGGCACCAAAGAAAGAGTGGACGTTGGTCTTCAGGCCTTCTTCCTCGCCCTCAATTGACTCGTGAATTTCTTTGCTCGCTTTCCAGATGAGGAACAGGCCACCGAACAGCAAAATCAGGTCGCGGGCAGAAAATGAGTGATCGAACAGCGTAAACAGTGGGTTAGTCAGCCTGACGACCCAGGCAATCGACGCCAGCAGACCCAGGCGCATCAGCATTGCCCCCATCAGCCCGATGCGACGGGCGTGATTGCGTTGTGCCGTCGGCAGCTTCGCCACCACCAGAGAGAGAAAAATAATATTATCGATGCCCAGTACAATCTCGAGGATCGTCAGCGTACCAAGCGCCATCCACGCGTTGGGATCGGTTATCCATGCAAATAACATTGTAAGTCCTGCCAAAAAACGAAAACCGCGATTATAAGCCTTCTGCTGGCGTTAGCCCAAACGAAACGTTCACAGCAGGAAATGTTGAGCCAGCAGGGCGGCGGTGAAGTTCTTTTTCAGGTAAAACCCGCGAGGCAGCGTCAGAATGGGCTGGCCGTGAATGCCGACCGCATCGGTCAACGCTTTGCTGTTGGCGGCTTTAGGCCGCAGTTGCAGAACTTCACCGTGACGGGCGGTGATGCTTTCCACCTGACCGAGCACAATCAAATCCATCAGCTCTTCCCAGTCCATTCGCAGCTGGTGCTCTTCTTCTGTACTCGGGCTCCACAGCAGCGGGGCACCGACATGACGCTCTGCCAGCGGGATCGTGCGCTCACCTTCCACTGGGATCCACAACACGCGCTTCAGCTTATGCCGAACGTGGCTGGTTTCCCACGTGACGCCGCTGTTGCCCGTCAGGGGCGCGACGCAGACAAAGGTGGTTTCCAGAGGACGGCCGTTGCGGTCAATAGGGATTGTCTTCAGCTCGACGCCCAGCGCCGCGAAATCCTGCTCCGGTTTACTGCCCGCGCTGGCCCCGAGCCAGATCTCGAGCAGGACGCCAATCCAGCCTTTGTCGCGCTTCAAATCGGGGGGAATCGGCAGTTTTGCCATCGCCGCCAGTTCACCCAGCGTATAACCTGCCAGCCGTTGTGCCTGGGCTAAAAGCTCGGCTTCAGACTGAGGGGAATGACGCAATGGAGACAGCAGGGACATAACATAACGCCTTTGATGAAAAAGTGAGCGGGGTTTATCCCCAATGTGGAAAGAGTTTATCGCTTTCTGGATAACTACGCCAATATGATGATTTAACGATGGTTTTTGATTTCTACAGGCCGTCTTTTTTTGCGTCTCAAAAGGTTTCCCCATTCTGGTCACTGACAATGAACAGGATCTTACACCCTGTTATCCACAGAAAAGTGGGATAACTGTGAAAAACCCCCACTACTGTTTCCATTTACAGGCTTGACGTGCGACGAAAATCCAAATTTCACACAAAAGGTGTTTAAGTTAGTGGCACAATCTGTGGATAAAAACGACGTTGTTCGATCTTTCATCAGTGAGAGGATCACGCCTGTGACGATCGTCACGTTCTGGCACATTTCATGAAAAATAACTATTCTAAGGTGATGAATAACATCATCTTATTTTAACGTGTCTGTTTCGTGTTTTTCGGAGGAATCAGGGTTTTCCCGTGGTAATTCCGTAGTTCTTCACAACTCTATCCACAGAAAAAGTGAATAAAATCGACCTGTGAAGGCGTCTTCTGTTTATAACTTCGATGAATACTGTGAGTTATTCAATTGTTATCCGGTGTTATCGTCGCAAGAGAGTGGTTTACCGTTTCCGACGAGTGTGAAACAATCGTTCACATTGAAAATTGTTTAGAGGTAGTCCGGTGATTGATGACGATGGCTACCGCCCAAATGTTGGAATTGTAATCTGCAATCGTCAGGGCCAGGTCATGTGGGCCAGACGGTACGGTCAGCACTCCTGGCAGTTCCCTCAGGGAGGGATCAATCCCGGTGAATCCGCTGAACAGGCGATGTATCGGGAATTGTTCGAAGAAGTCGGGTTAAGCCGTAAAGATGTACGGATCCTGGCATCGACCCGGAACTGGTTGCGTTACAAGTTACCTAAACGTTTGGTGCGTTGGGACACAAAGCCGGTTTGTATCGGCCAGAAACAAAAGTGGTTTCTCCTGCAGTTGATAAGCAGCGATGCCGATATCAACATGCAAACCAGCAGCA
Source organism: Scandinavium lactucae (assembly GCF_033843265.1). NCBI lineage: Bacteria > Pseudomonadati > Pseudomonadota > Gammaproteobacteria > Enterobacterales > Enterobacteriaceae > Scandinavium > Scandinavium lactucae. The sequence goes on from NZ_JAWXRD010000005.1 coordinate 125,075, forward strand.
CACCGGAATTCGATGGCTGGCGCTGGGTAAGTTATTGGTACCCGGTGCGTCAGGTGGTGTCGTTTAAACGCGATGTCTATCGTCGGGTGATGAAGGAGTTTGCAGGCGTTGTGCTGGCGCTGACGGAAAGTGCCCCTAAACCGCAACATACAGCCCCTGCTTATCGACGTAAAAGAGGTTAAGCCACGCACATTATGCTCACCCGGTTGCGAGAAATAGTTGAGAAGGTCGCCAGCGCGCCGCGTGTGAACGAGGCGCTTGATATTCTGGTGACGGACATCTGTCAGGCAATGGAAACCGAAGTTTGTTCGGTCTACCTCGCCGACCAGGACAGACGCTGCTATTACTTGATGGCTACGCGCGGCCTGAAAAAGCCGCGCGGACGCACCATCACACTCGCATTCGACGAAGGCATTGTTGGCCTGGTGGGGCGACTGGCGGAGCCCATCAACCTCGCGGATGCGCAAAAGCATCCGAGCTTCAAATACATCCCTTCCGTAAAAGAAGAAAAATACCGCGCATTTCTCGGTGTGCCGATCATCCAGCGTCGTCAGTTGCTTGGCGTATTGGTGGTTCAGCAGCGCGAACTACGTCAGTTCGACGAAAGCGAAGAGTCGTTCCTCGTCACCCTCGCCACGCAAATGGCGGCTATCCTCTCCCAGTCACAGCTCACGGCGCTGTTTGGTCAGTACCGTCAGACGCGAATTCGCGCACTTCCGGCTTCTTCCGGGGTGGCGATCGCACAGGGCTGGATGGACTCGACCCTGCCGCTGATGGAGCAGGTGTACGAAGCTTCCACGCTCGACACCGCTCTTGAGCGAGAGCGATTGACCGGCGCGCTGGAAGAAGCGGCCGGAGAATTTCGCCGGTACAGTAAACGTTTTGCCGCTGGGGCGCAGAAAGAAACCGCGGCCATCTTTGATCTTTACTCGCACCTGCTTTCAGATGCGCGTCTGCGCAAAGAGCTGTTTGCCGAAGTGGACAAAGGTTCGGTAGCAGAGTGGGCGGTCAAAACGATTATCGAAAAGTTTGCCGCGCAGTTCGCGGCTCTCAGCGAGGGTTATTTAAAAGAACGCGCGGGTGACCTGCGAGCGCTTGGCCAACGCCTGCTGTTCCACCTCGATGATAGCGTGCAGGGTGCTAACGCCTGGCCGGAGCGCTTTGTGCTGGTGGCGGACGAGCTTTCAGCTACTACGCTTGCGGAACTGCCACAGGACAGACTCACCGGGGTGGTGGTGCGTGACGGCGCGGCGAACTCGCACGCGGCGATTATGGTGCGTGCGCTGGGTATCCCGACCGTCATGGGCGCAGACATTCAGCCTTCAGTGCTGCATGGCCGCATGCTGGTGGTTGACGGCTATCGCGGTGAACTGTTGGTCGATCCTGAACCGGTGCTGTTGCAGGAATACCAGCGACTGGTCAGCGAAGAAAATGAACTCAGCCGTATTGCGGAAGACGACGTGGATCGTCCGGCACAGCTTAAAAGCGGCGAACGCGTGAAGGTGATGCTCAATGCCGGTTTAAGCCCGGAGCATGAAGAAAAGCTCGGCAGCCGCATCGATGGCATTGGCCTCTACCGCACCGAAATCCCGTTCATGCTGCAAAGCGGTTTCCCGTCGGAAGAAGAGCAGGTCTCGCAGTACCAGGGCATGTTGCAAATGTTCAATGATAAGCCGGTGACCCTGCGTACGCTGGACGTCGGCGCGGATAAACAGCTGCCGTATATGCCTATCAGCGAAGAGAATCCGTGCCTCGGCTGGCGCGGGATCCGTATTACGCTCGATCAGCCGGAGATCTTCCTGATCCAGGTTCGCGCCATGCTGCGTGCCAATGCGGCCACCGGAAACCTGAGCATTCTGTTGCCGATGGTCACCAGCATTGACGAAGTCGATGAAGCAAAACGTCTTATCGAACGTGCCGGGCGCGAAGTCGAAGAGATGATCGGCTATGAAATCCCGAAACCACGCATTGGTGTGATGCTCGAAGTACCGTCGATGGTGTTTCTGATGCAGCACCTGACCAGCCGGGTCGACTTCATTTCCGTGGGGACCAACGACCTGACCCAGTACCTGCTGGCGGTCGACAGGAACAATACCCGCGTGGCCAGTATCTATGACAGTCTGCATCCGGCACTGCTGCGTGCGCTGGCGATGATTGCCCAGGATGCCCAACGCCATGACATCGATCTGCGCGTGTGCGGTGAAATGGCAGGTGACCCGATGTGCGTCACTATCCTGATTGGCCTCGGCTTCCGCCATCTGTCGATGAACGGGCGCTCGGTCGCGCGTGTGAAATATTTGCTGCGTCATATTGAGCTGGAGGAAGCGCAAAACCTGGCTCAGCGCAGCCTCGACGCCCAGTTGGCCACCGAAGTTCGTCATCAGGTCGCGTCGTTTATGGAACGTCGAGGTCTCGGCGGTCTGATTCGCGGCGGTAGATAAGCCCTCTATCCGGAGGCCATCCTGGCGCTCCGGGTATACATATCTTTTACATCTTTCCCCGCATCCCCACATCCCGCCTTGTGCTATCATTCGCACCTTTGGGGCAGTCAACCGGCTGCACGTCTCTACCGCTGACCACTTTCGGCGGAATAACAAGCATTTGTGGTGACAGATGAATAGTGGTTATCTGCATTTCCCGGAATTTGATCCGGTGATTTTTTCCATTGGACCGGTCTCGCTTCACTGGTACGGACTGATGTACCTCGTTGGCTTTATCTTCGCAATGTGGTTGGCGTCTCGCAGGGCGAACAAACCCGGTAGCGGCTGGACGAAGAACGAAGTCGAAAACCTGCTGTATGCCGGATTCCTCGGGGTCTTCCTCGGGGGGCGTATCGGCTACGTGCTGTTCTATAACATGCCGGTTTTCCTCAGCGATCCTCTGTATCTGTTCCGCGTCTGGGATGGCGGCATGTCGTTCCACGGCGGCCTGATTGGCGTGATCGTGGTAATGATTGTCTTCGCGAAGCGCACCAAACGGACCTTCTTCCAGGTGTCTGACTTCATTGCGCCGCTGATCCCGTTTGGCCTCGGTGCCGGGCGTCTGGGCAACTTCATCAACGGTGAACTGTGGGGCCGGGTCGATCCGTCGTTCCATTACACCATGCTGTTCCCGGGCTCGCGTGCAGAAGACATGGCGTTGCTGCCATCTCACCCGGAATGGCAGTCGTTGTTCGATCAGTATGGCGTTCTGCCGCGTCATGCGTCGCAGCTGTATGAACTGGCGCTGGAAGGCGTGGTGCTGTTCATCATTCTTAACCTGTTTATTCGCAAACCGCGCCCGACGGGCTCTGTTTCCGGTCTGTTCCTGATTGGCTACGGTCTGTTCCGTATCATCGTGGAATTCTTCCGTCAGCCGGATGCCCAGTTCACCGGCGAGTGGGTGCAGTACATCAGCATGGGGCAAATTCTCTCCATCCCGATGGTACTGGCGGGTGTCATTATGATGGTCTGGGCGTATCGTCATCGTCCACAGCAACAAGTCTCCTGAGGAAGCATGAAACAGTATCTTGATCTGATGCAGAAGGTGCTCAATGAGGGCACCCCAAAAAATGACCGTACCGGTACAGGCACGCTGTCTATTTTCGGCCACCAGATGCGCTTTAACCTGCAGGAAGGTTTCCCGCTGGTGACCACCAAGCGCTGTCATTTACGCTCCATCATCCATGAGCTGTTGTGGTTCCTGAAAGGTGATACCAACGTCGCTTATCTCCATGAAAACAATGTTTCTATTTGGGATGAATGGGCTGATGACCAAGGCAATCTGGGCCCGGTGTACGGGAAGCAGTGGCGCGCATGGCCAACGCCAGATGGCCGCCATATCGACCAAATCACCGCGGTGATGAACCAGCTGAAAAACGATCCCGATTCGCGTCGAATCATTGTTTCAGCCTGGAACGTGGGCGAACTGGATAAAATGGCGCTGGCCCCGTGCCATGCCTTCTTCCAGTTCTACGTGGCGGATGGCAAGTTGTCCTGCCAGCTGTACCAGCGTTCCTGCGATGTGTTCCTCGGCCTGCCGTTCAACATCGCCAGCTACGCGCTGCTGGTGCATATGGTCGCCCAACAGTGTGACCTGGAAGTCGGCGATTTTGTCTGGACCGGCGGCGACACGCACCTGTACAGCAACCACATGGAACAGACCCATCTGCAGCTGAGTCGTGAACCTCGCGCCTTGCCAAAACTGGTGATCAAACGTAAACCTGCCTCTATCTTCGACTACCAGTTCGACGATTTTGAGATTGAAGGTTACGATCCTCACCCAGGCATTAAAGCGCCAGTGGCGATTTAAATCACCTGAAATCAACCGGCCCACGTGGCCGGTTTTGTTTTTCTGAAGCGCCCTTCCTGTTTTTCTGCAATCCTCTGCAACACCTTATTTTTCCCTGAAACGTGCTCGTAAAATCGCGGATATCTGTTCGCATTGCGATTTGGGCTGGCGCAAAGTACGCCCATGAAACGAGAACAGGGTTACACCCTTATTGAAATGATGGTTGCGCTCTCGCTGATGTGTATTCTCAGCGCCGGTGGGTTATACGGCTGGCAAAGCTGGCAGCAGCAACAGCGGCTGTGGCAAACCGCCGTGCAGGTCAGGGATTATCTGGTCATGCTGCGCAATGACGCTAACTGGTATCGCCGCGATCGTTTGCCGCGGCTGGAAATCACCGCGCAGGGGTGGTGTCTGAATGCCGTCAGCCCGGAACCCACGGGATGTACTCCCCAAAATGTCTATGTGCTGAATCCGCAGTGGCCTGAAGTCACGCTCAGCGAAATGACGCCGGCAGTCGGTTTTTACGGCTTACGCAATACCGCCTGGCCTGGGCATCTCACGCTCAAAAGCGCGGCGGGAAGCTGGACGCTGATTATTTCAGGCTGGGGACGCATTCGTTTATGCAAAGGGAGCAGTAACGAAGCATGTCAGTAAATCAGCACGGATTTTCGTTGGTGGAAGTGCTGATAGCGATGGCTATCGGCAGCGTGCTGTTGTTAACCACCGCACGCTTTTTACCGGCGTTACAGATGGCGGCTACCCGCCAGACCCAGCGGCAGGTGATGGAAGAGGAAGCCTGGCAGCGCCTGTTAACGGTGTCCCGTCATATCCAGAGGGCAGGTTTTTGCCGGGGTGACTGTCCCGGGGACGGGATTACCCTTGAGCATCAATGTGTGTTGGTTCGTTGGGATGGCAATCTCAACGGGGTCTGGGAGGAAACGCCCCCGGCGAACGCCGATTCAACAGGGTTCCGTTTGAGCGCGGGAGGGCTGGAAACGCTGCGGGGAGCCACAACCTGTGCCGGTAAAGGGTGGGAAAAAATGACCGATCCTGATTTTATCATCGTGGATGCGTTTAAGGTTCTGCGCGCTAACCGCGCGGGATTTGCCCCGGAATTTGAACTGAGCCTCACCGTCCATCTCAAGTCCCGGCCTGGCGTGCAGGTAACCACCGTCTACAGCGTGACGGGGCACAATTTATGAGGCGGCAAGAAGGGATGTCGTCGCTGCTACTGGTGTTGCTGGTGCTGGTTCTCGGCAGCCTGACGTTGCAGGGCACCAGTATCCGGCATCAGGCGCAGGTGTCACAGGCGGCGCTGGAAAAGGCGGCGGTAACGGACAGCGCTCACGTTGAGTCCCTGCTCGAATGGGGGCGAATGCTCCCCTGGACCGTTCAGCCTACAGATCACTGCCAGACACATCCGGCATTCAAGGGGCGCGTTTGCCTGCGTCTTTTTGTTGATGGCTCAGGGGTGTTAATCGCCAGCAGCGGTGAGCAAACGCGCTGGCAGACGGGCACACTCATCGACAGCACCGTTCAGTTTGACCGTCACGGCTGGAGCGATTTCTGTCCGCTCAAGGAGACGGTACAATGTCAGTTGCCCTGAACCGAGAGCAGGGATTTAGCCTGCCAGAGGTGCTGTTGAGCGTGGTGCTAATGATGATGGTGGTAATGGCGCTCTCGGGCCTGCAAAGCCATCTGGCGACTGGCGCGGCACAGTTGATCCAGTATCGTCAGCTCTGGCGGGAAGCATGGCGACAATCTCAGCTTCATAGTGGCTCGGCAGCTGCGGGATGGCAGCTTAACCGCGTGCAGACAAGCCGCCAAAGATGTGTCAGCATCACAGTCACGATCACCACGCCATCGGGCAGAGAAGGGCAACTCTCTCGTCTTCATTGCCCTCAAAATTAATGGCTTAACTGCGAGCGTCAGGAGCGAATATGTTACGGGTCTACCACTCCAACCGTCTGGATGTGCTGGAAGCATTGATGGAGTTTATCGTTGAGCAGGACAGGCTCAACGACCCGTTCGAACCTGAAATGGTGCTGGTGCAAAGTACCGGCATGGCGCAGTGGCTACAGATGACGCTTTCAAAGCGTTTCGGCATTGCCGCCAACATTGCCTTTCCTCTTCCAGCGAGTTTTATCTGGGATATGTTTGTCCGCGTGTTGCCGGACATTCCGGAGCAGAGTGCCTTTAACAAACAGAGTATGAGCTGGAAGCTGATGACCCTGCTGCCAGAGATGCTGGAGCAGGAGGCGTTCGCGCCGCTGCATCACTATCTGGCGGATGACAGCGACAAGCGTAAACTCTTTCAGCTCGCCTCGCGCGTGGCTGACCTCTATGACCAGTATCTGGTTTATCGTCCGGAATGGCTGACGCGCTGGGAGGCGGACCAACGCGTCGACGGTATTGATGATGCCCAGCAGTGGCAAGCTCCGTTGTGGAAAGCGCTGGTGGAACACACTGCGGCGCTCGGTCAGCCGCTTTGGCATCGTGCTAACCTGTACCAGCGCTTTATTCAGGCGCTCGAAAACAGCGAGCAGTCGCCTGCCGGTCTGCCATCGCGGGTATTTATCTGCGGAATTTCGGCGCTGCCGCCTGTCTATTTGCAGGCGCTTCAGGCGTTGGGGAAGCATGTTGATGTCTACGTATTGTTCACCAACCCGTGCCGTTACTATTGGGGCGACATCAAAGATCCGGCGTTTTTGGCGAAGCTGCTGGCGCGTCAACGTCGGCACCATCGTGAACAGCGCAGTTTGCCGCTGTTTCGTGACAACCAACAGGCTCCGGCGCTGTTTAATGCCGAAGGCGAACAGGATGTGGGTAACCCAATGCTGGCTTCCTGGGGCAAGCTTGGTCGGGATTATATCTATCTGCTGGCAGGACTGGAGCGCTATCAGGAACTTGATGCCTTCGTTGATATCGAGCCCGATAACCTGCTGCACAACCTGCAGTATGACATTCTTGAACTCCAGAATAGTGCCATTGCCGGACGTACCGCCGAGGAATTTTCCCGTAGCGACAGCAAGCGTGGGCTGGATCCAGACGATCGTAGCCTGAGTATTCATGTCTGCCACAGCCCGCAACGTGAAGTGGAAGTTCTGCATGACAGGCTGCTGGCGATGCTGGAAGAAGACCCGAGTCTCTCCCCGCGCGATATCATCGTGATGGTTTCTGATATTGACAGCTACAGCCCGTTTATTCAGGCCGTGTTTGGCAGCGCCAGCGGGGATCGCTATGTCCCCTGGGCCATCTCCGACCGCCGTGCGCGCCAGTCTCATCCGGCGCTCCAGTCCTTTATCACCTTGCTCTCGCTGCCGGATAGCCGTTTTGTCAGTGAAGACGTGCTCGCGCTACTGGATGTTCCAGTGCTGGCGGCCCGTTTTAACATTGATGAAGAAGGTCTGCGTTATCTGCGTCAGTGGGTGAATGAGTCCGGCGTACGCTGGGGTATGGACGATGATAACGTCCGCGAATGGGATCTTCCGCCGACGGGGCAACACACCTGGCGCTTTGGTCTGACCCGGATGCTGCTGGGCTACGCGATGGAAAGTAGCGAGGGGGAGTGGCAGTCGATCCTGCCGTATGACGAATCCAGCGGGCTGATAGCTGAGCTGGTGGGGCATCTGGCCTCTCTATTAATGAGGTTGAATCAGTGGCGGCAGCGGTTGGCGCAGGAGAGACCGTTAACGGAATGGCTGCCCGTGTGTCGCGAAATGCTGAACGATTTCTATCTGCCAGATACCGATACCGAAGCCGCCCTGACGCTTATTGAGCAGCAGTGGCAAGGTATTATCGATCAGGGACTGGAGTCACACTACGGCGCAGCCGTTCCGCTGTCGTTGCTGCGTGACGAGCTGGCTCAGCGCCTCGATCAGGAACGCATCAGCCAGCGTTTTCTCGCCGGGCCGGTAAACATTTGTACCCTGATGCCGATGCGTTCTATCCCGTTCAAGGTGGTCTGCCTGTTGGGGATGAACGATGGTATTTACCCGCGAGCCCTGGCCCCGCTCGGGTTTGATTTGATGAGTCAGAAGCCCGTGCGCGGCGATCGCAGCCGTCGGGATGACGACCGCTACCTGTTCCTGGAAGCGTTAATGTCTGCGGAGCAAAAGCTGTATATCAGCTATATCGGGCGTTCAATTCAGGACAACAGCGAGCGCTATCCATCGGTGTTGGTGCAGGAGTTGATAGATTACATTGGCCAGAGCCATTGTTTGCAGGGCGATGAGGCGCTTAACTGTGATCAAAGCGAGCGTCGGGTTAAAGCCCATATCACTCATCAGCATAGCCGGATGCCGTTCGATGCTGCGAATTTCATTCCAGGAGAACGGCAAAGCTACGCCCGAGAATGGTTGAAAGCCGCCAGTCTTGAGGGAGAGGCACACGGCGAATTTATCCAGCCGTTGCCCCCGGTGGTTTTCGACACGCTGGCGTTTGAACAGCTGCAGCGTTTCTGGTCGCATCCGGTGCGGGCATTTTTCCAGATGCGCTTACAGGTCAACTTCCGCTCAGAAGAGAGTGACATTCCCGAAACCGAGCCTTTTACCCTTGAAGGCCTCACCCGGTATCACCTCAATCAGCAACTGGTCAACACGCTGGTGGAAGAGCAGGATCCTGGCCTGATGTACCGGCGTTTTCGTGCCGGAGGCGAACTGCCGTTCGGCGCGTTTGGTGAAATTGCCTGGGATGACCAGCGACAGGAGATGCAGGCCCTGGCCGACAGAGTCAATTCGTGCCGTCAGCCCGGGAAAAGTCTGGAAATTGATTTGCAGTGTGACGGTGTCAATATTACTGGCTGGCTTCCACAGGTACAGTCGGACGGCCTGCTGCGTTGGCGTCCCTCGATGCAGAACGTCTCACAGGGGATGCAACTTTGGCTGGAGCATCTTGTCTATTGTGCCAGTGGCGGAAGCGGCGAAAGCCGTCTGTTGCTGCGTAAAGACGGTGAGTGGCGATTCCCGCCGCTGCCTGCCGAAGACGCAATGAAATACCTTGCTGAACTGGTCGCGGGCTACCGCGAAGGATTGTCTCAGCCGCTGCTGTTTCTACCAGAAAGTGGGGGGGCGTGGCTGAAGGCCTGTTATGACAGTGAGAATAATGTCATTTTATGGGATGACGAAACGCAGCAGAAAGCGCGCAGTAAGTTTATGCAGGCATGGGAAGGGAGCATGATGGTTCGCGGAGAAGGGGCCGATGTCTGGTACCAGCGACTGTGGCGAACCCTTGAGCCCTCAAGTGTTGAGGCCATTATTGCGCAGGCAGAACGTTACCTGGAGCCCGTTTTCCGTTTCCATCAGTCGTCGTGAGGAAGATGGGTTGTATAAAAATTGCGCAGGTATTCGGATTCCATTATCATGCGCAACGTGTCACGGACTGATGTTTATAAGTGAGGCTGCCGTTCAGAGCAGCACAGAAGTTTGTTAATGATGAGGTCCGTGAATGCCCCGTAGCACCTGGTTGAATGTTGTATTTATCGTATTGTTCGCCCTCTGGGTGCCCTTTAGTCAGGCCGACAATGGATGGCAACCGGTAAAGGAAACCATCCGCAAAAGCGAGAAAGATCCCCGTCAATATCAGGCTATCAAACTTGATAACGGCATGGTCGTGCTTTTAGTCTCCGATCCACAGGCGGTGAAATCATTGTCTGCGCTGGTGGTGCCCGTCGGCTCTCTGGAAGATCCTGATTCGCATCCGGGCCTGGCACACTTCCTCGAACACATGACGCTGATGGGGTCTAAAAAATACCCCCAGGCGGACAGTCTCGCCGAATATCTCAAAATGCACGGTGGCAGCCATAACGCCAGTACCGCGCCATACCGTACCGCGTTCTATCTTGAAGTGGAAAATGACGCGCTGGAAGGGGCTGTTGACCGCCTCGCCGATGCCATTGCTGAACCGCTGCTGGATAAAAAATACGCCGACCGGGAACGGAACGCGGTGAACTCCGAGCTGACAATGGCCCGTAGCCGGGACGGGATGCGTATGGCGCAGGTGAGTGCCGAAACCATTAACCCGGCACATCCGGGGGCTCGTTTCTCCGGGGGCAATCTCGACACGCTGAGTGATAAACCGGGCAGCCCGGTGCTGGATTCGCTGCTTGCTTTCCGCGACAAATATTATTCAGCCAATCTGATGAAAGCGGTTATCTACAGTAATAAGCCGTTGCCAGACCTGGCCAAAATGGCCGCCGAGACCTGGGGCCGGGTGCCGAATAAAAACATTACTCGCCCGGAAGTTACCGTGCCGGTTGTGACCGATGCGCAGAAAGGGATAATCATCCATTACACGCCTGCGGTGCCTCGTAAGGTGCTGCGCGTCGAGTTTCGTATCGATAACAACACCGCGCAGTTCCGCAGTAAAACCGATGAACTGGTGACCTATCTGATTGGTAACCGCAGTCCGGGTACGCTGTCAGACTGGCTGCAAAAGCAGGGGCTGGCGGAAGGCATTCGCGCGGATTCCGATCCGGTAGTCAATGGCAACAGTGGCGTGCTGGCAATTTCAGCCACGTTGACGGACAAAGGCCTGGCAAACCGTGACCAGGTTGTCGCCGCCATCTTCAGCTACCTGACGCTACTGCGCGAGAAAGGTGTTGATAAACGTTATTTCGATGAGCTGGCCAACGTGCTGGATCTCGATTTCCGCTATCCGTCGATCAGCCGCGATATGGATTATGTCGAATGGTTGGCGGACACCATGATCCGCGTCCCGGTGGAACATACGCTTGATGCCGTTAACATCGCCGACCAGTATGATGCGAAGGCGATCGGCGATCGTTTGGCGATGATGACCCCACAGAATGCCCGTATCTGGTATATCAGCCCGAACGAGCCGCACAATAAAACCGCTTATTTCGTCAATGCCCCGTATCAGGTGGATAAAATCAGTGCGCAGACCTTCAGCCAGTGGCAGCAGGAATCAGGCAAAATTGCCCTGCAGTTGCCGACGCTGAACCCCTATATTCCGGATGATTTCACGCTGATTAAGCCTGAGAAAGTGAGCGATAAGCCGCAGCTGATTGTCGATGAACCCGAACTGCGAGTGGTCTACACCCCGAGCCGTTATTTTGCCAGTGAGCCAAAAGCCGACGTGACGCTGGTGCTACGCAACCCCCACGCGATGGACAGTGCGCGTAATCAGGTTATGTTTGCTCTGAACGATTATCTGGCAGGTATTGCCCTCGACCAGTTGAGCAATCAGGCCGCCGTTGGCGGGATCAGCTTCTCAACGGGAGCCAACAACGGCCTGATGGTGAACGCCAACGGCTACACCCAGCGTCTGCCACAGCTATTCGATGCGCTGCTTGAGGGATATTTTAGCTACCAGCCGACGGAAGAACAGCTGGCGCAGGCGAAATCCTGGTATACACAGATGCTCGATTCTGCCGAAAAGGGCAAAGCCTTCGATCAGGCGATAATGCCAGTGCAGATGGTGTCGCAGGTGCCTTACTTCCAGCGTGAAGAGCGTCGTGACCTGCTCCCGTCGATTACGTTGCAAGACATCCTGACCTGGCGAGACAACCTGAAAATGGGCGCGCGCCCTGAATTCATGGTCGTCGGCAATATGACGGCGGAGAACTCCATCGATCTTGCGCGTAAAGTGCAAAAGCAGCTCAATGCGCATGGAACCGAATGGTGCCGTAACAAAGACGTGGTAGTGGATAAAAAGCAAAACGCTATCTTTGAAAAAGCGGGCAGCAGCAGCGATTCCGCACTGGCGGCAGTGTTTGCCCCCCCGAACGCCGATGAGTTCAGCAGTTCCGCCACCAGCGCCATGCTGGGGCAGATAGTACAGCCGTGGTTCTACAACCAGTTACGTACCGAAGAGCAACTGGGTTACGCGGTGTTTGCCTTCCCGATGAGCATCGGACGTCAGTGGGGCGTGGGCTTCCTGCTGCAAAGCAGCGATAAGCAGCCGGGTTTCCTGTGGGAGCGCTTTAAGGCTTTCTTCCCGACAGCCGAAGCGAAACTGCGGGCAATGAAACCGGAAGAGTTTGCACAAATTCAGCAGTCGGTGATTGCGCAGATGCTGCAACCGCCGCAAACCCTGGGTGAAGAAGCCTCGAAGCTCAGCAAAGATTTCGATCGCGGTAATATGCGTTTTGATTCACGTGATAAAGTAGTGGCTCAGATTAAACTGCTGACGCCGCAAAAACTTGCTGACTTCTTCCATCAGACGGTGGTGGAGCCGCAGGGCATGACGATCCTTTCTCAGGTCTCCGGCAGCCAGAACGGGAAAACAGAATATGTTCACCCGAAAGGCTGGACGGTCTGGAAGAGCGTCAGCGCGTTGCAGCAATCCATGCCGCTGATGAGAGAGAACGAATGACCGAGACCGCCGAGTCCTTAAATCCCCTGCGTTTGCCGTTAATCGGTGAGCGCCTGATTGAAGCCTCTGCGGGCACCGGAAAAACCTACACCATCGCCGCACTCTACCTGCGGCTGTTGCTCGGACTGGGCGGCGAGGCCGCCTTTGTCCGTCCTGTCGATGTCGAAGAACTGCTGGTGGTGACCTTCACCGAAGCGGCCACCGAAGAACTACGGGGCCGTATTCGCAGCAATATTCACGAACTCCGTATCGCCTGTCTGCGAAACAGCACCGACAATCCGTTGTACGCCAGCCTGCTGGCCGAAATTGCCGACCCTGAACAGGCCGCCGAGGTATTATTACTGGCGGAACGGCAGATGGACGAAGCGGCGGTGTTCACCATCCACGGCTTCTGTCAGCGGATGCTTAGCCTCAACGCCTTTGAGTCCGGGATGCTGTTTGAACAACAGCTGATTGAAGATGAATCCCGGCTGCGTTTCCAGGCCTGCGCTGATTTCTGGCGACGTCATTGTTATCCGCTCCCGCGCGAGGTGGCAGAGGCGATCCACGCCAGCTGGAAATGTCCACAGGATCTGCTGAAATCTATCGATCGCTATCTGCAGGGGGAAGCCCCCCAGCTCAAAACCCCGCCGTCCGATCTAACGTTGATTGAACGCCATCAGCAGATTGTGGCGCAGATTAGCGAAATCAAAACCCGCTGGCTGGCTGCGGTGGATGAGATCGTCAGCATTCTGGAAAACGCCGATCTCGACAGGCGCAAGTTCAACCGTGGCAATCAGGGCAAATGGATCGAGAAGATCGGCTTGTGGGCGACGGACGAACACTCCGGTTACCAGTTGCCAGACGCGCTTGAGAAGTTTGCTCAATCTTTCCTGTATTCGCGCACCAAAGAGGGCGGCAATCCGCCGGTGCATCCGCTGTTTGACACCATAGAAGCCCTGATGGCGGCCCCGCCGTCGCTCAACGACCTGGTCATTTCCCGGGCGATGGTCGAAATCCGTGAGGCCGTCGCGCGCGAGAAACAGCGGCGGGGCGAGCTGGGCTTTGACGACATGCTGAGCCGTCTCGATGATGCCCTACAGGGCGAGAGCGGTGATGCCCTGGCGGCGGCGATTCGCCAGCGTTTCCCGGTGGCGATGATTGATGAATTCCAGGATACCGATCCGCAGCAGTACCGCATTTTTCGCCGTATCTGGCGACAGCAGGCGGATACCGCGCTGCTGCTGATCGGCGATCCGAAGCAGGCGATTTACGCCTTCCGCGGTGCAGATATTTTTACCTACATGCGTGCGCGTGGGGATGTCGCCGCCCATTACACCCTCGACACCAACTGGCGATCGGCCCCGGGCGTGGTCGAAAGCGTCAATCAGCTGTTTAGTCTTTCCGATAATCCCTTCATGTTCCGCGACATCCCCTTCTTGCCGGTCAAGTCCGCGCCCAACAATCAGGGCCTGCGGTTTGAGCTGAAAGGGGAAAATCAACCGGCGATGAGCTTCTGGCTGATGCCTGGCAACAACGTGGGGTCCGGCGATTATCAAACCTTTATGGCACAACTGTGTGCCGGACAGATTCGTGACTGGCTCAGCGCCGGGCAGCGGGGCGAGGCGCTGCTGTGGCGCGGCGAACACGCCCGTCCGGTTGAAGCGTCCGACATTACCGTGCTGGTGCGTAACCGCCAGGAAGCGGCGCTGGTGCGCGATGCGCTGAACGCCCTGGGTATTCCGTCGGTGTATCTCTCCAACCGCGACAGCGTGTTTGAGACCCCGGAAGCGCAGGAACTGCTGTGGCTGTTGCAGGCCGTACTGGCCCCGGAACGTGAAAGCAGCCTGCGCAGCGCGCTCGCCAGTTCGCTGTTTGGGCTGAATGCCCAGGATATCGAACGCCTGAATCTGGATGAGCAGGCCTGGGATGCGGTGGTGGAAGAGTTCACCCAGTATCGCCAGCTTTGGCAACAGCGGGGCGTGATGGCGATGCTGCGTGCGCTAATGGCGGCGCGGAATATCGCCGAGAACCTGCTGGTGACACACGGGGGAGAGCGCCGTCTGACAGACATTCTGCACCTGAGCGAACTGTTACAGGAAGCCGCCGGGCAGCTCGAAAGCGAACATGCCCTGATGCGCTGGCTGGCACAGCAGATTGGCGGCCCGGACAGCGGGTCCTCCAGTCAGCAGATGCGCCTGGAGAGCGATAAACACTTGGTGCAAATCGTGACGGTGCATAAATCCAAAGGGCTGGAGTATTCCCTGGTCTGGCTGCCGTTTATTGCCCGCTACCGCAAACAGGATCAGGCGTTCTATCACGACCGTCATTCGTTCGCGGCGGTGCTCGATTTACACAACGGCGAGGAAAGCCTCGAACTGGCAGAGGCTGAGCGTCTGGCCGAGGATTTACGCCTGCTGTACGTGGCGCTCACGCGCGCCATCTGGCATTGCAGCCTGGGTATTGCCCCGCTTAGCCCACGCCGTAGCGATAAAGCCACTGATACCGAACTGCATCACAGCGCCTTAGGGCGTCTGGTCCAGAAGGGGGAGGCTAAAGACGCCGCCGGGCTTGAAGCCTGCCTGCGCGCGCTGTGTAATGAACATATCGCCCTGACCCTCCCGTCGTTGCCGGAAGGGGGACGCTGGCAGGCGATTGCCCCTGAAATGCCGGAACTGCGTGCCAGAGAGATGCACCGACGCATTATTGACGACTGGCGAGTCACCAGTTATTCGGGCCTCCAGCAGCGTGGACATAGCGTGGCGCAGGACTTGCTGCCCAGGCTGGATATTGATGCCGCCGGTGTGGCGGGCGATGTCGATGAACCAGAGTTAACGCCGCATCACTTTCCGCGCGGGGCATCACCGGGGACTTTCCTGCATAGCCTGTTTGAGGCGATCGATTTTACTCAGCCGGTGTCCGAGACGTGGATGTTTGAGCAACTCGAGCGTAACGGGTTTGATACCCAGTGGGCACCAGTGTTAACCGAGTGGCTGACCACCGTCTTACGTACGCCGCTTTCCGGGGCGGGCATTTCCCTGAGTCAGCTCTCTGCCCAAAATAAACAGGTCGAGATGGAGTTCTATTTGCCTATCGAACAGCTGCTGGTGCCGCAGGCCCTGGATGCGCTGATTCGCCAGCATGACCCGCTGTCAGCCGATTGCCCGCCGCTCGATTTTCGGCAGGTGAGCGGGATGCTGAAGGGCTTTATCGACCTGGTCTTCCGTCACGAAGGCCGTTATTACCTGCTGGATTACAAGTCCAACTGGCTTGGCGACAGCAGCGAAGCCTACACCCACGCGGCGATGGCGCAGGCGATGCAGTCGCACCGCTACGACCTGCAATATCAACTCTACAGTCTGGCGTTGCACCGCTATTTGCGCCACCGCCTGAGCGATTACGATTACGACACCCATTTCGGCGGCGTGATTTATCTGTTCCTGCGCGGTGTGGACGGCGGAGACAGCGGGCAGGGCATTTTTACTACCCGTCCCGATCGGGTGCTGATTGACGGCCTCGATGCCTTGTTTGCCGGGGATACTCAGGAGGTGAGGGCATGAGCATGGAAGCCTTATTATTGGAAGCCGCGCAGCATAAGCTGTTGCGCCCGCTGGACGTGCAGTTTGCCCTGATGGTGGCGGCAGCGGATAAACCGGCGGTCATGCTGGCGGCAGCGCTGCTCAGCCGCGATGCCGGAGAAGGACATGTTTGCCTGCCGCTGTCCCGTTTTCATCCCGACGAGCAGGCCACTGGCCGGGCACAAAGCCTGTGGCAGCAACTGTTTGCTCAGGCCGAAGATGGGGATGATATTGAGACGTTGCTGCGTGCTTCTCCCGCCGTCAGCGACGGTTCAGTTGCCACGCCGCTGGTACTCTGCGAGGGACGCTTATACCTCAATCGGATGTGGCATAACGAACTTGTTATCGCTCGCTTTTTTAGCCAGCCCACCCCGGAATTATCCGGCGATGAAGCCTTGCTCACCACCACGCTCGCGGCACTGTTTCCGCCAACTGAAGATGTCGACTGGCAGAAAGTCGCCGCTGCGGTGGCGCTGACCCGACGTGTGTCGGTCATTTCAGGTGGCCCCGGCACCGGGAAAACCACCACCGTGGCGAAGCTGCTGGCGGCGCTGATTCAGACCAACACCCTGCCAAAATGTCGTATCCGTCTGGCTGCGCCGACCGGTAAAGCCGCGGCGCGTTTGACCGAGTCGTTAGGTGCAGCACTGCGCCAGCTGCCATTAACCGACGAACAGAAGAAACTGCTGCCTACTGAGGCGGGCACCCTGCACCGTCTGCTGGGCGCTCAGCCGGGTAGCCAGCGTTTACGCTATCACGCCGGGAACCCGTTGCATCTAGACGTGCTGGTAGTGGACGAAGCGTCGATGATTGATTTGCCGATGATGGCACGGCTGATTGCCGCACTGCCCGCACACGCCCGGGTGATTTTTCTCGGGGACCGTGATCAGTTGGCATCGGTGGAAGCCGGGGCCGTGCTGGGCGATATCTGCGCCTGGGTTAACGCCGGATACACCTCTGCGCGTGCGCAGGAGTTGAGTCGTCTGACGGGGACAACGGTGCCTGCAGGTGAGGGAACCGAAGCCGGAGCGCTGCGCGACAGCCTGTGTCTGTTGCAAAAAAGCTACCGTTTTGGCAGCGATTCCGGGATAGGCCAGCTGGCGCGCGCGGTAAATAATGGCGATGCAAAGGCGATGAAAAAGGTGTTTGCGCAGGACTTTGCTGACATCGCCCTCAAACCGTTACGCACTACTGCCGAGTATGAATCGATGCTCGAGGATGCGGTCGCCGGCTATGCCGATTATCTGGCGCGGCTGAAAACCCGGGCTGAACCTGCCGAGGTGCTGGCGGCATTCTCTCAGTATCAGCTGCTGTGCGCGCTACGTGAAGGGCCATATGGCGTTAGCGGGGTGAACGAACAGCTTGAGCAGACGTTGGCCCGCAAGCGGCGCATTGTGCTACCCCGACACTCGCGCTGGTATGAAGGGCGTCCGGTAATGATTGCCCGTAACGACAGCGCGCTGGGGCTGTTTAACGGCGATATCGGGATTGCGCTCGACAGGGGCACTGGGCTACGTGTCTGGTTCCCGATGCCGGATGGTACGATTAAATCCGTGCAGCCGAGTCGATTGCCCGAACACGATACCGCGTGGGTGATGACGGTGCATAAATCGCAGGGCTCGGAATTCAACCACGCGGCGTTGATTTTACCCTCGCAAAGCGTGCCGTTGGTCACCCGCGAGCTGGTGTATACGGCGATCACCCGCGCCCGTCAGCAGCTTTCTCTATACGCTGACCCGGTGCTGTTGACTCAGGCGATCACCGTCCGAACCGAGCGCCGGAGCGGGCTGGCGGCGTTGTTTTCGCAGTTGGGATAAGGTAATAATCCCGGACGACAGTTTATGCCGTCCGGCATTTTTGGTTTTACGTTAAATCGGCCATTAACACTTTGGATCGGCGCTGATAGTTGTACATCTCTTTCTTGCTCTCCGGCAGCAAATCCACTTCCACCGGCATAAACCCGCGTTCCTGGAACCAGTGAATGCTGCGCGTCGTCAGCACAAACAGTTTACTCAGCCCCATCTGTCTGGCCTGAGCCGCAATTCGCTCCAGCAGGACTTCGCCGCGCGATGAGCTCCGGTAGTCAGGATGCACCGCCACGCAGGCCATTTCACCGATTTTCTCTTCCGGGAACGGATACAGCGCCGCACAGGCGATAGTCGTGTTATCGCGCTGGATGACGGTGAATTTGTCGATCTCCATCTCCAGCTGCTCGCGTGAGCGTCGCACCAGAATCCCCTGTTGCTCCAGGGGTTCAATCAGTTCAAGGATCCCGCCAATATCGTTAATGGTGGCACGACGGATTTGCTCGGCGCTCTCCATCACTATCTGAGTGCCGATGCCGTCGCGAGAGAACAGTTCCTGTAACAGCGCGCCGTTTTCCTGGTAGCTGATCAGGTGGCAGCGACGCACCCCGCTCCGGCACGCTTTCACTGCCCCACGCAGGAATCGTACCGTACCGGAGTAATACTCCCCCTCGCTTTCCAGCGCTTCCACGCGGGCCTGTGCTTCATTGGGGAACAGTTCGGAAATGATCTCGCCCTGGCCGTTTAATACGCCCTGAGAGGAGCAGAAACCAATCATCTTCTCCGCTTTCAGCTTGATGGCGAGCTGCGTGGCAATTTCTTCCGAGGTCAGGTTGAAGCTTTCTCCGGTCACAGACACCGCGACCGGACCCATCAGGACGATGGCTCCGCTGTCGAGCTGGCGATGAATAGCTTCTTCATCAATACGGCGAATGCGTCCGCTGTGGCAGTAATCAATACCGTCATCCACGCCCAGCGGCTGAGCAATGATGAAGTTGCCGCTGACCACATTGATGTGCGCCCCCTGTAACGGGGTATTATTCAGGCTCATCGACAGCCGGGCGGTAATATCGAGCTGTAACATCCCCGCAGCCTGTTTCACCAGGTCGAGCGTTTTGGCGTCAGTCACTCGGGTATTTTTATGATACAGCGGCTCGTGGTGGTGCTCTGCCAGATTGGCATCAATCTGTGGACGCGCACCGTACACCAGCACCAGGCGAATACCCAGACTGTGCAATAACCCTATGTCATTGACGATGCTGGAGAAATTCTCATGCTCTATCGCTTCCCCACCGAGCATAATGACAAACGTCTTGCCCCTGTGGGCGTTAATGTAGGGAACAGAATGACGAAATCCTTCAACTAGTTCGGTTTTACGTTCCTTCACCACAGTACAACCTCGATGCATGATTATTCGTAATTAATGTATTTTTATTCTGTTTTGCCCGTCAGTGCAAGCAGCAATTTCAACGAAACTTTGCAAAAAGCCTGGCAGAAAAAGGGATGGATCAGGATTGTTTACCGTTTTATAGATGACAGTTTATGCGGCTTTGGTTAAAGTTTTCGGTCAAACCCGCCGTATAGATTGCTAAATTGAATTTTTTGCTTGGGAGAGGCATGTCTGGGAGTCTGTCAGGATTAAGTCGTCGTCGCCTATTAAAAGGCGCAGGCGCGATGTGGTTACTCAGTGTCAGCCAGGTAGGTCTTGCCGCTGAGGGGCGAGTGGTGGCGGTCCGCGTCTGGCCTTCGTCCACCTATACGCGCGTGACGATAGAATCCAGCCATGAGCTGAAATATAAGCAGTTTGCGCTGAGCAACCCCGAGCGAGTGGTGGTCGATCTCCAGGGGGTGAATCTCAATTCCGTGCTGAAAGGCATGAGTGCGCAGATTCGCCCTGACGATCCCTACATTAAATCCGCGCGCGTCGGGCAGTTCGATCCGCAAACCGTGCGCATGGTGTTTGAACTCAAGCAAAACGTGAAACCTCAGCTGTTTGGCCTGGCGGCGGTGGCCGGGTTTAAAGAGCGCCTGGTGATGGATCTTTATCCGTCCACGGCGACCGAAATGCAGGATCCGCTGTTGGCGCTGCTAGAGGATTACAACAAAGGCGACCTGGATAAGCAGGTGCCGCCCGCCCAAAGTGGGCCGCAGCCGGGTAAAGCCGGACGCGACAGGCCAATTGTTATCATGCTCGACCCAGGGCATGGCGGCGAGGATTCCGGTGCGGTGGGCAAATACCGTACCCGCGAGAAAGACGTGGTGCTGCAAATTGCCCGTCGGCTGAAGGCGCTTATCGAGAAAGAAGGCAATATGCGGGCCTTTATGACCCGAAATGAAGATGTGTTCATTCCGCTGAAGGTGCGGGTGGCAAAAGCGCAGAAACAGCGTGCTGACCTGTTTGTGTCCATTCACGCCGATGCTTTTACCAGCCGCCAGCCGAGCGGGTCGTCGGTGTTTGCCCTCTCGACCAAAGGGGCGACCAGTACCGCAGCGAAATACCTGGCACAAACCCAGAACGCCTCGGATTTAATCGGTGGGGTCAGCAAGAGTGGCGATCGTTACGTGGACCACACTATGTTCGACATGGTGCAGTCGCTGACCATCAACGACAGCCTGAAATTTGGGAAAGCGGTGTTGGGCAAACTAGGTAAGGTTAACAACCTGCATAAGAATCGGGTAGAGCAGGCCGGGTTTGCGGTGCTGAAAGCGCCCGATATCCCGTCGATTCTGGTCGAGACCGCGTTCATCAGTAACGTAGAAGAAGAGCGTAAGCTGAAGACTGCCACCTTCCAGCAGGAAGTTGCAGAGTCGATTCTGGCGGGGATCAAAGCCTACTTTGCCGACGGGGCAACGCTCGCGCGGCGAGGGTAAGTCTGGTAGAGAGAAAAGAATGGCGCTGAAAAGCGTCATTTTTTTTGAGGATTAACAGATTTTAGATACAAAAAAACACCCGTTAAGGTGCTTATTGTTTTTTGAAGTGGTTGCGGGAGCCAGATTTGAACTGACGACCTTCGGGTTATGAGCCCGACGAGC
>NZ_JAWXRD010000006.1:0-55650 GCF_033843265.1 Scandinavium lactucae
AAGATACTCAACGCCGTGAGGTGGAAAACATCTTTGAAAGGTCAGTTCAGCAGACGCCTGATCTTTCTGAGCGGCATACTCAGACAACATCAGCCGCCGGGTCCCCGGGGTCGGCGTATATCGGCGGGCCGGGCTCCTCAAGCGCACGCACGAATCCGGCAGAGTCCCGCCGCACGGCGCTGAACAACCAGGGGACGCCGTTCCAGGGGCTGAACCGCGGCCAGACGGAAGGCACGCAAGATACTCAACGCCGTGAGGTGAATAAGGTCTTTGAAAGGTCAGTTCAGCAGACGCCTGATCTTTCTGAGCGGCATATCCAGACAACATCAGCCGCCGGGTCCCCGGGGTCGGCGTATATCGGCGGGCCGGGATCCTCGAGCGCACGCACGAATCCGGCAGAGTCCCGCCGCACGGCGCTGAACAGCCAGGGGACGCCGTTCCAGGGGCTGAACCGCGGCCAGACGGAAGGCACGCAAGATACTCAACGCCGTGAAGTGAATAAAGTCTCTGAAAGGTCAGTTCAGCAGACGTCCCATCTTTCTGAGCGGCATATTCAGACAACATCAGTCGCCGGGTCCCCGGGGTCGGCGTATATCGGCGGGCCGGGCTCCTCGAGCGCACGCACGAATCCGGCAGAGTCCCGCCGCACGGCGCTGAACAGCCAGGGGACGCCGTTCCAGGGGCTGAACGGTGGACGGGCAAGAGGGACTGCGGGCGCTCCGGCGTCAACGGGCACCTCGGGCTTGCCGCGGGATGTCGGTACGAATACGACTGCTACCAAATCCCCACGCATGACTCCGGGCGGCACGGGGACACTGAACCATCAACGCTCGCAGCAGGACATGATTGGTGGACAGGCACGCCGCGCGACGGGTAATTCTGCACCATCGGGGGCTATGGACTCATCGTATATCGGCGGACCGGGCTCCTCCAGAGCACCCGCGAACCCGGCTGAAGCTCGTCGCTCCACTCAGGATGAACCTGGCATGCTCAATCGTCAGGGTACGCACTGGCAAGGCATGGATGGGAAACAGGCGAGCAAAGTGATCCCAGAGCAGACATACAAATCATCATCGTTTATAGGGAGTCGCGGTTCATCGCAGGCGACACCGGATTTCAGCGGTGTTTCAAAATCCACGGTGAAAAAATAGTTCGCTGTGTGCCATTTTGAAAGAGGAAGTTATGAAAATAGAACAAGATGTTGTAGGTACCGTGAACAATATTATTGCGCAAGCATTATGTTGTGATATTGAACAGGTCACTAAAGATAAAGATATGTACTACGATCTTTTGGCCGACTCATTGACAATGCTTGATATTTTTATTGCACTGGAGCAGACGTATTCGATTGCTTATACTGAAGACGATATAACCAAAGTAGAACGTGTGGAAGATTTATACCGTTTTGTCGAAGTTCACATTTAATGAGGAGTGGTTGATGAAAATCAATACAGCTATCTCTGTGGACTATCTCTATCAAAACTCAGGTCCTCTTTTCTCGTATCCTTCTCGGTATTTTCTGACGCAATTAGAGGGTGTAAGGGGAGGGATCCCAACGAATATGTTCAGGAAGAATGTGTGTGATTATCAAAATCTGGTGAATTATAAGATAGATGATGATGATCTTACTGATGAGCATATTTTTTCTCCGTTACGTAAAGCAAAGTCATTGCACATAGTATCGTTAATCCGGTTAGTTTCCGGTGTGGAAGGCCAACTTCTGGCCTATTTTGTGCCTTTCCAGTCTGGAAAACGCACAATCTTTAAAGTACGCCATCGTGGTTACACTGTCAGAAGGTGTAAAAATATCTAAAGTCGCTTTACAATTAGATTCGTAAGCGTAGTTAAAAGGCACTATGGATTTTCCTCCTAGTGCCTTTTTTATGGAAAAATGATCTTATTTATCGTTATTTGATTATGTTTCCATCACAATTGAATCATGATGTTTATCGTGCCTCATAGTACTATTGCGACATGATTGATGGGCTCGCTGTCTATCATTTATCACAGGATCATAAAAACTTATTATGCTGGAAAAAAAACAAAACGATATTTCTGCGCGAAAAGTCGTAATTCGTTTGATTAATGGTTCGCTACGCGGCTGTGAGTTCACACTTACGGCGGGGAGAACCATATTCATCGTCTGTCATGCAGATGATATTAAGCAGCAGCATCAGGGAACCATCACCCCGGATAACACGATTTACATCCCGTGTAGCGTGCCATCGCCAAATTTTGAAATTGTTGTACCAGAGGATAAAGATAAGCTTCTTGTTTTACATACACTTGACGCCGATGGCACGACTGAAAAAGAAATTTCTGCGAATAAACTGATTGCTATCGGTGAGCAGAAGATCTGCTGGAGGGATGCAAAGGATACTTTTTCCGACGATCTGTTGACGGATTATGTTCATCAACACTCCGAAGATGAGGCTGAGCAAAAAGATGATGCCAGGAATGCCACTGGCAAAAGCCCTTGGTGGAAACTGGCTGCGGCTTTAGTCATTATTGGCTGTGTTTCTGCTGCCGGATACTCTTATCTGAACGAAACGCAGCGTCAAATTACTTCAGTCGCTGAATTTTTAGATGATAAGGTAGGTGACTATCATATCATCTATGGCAAGGACAATATTATCTATATCCTCTCTGAAAGCGAAAGCGCGGCGCAATGGGCCGTTCAGAGTATGATTCGCACGCCTTCGCCGTACCGCACTAAGATCCTGACTACCGATAATGAAGAACAGCGAATCGGCAAATGGATAGAAAGCAACTGGCCGCAGGTCAAGATCCATCGTGTCAGGCTTGATGATCCCGAACACCCTATTATTGAGGTTAGCAAGGAGCGAACGAAACTGTCGCCAGCGGAAATGAAAAGGTTTACTGATTCGATAGCCAAAAATATTAATTATGCTACGGGTATCGCAGTTAATAGTATTTCAGATCAGCGCATTCGCCGCTTAGCCATCGATGGCCTTGAAAAATTATCGCTATCCTTTACGGAAGTGAAAAATAGCAACAGCGTGACGCTGGTTATTCGTGGAGCACTCGACGATGGCGAGTTTGAAAGATTAAAAATATTTATTACGCATTACTCTCAAATATGGAAAGGGGAGTATGTGCAATTTGCTATGGAGCTTAAAGATGATTGGCTCAAAGGCAAATCATATAAATACGGAGAGCGCGGCTATGTCAAGTTATCTCCAGGACATTGGTATTTTCCCCGGAACATAAAAAAGGAACTATGAAATGAGTAATATGAATTATGCAACATTTATCAACTGGGATGGTTTTTTATCTGAAATGTCCTCCTCGTTCGATGCTGGCGTGACTAACCTGAATATTCAACTGGACGAAGCATTAACAGAACTGACAGGCGATCCATCAAACCCTGAGCTGTTGGCAAAATACCAATCACGCTTATCAGAATATACACTTTATCGTAATGCGCAGTCCAACGTGGTTAAAGTATATAAAGATGTCGCTTCAGCAATTATTACTAACTTCCGTTAATATGAGATTAATGTTATGAGCATCATGGTTAATCCTATCGAGGCATTCGCTGGTCAATCAAAAGATATTTCAATGTCAGACCCAACATCTGTCACACTGGAAGCTCGGATGATTCAGGCCTATGCCAAAACGTCAACGACATTTGAAGCTGAACAAAATGATGTGATCAACCGATTGCAGCAATCGAAAGTGACCTCGGATCCTGCAGAGTTATTCAGGTTACAGCAGCGCACATCGGATTATAACCTGCAAGTTTCTATGATCAGTACCTTAACTCGCAAAGGCGTCAGCGCGGTTGAAACACTACTACGTTCCTGATAATGAAAAAATCATATTTATTTTTGCCATTAACAGTGTTGCTTCTTACGGGCTGTAAAGAAGAGCAATTACTCAAAGGCCTTGAGCAAAATCAGGCTAATGAGGTTATTGCTTTGTTACAGCGGAATAATATTATGGCGGCGAAAATCAGCACGGCTAAAGAGGGTTTTACCGTTTCTGTTAATGCTCGGGATTTTGCCGCTGCCGTTGATCTCATGACTATGTATGGTCTGCCCAGACCACCGGATATTGAAATCGCACAGATGTTTCCTGCTGATTCTCTTGTGTCGTCTCCACGAGCGGAAAAGGTCCGACTTTACTCTGGTATTGAGCAACGTCTGGCCCAGTCGCTGTTAGCTATTCGAGGGGTAGTCTCATCCCGGGTCCACGTTAGCTATGATATTGATGCAGGAGAAGGAAATAGCAGGAAAAAACCTATCCATTTATCGGCGCTGCTCAATTACGATAATCAGATCACTGATACCTCGCTTTTAGTTGGGGATGTGAAACGTTTTTTGAAAAACAGCTTCGAGGATGTGGAATACGATAACATTTCAGTCATTTTATCCAAGGTTAATAGCGTTCAGCGGATAGCGCCTGCCATTGCGTCCGAGCGCTCTCCATCGTGGATGTCCTGGTTATTTATCGTGGCCATGCTGGCAGTGAGCTTTGTATTAATTGCTGTGTTGATGTTCAAAAGGAAAGGTCATACGTTGGCTTCGGCTTTAAGTAAGCATTCCAGGCTCAATGGCAATAAAGGCCAGCATAAGGAAACTGGCGGAGAGCAGGCGGAAGTAAACCCCGACGTACAGAGCATCGGAGCGGTTTCAGAACAAAAATCTTCACAGGCTGAAGGGAAGGAAAATGTACGCTGAAGCACAGCGGATACTTTATGACCCCGTATCCTGGATTCATCCACATCGATTTCCGGCGATAGAGAATTTTTCTTCAGCAAGATGTCAATCTGTATTGAATGACATTCTTTTAGAGGAGTTTAAGTTATCGACTGATTGTGTCGATCTTAATAATAATCGTGAGCGTTATATTATTTCGCACTGGGCGCTTTTGCCCGGTGCGGCATTAATGGCTGCCTGCCATCGCCATCGGGCAAAACTGGCGCGCAGCGGTTTGATTGCAAAACTGGATAAGGTGACTCAGCAATTTGCTCTGTCGTGTCTTACTGAGTCAGAGAGTGATGGTCATGAGAGATTAACAGGCCCGGAATTAGCGCAGTTGGCCTGTCAGGAAGCAATGGCATTCAGTTGTTCATTATCGGTATCAATACGAGAAAGAATCCCATTACTTTTTTCATCCTCACCGACGAATTCGGATAAGGAAGTTTATAATGAAAGTGATGAACTGCTATTAAGGATGGCTATTCAGCATGCAAAACGAGCCCCATGATATTATTTTTCAGAATGTTGCCGAAGGTGTCTTGTTGCCTGCAGCTAGATTATCGTTGATAAAGCGGTCACATGACATTATTGCGCAGGCAAAAAAAAATGCCAGCAGGATAATTAAAGAGGCAGAAGCAGAATGCGAGCAAATCCGCTGTGAATCATACAGAGCTGGCTATGAGCAGGGGCTGATGATGTCGATCGGTTCGGTATGTCAATTCATTGACAATAGTGAAAAACATACTCAAGAAATGGAAGTAAAGATAAGAAATGATTTGAAAAATACTTTGTCTGATATTATCAGCGAAGATGATTTTAATGTAAAGGTGGTTGAGCATTGGGCCGAAGGACTCGATAAAAGTGATGAATCTTTACCTTTACATATCCTTATGCCTTATGCGAATCGAAAGCTTAAGGAGCGATTTTCACAGGCGATCAAACAAAAGTATGCCGGGAGCGTTATCTTTGAATACCACGATGAACCCCGGTTTGTTTTTAAATATAATAATCGACTGGCAGAGTTTTATCCTGACGAATTTGTCTATGCGACCGTTGATGCATTGACATCAAAATATACATTTGCTGAGCGAACGCGTGAAATATCTAATGAGGCCATCATGTATCTCCATGAACAGCTGAGCTTATTGTATCCGCCGTTACACGAAGACGATATTGAGGAAGCAACAGATGACAATAATTGATGCAATCAGTAGCAACAACCCTGGGTTGGTATCGCAAAATCACGTCGAGGAAATTAAAAGTCTCGATCAAACGATGAGTGAGTCGAAGACCGACCTGAATCTCGGTTTCCTGATGATGTATGAAGAGTGGAAACAAAGCATTCTCTTATCCGATGGAATTAATGAGGATGAAAATGCCGAATGGTAAATTGTTGTATATAAAATCCAGTCTTGCTGCTGGGGTTATTTTGTTGGGCGGCTGTCATTCATTCTCGCCGGATAAAAGACTAACAGCCAGCCATCAGCAAGAGGTTATTGGCCCGGAGTATCGATGCGTCAGCGGGGAGGGCAAACTCAATAATGTATTACCGGCGACACTGTATAAGAATATGAATGCGTGTATTGCCAGGGAATCATGGAGTGATGCGGTATATTTGTATGCTCTGGCTGGGAGTTCAACATGGTATGATGCTATTCAGGTAAATACGCAATTTGCGCGTTCCATGCACAGTCGGTTACTTAAAGAAACTATGGATGCTCTTGATAATACCCAACGAAATAATTTCTGGCGGCACATTCAGGTTACTATGTCAGATGTTACTCAAAAGACAACATTATGTGAAGCTCTCATTGCCTCAGGCGCACCAACTTATCGGCCTGATTATATGCTGCTATCTGCTTCCATGAACGTAGAGAGAAAACTTCCAATAGCGATGGGCTGGAAAAAGGCCGTTTATTCGTATGTGGGCTGTGGTAACGAAAAGTTACCTTGATAACTAATGTTCATAATAGTCCTGCCATTCTTGAATATTGGTGCATGTTTTATCATTAAGGCGCTTCTACTCTTTCTTTTATTATATGGGTATGTTAAAAATAACAGACATGACGAATTGAACAGTCCTTTTATCTGCTATGAAGTTCTTGCATAAACAAGAATCATTGTTTTTATCAACTCATTTAAAAGAAATTTTAGACTATATTGGGATTTATCTTCACAGTAAAAGGATTTTTTATGGATTCTATATGTTACAAATTTGAAGGGTATAAGTTTCGATATGGACGTCTCATCAACAATGAAATGAATGAAATTACGCTAGCGCCAAAGGAAAGCGCGGTGCTGAGGCTATTGCTGGAACGTGCGAATGAAATTGTGACCAAGGAGGATTTCGTTCAGCTAGTGTGGAAGGGGGGGATTGTTTCTGATGAGTCATTGACACGCTGCATTTACGTTCTGCGACGCATTTTGGGTCACTCTGATAGCAGGCGTTTTATTGAGACAGTATATGGCAAGGGTTATCGTTTTGTTGTTGATGTGCAGACAGTCGATGATGATTTTTCATACGATGATACTCCTGCGCCAGTGCTTCAACCCGATGCATCGGGCAACCCCAGCATTGCATTATTTCCATTTGAGATGGAGAATAATAAATTATCTATATCGCTACATGATATGCTGGTAGAAAGATTACAACGCATAATAATGGACAGTTCGGCATCAATGCATGTGATCTCTTCATTTGTTACGCGAGCTTATCGGGACTATAGCGATTTTCTATTAGCAATTGAAAAATCAAATGCCGATTATTACATTACTGGTGCAGAAGTCTATTCTGACGATAACTGTATTATCAGGCTAGAGTTAGTCAGAGCTTACGATCATTCTGTGCTGGGTCGTGAGGGGGTGACGCTGACGGGCGATCATCATCTTAATTTTCACGCTATTTTTAAGATGATCACCATCCTGCTCTCCGGGATTGGTGTCGCGATAAAAGATGTCAATATCACCACTCCCGTGCCCGAAATAGGCAGTGAAATAATAGCAGAAGAAAAACATCAGCATTACTCTACTCACACATTGAGAAATCATCTGGACCTTATCTGCGAGGAGAGGGGGCATCGAAAGGGATATGCTAATAATTTCCATGAGGCCATTGCTATCTACTTCTCAATTGCTAATCACGGAATTATAAAATATCCGTATTTACGCGATGAGATAAACCACATCTTTAAGAAGATGGCGGCCAGGGAGCCAAATAAAGCGATTGCTTTAGCGTTGCAGGCGGTACTCGAGGAAGGGGATACGGCAGCGGAAAAATTTAAACTCGGGCTGTTGCTGTACCCAGGTGTAGCGGAAGTCTATTACTATTACGCTTGTTTTCTGGCCACCAATGGCGACTATTATGATGCACTGCGGATGAATAATATTTCCATAGATCTCAACAAGAATTCATCTGCTGCAAAAATATTATCACTTATTATTTATTATCTCATGGGCGACTATTCTAAAGTTTTTGAAATTGGTGACAGGCTGTTATTAACTCGCTCCTGCTTTACATCTATTGTGAAAGGCATACTGGCTTTAATTTATGTCAGCAGAGGGGAACTAAAAAAAGCACAGAATTTTACCCATGCCTTTGAGAAAATAAAGAGTGAGTGTGATTTTATCGCCTACTGCTATGATGAGGTTCACTCCAGAGTCAAGGGTGATCACACAAGACATTTTCCTAATGCGGTAGAGAGAATGTCTCAAGAAAGCAAGTATGTTGCTTTTAACTTATGATAATACTTGTTCATCTAAGGTTATTGTGATGTTGTTTTTATAAGCGTGAATTTATAATTATGAATGATGATGAATGCCCTCTCCATATAATTTGCGATTAACCACGTGTTAGTTGTCGTTAGGCTTTATATGTCATATAAATCACACTGACAATGTATTTATTGGGTTAGAGGTTATTCATAATAACATTTAATGCATTTTTGATTGGCACCGTAAAAGAGAAAAAATTAAAATGTCAATTGATTCCATCTGCAATGTGTAATTGATGCTGTGCCGTTCCTACGGCTTCAATAATGATGAGCGCAAAAACACATACCTATACATAGTTTTAAACCACTAGACTCTCCTTCTGGCGGTAGTCGTCAGAAGGGGTTGTTGAGACCTTACCTATTGTAGTAACAGCGGTGTTTTAGCACGCCAGAGAGTATCTGAAGTTCTAAAGTGGGAAATACGTTGTATCCGCGGGGTTCACCACACGCGATAACTTCTCATTGGTGTTTTCGCTTCTGATGTGCACAATTAACCCGACAGCAGGATGTACTAACGAAGGTCTTACACATTCCCATATAAACTCACGGCGCTTATTCAGTTATGGATCAGACGTTATTTCTGTTTTACGTGCGCAATCACGCTAAAGGCCTCGGATTTTTGGATGAGATATCCGGACTATCTCGCTTACGATTTATTCAATGAATTTTAGAACAGCGGTGATCGATCCAATTTAATGCTGGCCAGAACTATGTTCAATACAAGCGAGCCTGACTTGCGGAAAACGTATTTCTTGCAAAAAACGCTTTTTAAAAATAGATATATATTCATGGTGTCGTTTTTTGAAAGTCGTGATTGTAAATATTAAATAGAATAAATCCTTATAACTTTATATGGATCGCTCACTCTTTGCGGATAAAGCAAGAGTTGGTGATATCTATTCACTTTTTCAGGAATGAACAAAGATGCAATTAACCAAATGGGCTTGGGCCATTGGCCTGACGACCACCGTACTCGCCGGTCACGTGCAGGCGGGAGACCAGGGTCACGGCAAGGTCACATTTACCGGAGCAATTATTGATGCCCCATGTTCAATCACCCCCGATTCCATTGAGCAAACCGTCGATCTTGGTGAAATTTCTAACAAAGCACTGATGAATGGGGGGAAATCACGTCCACGATCGTTTGATATCAAGTTGGAAAGCTGCGATCTCTCCGGCCTCACAGATAAAACGGTCACCATCACCTTCACCGGCTCAGAGTCCAGCGCTCTACCGGGCTACCTGGCGCTGGTTGGCACCGCCAAAGGCGCGGCAATCGCCATTACCAATGATGAAGGTACCAATATCCCGCTCGGGACACCGAGCTCGGCAACGAAAACCCAGCAGGGTGATAACACCCTGACCTATGCCGCTTATTTGCAGGGCAATGGTGCCTCTTCGTCGGTGGTGCCGGGCGACTTTACCTCGGTTGCTAACTTTACCCTGGCCTACCAGTAAGCCGTCTCTGGTCTTACGCATTTTCGGTACGGTTTTTATGTGCGGGGTATCTATGAAATGTAGTGCTTCATTTGTCACGCCTTTGCGGTTGCTGTGGCTAATGCTGCCTTTTCTCTCCGCGAGCGTACTGGCGACCGATGTTAGGGATCAGGGGCACGGAAAGGTCAGCATGCAGGGGGCAATTATCGATACGCCCTGCGCGATTAAGGTCGATAGCCGCGATCAGGTCATCGACCTTATCACGTTGCCGTTGGACCAAATTATCAGTACCGGTGTTGGGCCATCGAAGTCGTTCAGCATTCACCTTGTGAATTGCGCGCTGGAGCCGATGTTGCCCAATCATCCTGATTGGTCACATTTTCGCGTTACTTTCGATGGCGCTATCACCGATGGATCGCTGTTTGCTCTTGGTGGTGAGGCCCGTGGAATTGGCCTGGAAATTATGGATGCGGCGGGAAACCGCATGCAACCCGGTATCGCTTCTTCTGAGGGGCAGATACTGCCTGGCGCGATGCGCCTTGATTACAGTCTGCGTCTGGTGGGCAACCATCAAAAACTGCGGGCTGGGGCCTATCAGACGACGGTGCGTTTCAAACTGGATTATTTTTGATGAGGCGAGTTTTTAACTACTCAGGGATTGCGCTGCTGGTCGCGCTGGCTGTACAGGGCGCGCCGAGCTTGGGATATGCAGCGGAAGCTATCCAGTTCAATACAGACGTACTGGATGTTGGCGATCGGGCGAAAATCGATCTAAGCCAGTTTTCTCGCGCCGGATATATCATGCCGGGAAAGTACCATATGGTCGTGCGTCTGAATAAGACCGAGTTGCCTGAACAGCCGCTGAATTTTTTTGCGCCGGATGATGACCCAAAGGGCAGTGAGGTTTGTCTGACACCGGACTTGGTTGCACAGCTAGGACTTAAATCTTCTGTGCAGAACTCGCTGACGTGGTGGCATCACGATACCTGCCTACAGTTGGTCAGTTTGCCTGGGGCCAGTGTACGCGCCGATCTTGGCAGTAACACGCTCTACCTGAGCATTCCCCAGGCGTATCTGGAGTATACCGCCGAGAACTGGGATCCTCCGGGGAGCTGGGATGAAGGAATTGGTGGGGCGATTTTCGATTATAACCTGAACGGACAAGCCTCTCGTTATGCAGCGGGAAACCGTCGTGAGATGAAGTCGCTGACCGGTAATGGGACGACCGGCTTCAACCTCGGTGGCTGGCGGGTACGCGCCGACTGGCAGGGACGCTATAGCCATAGTGATGGAGCGTACAAAGACGAGCAGCGTGAATGGGCGTGGAGTCGATATTACGCATGGCGCTCTCTGCCCGCGCTTAAGGCGAAACTTATGCTAGGCGAAAACTATCTCAACTCAGGCCTGTTTGACAGTTTTCGCTATACGGGAAGCAGCCTGGAGTCGGATGACACTATGCTGCCGCCAAATCTCCGCGGCTATGCGCCGGAGGTGGTTGGCGTCGCCAGAACCAACGCCAAAGTCACCATCAGCCAGCAGGGACGCGTACTCCACGAAACCACCGTGGCGGCAGGGCCGTTTCGTATTCAGGATCTGAATACGGCGGTCTCAGGAACGCTGGATGTCGCCATACAGGAACAGGATGGCACCGTACGCCGTTTCCAGGTGGATACCGCCAATATTCCCTATCTGACACGACCGGGAATGGTGCGTTACAAGCTGGCGATGGGCAAACCGTCGGACTACCGCCACCACAGCCTGGGGCCGGGATTTGTGACGGGGGAATTTTCGTGGGGGGTGAACAACGGTTGGTCACTGTACGGCGGCAGCCTGCTGGCGGGGGAATATAACGCGCTGGCGGCGGGGATCGGACGGGACCTGCTAGCCTTGGGGGCGGTCTCATTTGATTTGACAGAGTCACGTGCCGTACTGCCGCACGCTGGCAGTAAAACCGGCGGCTCCTGGCGTCTTAGCTACTCTAAACACTTTGACGAATATGACAGCCAGGTCACCTTTGCGGGCTATCGATTTTCGCAGCGTAATTTTATGAACATGGCTGAGTTCCTCAACGCGCGTTATCACGGCATTGCGGGTAATAACAACAAGGAGCTTTACACCATTGCCTTCAATAAACAGTTTCGGCAGCTCGGGCTAAGTGCCTATATGAACTATAGCCATCAGACCTACTGGGACCGACCGGATAACGAAACCTACAATTTCTCGGTATCACGCTTTTTTGATGTCGGGCAATTGAAAAATCTGGGACTGAATTTATCGGCCTATCGCACCTACTTTAACCATACCCGTGACGATGGCGCTTACCTTAGCCTCTCCGTGCCGTGGGGAAATAGCGGAACCTTTAACGTCGATAGCCAGGCGGGAAGTTCTGGCAATGGCGCGACGGTAGGTTATTTCGACAGCATTGATCTGAACAACAGCTATCGACTTAAAGCCGGTGTTGCCCAGCAGGGCCGGGGAACCAGTAGCGCGTATTTTACCCATAAAGGTGACGTCGCGGAACTGTCCGTCAATACAACCTACGAACAGGGACACTACCGCTCA
This sequence comes from Scandinavium lactucae, assembly GCF_033843265.1. Classification (NCBI taxonomy): domain Bacteria; kingdom Pseudomonadati; phylum Pseudomonadota; class Gammaproteobacteria; order Enterobacterales; family Enterobacteriaceae; genus Scandinavium; species Scandinavium lactucae. The sequence continues at coordinate 12,494 of NZ_JAWXRD010000006.1, forward strand.
TGGGGTGGCGCTATCCAGGGTGGGCTGACGGCGACGGCGCAAGGCGTGGCGATGCACCGGGTAAGCAGTATGGGCGGGACGCGCATGATGGTGGATACCGCAGGCATAGCCGGAGTACCCATCCGCGGCTACGGCGCGGGAACGCAGACGAACCGTTTTGGCAAAGCGGTGGTCGCGGATATCAGCAACGGCTATCGCAGCAGCGTTAGCGTGGATGTTAACGATCTAGCCGATGACGTTGAAGCCACGCGATCGGTAGTGCAGGGAACGCTAACGGAAGGGGCTATCGGCTATCGCCGTTTTGGCATGATCGCCGGACAAAAGGCCATGGTGCGATTGCGTCTTGCGGACGGTAGCGCCGTGCCATTTGGCGCGGTTGTGGTCAGCCACCACGAAAGTCAGGTGGGGATCGTTGACGATGATGGAATAGTGTGGCTAACGGGGATGGTAGCAGGAGACACCATGCGGGTGAGGTGGGATGGGCAAACGCAGTGCGCAATCATGCTGCCAAAACCTTTACCAACAGGTAGCCGTATTCTGCCGTTAACCTGCTCGCCGCAAATATAACACCTCAACTCTCCGCAGCCGTGGAGACAACAAGCGGCCCGGCATATTTTTCGGCGGGCCAATAACAGCGAGTATCTCAGTATGAAATATCATTTATTGCCCACGATGGCAGGCGCGGCTCTGAGCTGCGTACTGGTAAGCCACAGCTCTCAGGCTGCCGTTACGCTCGATCGCACGCGTGCGGTGTTTAATGGCGGAAACCAGTCAATGAGTTTGAACATCACCAATCAAAACAAAGCATTGCCTTATCTGGCACAGGCATGGATTGAAGATGAATCGGGGAATAAAGTCAGCGGGCCGATTGCGGCGTTACCGCCATTACAGCGAGTGGAATCATTGGCTAAAGGCCAGGTGAAGCTGCAGCTTACTGATGATGCGCAGTCGCTGCCGCAGGATAGAGAGTCAATTTTTTATTTTAACCTAAGGGAAATTCCGCCTAAGAGCAGCAAAGCGAATACCCTTCAGATAGCGCTGCAAACGCGAATCAAACTTTTCTATCGCCCCGCAGCGCTACAGCTCAATCGCGGTAACGCCCAGGACCTCTGGCAGAAAAAACTGGTTATAACCCGCCAGGGTGAGGGTTATCGCGTCAGTAATAGCAGTCCCTACTATGTGACGCTGGCCGCCGCTTACAACCAACCCGGCGGTAAACCTGTTTCGGGGTTCGATCCGGTGATGATTGCGCCTTTCAGCGAATCACCGCTCACCGTGAAGGCGGGCGCGCTCGGTGATAAACCGGTCTTGACCTGGATTAACGATTATGGCGGTCGGCCAAAGCTGATATTTAGCTGCCAGCATGATGTTTGCCGGGTAGTGGACAGTAAGGCCGGATAAGCGCCATGACGATGATTGAAACCATGAATGGCGCAGGATGCCGGATGGTGGTGCCGGGAAAAGGTATCGCGGCCTTGCTTATTGCCTGCGCTGTCGGCCTGCCGTCTGTGGCTTGCGCGGATCCGGACAAGTGGAACGTGGAAGGGGAACATGGCGAGCTGCACGTTTACGGCGAGTTCGTAGAGGGTGCCTGCCGCCTTGATATGGCCTCGCAAAATCAGGAGGTCACACTCGGGACGATCCCGACGCAGCTTCTGAGTAAGGTCGGTTCCCGTGGTGAGGGGGTAGCCTTCGTGATGCGTCTGCGTGACTGCGTTCATATCGGCGGCAATATGCTCGACCAGCGCACGGGCAATCACCTTTGGGACCGTTATCAGCCTATGGTCAGCGTGACGTTTATCGCCCCTGCGGATGTGGATACGCCTGAGCTTGTTAAGGTGGAGGGTATCACCGGAATGGGGCTGCGTATGACCGATAGCGCGGGTCGCGATATTCGTCTTGGGCAACGCGGTGCGCCACAATTTGCTGCCCCGGGTAACGATGCGTTGATCTATCGCGTTCAGCCAGAAAGGACGGCGCAGGCGCTGACGTCGGGCGAATGGCGCGCAACGGTGGGTTTCGAACTGAATTATGACTAAGGAACGCTTTATGAAGTCCCTGACCCACAGCGCGGCCGCGCTGATGCTGCTGGTGGCCGAGAACGCGGCTGCCGGACCGGGATCCAGCAATGTGAATATCAATCTGACCGGCGAGGTCATTGCTACCGCATCCTGCAGTTTCTCAAATGGCGATCCCATTAAGGTCGAATTCGGCGATGTTTATATCAATGAGATCGTTGGTACGACCTATCGCCAGATGATCCCCTATCAGGTGAATTGTAAGGGTGACCCGGATGGTAAAACCTTGCAGATGCAGGTTTCTGGTACCTCTTCGGGCGGTGATAACAGCAAGCTAAAAACGGATGCCAGCGGCCTGACGATAAAGTTGCAAAATGGCAGCGCGACGCTCCCACTTAACCAATGGTTTGACTTTAATAATGCCAGTCCACCTTCGTTGTATGCGGTGCTGGAAAAACAAAACGGTGCCCGGTTTCAGGATGGTCAAGCGTTTAACGCAACGGCAACCCTGAAAGTGGCCTATAACTGAGGCGAACAGGATGAACAACTCCATGATTAGTCGACAGTCTCTGAGCGTTGCACTTTTTGTACTGGCCCTGTGCAGCGCAGGGCCAGCTCTCGCTGTGGCAACTGGAGACAGCCGGGATATCGCATTTCATGGCACCTTGAAAATTCACCCCTGTCATATCAACAACGACCGTGACCTGAGTATTCATTTCGATAATGTTGGCATCCATAAGGTGGACGGGCAGCGTTACAAACAGACTATTGGTTATCAGCTGGTTTGCGATGATATCGACCCGAGCTGGCGTTTGACCATGATAGTGAAAGGCAGCGCCGCCTCATTTGACGCCAGTGCGCTGAGTACCAATGCCACAGGGCTGGGGATCCAAATTCGCCAGAATGGCCAACCATTTGAGATCAACAAAGCGCTGGATATCACCTATCAGAATCCGCCCACGCTCGAAGCGGTGCCGGTAAAAGATCCCAACGTCAGCGAGCTGAGTGAAGGCGCGTTCAGCGCAACCGCAACCCTGCTAGCGGAATATCTATAAGGAGAGTGGCATGAACACCATCAGCAAGCGGCGCATCGTGTTGGGCGTATTACTGCTGAGCGCGGCGCAGTTAGCTCTGGCTGCCGGCGGTGGCGTAAAAGAGGTCAGTAACAATCTGCGCTTTGACGGCCAATTGGTTGCAGATCCCTGCGAACTTGACCCAACGTCTACTTCGATTACCCTCGATTTTGGCACGGTGATAGATACCTACCTTTATTTACATACCCGTACCCATGCGCAGCCGTTTGTTATCAGACTTAAAGAGTGTGACCTCACGCTGGGCACCCAAGTTGAAGTGACGTTTAAGGGGGCCGAGAGCACGGAACTTCCTGGTCTGTTGGCCGTAGCTTCGCCTGCCGATAGCGGGCTGGCCATCGGAATGTCGCTGCCTGACGGCACACCTTTGCCCTTCAATAAAACGATACCGGCGTTTTCTCTTCATAGCGGCAATAGCGAACTGGAGCTTAATGGTTACGTGATGGGGGAACCAAGTGCGTTGGCAAATCGTACTTTGCGTCGTGGCGTATTCAGCGCGTTGGCGACTTTTGAGCTTAATTATCCTTAGGAAGGATCAAATGAAAACGACATTGCCTTTGCTGGCATTTTTGCTGCTTCAAAGTATGGCGGCATCGGCCTATGAGTGTGCTTCTATCGGCTGGCACGGTGGTGACGCTGATATCAGTATTAACATCAGCTCAGATGTCAGCACCGGGAAAAACAGAATTATCGATCTGGCCCCGCAAATTACCTGTAAAAATACGGCAGGTAAGGACGGATGGATTGATACCATGTGGCTGGCGAGCGATGGGGTAAAACTTGATAGGACTATTTTTAAAAATCTTAAATATGGAGTGTTGATCTCAGGTAAAGATCATCCGTCGCCGGTATCCGAGACCAAAATTTTCGACCTGGACAATGGTGAATCAAGAGAATTGCCCGTCGTACTTTATTTTGAATTAACCTCGCTGGGAGAAGAAATTCATATCAAGTCGGGTGATAAACTCGGCAGCATACGATTCGTGCAAACAAATAATCATAGCGAGCGTCACTACTATCAGTGGACTTTCTTTGCGGCAAATGATGCAGATATTAATACCTCTTCTTGTAAAGTTTTATCTGGTTCAACCTTTAATGTGGATTTGGGGCAGATAGAGCGCGGGGATATCGTCTCTGGCGGCACATCATCGCAAACGATAAATAAAGACTTCAATATTGTTTGTGATGCTGCACATGCCGTAGATTTTGATGTCAGAATGAGTCTGGTATCTCCTGCCTGGAATAATAAGGCGATTAAAACCAGCAATGACAATCTGGGCGTGGAAATGCTCTGGAATGGCCATGCCGTCAGCAACGGTGGTAGCCAGAAGTTGAGTGTGATGAACGGTAGCGCTACTGTGCCATTAAGTTTTACGCCAGTTAAACCGGCCTCACTGAGTTTTGAAGATATTGCAACCGGTGCATTTACCGCCTCGGCCACCTTGATTTTGACGCAGTATTAATAGCCTAAATAGCGTTTTTTGATAGAGAGTATTCTTTGCTCTGTGTTAAATTTTGAACATGGATTGAGCCGGAGAGATAATAATGTCTGTTATCAAGACAACTCCGTAAAGTGGTAACCTTCATGTAGCGTGAGGACATTGCTTTTGAGCGGACAGGGACGTTCCGCAATAATATTTTTGTTGTATTCAACAATGGATGGGTGTGTGAAGATTATTTCGAGGGATAATTGTTTCATTTCTGCGATGGCGTGCATTACTAAGCAGGTGCCAATTTCTAATGCTGATGATCTTGTTATATTCGATGCTGGGCAGCACTATGTTTATATCTTTCACTCAAGTGCGTTACAAAAATATAGGATATCAGATCCCTATCGTGCATTGATGTACTGCTGTGATTATCGTATTGTACGTGATGCGCCAATAAATGAATATATTCAATGCCTGTTAGCCGAAGAGATTAAGACGAAATCAAGTTCGCGTTTGAGTCGCAAAGATGAGTGGATAATTAAAATATTGTTTTGCGAACCTGATGCAGATGAATTGAGAGAGCGGTTGTGCATTAATAGAAAAACGTTCAGTGCGCACAAGGTTAAAGCGTTACGTAAGCTTGGGGTCAAGAATGTGAATTTTCTTCATTCGCTGCTACAGGCATGGAAGGAACACTGGCCTTCCATTCGATCAGAGCTTCAACGTGAGGCTAAATATAAATGTCCTCCAGCCAAGAGCAGAAATACCGATTCTCGGTTATCGAGAATATAAAAAAATCCACGCAGCTGCGTGGATTTTAAAGTTTTGGCAATTCTTATGAGATTTAGCGAAACCCCATAAGACGACAAATTTTATTTAGACGTTGAACAGGAAGTTCATCACGTCGCCATCTTTAACGATGTAGTCTTTACCTTCGGCACGCATCTTACCGGCTTCTTTCGCGCCTTGTTCACCCTTGTAGGTGATGAAGTCTTCAAATGCGATGGTCTGCGCACGGATGAAGCCTTTTTCGAAGTCGGTATGGATTTTACCGGCCGCCTGCGGGGCAGTCGCGCCAACAGGGATGGTCCACGCGCGAACTTCTTTCACTCCAGCGGTGAAGTAGGTTTGCAGGTTCAGCAGTTCGTAACCGGCGCGAATAACGCGGTTCAGACCTGGCTCTTCAATGCCCAGCTCGGCCATGAATTCTTCACGGTCGGCATCGTCCAGCTCAGCGATGTCGGATTCCACGGCGGCGCATACAGCTACCACAACGGAACCTTCGCCAGCGGCAATTTCACGCACTTTGTCGAGGTATGGGTTGTTTTCGAAACCGTCTTCGTTGACGTTAGCGATATACATGGTTGGCTTCAGGGTCAGGAAGCTCAGGTATTTGATTGCCGCTTTATCTTCGTCGGTCAGATTCTTCAGCGCGCGCAGCATACCGGCGTTTTCCAGCTGAGGCAGACATTTTTCCAGCGCAGCCAGTTCCGCTTTCGCATCTTTGTCGCCGCCTTTGGCTTTCTTCTGCACGCGATGAATGGCGCGTTCGCAGGTATCGAGGTCAGACAGCGCCAGCTCGGTATTAATGACGTCAATATCATCAGCCGGATCGACTTTGTTATTCACGTGGATAATGTTGTCGTTTTCAAAGCAGCGCACCACATGGCCGATAGCTTCGGTTTCACGGATGTTAGTCAGGAACTGGTTGCCCAGACCTTCGCCTTTGGATGCACCTTTCACCAGACCGGCGATATCGACGAATTCCATGGTAGTCGGCAGAATACGCTGCGGCTTCACGATTTCAGCCAGCGCATCCAGACGCGGATCGGGCATCGGCACGACACCGGTGTTCGGCTCGATGGTACAGAACGGGAAGTTGGCCGCTTCGATACCCGCTTTGGTGAGCGCGTTGAACAGGGTGGATTTGCCGACGTTAGGCAGGCCGACGATACCGCATTTAAATCCCATGATGTAAATCACCTTAATCTTTGGTAATCAACCTGTTACGTTGAACAGATTGCATAAAAGTAAATAACTTCGCCTATTATACACGGCGCGGGGCAAAATTGCCGCCTGCCGGGCGTTATTGTGCTTTAAAAGCGTGTAAGCGGTTGGTGGCTTTAGTCAGGCCGTCTTTCAGCCAGATTTCAGTGCAGCGTGCCGCTTCGTCAACCGCCTCGTCAATCAGCTTCTGCTCAGCAGCCTGGGGTTTACCCAGCACGAAGCCGACAACTTTGTTTTTATCGCCCGGATGACCAATTCCCAGCCGTAAACGGTGAAAATTAGGGTTATTGCCGAGTTTGCTGATGATGTCTTTTAGGCCGTTGTGGCCACCGTGACCGCCGCCAAGTTTGAATTTCGCCACCCCGGGCGGTAAATCCAGTTCATCGTGTGCCACCAGAATTTCATCCGGCGCGATGCGGAAGAAGGTCGCCATTGCCGCCACCGCTTTTCCACTAAGGTTCATAAAGGTGGTCGGTACCAACAGGCGCACATCTTCGCCCGCGAGGTTGATGCGAGAGGTGTAGCCGAAGAATTTGCTCTCCTCGCGTAGCGGGGCGCGAAAACGATCCGCCAGTAAATCCACGTACCATGCCCCGGCATTATGGCGGGTAGCCGCGTATTCCGCGCCTGGATTGGCGAGCCCGACAATCAGTTTAATCGTCACGTTATTATTCCTGGGTGAGTCGAAATCTGGCGCGTAGTGTACTGTAATCGCAGCGGTTGACACAATTGCACCAGCCAGACAAGGCGAAGCGGATAGTTGCGTCGATGAACCATTATAAATTCATATAGTTCAGCCTGTTATTTGTAAAGTTTTGTTATCCAGATGTTCGTAATTGTGATCGCCTACGCACTTAACAAGCAGAGTGTTGTCTATACTTTACACACAAGGACCAGGGATATTCCCTGTCAACCCAAAGTTCCGGAGGTGACATATGAAACGCAGATACGCTTCACGACTCGGTAACGTGCTCATGGGTTTAGGGTTAGTCGTCATGGTCGTTGGGGTGGGTTACTCAATTTTAAACCAGCTGCCTCAATTTGACCTGCCGCAATATTTCTCACATGGTGCGGTGCTGAGCATTTTCCTCGGCGCGGTACTGTGGCTGGCAGGGGCCCGCGTGAGCGGACACGAACAGATAAGCGACAGATACTGGTGGGTGCGCCACTTTGATAAACGCTGTCGTCGCAACGGTCAGCATCACAGTTAAGCCCTAAGAGTGTGATGCGCTGGGAAAATGAATCCCATGAACAGATGAGATCCGGAGATGCTGCGCATTTCCGGATTTTTTTCGCCTGACGCTTACTCGCTTGGTTCAGCCATACTCACGTGCATCAGAACCGCACTCCGATCTTCCCGCTCCAGCAGACCCAGTAATCGCTGTTTCTCGGTCATGGTCATCGTCAATAATATCGCCTGAATCATGCGCAACAGCGGATCGTTTTCCTGCGCCTGGTAAAAGGGGTCTGGTTCTTCCGCCTGCAATCTCAGTGTGAGCTTGCGAAGCTTTCGGGTTGAGGCCAGCGTATCTCTGACCACCGGGGTGATAACAATCACCCGACCCCGGCCACCTTGTACACCCATCACTTTTTGGGTTGCCCAGTGATGCTTTCGGATCCAACGGTTAACGGTCTGGGTTGTTACCCCGACAAGGGTTGCCAGTTCGCTGGTACTCATTTTACGAAGAAGGGTTATTTTCATTGTGCGTGTGACGCACGTTCAGCGTTGATCGCGTTCTTTCCCTGAACATGCTGCTTCCTGCAATCATGATGGTGGCTATTAGAGCTTCATTTTATAGCATCCTTTTAGTTGAACGCATGACGGGTTTTGTTAATCATTGCGAGCATGCTCGCAATGTGAGAAAGCCTCAGCGTACAGCGGGGCGGGTAAACATACGTACCGGTTTACCGTGGTAGATGACGTCATGTTCGTAAGTGAATCCGAAACGTTCCGCCAGATGAATGGAACGCAGATTATCCTCATCAATAATGCAGCACAGCGGGCCGCCGAGTTCATGGTCGGCCCAGTGCAGCATTGCTGCTAACGCTTCTTTGGCGTAGCCCATGCCGTGTACGGCAGGGGTAAGCGCCCAGCCCGCTTCGGGGCAATCCAGCGCGGGGGTGAGCTCCCGACGCGCATCCTGCAAACCAAACGAGCCGACATAGCGTCCGGACTGCTTTTCAAACGCCGCCCAGTAACCGTATCCCAGCACCTGCCAGTGGCCGATGTAGCGCAGCAGCCGGCTCCAGCTTACCTCCGCACTTTGCGGCTCCCCACCGATAAACTTCACCACCTGCGGATCGGCCCAGAAGGCCGCCAGGTCGTCAAAATCATCCACGGTAAAATGGCGTAACACCAGGCGTTCAGTCTCCAGGCGCGGGGCGTGAGTTTCCATCGTTATCTTTCCCATAGGTCGTTTAAATCTGTGTCTGGCTTTATGGCTGATTATCGACGATATCCGCCAGCGCCGCATCGCGGTTCGGGTAAAATGCCAGTCGACCCGCAATGGGTTGAACTCCGGCCCGCGCCAGGGTGCGTAACGGCTGGAACTCCAGATTTGATACCCGCAGTTCACAGCCTTCCGGCAGTTTACTCACGAAACGCTGGAACGCTTCCAGGCCGCCAGCATCCAGCACTGGCACCGCATCCCACTTCAACACCACCACACGCTTGCCGCTGATGCGCGACTCCAGGTCGGTAAATACCGTTTCGGCGGCGGCAAAAAACAGCGGACCGATCACCCGAATGACCAGCACGTCGTCCGGCACGGTGACATTCACCGGGGCCAGATGGGTCATGCGCGCGATACGGCGCATAAACAACAACGAGGCCAGCACAATGCCGACGCTGATCGCCACCACCATGTCGAATAACACCGTGAGCGACATACAGATAAGCATCACTACGATGTCGTCGATTGGCGCGCGGCGCAGCAAATGCACCACTTTGTGCGCCTCGCTCATGTTCCACGCCACCATTAATAGCAGGGCGGCCATCGCGGAGAGCGGCAGCCACGATAGCAGCGGGGCCAGCACTAACAGCGCCATGATCACCAGCACCGCGTGGATTATCGCCGCCACCGGTGAGGTGGCTCCGGCGCGCACGTTAGCGGCTGAACGGGCGATGGCGGCAGTGGCGGTAATGCCGCCAAAGAATGGGGCAATCATGTTGCCCAACCCCTGACCAATCAGCTCGTTATTAGCTTTATGGCGGGTGCCGGTCATGCCGTCGAGTACCACCGCGCACAGCAGCGATTCAATCGCGCCCAGCATTGCCATGGAGAAGGCGGCGGGCAGCAGGGCCTGCAAGGAATCCCAGCTCAGCGTAAAGTTTGAGTCAGGCATGTTCCACGGCAGCACCAGCTGCGGCAGAAGTTGTGGAATGCCGTTGCCCTGGATTCCGTCGCTGAGAATATAGTGGAACTGTGATCCGATGGTCGCCACATGGCCGCCGAGTAGATTGACCACGCCCATTACCGCGCAGCCTCCCAGTAGGGCCGGTAGATGACCTGGCAGTCGAATACCCAGACGCGGCCACAAAATCAGGGTCGCCAGCGTCACTACACCGATCGCTGCATCGCCCGGATTGATCGTCGGCAACGCCATAACCAGTGCCCCCACTTTTTGCCAGTAGTGTTCCGGCATAGGGGTTAACTGTAGGCCAAAGAAATCCTTAATCTGCATGGTGGCGATGGTGATGCCGATCCCGGAGGTAAACCCGAGGGTGACCGAGATCGGGATATATTCAATCAGGCGGCCAAACCGGGCGAGGCCGAATAGCACCAGAAATACGCCCGACATCAGGGTCGCCACCAGCAGGCCCGCGAGTCCGAACTGTTGGGATACGGGGTAGAGGATAACCACGAACGCCGCGGTCGGGCCGGAGACGCTGAAACGCGATCCGCCAGCCAGGGCAATTACGATCCCGGCGACCGCCGAGGTATAGAGGCCATATTGCGGCGCAACGCCGCTGCCAATCGCCAGCGCCATCGCCAACGGAATGGCAATAATGCCGACGGTTATCCCGGCGATCAGGTCGCGGGTGAAACGGTTAACGGTGTACTTTTCTTTCCAGCAGGCGTCGATAAGGGCGCGAAACGGTAAGATATCTGCGAGTGTGGCTTTGTTCACAGCGGTCTTTTCCAGGAGCGCATCATTTGCTTTGTGAATGGCAAATGAAGGAGGCATTAGTCATACAAATAGTTGTTGAAAACAAAAAAACCCGCCGCAGCGGGTTTTTATACCGGGTTCGATTAATGCTCGAACATGGCAGAGATGGATTCTTCGTTGCTGATACGACGAATCGCTTCCGCCAGCATACCTGACAGGGTCAGGGTACGGACGTTTGGCAGCGCTTTGATTTCATCAGACAGCGGAATAGTATCGCAGACAATAACTTCGTCGATGACGGAGTTACGCAGGTTACTCGCCGCATTGCCAGAGAAGATCGGGTGAGTTGCGTAAGCAAATACGCGTTTCGCACCACGCTCTTTCAGCGCTTCGGCGGCTTTGCACAGAGTGCCGCCGGTGTCGATCATGTCATCAACCAGCACGCAGTCACGACCCGCAACGTCACCAATGATGTGCATCACCTGGGAAACGTTAGCGCGTGGACGACGTTTGTCGATGATAGCCATATCGGTATCGTTGAGCAGTTTCGCGATAGCGCGAGCACGCACAACGCCGCCGATGTCCGGAGAAACCACGATTGGGTTTTCCAGTTTCAGCTGCAGCATATCTTCCAGCAGGATTGGGCTGCCGAAGACGTTGTCTACCGGTACATCGAAGAAGCCCTGGATCTGTTCAGCATGCAGGTCAACGGTCAGTACGCGGTCAACGCCGACGCTGGACAAGAAGTCCGCGACAACTTTGGCAGTGATTGGCACACGAGCAGAACGTACGCGACGATCCTGACGGGCATAACCAAAGTAAGGGATAACGGCGGTGATACGGCCTGCGGAAGCACGGCGCAGAGCATCGACCATTACAACCAATTCCATCAGGTTGTCATTGGTTGGGGCACAAGTGGACTGGATGATGAAAATATCACCACCGCGTACATTTTCATTAATTTGTACGCTGACTTCACCGTCGCTAAAACGACCTACGGCGGCATCGCCAAGAGAAGTGTACAGGCGGTTGGCAATACGTTGTGCTAGTTCCGGGGTAGCGTTACCAGCAAAAAGCTTCATATCAGGCACGAGAAGAACCTCAGGCATGCGTCCAGTGGTGGATGAATGGGCCAAAAACTGTGCGGGCCAGGCGCATTTCATCCAGGCGGTGTATTAATGAGCACGATGCAACGTCTGGAACGGGGTGACGTTGTCACCGAAACTCAGTCTGCTCCTTCAAAGCGTGCATTAACGGTGAGATGTTCACACCGCGGGCAATAAAGCCCTGCAGCCATTCCGGGGCTTGCTCAAGCACCTGGCGGGCAGCGGATTCGGTGTCAAATTCAGCAAACACACAGGCCCCGGTGCCAGTCAGGCGCGACGGGGCGTATTCTAACAGCCAGGAAAGCGCTGCATCAACCTTACGAAAACGTTTTCTTGCGATAACCTCGCAATCGTTGCTGAATTCACATTTTAGTAACGTTTCAATTGACCTGCGCGGTGAATTTCTGGGCAATTCGGGATCGTTGAAGATGACCGGGGTCGGGATACTCTCGCCGGGGTGCGCGACCAGGTACCATTTTTCCGGGACGGTGACCGGGGTCAACACTTCTCCCACCCCTTCGGCGAAGGCGGCATGACCGCGAACAAACACCGGCACATCGGCCCCGAGCGTCAGACCTAATGTCGCCAGTTCATCCACTGACAGCCCGCAGCGCCACAGATGATTCAGTGCCACCAGCACGGTGGCTGCATTTGAAGAGCCACCGCCCAGCCCGCCGCCCATCGGCAAACGCTTGTCGATGCTTATGTCTGCGCCCGCGCCCTGCGGCAGGCGACCACTGTTCGCCGCAGTCTTCATCAACAGACGCGCGGCGCGCACGATCAGATTCTCTTCATCCGCGACACCTGTTACCGGCGTCAGCAGGTGCAGCTCGCCGTCCGCCCGCACATCGATGGTTATCGTGTCGCCGTAATCAACAAACTGAAACAGCGTCTGCAACGTGTGATAACCATCAGGGCGCTGGCCGGTGATATAAAGAAAAAGATTCAGTTTTGCCGGGGAAGGCCAACGGGTACTCATTTAACGATCCAGCTATCCATTTTCAGTTTGATGCGCTCGCTGCCTTCGGTCAGCTCCATATTTGACGGCAGGGACGGTTTGCTCTTGCTGTCATAACCGCTGTACACCACTTTCCAGGTTTTGCCGTTCTGGGTGTAGTTCAGCTCGCTCAGGCGCGCCTGGTCGTCAAGTTTGTAGTCGGTGGCATCGCCCGGCAGGCCGAGGATCCACTGGCGCAGGCTGTTGAGCGGGATAGGCATTCCGGTCAGTTTGCCAATCATCTCTTCAGCATCGGTGGAGGTGTACGACTGACCTTTATTATCCACCAGCGTCGCGCTGCCCGGCGTCGCGGTCAACGACAGCTCAGTGCTGCCGAGCGGGTTGGTCAGCAGCAGACGGTAGTTATCTTTCCCGGTCTGCTGCCAGAAGAAGCGGGCATAGACTTTTTGCTCATCATTCAGGAAAGCAAACGCGCCACGGGTCTGATACTGGCTTAACTGACGCACTTCCTGCTGATGCTGTTGCCACTGTGGAGAATCTGGGCTTTTGCCCGGGCCCTTCGGGGCGTTAATGGTACAGGCGGTCAGTACCAACGCGGCCAGGGGCATCAGGCGTAATACACGGGTCAGGTTCATAAAAATCCTTGAGATACGTTGCAGTTATAACCGTCAATGCTAGCGCCGCCTGCGGGCAGCGTCTACGTTCAAGTTGTCCCAAATCATAATATTACCGATTACTCCGAAAGGGGGGCCTCCCTTTTATTGACCTTGCGCATCCTGTATGATGCGCTGAGACTAACCTTATCAACGCTGGTACTACTCCTGCATTCATGACGCTCCTGGCACTAGGCATTAACCACAAAACCGCTCCGGTCGCGCTGCGAGAACGTGTTACGTTTTCGCCGGATACGCTCGACAAGGCGCTGGAAAGTTTGCTTTCCCAGCCAATGGTGCAGGGCGGAGTCGTGCTGTCGACGTGTAACCGGACCGAACTTTATCTCAGCGTTGAAGAACAGGGTAATTTGCAGGAGTCACTGATCCGTTGGCTGTGCGATTATCACCAGCTCAATGAAGAAGACCTGCGCAATAGCCTTTACTGGCATCAGGATAATGACGCGGTCAGCCATTTAATGCGTGTGGCCAGCGGGTTGGATTCACTGATCCTCGGTGAACCGCAAATTCTGGGACAGGTAAAAAAAGCCTTCGCTGACTCCAGTCGCGGCCATTTGCACGCCAGCGACCTGGAACGCATGTTCCAGAAATCCTTCTCCGTCGCCAAGCGAGTACGGACCGAAACCGATATTGGTGCCAGCGCGGTATCTGTGGCGTTCGCCGCCTGTACGCTGGCCCGGCAAATCTTTGAATCGCTGTCGTCGGTCACCGTATTACTGGTCGGTGCCGGCGAAACCATCGAACTGGTGGCCCGTCATTTGCGTGAACATCGCGTCAAAAAAATGCTGATTGCCAACCGCACCCGCGAACGTGCGCAACTGCTGGCGGATGAAGTCGGAGCTGAAGTCATTGCCCTGAGTGATGTCGATGATCGCCTGAAAGAGGCAGATATCATTATCAGTTCCACTGCCAGCCCGCTGCCGATCATCGGTAAAGGAATGGTTGAACGCGCGCTGAAGGCGCGACGTAATCAGCCGATGCTGCTGGTGGATATTGCCGTCCCGCGCGATGTTGAGCCGGAAGTCGGCAAGCTCGCCAACGCCTATTTGTACAGCGTGGACGACCTGCAAAACATCATTCAGCATAACCTGGCGCAGCGCAAAGCCGCCGCTCAGCAGGCTGAAACCATTGTTGAACAGGAAACCAGTGAATTTATGGCCTGGCTGCGCGCGCAAAGCGTCAGCGAGACCATTCGTGAATACCGCTCGCAGGCCGACCAGGTGCGTGATGAACTCACCGCCCGTGCGCTGGCCGCGCTGCAACAAGGCGGCGACGCCGAAGCCATAATGCAGGATCTGGCGCGTAAGCTGACCAATCGCCTGATCCACACCCCAACGAAATCACTTCAACAGGCTGCCCGTGACGGGGATGATGAACGCCTGAATATTCTGCGCGACAGCCTCGGGCTGGAATAGCGCCGCTCTCTCAAATTCTCATTACAGGATGAATCCAGGCCTATGAAGCCGTCTATTGTTGCCAAACTGCAAGCACTGCATGAGCGCCATGAAGAAGTTCAGGCGCTGCTGGGTGATGCCGGAACCATCGCCGATCAGGATCGTTTTCGCGCGCTGTCGCGGGAGTACGCCCAACTCAGCGACGTGGCGAAATGTTTTACCGACTGGCAGCAGGTGCAGGAAGATATTGAAACGGCACAGATGATGCTCGACGACCCTGAAATGCGCGATATGGCGCAGGAAGAGTTGCAGGACGCCAAAGCTAAAGGCGAACAGCTGGAGCAAGAGCTTCAGGTGCTGTTACTGCCGAAAGATCCGGATGATGAACGCAGCGCGTTTGTCGAAGTTCGCGCCGGAACCGGTGGCGATGAAGCCGCCCTGTTTGCAGGCGATCTGTTCCGCATGTATAGCCGCTACGCCGAATCTCGCCGCTGGCGGGTAGAAATCATGAGCGCCAACGAAGGCGAGCACGGCGGCTTTAAAGAAGTCATCGCCAAAATCAGCGGTGACGGCGTTTACGGGCGTCTTAAGTTTGAATCCGGCGGTCATCGCGTACAGCGTGTCCCGGCCACCGAATCGCAGGGGCGTATTCACACCTCTGCCTGCACCGTGGCAGTGATGCCAGAACTGCCGGAAGCCGAAATGCCGGACATCAACCCGGCGGACTTGCGTATTGATACCTTCCGCTCCTCGGGCGCGGGCGGTCAGCACGTTAACACCACCGACTCCGCAATCCGTATTACTCACCTGCCAACCGGCATCGTGGTGGAGTGTCAGGACGAACGTTCGCAGCACAAAAACAAAGCCAAAGCGTTGTCAGTGCTTGGGGCGCGTATTCGTGCTGCCGAAGTGGCGAAACGCCAGCAGGCGGAAGCCTCAACCCGTCGTAACCTGCTGGGCAGCGGCGATCGCAGCGATCGCAACCGCACCTACAACTTCCCACAGGGCCGCGTGACCGACCACCGTATCAACGTGACGCTGTACCGTCTGGATGAGGTGATGGAAGGCAAACTCGATATGCTGATTGAACCGATCGTCCAGGAATATCAGGCCGATCAGCTGGCGGCATTGTCCGATCAGGAATGATAAATTTTAAGCAGTGGCTGACGCAGGCGATTGCCCGTCTGGCGCAGAGTGAAAGCCCGCGTCGCGATGCCGAGATTTTGCTTGGTCACGTCAGCGGAAAAACGCGGACCTATATTCTGGCCTTTGATGAAACGGCTTTAACGGCCGAGCAAAGCGACAGGCTGGAATCGCTGCTGAGCCGCCGGGTCAATGGCGAACCGGTGGCGCATTTAGTCGGCATGCGTGAGTTCTGGTCATTGCCGCTGGCCGTCTCGCCGGCCACGCTTATCCCGCGCCCGGATACCGAATGTCTGGTTGAACAGGCGCTGGCGCGTTTGCCTTCCAGGCCCTGCGATATCCTCGATTTAGGCACCGGCACCGGGGCGATCGCCCTGGCACTGGCGAGCGAACGCCAGGATTGCCGGGTGACCGCCGTGGATTTTGTTGCGGATGCCGTTGCGCTGGCGCAATGTAACGCCACCAGTCTGGGCATCGACAATGTAACGATTGTTCAGAGCGATTGGTTTAGCGCACTGGCGGGCCGCACATTCGACATGATTGTCAGTAATCCGCCGTATATAGACGAACAGGACCCGCATCTCGCTGAAGGTGACGTGCGTTTTGAACCGCTCAGCGCGTTGGTGGCGGCGGATGAAGGGCTGGCCGATTTGGCCCACATCATTGGTGAAGGGCGGCACTTTTTAGCACCCGGCGGCTGGATGCTGCTGGAACACGGCTGGAAGCAGGGCGACGCGGTGCGTCAACGCTATCTTCAGGCGGGTTATACGCAGGTGGAAACCTGTCGTGACTATGGCGGCAACGAGCGCCTAACGGTCGGACGACGTAATGCTGACTGAAAGCCCGTTTAGCGTTATTATTAGCATCATTTTGAAGTTATCCGGTTGCCATTGCGCAACCCGCAGTTGGGGTAGGTCATGAGGTCATTAGCAGATTTTGAATTTAACAAAGCACCTTTGTGCGACGGCATGATCCTCATCTCTGAACTGATCCGTGACGATTTCCAGGCCCAGTATGTAATCGACGAGCTGGAGCAACTGGTGAGTCTGGCACGGGAAGAGATTAGCCCTTCGTGGACTGAAACCCGTCAGGTGGAACGTCTGATTGAGCTGTTCTACGGCGAATGGGGTTTCAGTTCCGCGCACGGTATTTACCGTCTCTCCGACGCGCTGTGGCTCGATACCGTTCTGAAGAATCGTGAAGGCAGCGCCGTTTCGCTCGGGGCGATCATGCTCTGGGTCGCCCGCAGCCTGTCTATTCCAATGATGCCGGTGATTTTCCCGACCCAGCTGCTGCTGCGTGCCGACGTTGAAACCGGCGAAATGTGGCTTATTAATCCGTTTACTGGCGATACCCTTGATGAACACACCCTCGAAGTGTGGCTGAAAGGCAATATCAGCCCGGTGGCGGAACTGTTTAACGAAGACCTGGATGAAGCGGACAACGCCGAAGTTATCCGTAAGCTGCTCGACACCCTGAAATCTGCGCTGATGGAAGAGCGGCAGATGGAGCTGGCGCTGCGCGTCAGCGAGGCGCTGTTGCAGTTCAATCCGGAAGATCCGTATGAAATCCGCGATCGCGGCCTGATCTACGCCCAGCTGGAGTGCGAGCACGTGGCGCTCAGCGATTTGAGCTATTTCGTCGAGCAGTGTCCGGAAGATCCGATCAGCGAAATTATTCGCGCGCAGATCAACAACATCGCGAACAAACACATTACCTTGCATTAATCCGGAAAGAATCCGATTAACCCCTGATAAGGCGATCCTATGAAACAAAAAGTGGTTAGCATTGGCGATATCAACGTCGCAAACGACCTGCCGTTCGTACTGTTCGGTGGTATGAACGTGCTCGAGTCGCGTGACCTCGCGATGCGTATCTGTGAGCACTATGTGACCGTGACCCAAAAGCTGGGCATTCCTTACGTGTTCAAAGCCTCTTTTGATAAAGCCAACCGCTCATCCATCAAATCCTATCGTGGCCCGGGCCTCGAAGAAGGGATGAAGATTTTCCAGGAACTGAAGCAGACTTTCGGCGTGAAACTGATAACTGACGTTCACGAAGCGCACCAGGCGCAGCCTGTGGCCGAAGTCGTTGACGTTATCCAGCTGCCTGCATTCCTCGCCCGTCAGACCGACCTGGTCGAAGCGATGGCGAAAACCGGGGCGGTGATCAACGTGAAGAAACCCCAGTTCGTAAGCCCTGGCCAAATGGGTAATATCGTCGACAAATTCGCCGAAGGCGGGAACGACAAGGTTATCTTGTGTGACCGTGGGACGCAGTTTGGCTACGACAATCTGATTGTCGACATGCTGGGCTTTAGCGTGATGAAAGCCGTTTCAGGCAACTCTCCGGTGATTTTCGACGTGACCCATGCGCTGCAGTGCCGTGACCCGTTTGGTGCCGCATCCAGTGGTCGCCGTGGTCAGGTAACCGAACTGGCGCGTGCCGGGATGGCTACCGGCCTGGCCGGCCTGTTCATTGAAGCGCATCCGGATCCAGAAAACGCGAAATGCGATGGTCCATCCGCGCTGCCGCTGGATAAACTGGAACCGTTCCTGAAGCAGATCAAAGCCATTGACGACCTGGTGAAGAACTTCGAACCGCTGGATACCAGCAAGTAAGAAGCCGTTGAAAGGATCCGGAAATGCGCAGCCATTTTCGGATCCTTGATGGTGCTCAGCGCAGACACTCAAGCAGTTTACTCCCCTCCGGTGATGCTTAAGCCATCAAAGGCGTCTGATTTACATCGGCAGTATGTGACGATATTTCCCTTTTTCCTTAATGAAAACAGGGATCTGATTCAGCGGTGCGGCGTGAGAACGTGTTTGGCCTCCCGCATAGCGCTCTCCGCTATAAAAATCAATCCAGGTTTCCCCTTCAGGCAGCCACACCTCCCGCTCCCGAATGCCTTCATACAGAATCGGCGCGACCAAGAGATCCGGTCCGAAACAGTATTGATCGGTAATATTCCAGCTCATGGGTTGATCCGGGAACTCAAAGAACAGCGTTCGCATGACGGGCGTATTTTTACTGTGGGTTTCCTGCATAATTTGGGTGATATAAGGTTTCAATGTCTCGCGCAGTTGCAGACAGCCAGTCACAATCTCCTCAACCTCACTTCCGTAGCTCCAGACCTCATTGGGTGCCCCGGTTGGGCATTGTGCAATGCCGTCACGATAAGGTTGTTCCGGCAGTATCTGTGGATCCCGATTCCCGTGTAGACGCATTACGGGGCTGAAAACACCCCACTGGAACCAGCGGATTAACAGCTCATGGAATTTCGGATCGTGGATGTTGCCCCCGTGAAAACCGCCGATATCCGTTGTCCACCATGGGATGCCCGCAATGCCCATATTCAGACCCGCCGCCAACTGGTTGCGCAATGAGCGGAATGAGGAGTGAATATCGCCGGACCAGACCAGCGCGCCGTATTTCTGACTGCCTGCCCAGGCGCAGCGCAGGAGATTGATCACCTGTTCCTCACCTTCAGCTTTCATTCCGTCAAAGAACGTTTTGGCATACATGCGTGGATAAATATTACCAACCTCCAGTACCGGTCCGGCGTGGTAGCGATAGTTATCATAGTCGTAGACGCTGAATTCAGGCTCTGCTTCATCCAGCCAGAACAGCTTCACGCCTTTGTCATAGTAATGGCGTTTTGCTTTGCCCCAGACATACTCCCTCGCCCCCGGATTTGTGGCATCGAAAAAGGTCGTATTGCCGAGGAAATCCATATTGATGGGCAAACCACGTTCGGTATGGACCAGCCAACCGTTTTGTTTCATTTCTTTGTAGCTGTCGGTGCGATTATCGACTGTCGGCCAAATCGACACCATCAGTTCAATGCCCATCGTTTTTAGCTCTGCAATCATGGCATCCAGGTTGGGCCAGTCGCGGGAGTCAAACATCCAGTCGCCCTGGTTCGGCCAGTGAAAGAAATCAATGACGATGACAGAGAGAGGGAGTTGGCGACGCTTGTATTCACGTGCAACGGTCAGTAATTCTTCCTGATTACGATAACGCAGTTTGCATTGCCAGAACCCCATGGCGTATTCCGGCATCATAGGGGGTGTACCGGTGACCCGGGCGTAGGCTTCGCTAATTTCAGCGGGGGTATCCCCTGCGGTTATCCAGTAATCTAACTGTTCACTGACAGCCGCTTCCCACTCCGTTCCATTTTGGGCAAAAGTGACGCGGCCAACTGCCGGGTTATTCCATAAAAAGCCGTACCCTTGACTCGATAAGAGGAAGGGGACCGACGCCTGAGAATTTCGTTGGGCCAGCTCCAGCATGCAACCTTTTAAATCCAGATTAGGCTGTTGATATTGCCCCATCCCATATAATTTTTCGCCGTCATTGGCCTCAAAACGCGCTTTGATGGAGAACTTGCCGCCGGGGATGGGTTTGAATTCGCGTCCTTCCAGATTCAGGGCGCTGACATATTGCCCATGGGCGGATTCGTCTTCACCCATTTCGCCGCGCTGACGCCAGAATTCCTGAAGCAAACATCTCTCTGAATCGCGCCAGAAGCTGACTTGCCCCTGTTGATTAACCACCGCGGTAATTTTTCCATTCTTCAGCGTGACGTGTTTATCGCCATAGGTCAGTTGTGCCGCAGAGGTGGCGGGAACCTCCGTTAAGGCCCAGTGCTCATTTCGCATCACCGGCAGATGACGGCCACTACGAACGCGCAGACTATTTTCGCCCCAGGCTTCAATCCATAGATAGCGATCGTTGTATTGCCAGATCAAACGCTGGGGATCTTGCTTGATAAACGACATAGGTATTCCTTCCGATTGTGATTGATGGGTTGGAAATTTTCAGTGAGTGTCAGACAGCAGGTCCTGCTGGATACGGCTCTCCATCGCTTCATACCGACGAAAGAAGAGCAAAGGCAGCGCAGCCAGCGCAAAGAGGAGTGCTGGTAGCCAGATAAAGGCGCAGGTAATGCCGGTAAGGCTATCGGCGGTCTGGGCATGATTAGGCACATAGCCAAAACTGTTCATAATCCATGCCGCAAATGCCGTACCTATCCCGCTGCCCATTTTGATGCAGAAGGTACTGCCGAAAGCGATCAGGACACCCGTGGCGCGGATACCGGTTCTCCATTTACCGTAATCGACCGCAAAACCGAGCATGGCGAAGGGCATTGAGCAGGCAATACCGCTGCCGATATTGGCGAGCACCCAGGCGGCGATGAGGAAAGGAATATTATCTGCCGCGAACCACATCAATACCCCGCCGAAAGCAGCCACCAGCAGACCGCTTATCCATATCCAGGTTTTGCTCAGAAATTTACTAAAGAAGGGGATGGCGATGATGAATAAAATCTGCAACGTGGCGAGGCTGTTGATGAGCGGTACCAGATCTTTACGATCAAGGTTCCAGGTTAAATAGTAAACAATGGTGGTGGCCCGTTGCTGTAAGGCAATCCAGAAAATGAGGTTCGCCAGCACCATCAGGATCCACGGCCAGTTTCCCTTCATGGCCGAGAAACTTTTTATCATTGGGAGTCGTGGTTGTTGCTGAATCTTTCCTGCATCTAATTCACGAATATTTTTAAAGGCAAAAAGCGTGAGCGCACAGGATATTACGGCGAACGTTATCGCAGTATAAATAAAGCCGGTTTTGTCATTGCCATTGCCCAAAAAAGCAACCAGTGGTAATGCCGTGGCATTCATTAATAACACCCCGATTTGTCCACCCGTCATGCGGTACGAATTCAGAATTAATCGCTCTTTTGGCGAGAGGGTCATGAGGGGTAATATTGCACTCAGTGGCGTGTTTAAACCGGTAAAAAGAATGCTGGCCAACATGTAAGATATGGCTGCATAGATGGCTTTTCCTGTCATGCTAATATCGGGTGACCAGAACGAAAGTGCACTAAATACAGCAAAGGGTAACGGCAACCATAAAAACCAGGGGCGACATTTACCATAGCGTGATCGCGTCTTATCAATGATAACTCCCCATACAGGGGCATCAATGCCGTCTACGATACGTGCCAGCAGCAGAATTATCCCTGCAATAGCAAGGCTGATACCTGCAACATCCGTGTAAAAATAAAGAATGTAGGTTGAACCAAAGCAGTACAGCAAGTTGCCAGCGACATCCAGCGCACCATAACTGATCCGTTGTATCAGAGGTAATGAATCAGAATCAGATGGCTGGGTGCTTTCAATAAGAGAACTCATTTCATTCGCTCCAGTAATAGAAGTGCAGGCCCAGAAATACAGCTTTATTTTCTAAGCGGAGAGAGATGTAAAATCCTGTTCATATTATTTTGGTGAATATCAACGTACTGAGGGTGAGATGACTTGATAATGAATGTGTGCAGGTGAGAGTAGTGAAGGTTGGTGGTGTGGACAATTATTATATTTTGTTTTGAGGTTGCGTTAATTGGTTTTTAGACTGTTCACGCTGATATTTGCTAAGCGCTTCACGTTTTCAAATAAAAATAAATAGTGTCGAGGGAGTGAAAGAATAACGCTCAGATAGCTCCCCAATTCAAAGGAGAGCTATCTGCAATAACGCCATTGCTGGCAGCTGTTATCAGGCAAATATTGTCATCAAATACGCCACAAACAGTGCCAGATGCGCAGAACCGTTAAGCACATTGGTGCGTCCGGTGGAGAAGGAGAGCTGGCACAGCACCAGAGACGCCACCATCACAATCATTTCCGGTGCACCCAGCGCAAACTCCAGATGATTGCCCGTTGCAAACGCAATGAGCGTCACCACCGGCACCGTCAAAGAAATGGTCGCCAGCACCGAACCAAAGAAGAGATTCATTGCGCGCTGTACCTGATTATTCAGCACCGCACGTAGCGCCCCAAGACCTTCAGGAGAGAGGATCAGTAGCGCAATCAGGAAGCCGGTAAAGGCCACCGGAGCGTTCATGGTGCCGAGCAGCATCTCCAGCGGACCGGCGTTCATTTTCGTCACTGCGATGACCGCAATCAGATGAATTACCAGCCACACCGCATGCCAGACGCTGCTGTGCGCCGAGGGTTTACCATGATGCGGGTCATCGTCGTCGGCCTCGTCCTCATGCTCGTACACGAACAGGCTCTGGTGCGTTTTGGTTTGAATCAGCAGGAACACGCCGTACATCGCGGCGGAGATCAGGGCAACCAACAGCGCCTGTCCGGTGGAGAAATTCCCACCCGGCAGCGCCATCGGGAACACCAGCACGATAATCGCCAGTGGGAACAGGGCAATCAGATATTGTTTAATGCCAAAGAGATTCATGTACTGAGTGGCAAACTTGCGACCGCCCATCAATAACGAAAAGCCCACCAGGCCGCCGGTAACAATCATGATGATCGAATAGAGGGTGTCACGCATCAAAGTCGGGGCCGCATCGCCAGTGGCCATTAACGCAGAAATGAGGCTCACTTCAAGAATAACGACTGAGAGGCTTAAAATCAGTGAGCCATAGGGCTCGCCGAGGCGGTGGGCCAGTACGTCTGCATGGCGAACCACGCTAAAAGCGCTACTTAAAATACCGATAAGGGCCAGGATGTTGATCCCAATAACCACTGGCAGTGACTGGCTGTTACCAAAGAACACCAGCACTGCCAGTGCCAGTACCGGGAAAATGAGAGTCGTCTCCTTGTGGCGGGTTTTCACCGCCTCATGTGCATGTGTCATTAACCATCTCCGTTTGAGCAGGTAATTTTAATTATAGATAACATAAGGACATAACATAGCAGACCGCGCGGGAATATCTTCGTGTTTTTACTGAAATTTACCTCTCTGTCTCGCGTGTCATAATAAACACAGTAAAAACCATGTTATGTTTATTTTCTATTTATATAACAATGCATTGATTGTCATTTTTCTGCAATAATCTTCGGAATTTGCGCCTCGGGGAATCCTTGGCCACACTGAATATGGGTCTCAATTCAGGAGAGCGTTATGCCTTACCACGACCGAAGTGATTTACCCGACAGCGTGCAGCATGTGCTGCCCGCGCATGCTCAGGATATCTATAAAGAAGCGTTTAACAGCGCCTGGGATCAGTATAAGCATAAAGAGGACCGTCGGGACGATGCCAGCCGCGAAGAGACCGCGCACCGTGTGGCGTGGGCGGCGGTGAAGAATGATTATCAGAAGGGAGACGATGATAAGTGGCATAAGAAGAAGTAAATGAAAGGCTTAATGGAATAAGCTGTCACTTGCCGGAAACAATTGTCATTTATTGACACTTTGTTGCCTTGCCTTCGGCCCGTTCATTGCATATTGTCTGTGGAAGCTGGATAATATTTCAGCAATTCAGAGGGAAATAGTGGTAACAGGGAAGATTGCAGTGGCGGAGGTATAAAGTGTTAACACGTGATTTCTTGCTGAAAGCCGATTGCAAGACGGCGTTTGGTGCAATCGAGGAATCGCTACTCTGGTCGTCGGAACAACGTGCAGCTTCACTGGCCGCGACGTTAGCCTGTCGTCCAGATGATGGCCCGGTATGGATTTTTGGTTACGGTTCCCTGATGTGGAACCCGGCGCTGGATTACAGTGAATCCTGCACCGGGACGCTCGTCGGTTGGCACCGTGCCTTTTGTTTACGCCTGACGGCAGGGCGCGGTAGTGCCTGTCAGCCAGGCCGCATGCTTGCCCTAAAAGAGGGCGGACGCACCACCGGCGTCGCCTATCGTCTGCCGGACGGTGCGCTCGAAGAGGAGCTGTCGCTGCTCTGGAAGCGTGAAATGATCACCGGGTGCTATCTGCCAACCTGGTGCAAGCTGGAACTTGACGACGGCCAAACGGTGAACGCGCTGGTGTTCATCATGGATCCGCGCCACCCGCTGTATGAATCTGACACCAGCGTGCAGGTGATAGCCCCGCTGATTGCCGCCGCCAGTGGGCCGCTCGGCACTAACGCCCAGTATCTGTTCTCGCTCGAACAGGAATTAGTGAAGCTGGGCATGCAGGATGAGTGTCTGAACGAGCTGGTCGGGAAAGTGCGCTACCTGCTGAACGGTGAAAATCTGCCGCGCACGGCATGAAAAAATGTCCGGCGGGGCTAACGCCTGCGTGGCCTACGGTTGTGTAGGTCCGCTAAGCGAAGCGCCACCGGACATTACTATGCCGGAACGAAGCTGATTGAATGTTCCAGCGATTGGCTATGGCTGTCGATCAGCACATTCCAGGTTCCACTGTACGGCACGGTCAGATAGGCATTATCACGATTCTGCACGCTGAGAATATCGGTCTGCGCATCGCTCGCCTGTTTTTTTGCACTCATCAAATGAATATGGCAGCGTTCAGAGCACCGAACCACCACTGTATCCCCACCAAATAACGTCAAACTTGCTTTCACCATTGCCATTGTTTACCCCGTTGCAGTCAGCCCACGCACTCCGTGCCAGAGATTCCTCGTGTGTGATGTTGTTCACAATTCACTCATGGCATAACACCAAATGGGGAGGGGGCTGATGCTGATTTTGATCAAAAATTGCGGCAACGATTCAACAAAAATGACAATGTTCCTGAAACCATTCAGCTGGCGCGTGATTTGAGGTTCAAAACTGCGCCAGCAGAAAATTAAATGCGGAAATGTCCGGCGGTTGTAGCAAGGTCGCCCGCCTGGCTTTGCAGAGCGCCTGCCGCTGCGGCTGATTCCACCACCAGTTCAGCATTCTGCTGCACCATTCTGTCCAGATGGATCACCGCGTGATTAATCTCTTTAAAGCCCTGCATCTGTTCGCTGCTGGTGGGGGTAGGGTGGATTTCCCGTACGTTAGCGACGACGCTGTCCATCGTTACGTCCCCGGCAACCACTGCTTAAGAAAAACACTTTATCAGCGCTTTTTGACTCAGAAGGTTAATACCTTGTCCGCCTCGAGCGTCCACTGCGCCAGCTCAACCAGCGTGCCGATTTCCACGCCATCTGCCAGCGGAAGCGGGGTGATACCCCGGCCATCGGTGCAGGTTTTGCATAATTTCACCGGAACATCCTGGGCGGTTAAAATTTCCAGCATTTGCTGAATATTGTAGCCCTCGGCCGGTTTTTGCCCTTTCAATCCAGCGGTCACCGCATCGGACATCAGGAACACTTTCAGGTCTATCTGCTGTTGGTCGCGCAGCGCAATGGCCAGACGCAGACTATTAAAAAGCGATTCGCTGCCGTAGGCCGCGCCGTTGGCGATAATCACAATACGTTGCATGTTCACTCCTGAAATGGCTTAAAGACTCCTGATGCTACTGCCCCGCGCCCAGGCTGCCAACCGCTTCAGGTCGGGGGCATGATCTGGCGCAGTTCTACTGTCCGAAACGGCCAATCAACCCGGCTGCGGCCAATTGATGTCCTTTCAGTTTTTCAAACAGCGCCTCGCGGGTTAAGCCTTCGGGCAGGGTCGGTGGCAGCGACGTGGCGATCAATGTAAAGGTGTAATGGTGGGCCCCGGTTCCCGGAGGCGGACAGGGTCCGTACCAGCTGGCGGTGCCCGGCGTGTTTTTGCCACCGGTGAATCCTTTTCCGTCGCGTAAGGCATCCGGTCCAAACCCGGTCAGCGCAGGGGAGATGTTGTAGGCCACCAGATGCGTCACGCCAAGCCCTTTATTGCCCTCGGGATCGTGCACGACCAGCGCCAGGCTTTGGGTTTGCGGCGGAACGTTGCTCCAGACCAGCGGCGGCGAGTTATTTTTCCCGGTGCAGTTCGCATTCTTCGGGTCATTCCCGGCAAAGGTTTTATCGAGCATCGCGTTATCGGCAAAATTAGGCGACTGTAATATAAACAGACTGTCCGCGCAGGTGGCGTTCACGCTGGCAAATAAGGCCGCGCAGGCCAGCAGGCGGGGGAGGGTTTTCATAAGGACATCTCATGCAGGAAAGGTGGTTTAACTGTAGCCGATGCTTAAGGATCTTCCTGAAATTTGCCCCCGGGCTGAAAGAGAAGGGTAAAAGCGTTAAGATAAGGTGAGGTGTCATCCGACACCCTTTTTCGTTCTGCTGTTGATTTATTGAGGGATCCCGCTGCGTTTTGCGTTATTTGCTGTCACCACCACGTCTCTTGTTGTTCCTACTCTTGCCCTTAGCAGGCGGTGTTGCCGGTGCTCGTCAAACCTTCGTCGATCAGGCCGAACACCCTTTTGCACAGAGCCCCGAGGCGCTGCCGAGCCTGGGCATTGCCCCTGATAATCACGAAAGTGAAAAGCAGCTCGCCGAAATGATGAAAGCCTTTGGCGAAGCCAGTATGAAGGACAACGGGCTGGATACCGGCGATCAGGCTCGCCTCTTCGCCATCGAAAAGCTCAGTCACCAGCTTAACGCCGAAGTGAATCAGCAACTGGACTACTGGCTTTCTCCGTGGGGCAACGCTTCGGCAGAACTGCTGGTGGATCGCGACGGCAAATTCACCGGCAGCCACGGCAGCTGGTTTGTACCGTTGGAAGACAATAACCGCTATCTGACCTGGAGCCAGGTGGGCGTCACCGAGCAAGACGATGGTCTGGTGAGTAACCTTGGCGTCGGACAGCGTTGGATCGCAGGCAACTGGCTGGTGGGTTATAACGCTTTTTATGATGCGCTACTGGGTGAACGCTTGCAGCGCGGGGGCTTTGGCGCAGAAGCTTGGGGCGAATATTTGCGCCTTTCGGCGAACTACTATCAGCCGTTCAATGGCTGGCAGGACGAGAGTGAAACCCAGGAAAGCCGGATGGCGCGCGGGTACGATCTGACCGCGCAGGCCCGACTGCCGTTTTATCGCTTCATTAATACCAGCGTCAGTTTCGAGCAGTATTACGGCGACAGCGTTGACTTATTTCACTCCGGCACCGGCTATCACAATCCGATGGCCGTGTCCCTGGGGCTGGCGTATACCCCGGTGCCGCTGGTGACCATTTCCGCCGAACATAAGCAGGGCGAAAGCGGTGTGAGCCAGAATAATCTCGGCATGAAACTGAACTATCGCTTTGGCGTACCGTTGAAGAAACAGCTGGCCTCCAGCGAAGTGGCGGACTTTACCTCGCTGCGCGGCAGTCGTTACGACAGCCCGGAACGCAGTAATCTGCCGGTGGTGGAGTATCGCCAGCGTAAAACGCTGTCGGTGTTCCTCGCCACGCCGCCATGGGATTTGCAGCCGGGCGAAACGGTGTCCCTTAAGCTTCAGGTGCGCAGCCGGTTTAAAATCAAGTCGCTGACCTGGCAGGGGGATTCACAGGCGTTAAGCCTGACGCCGCCGGTGAATCGTAGCCATACCGACGGCTGGACGGTGATTATGCCCGCGTGGGATTACAGCGACGGGGCGCAGAATCGCTGGCATCTGTCGGTGGTGGTTGAAGATGAGAAGGGACAGCGCGTCTCGTCCAATGAGATTACGCTGGTGCTGACGGAGCCGCTGGTGACCTTCCCGGCGGCATCGTCAGATACGCTACTGATGCCTTAGAAAATGCGTTCCTGATGCACCCACACCGCCGCTTCGACGCGGGATTTAAGCTTCATCTTTTTCAGCATGTGCTTCACGTGAACCTTCACGGTGCTCTCGGTGATATCGAGACGGCGGGCGATCATTTTATTCGGCAGACCCTGGGCGATCAGCTTCAGAATGTCGCGTTCACGCGGGGTCAACTGATTAATATCCCGATCGGAGGTGGCGCGATTGGCCCGCAGGCTGGCGGCCAGCACTGGCGTTAACGCTTCACTGAGTACCATTTCACCCGCCGCGGCCTGGTGCAGCGCCTTGAGTAAATCTTCCGGCTCCATGTCTTTGAGCAGGTAGCCGTCCGCCCCACGTTTTAACGCGGTGACCACATCTTCTTCGTGGTTTGACACGCTGAACACCACCACCCGGCCAGAGAGTGACTTCTCGCGCAGCTTGTCGAGGGTTTCCAGGCCGTTCATGCCGGGCATATTCAAATCCAGCAGGATCAAATCCGGGTCAAGTGACTCAGCCAGTTCGATACCCTGTTCGCCGTTGCTGGCTTCGCCGATCACCAGAAGATCGGGGGCCATGCTGATCAATTGCCTGACGCCGGTGCGCAGCATAGGGTGGTCGTCAATTAACAGGATGGTGGCCCGTTCCTGATTACTCATGGATTTCTCCTTGCG
This sequence comes from Scandinavium lactucae, assembly GCF_033843265.1. Lineage (NCBI taxonomy): Bacteria > Pseudomonadati > Pseudomonadota > Gammaproteobacteria > Enterobacterales > Enterobacteriaceae > Scandinavium > Scandinavium lactucae. Next base: position 41,473 of record NZ_JAWXRD010000006.1, read on the forward strand.
GTTGTGGAAGCGGTTTTTCGGGAATAAAGGAGACGACAACTTCTGTGCCGCCCGTGTCACGGCGTTTGACCTGGCAATCACCACGCAGGCTTTGCGCGCGATCGCGCATGATGATTAAACCGTAGTGGTTATTCCGCTCGGCATGGTCCGGCACGCCACGGCCATTATCGGTCACGGTCAGACGGACCTGGTTGCCATTATGCATCACCGATACGGTGACTTCCGTCGCTTCAGAATGTTTAAGTGCATTGCTCAACGCTTCGCGGGCAATCTGTAAGGCATGAATCGCCTGATGCGAAGGGACAAAACGCGGGGGAAGCTGGTAATCCAGCTGTACAGGGAAGCCAAAGCGAGCGCTGTATTCCTCACAGCTCGCCTCCAGTGCAGGACGCAAGCCCGGTTCGGTTAACTGTAGCCGGAAAGTGGTCAGCAGCTCGCGCAGCTGTATCCAGGAGATGTTAAGTTCATTACGCATCTGGCTCAGTAACTGGCGGCTGTCTTCCGGCAATTTCTCACCCTGCATTTGCAGACAGCTGACCTGCATCTTCATACACGACAGCGACTGGGCGATGGAATCGTGGAGTTCGCGGGCGATAGTGGCGCGCTCTTCCATCACGATCAGCTGATGCTGACGTTCCTGTTGACGGTCGAGCGCCAGCGTGGCGGTCAGCTGTTCCACCAGAGTATCAACCAGCTGCTGCTGATCGTGGCTCAAATGACGGCCCGCAGGTAGCGTCGCGAGCAAAATACCATATTGATTATGAGCGTCGGTCAGTCGCCATTTCAGCGTAGTGCCGGTGCCGGGTAGTGCTGGCAGATTACGCGGGCAGAGATAGCAGCCTTTTTCGTCACACTCTTGTTCAGAGTGACAAATAAACTCCTGATGGTTTTCCTCATCTTCCAAATCGTAGACCCGGACTTCAATATCCCGCAGTAAAGTCAGGCCCTGAAGGCCATTGAGCACCGGCGAAATACGCTCGCACAGGGGAGCCTGAGAGTGCAGACGTCGGTTGGCCTGCCAGAGGAAGTTGAGGATTTCGTTCTTTTGTTCGAGGTTGGCGGTTTTTTCCTGAACCCGCTGTTCGAGCACCGCATAGCTGCCTGCCAGCTCTTTCGACATATTGTTCAACGCCATGCCCAGCGTCGCCATCTCGTTGCGACCGCTGATAGTGGCTCGCTGGGTGAAATCACGCTGGCTCACCGCCCGCGCCATCCGCAACAGCTGTTCCCACGGATGCAGCAACCGCGCGCGCAGCCAGACGATGGTGAACAGCAACAGCAGCGCCATACACAGGGCCATCATACGATGTACCCACACCACATGCTGAATGCGTTTTTCGGTGGTATGGTCAAACGCAGTCACCAGCTGGTCGATGCGGTTCACGAAGCTGGCGACTTCTCCGGCCACCTGTTGCTGGCGGTCAGCGAGCTTCATACTCGGCGCAAGCTTAGACTGCCAGTAGGTTTGCAGGGCTTCGAGCTGCTGACGCTGACCGTCCCGGCGCGCGGCTTCAATCAGCTCCGGGCTGGTAACCGTCTGGTTCATTTCATCGAATAATTTCTGACTGTCAGGTTGCAGCGGGATAGCCGCCAGCAGGCGATAACTCTGCATCCGCAGGGAGCCTGCTTTGTTGATGGCATGGGCGCTACCCTGCACCCCGTGAACCAAACGGGCAGAAATCGCCATGCCCGTCACACCGATGGCGGTGGACAGCAAAACGATAAGCGCCAGTTGATTGACCAGCGTAAGCGGGGTAAAAAGACGTTTAAACATCGACAGCTAGGCTCCTGACCTGGATACAATCCGGGAGTGAGGCTTATTCTCGGATATCACCTGGAGTATACCCATACCCCCAAAGGATTACCTCTTAATTGCCGGTATGGCGAGGCAGGGGATGATAAGGGGTATTTCGCGCCTAAGGGATGTGAAAAACCACACTTTTTTGACTGGTTTGCTCTACTCACTAAGAGTAATGCTGATTTTTTGCCCTCAATTATGTTCGATTTTCCTTTGATTTATATCAACTTACCCCGGCCCGTAAACCCTAATGTGGCAGCAACTAACTCCATCATTTGAGGTTTATATGAGTCACACTTCCGCATCGGAAAAGGATAAAGGCGCTGTCATTACAGACTGGCGTCCAGAAGACGCAGCCTTCTGGCAAACGCGTGGGCATCGCGTGGCCAGTCGAAACCTGTGGATTTCCGTACCCTGTCTGCTGCTCGCGTTCTGCGTCTGGATGTTGTTCAGCGCGGTTGCCGTAAACCTCAATAAAGTCGGGTTCAACTTCTCAACCGATCAGCTGTTTATGCTGACCGCGCTGCCAGCGCTGTCCGGCGCACTGCTGCGTGTGCCTTATGCGTTTATGGTGCCGGTCTTCGGCGGTCGTCGCTGGACTGCGTTCAGCACCGGGATCATGATTATTCCGTGCGTATGGCTGGGCTTTGCGGTGCAGGATCCGACCACGCCGTTTGGCGTGTTCATGGTCATTGCGTTGCTGTGCGGTTTCGCTGGGGCTAACTTTGCTTCCAGTATGGCGAACATTAGCTTCTTCTTCCCGAAAGCGAAGCAGGGTGGTGCCCTGGGCCTGAACGGCGGCCTGGGCAACATGGGCGTGAGCGTGATGCAGTTGGTGGCTCCGCTGGTGATTTCCGTTTCGGTGTTTGCGATGTTTGGCGGCACTGGCGTGGAGCAAGCCGATGGCTCGTCGCTGTTCCTGGAAAATGCGGCGTGGATTTGGGTGCCGTTCCTGATTATCTTCACCCTCGCAGCCTGGTTCGGCATGAACGATCTGGCGGCGTCTAAAGCCTCTCTGAAAGAGCAGTTGCCGGTCCTGAAGCGTGGTCACCTGTGGATCATGGCGGTGCTGTACCTCGCCACGTTTGGCTCGTTCATCGGGTTCTCTGCCGGGTTTGCCATGCTGTCTAAAACCCAGTTCCCGGACGTGCAGATCCTGCATTTCGCCTTCTTCGGCCCGTTCATTGGTGCCCTGGCGCGTTCTCTTGGCGGCGGTATTTCTGACCGTCTGGGCGGGACTCGCGTGACGCTGATTAACTTCATCGCGATGGCTATCTTCTCCGCGCTGCTGTTCCTGACCCTGCCAACCAACGGCGAGGGCGGCAACTTCATCGCCTTCTTCGCGGTATTTATGGGGCTGTTCCTGACGGCCGGTCTGGGCAGTGCTTCTACCTTCCAGATGATCTCCGTTATTTTCCGTAAGCTGACGATGGATAAAGTGAAGGCAGAAGGCGGTACTGAAGAGCACGCTCTGCGTGAAGCGGCCACGGACACTGCGGCGGCACTGGGCTTCATCTCTGCGATTGGCGCTATCGGTGGCTTCTTTATCCCTAAATCCTTTGGTATCTCGCTGGAACTGACCGGTTCGCCAGCGGGCGCAATGAAAGTCTTCCTCGTGTTCTATATTGCCTGCGTGTTGATCACTTGGGTGGTATACGGGCGTAAAACTAAAAAATAAGCGTTACTTTTTTGATTATCATGGCGCGAGAAATCGCGCCATTTTTTTACCTGAAATTCCTCCCCGATCTGACTTTATTCTGCGAGAAACCTCACATTTAGAATAACTCCCCCTCCAGACACCATTGTCACATTCGCGGGCGAAGAGTACCGTGATAGCAAATCTGGTTTAAACCAAATGGATTAAAACATGAAAAGCCATTCCACCGTAGAAACGGCAAAAGAGATGCTCAATGACTGGCTGAGCAAAGGGGTCGTCCAGCCTGGCGGTAAATTACCTTCCGAGCGTGAGCTAGAAGAATTACTGGGTATTAAGCGCATGACACTGCGACAGGCGCTGCTGTTCCTTGAAGGGGAAGAAAAGATCTTTCGTAAAGATCGTCGCGGCTGGTTCGTGGCTTTACCGTGTTTCAAATATACCCCTAACACCTCCACCAGCTTTAAGCAGGCAGCTCAGGAACAGGGGCGTTTGCCGTCCTGGGGGTTTCTGGAAAAAGAGCGGGTTTACACAGCGGAACCAGAAATTCTGTCGCAGCTAAATGTGAAAGAGGGTGATGAAATTTACAAAATTTGTGGTTGGGGGGCGCTTGATAACCATAAAGTTTTCTATCACGAAACCTTTATCAACGCGCAGTCCGCCCCCGGCTTTATCGACAAATTAGGCGATCGCTCTTTTGTTGAGGTGTGGCAAGAAGACTTCGGCAAGAGTTCGCATACGCAGCATCTGGCCTTCAAACCGACACGTCTTTCTGCGGGGGCTTGCAAGGGGATGGGCGGCACTGCGGGGACGCCGTCTATCCGGGTTGAAAAATACCGTGCCGATGAAGGCGGGCAAGTTATTCAGGTTGATATCGAATATTGGCGTTTTGAATCAGTAGCGTTTCATATCGATTTACAGGAGTTTCCATGAACAACATCCAGGCTACAAAAATTGTTGAACGTGCCGCAAATCTGCCGTTGTATCTGCATGCCTATGCGTTTCATTTAAACATGCGCATGGAAAAGATTCTGCCGGAAGACTTACTGGATATTGCCAGTCAGCAGCAATTGAAGGGAGTAAAAATTCATGTTATGGACGGTGAAAGCCAGTCTTTAAGGCATGCCAGCGATGAGCGGCTTAAGAATTTTGCAGAAAAATCGCGCCAGTTGGGGTTGGATATTCATATCGAAACCAGCGCCTCAGATGCTCGTACCATTGATGAGGCTGTGAGGATTGCGCTGAAATCAGGAGCGACATCGGTGCGGTTTTATCCGCGCTATGAAGGGACACTTTCTGCGGTAATGGAAATGATTGCCAAGGATATTCAATATATTAAAGCGAAATACCAACATAGCGGTCTGACATTTACGCTTGAGCAACACGAAGATTTGCAAAGCCACGAACTGGTGAAGCTGGTCCGGCAAGCTGATTTTCCACAGCTTTCCCTGCTGTTTGACTTCGCCAACATGATTAATGCCAACGAAGAGCCGCTTGATGCGCTAGCGGTGATGGGAAGTGAGGTCACACAGGTGCATATCAAAGATGCATTAATCACTCACGAAGGTGAAGGCCGCGGGCATACAGCATGTATTTCTGGCGCAGGTGAGCTACCGTTTAAAGAATTATTACTGCAATTAATTTGTCTGGGTGAAGATATTCCGCAAGTCACCGCCTTCGGTCTGGAAGAAGAAGTAGATTATTATGCGCCGGCATTTCGTTTTACTCACGAAGATATAAACCCGTGGATCCCATTACGCCAGATGAGTGAAACCCCGTTGCCGACTTCCGGGATTGAAGAAAGGCTAAATAAAGAAATTGACGATGCCATGAATCAAATAATGTATGTGCGCAATATCCTTGGCGATCTTCATAAAGAGGCTGTGAATATTTTAAAGCGGTAATTAACCAAAAACATTTAAATTCGGCTGTCTCACCTTTCGTGAGGTAACTGTACTCTCTAAACAATAAATAATTCCGCTAATTCAGGGGTGGAGTGTCTTATGCTATCCAAAAAAAGATGGACTATATTTAGCTTATTGGTGCTGTGTGGCGGGACAATATATAAACTGCCGTCATTGAAAGATGCATTCTATGTTCCTATGCAAGAGTATTTTCACCTGACCAATGGTCAGATTGGTAATGCGATGTCGGTTAACTCTATTGTTACAACCATTGGTTTCTTCTTATCAATTTACTTTTCTGACAAATTACCACGACGCTTTACCATGTCGCTTTCTCTGATTGCGACTGGTATGCTGGGGATCTACCTTTCTACAATGCCGGGCTACTGGGGGATACTCTTTGTCTGGGCGTTGTTCGGCGTGACCTGCGACATGCTTAACTGGCCTGTGTTGCTAAAGTCGGTGAGTTTGCTGGGAGACAACACTCAACAGGGGCGCTTGTTTGGTTTCTTTGAAACAGGCCGAGGAATTGTCGATACCGTTATCGCGTTTAGCGCCCTGGCAGTGTTCACCTGGTTTGGTAGCGACTATTTCGGATTTAAAGCTGCAATATTGTTTTACTCTTTCATCGCTATTGTAGTCGGTGTGGTTATTTTCTTGGTATTAAAAGAAAGCCCGGAAGAGCAAATCGCTAAGCAAGAGAAAACAGAGAAAAAAGAAGCTACTCCAGGTCTTGGTAGTGTATTAAAAAACAAAACCGTCTGGCTAATCGCTTTTAGTGTGTTCTGTGTCTATGCGGTATACTGCGGATTAACATTCTTCATTCCTTTTTTAAGAAATGTTTATGCATTACCCATTGCATTGGTTGGTGCGTACGGAATTATCAATCAGTATTGTTTGAAAATGGTGGGTGGTCCAGTTGGCGGGCTGATTGCGGACAAGGTTTTAAAATCACCTAGCCAGTATTTGTTCTATACCTTTATTATTAGTGCGCTGGCATTGGTGGCACTGATAATACTACCACATGAGCAAATGCCTGTTTATTTAGGCATGGCTTGCACCCTGATGTTTGGTGCGGTCATCTTTACTCAGCGTGCGGTGTTCTTCGCCCCTATTGGCGAAGCGGGAATCAGTGAGAAAAGTACCGGTGCGGCAATGGCGTTGGGAAGTTTTATCGGATATGCCCCAGCGATGTTCTGTTACAGCCTGTATGGATACATTTTAGATACCTATCCTGGGTTGTCAGGCTACCAAATCGTGTTTGGCTTGATGGCTGTTTTCGCCTGCGCCGGTATAGTTATTTCAGGCCTGCTTATCAAAAATATTCGTGCTGAACGCAACGCTGAATCGCTAACATCTCTCGGATAATTGCACTGTTCAACATGGGGTTATCCTCGGAAGGGGGGCCCCATTTTTTGTACTCTCCCTTCCCCAGAGACTGACTTACCCCTTAATACCCGGTAGCGCAAATTGCTACTCCTAACAGAAGTCATAAAGTGGATAAAATATCTATATATCAATAAATTAAATGCACTCCTGCTCTTGCCACTTTAGTGGTACATCACCGCCGGGCGCTTAAATCATCCTCAGATGTCGTTGATCGTTATCAATTATCCCTCCTTTAGTGCAGGTTACCGTGCCGTCAATCTTAGCAATGTCGATTTTATTATAAGACAGAGCCTCAAGGCTCCATATCAGGAGAAACCCGATGAGCAAATTTCTGGACCGGTTTCGCTACTTCAAGCAGAAGGGCGAAACCTTTGCCGATGGGCACGGTCAGCTTCTGGAAACTAACCGGGACTGGGAAGATGGATACCGTCAACGCTGGCAGCATGACAAAGTGGTGCGGTCTACCCACGGCGTGAACTGCACCGGTTCATGTAGCTGGAAGATTTACGTTAAAAATGGTCTCGTGACCTGGGAAACCCAGCAGACCGACTACCCGCGTACGCGTCCAGATATGCCGAACCACGAGCCACGCGGTTGCCCTCGTGGCGCGAGTTACTCCTGGTATCTCTACAGCGCAAACCGTCTTAAATATCCGCTGATGCGCAAACGCCTGATGAAAATGTGGCGTGAAGCGAAGGTTCAGCATCCCGATCCGGTGAATGCCTGGGCGTCAATTATTGAAGACGCGGATAAAGCCAAAAGCTTTAAGCAGGCGCGTGGTCGCGGGGGCTTCGTGCGCTCTTCCTGGCAGGAAGTGAACGAGCTGATTGCCGCTTCCAACGTCTATACCGTGAAAACCTACGGCCCTGACCGTGTGGCAGGCTTCTCGCCGATCCCGGCGATGTCGATGGTCTCTTACGCTGCGGGCGCGCGTTACCTTTCTCTGCTCGGCGGCACCTGTCTGAGCTTCTACGACTGGTACTGCGACCTGCCGCCTGCGTCACCGCAGACCTGGGGCGAGCAGACCGACGTACCAGAATCTGCCGACTGGTATAACTCCTCGTACATCATCGCCTGGGGCTCTAACGTGCCGCAGACCCGTACGCCGGATGCGCACTTCTTTACCGAAGTCCGTTACAAGGGCACCAAAACGGTGGCGGTCACGCCGGACTACGCGGAAATTGCCAAGCTGTGCGATCTGTGGCTGGCACCGAAGCAGGGCACCGATGCGGCGATGGCGCTGGCGATGGGCCACGTGATGCTGCGCGAGTTCCATCTCGACAAACCGAGCCAGTATTTCACCGACTACGTGCGTCGTTATACCGACATGCCGATGCTGGTGGCCCTTGAACAACGTGACGGCTATTACGCCGCAGGCCGTATGCTGCGTGCCGCTGACCTGGTGGATGCATTAGGCCAGGAAAATAATCCGGAATGGAAAACCGTTGCCTTTGATGAAAGCGGCGAGTTGACCGTGCCAAACGGCTCTATCGGTTTCCGCTGGGGCGATAAAGGCAAATGGAACCTCGAACAGCGTGACGGCAAAAGCGGCGATGACGTTCAGCTGCGCCTGAGCATGTTGGGCAGCCACGACGAGATCGCGGAAGTCGGCTTCCCATACTTCGGCGGCGACGGCACCGAGCATTTCACCAGCGTCGAACTGGAAAACATCCTGCTGCATAAACTGCCGGTGAAACGCCTGCAAATGGCCGACGGCTCCGAGCAGCTGGTCACCACCGTGTATGACCTGACCATGGCGAACTACGGCCTGGAACGTGGTCTGGGCGATGACAACTGCGCCAGCAGCTACGATGATCTGAAAGCGTATACCCCGGCGTGGGCCGAGAAAATCACCGGCGTCTCCCGGGCACAGATTATCCGTACCGCGCGTGAATTTGCGGACAACGCCGATAAAACCCACGGTCGCTCGATGATCATCGTCGGCGCGGGTTTGAACCACTGGTATCACCTCGATATGAACTATCGCGGGATTATCAACATGCTCATCTTCTGTGGCTGTGTTGGTCAGAGCGGTGGTGGCTGGGCACACTACGTCGGCCAGGAAAAACTGCGTCCGCAGACCGGCTGGACGCCGCTGGCGTTCGCCCTGGACTGGAACCGTCCGCCGCGCCACATGAACAGCACCTCCTATTTCTATAACCACTCCAGTCAGTGGCGCTATGAAACCCTGACCGCGCAGGAACTGCTGTCGCCGATGGCGGATAAATCGCGTTATACCGGGCATCTGGTTGACTTCAACGTCCGTGCTGAACGCATGGGCTGGCTGCCGTCCGCTCCGCAGCTGGGCACCAACCCGCTGCACATTGCCGCTGAAGCGGAAAAAGCGGGCATGTCAGCGGTGGATTACACCGTGAAATCGCTGAAAGACGGCTCGATGCATTTCGCCTCTGAGCGTCCGGACAACGGTAAAAACCATCCGCGTAATATGTTCATCTGGCGTTCGAACCTGCTGGGCTCATCCGGTAAAGGCCACGAATACATGCTCAAGTACCTGCTGGGTACCGAGCACGGTATTCAGGGCAAAGATCTGGGCGTGCAGGGCGGTGTGAAGCCGGAAGAAGTTGAATGGGTGGATAACGGTCTCGACGGCAAACTGGATCTGGTGGTGACGCTGGACTTCCGTCTGTCGAGCACCTGCCTGTTCTCCGATATCGTGCTGCCAACTGCCACCTGGTATGAAAAAGACGACATGAATACCTCGGATATGCATCCGTTTATTCATCCGCTGTCGGCGGCCGTTGATCCGGCGTGGGAATCGAAAAGCGACTGGGATATCTACAAAGACATCGCCAAGAAATTCTCCGAAGTCTGCGTTGGCCATCTGGGTAAAGAAACTGACATTGTCACCCTGCCAATCCAGCACGACTCCCCGGCGGAACTGGCCCAGGCGATGGATGTGAAGGACTGGAAAAAAGGCGAATGCGACCTGATTCCGGGTAAAACCGCGCCGCATATCATGACCGTGGAACGCGATTATCCGGCGACCTACGAGCGCTTCACCTCCGTCGGTCCGCTGCTGGAAAAAATCGGCAACGGCGGGAAAGGTATTGCCTGGAATACCGACAGCGAAGTTGAGCTGCTGCGTAAGCTGAACTACACCAAGGCTGACGGTCCGGCGAAAGGTCAGCCGATGATCAACACCGCGATTGATGCGGCGGAAATGATCCTGACTCTGGCCCCGGAAACGAACGGCCAGGTGGCGGTGAAAGCCTGGGATGCGCTGAGTAAAATTACCGGTCGCGACCATACCCATCTGGCGCTGAATAAAGAAGACGAAAAAATTCGCTTCCGTGATATTCAGGCCCAGCCGCGCAAAATTATCTCCAGCCCGACCTGGTCTGGCCTTGAAGATGAACACGTATCGTATAACGCCGGGTATACCAACGTTCACGAGCTGATCCCTTGGCGTACCCTGTCTGGCCGTCAGCAGCTGTATCAGGATCACCAGTGGATGCGTGATTTTGGCGAAAGCCTGCTGGTGTACCGTCCACCGATTGACACCCGTTCGGTGAAAGCGGTGATGGGCCAGAAGTCCAACGGCAACCCTGAGAAGGCGCTGAACTTCCTGACGCCGCACCAGAAGTGGGGCATTCACTCCACTTACAGTGACAACCTGCTGATGCTGACCCTGTCACGCGGTGGGCCGATCGTCTGGATGAGCGAAGCCGATGCCAAAGACCTGGGTATCGATGATAACGACTGGATTGAAGTCTTCAACAGCAACGGTTCTCTGACCGCGCGTGCGGTAGTAAGCCAGCGCGTTCCGGCGGGGATGACCATGATGTATCACGCCCAGGAACGTATTGTGAACCTACCGGGATCGGAAATCACCGGTCAACGCGGCGGGATCCATAACTCCGTGACGCGTATCAGCCCGAAACCGACCCATATGATTGGCGGCTACGCGCAGCTGGCGTATGGCTTTAACTACTATGGCACCGTCGGCTCGAACCGTGATGAGTTCGTGGTGGTGCGTAAGATGAAGAACATTGACTGGTTAGACGGTGAAGGTAACGACCAGGTACAGGAGAGCGTAAAATGAAAATTCGTTCACAAGTCGGCATGGTGCTGAATCTCGACAAATGCATCGGCTGTCATACCTGCTCAGTCACCTGTAAAAACGTCTGGACCAGCCGTGAAGGCGTGGAGTACGCGTGGTTCAACAACGTGGAAACCAAGCCGGGCGTCGGCTTCCCTAACGACTGGGAAAACCAGGATAAGTGGAAGGGGGGCTGGATCCGTAAAATCAACGGTAAACTGGTGCCGCGCATGGGTAACAAAGCGCTGCTGCTGGGTAAAATCTTCGCTAACCCGCATCTGCCGGGTATCGACGATTACTACGAGCCGTTTGATTTTGACTACCAGAATCTGCACAAAGCGGGTGAAAGCAAACATCAGCCGATTGCGCGTCCGCGCTCGCTGATTACCGGCCAGCGGATGGACAAAATCACCGCTGGCCCGAACTGGGAAGACGATCTGGGCGGCGAGTTCTCTAAGCTGTCTCGGGACAAAAACTTCGAAAACATCCAGAAGGAAATGTACGGCCAGTTCGAAAACACCTTCATGATGTACATGCCACGCCTGTGTGAACACTGTCTGAATCCGGCGTGTGTGGCGACCTGTCCGAGCGGCGCGATTTACAAGCGTGAAGAAGACGGCATTGTGCTTATCGATCAGGACAAATGTCGTGGCTGGCGCATGTGTATCACCGGTTGCCCGTACAAAAAAATCTACTTCAACTGGAAGAGCGGCAAATCAGAGAAGTGCATTTTCTGTTATCCACGTATCGAAGCCGGTCAGCCGACCGTGTGTTCCGAAACCTGCGTGGGCCGTATCCGCTATCTGGGCGTGCTGCTGTATGACGCCGACGCTATCGAACAGGCGGCGAGCACGGAAAGCGAGAAAGATTTGTATCAGCGTCAACTGGACGTGTTCCTCGATCCGAACGATCCGAAGGTTATCGAACAGGCGCTGAAAGACGGTATTCCGCAGAGCGTTATCGACGCCGCGCAGCAGTCGCCGGTCTACAAAATGGCGATGGACTGGAAGCTGGCGCTGCCGCTGCATCCGGAATATCGCACCCTGCCGATGGTCTGGTACGTGCCGCCGCTGTCACCGATTCAGTCGGCGGCAGATGCCGGTGAGATTGGCAGCAATGGCATTTTGCCTGATGTCGATAGCCTGCGCATTCCGGTACAGTATCTGGCGAACATGCTTACCGCGGGTGATACCGCGCCGGTGCTGCGTGCGCTGAAGCGTATGCTGGCGATGCGTCACTACAAACGTGCTGAAACCGTTGACGGCGTGAACGATACCAGCGCCCTGGACGAAGTCGGTCTGACCGAAGCCCAGGCACAGGAAATGTATCGCTATCTGGCGATTGCCAACTACGAAGACCGCTTTGTGGTACCGAGCAGCCATCGCGAACTGGCACGTGACGCTTTCCCGGAGAAAAACGGCTGTGGCTTTAGCTTCGGTGACGGTTGCCATGGCTCCGACAGCGGCTTCAACCTGTTCAACAGCCGTCGCATCGACGCCATCGATGTGACCAGCAAAACGGAGCGTCAGTCATGAAAGAACTGATGATCCTCTCCCGTCTGCTGGAATACCCGGATGCTGCCCTGTGGCAGCATCAGCAGGAGGTTCACGCCGCGTTGGCAGAATCTGATGTCCTGAGCAAAGAAGATGCACAGTCTCTGTGCGTTTTCGTCCGTGATTTAACGCAGAAAGACGTGCTGGATGTACAGGCCGATTACAGTGAACTGTTCGACCGGGGCCGCGCGACGTCGCTACTGCTGTTCGAGCACGTACACGGTGAATCCCGTGACCGGGGTCAGGCGATGGTTGACCTGATGGCGCAATATGCGCAGCACGGTCTTGAACTGGACAGTCGCGAGCTGCCGGATCACTTACCGCTGTATCTCGAATATCTGGCACAGCTGCCGCGTGATGAGGCGTTGGGCGGTTTGCAGGATATCGCGCCGATCCTCGCCCTGCTGAGTGCGCGTCTGCAACAGCGAGAAAGTCGTTATGCGGTGCTGTTTGACGTATTGCTGAAGCTTGCCAGTACCGAAGTTGACAGCCAGAAAGTGGCCGAAAAAATTGCCGATGAAGCCCGCGACGATACGCCGCAGGCGCTGGACGCTGTCTGGGAAGAAGAGCAGGTCAAATTCTTCGCTGACCAGGGATGCGCTGAGTCGGATATCGCCGCCCATCAGCGTCGTTTTGCCGGGGCCGTTGCGCCACAGTATCTGAATATTTCCACTGGAGGGGAGCGCTAATGCAATTCCTGAATATGTTCTTCTTTGACATCTACCCGTACATCGCCGGCGCGGTGTTCCTGGTCGGCAGTTGGCTGCGTTATGACTACGGACAGTACACCTGGCGTGCGGGCTCCAGCCAGATGCTGGACAAAAAAGGCATGAACCTGGCCTCGAACCTGTTCCATATAGGGATCCTCGGGGTGTTCGCCGGGCACGCCCTCGGGATGCTGACGCCGCACTGGATGTATGAATCGTTCCTGCCGCTGGAAGTGAAACAGAAAATGGCGATGATCGGTGGTGGGGCTGCCGGTCTGATGTGTCTGGTGGGCGGGGTGCTGCTGCTCAAGCGTCGTCTGTTTAACCCACGCGTGCGGGCGACCACTACCGGAGCCGATATTCTGGTGCTGTCGGTGCTGGTTATCCAGTGTGCGCTGGGCCTGCTGACTATTCCGTTCTCAGCCCAGCATATGGATGGCAGCGAAATGATGAAGTTGGTCGGCTGGGCGCAGTCGGTGGTGACGTTCCACGGTGGCGCATCAGCGCACCTGGACGGGGTGGCATTCATTTTCCGTGTGCATCTGGTGCTCGGTATGACGCTGTTCCTGTTGTTCCCGTTCTCGCGGCTGGTGCATATCTGGAGCGTGCCGGTGGAATACCTGACCCGCAAATACCAGATTGTTCGCGCGCGTCGCTAAGAACGCATGGCGCAATATTAAATACCTGGCCTCGGCCAGGTATTTTTTTGTGCGCAATTTGCCCGGCGGCGCTTCGCTTGCGCGGGCCTACAGGTAAGGAATGAGTGGATTTTGTAGCCCTGGTAAGCGTAGCGACATCGGGAAACATTCTGCACTGATGCTACGGCAACGCTTTCTCGCTCCGCTCGAATCGAACCTGAGTCGACGCTTCTCATCCTTCCCTGTGCGGAGAAAAATGTGGCATCTAAGGTGAGTTTGATAGTGGTGCTAAGAGGGAGATGGTGGCGGGGGAAGGATGACTCGGCGCAAGCGCCTCGCCCTTCGGGTCGTTGCCTGCGGCAACGCTTTCTCGCTTCGCTCGAATCGAACCTGAGTCGACGCTTCTCATCCTTCCCCGTACGGAGAAAAATGTGGCATCTAAGGTGAGTTTGATAGTGGTGCTAAGAGGGAGATG
>NZ_JAWXRD010000007.1:0-43729 GCF_033843265.1 Scandinavium lactucae
TCTGCTGAACTGACCTTTCAAAGATGTTTTCCACCTCACGGCGTTGAGTATCTTGACGCGTAGGTTGAACGGCTGGCCCCGTCACCGCATCAGTAACATCGTGATGCTGTTCATTTACAGCATCAGTGGCATCACCCGAACCACGACTAACTAATTGACCCGGGGACCCGGCGGCTGATGTTGTCTGAATATGCCGCTCAGAAAGATCAGGTGTCTGCTGAACTGACCTTTCAAAGATGTTTTCCACCTCACGGCGTTGAGTATTTTGTTGAGGATCAGTAGATGAATCAATATCCTCAGACAATGTTCCCACCTCTGCCGTCTCATCTGTCTGGGTCGCATCGGGCGTTGTCGCTGAGGCCGGTTGACTTCCAGAGACCATGCCCGGGATCTCACTCCCCTGGTTGCCTTCATGGTAGGAGTAAGTAAACGGGGCATTGATCGTAATGTTGATACCCGGTTGATTCGAAGGTCCCGCTTTAACCTCAGGGCCTGTATTGGCAGCGTCATCCGCTTTAGGCTGCGCCATATCAGCCAGCTTATTCGCTAACAGATCGAATATGATCGTCTCATGGCCAAGCCGGGTCTGTGCCTGCTCAAAGGGTGTCAAATTCTGGCTATTATTGATGCCAGAGAGCATATCATTATGTTGTTCGATCGAATCCCTGAAAAGGCTTTCCACCTGAAGAGATTCTTCGTGACTCAAACCCGCAGCATTCAGTGCATTTAAAATACGATTTGATATGTCGACGTTATGACTCAGGCCAGAAGCCCCCTGAGACTGCTTGTCGAGCGCAACAAGTTTGTTACAGATGCCCTGAAACTGTTTTAAACCGGAGTAATTCTTACTTGAACCAGCCGCAAAAGAATTCATTCCCACGCCGTTTTTGACAATTTTGGAAATGAAAGATTTGGTGACATTATCAAGCTCTTTTAGCGTCTTGCTGTCGTCAGGCGAAAGGCGCGATTTTATCTCATGCCGCATGACCATAAAATCGTTAACGCATTGCATGGCTTTTGAACTTCTGTCGCTTTTGCCGTCAGCGTTCTCAATAATTGCAGCGAATTTATCTAGCGTATTGTCTTTAAATGAAAACGTTAAGTCATTAAACAGTTCTGTCTTTGCTGCTTCTGACTTGCCGACAGAGAACTGCCTACCAGACGGGAGGCTATCCAGTGCAACCGCTATTTTCTCATTCAGCGATGCGCTGCCGGCCCCACGAGAGACCTGAGCGACGTCGGCACGACTATCAACGGTATCGCACGAGATATTGCCACTCACTGAACGTTGAACGGTATGCGCTGAATCTGTTTCGCTGGTATTTAGCGTGCTCTTCGCAAGCGATACGGCCTGGGTCAGGAGCTCACTAACAGATTTAGAGTGAGAGATAAACTGTTGTTCGGCGTCTTTGCGCACAAGCTGTGAGTTGGTGTTGGAAACGCCAGTAAGTTTATTAAACGGTCCCCGCGCCTGAGTTGCAGAGTTATTGAATGATAAACGAAATGATGCGGACGCCGCGCTTGAAGAAGGTATCATAACGACTCCCTGTTAAATATTAAAGAAGGACTTGTCAGAATCTAAAAGCTGAGAAATTGTGCTGCTCAATATTTTGACTAAATTATCAAAGGTCGAGTTTGCATTTGAATATTTCTGCGTCAGTGACTGCATACCAGTCTGCACAGAATCCTTCGCAATATCGACACTACTTTGATATGCTGCCCACTGCGCCGAGTTAAGTTTTTTATTATTGTAATCGGAATAAGAGCTTGACTGTAGTTTTTTGACCGATGACAAATCTATGCGAACATCATTTCCATTGACGCATTTATCAGGATCAAGCCCCATTTCTTTAGCCCATGCCTTTGCCTCCTCAGGGGAGGAAGCACTATATAATACCCCAGCATCACCGCTGTACTTATTAATCACAGCTTTTAATTCAGCAGCAAAGCCCCTGCCATCAAATTTAATATCTTCACCATCAACAGTGATGTATTTTTTCAGATTCGCCATCGCATCAGAAAAATCGGCATAAAAGCTGGCATAGGCTTCCACAGCTTCTTGAAAAACATCGAGATAGTTTTCGCCCATTGAGGCAATTGTATCGGCGACGGCATCGCAAATCTCTTTACTACTAGAAGTGGAATATTCACTTTTCTTAACCACTTCATTGAATATGCTAAGAAGGTCCGCCTCCGAAACGCCATCGCCAGCCGTTAGCGTGTCGCGGGTAAACGTCGCCGCCTTGTTGGCCGAATTAAGAAAATCCAGGTCGGGCTGGGTCAACGCCGCTGGCGTCTCGTCGCTGGCGCTGCCCTCAGCGGCGCTGGTTGATGAAGATAGCCCTTCAGCAATGCCCGCCAGCAGCGCTTTCTTCTGCTCAACCGCCAGCCTCGTCATGGCATTTTTAGCCTTGATAACTTGCAACGTATTCTGAAATTCTGTCATCTGCCCATTTTCCAGCAGCTTATTAAGCTTCGCGGCATCATCACTGGTTGATGGCATCGGTTTTAACAGATCGCGAACAACAGATGCTGGCAGCAGGCTCTTGACCGTGGTGGTTGATACCTGGGTCGTATCATTTGCCGCATTCAGATCCTGGCTATTATCAACAGACGAGTCACTCTCCAGCGTTTTGTTTAATAACCAGGCTGAAGTTGTAGGGTTCGGCGTAATAGTATTAATCGGCATTTTTGCTCTCAAAAGCCTCCCGGATCAGGAGGCTAGACTTGATTAAAACAGGAGAATTAACCTTTGAGGTTAGCCGTCATGGCCCTGACGGTACCGGCACGGTTAGCAAGAATCTGGTTAAGCAATTGCATCAATTCAGCCTTGAACTGGCCAATTGCCTGCTGCTCGCGTTCATCGGATTCCTTACGAGATGCAAAGACGCTTTCATCCGTTTTCAGGAGCTGGGCGTTTGCTTCAGCGTTGGCTTTGTCCACATGACCGTTTGAAGAAGCCAGGTTAGCGACCGACTGCCCTCCCTGACCAAGCATCATCCCCTGCGTCTGCAGTTTGCTTGCATCATTCGCGCGCAGTTGTTGCTGCAGATTTTCGTCCGAAGAGTCATGCTTTAATCGATTAGACTCTTTCTTGAGCAGCTTGATATCAGAGGCATCCTGTGACGTCAGCTTATCCAGTCTCGAACGTGAGCCTGGTGCTGCGCTGGCGCTAAGAGAATCTGACTCGCGTTTAAGGTTGATAGATTTTGAACCGTGGACTTTAATCGCCTGGTTTGAATTACTCAGCGCTTTGGTCTGGATACCGCCGGACACTGCCGTCGTCGCTAACGCAATACCGGCCTGTTTATCCACCATCGTTTTATTTTCGATACCGGCCTGAACAATTTGCTTAGAGCTCATCTCACCCAGGCTGCGCGCCATAATGTTATTGGCACTAGACTGTTCACGCATAATGGACTGGCTATATTGTGCGGCCAGGCAAATCGTTTGCAGAACTTCTGCCGCTTTGCCGCTAAACCCATTGGCGATAGTTGTGATATCGAAGCCGCTCTTATTTGAAAGAACAACCAGAGAATCGTTCATCTGCTCCATGGCTTTTGAGGCTTCGGACTGGGTTAAATTAGACACAGAACCCAAAGCCTGAGAAACCTGTTTAGAGAAGGCCTCTGGGTCAGCCTGCACTGGGCTAGGCACAATATCAGGAGCGATGTTTTTTAGCGCTGCCGCAGACACCACATCTTTTGCCGCGCTGTCTACAAATACAGGCGTAGCCGTGCTTTGCGCAATCTCCTGAGATTTTAACGGTGCCGACTCGGCCTTTTTTACATAGGAATTATTATCGAGCGTGGTAATTGGACGCTGTGATACAACAGAGTTAGAAATAGTAGTCATAATATATCCTGAATAAAATTAAGCTTTCATATTTTTAATAACAGAAGCACCGACTGCTGCCTGGCTTTGCAGCATATCAGAGAGCGTCAGCCCCATTTTCTGCACTTGATCCTGATCTTGTTTGAAACGTGACAAATAACTGGTGATGATATCACTTAGTATCTTCAGATCGGTTTGCGCGAGTTGGACACTTGCCAATGCTTTCTGGGCTTCCAGCTGAATATTGGCAATATTCATGCTCATGCCAGACTGGATAATGCCATTGGAAGTGTTAACGCCGACGTTCGCCATCATGATATGGTTCATATTAATCTTGCTAAGATTATTCAGAACGGTCGACTCACTACCTTTAAGAAAGCCAGTAACATTTTTAGTGACACTCTGGGTAACATTTTGAATGCTTTTCGAAACCTGCGACGCCACCGCCCTGGTGGCAGTTGCTCCCTGCTTCGCAGCATTTTTGACCAGCGTCGGGATGAGCTTATTTATCGCTTTAGCAATGGCCGCTTTCACCGTTTGAACGATGGCAGAGGTCATCGCCTGCGACATTTTCTCAATCAGGAATTTTGCCGCGCTTTTGGCAACAAAGGCCACAGCAACAATGGCGGCAATCGCCACCGCCGCGGTTACCACAGTATGGATCGTGTCCATCATGTTAGCGCCGGTTGCTTTATCAATAGCGTTCAAAAGCAGCCCCAACGGGGTATAATCAAAGATCGCGCTGACAATATCACCAAGAACATTCATTAGCGGCATGAGGACATGTTCCATAAGAGGATCCATGATCATGCCTGTCAGCGATTGACCGGTAATCGCTTCAACAATTGGGTCGGCAACCATCAGGGCAATGCCAACGGCCATCAGCGCAACGCCGCCGCCGCCAAAAATGGTGGTAATCGCGCCGAAAGCGACAGCCAGGCCGCCTAAAATTTTGCCGATACATCCTGCCGTTTTTTGCGCTTCCTCGGCTTTGCGTACCTGCTCTTCATACTCATCAGATTTACGCTTCATTTCGGCCTGACGAGCCTGAGTTTGCATCTTGTTGATCTCAAGATCATTTTTAAGCTTATCAGAAGAAACATCATCCATCTTCATGATGAACTCGGTAATCAATTGGATCATGATTGCCGTGCGGGTAAGTGCTTGTTCTGAATGCTGTTCTGCAGTTTTGCTTGCTGGATTGTTAAACTGAACGTTGCTAAATTTGGTATTCATCTCAGCCGTTTTGGCGTTGATGTTATTCAGTATCTTTTGCCCGCCGTCCAGCGCCTTATCGAGATTACGCTGAGCGGTGGACATTGCCTGCGCAGCCTGGGTTAATCCCTGCTGGGCCTCAGCAACGGCCGTTTGCGCTTTTTGAATGTCTTCGCTTTGCGCATCGGGATCGTCGAGCAAGTTATTAAGTGTATTTTGCGCATCGGTTAACTTACTGTTAGCTTTCCCCCAATCCGTTTTCGCCGAATCAAAGGCGTCCTGCATGTTATTAATCACGCCTGACTGGGTATCAAATTCCTCCTTTAACTTATCAAGTTCGGTGGATAATTCTTGGGCCTTCTGAATATTAGCATTGGCCTGGGCATTAAAAACAGCCGCCGCGTTGGCCAACATACTCTCACTCATCGAGTTGCTGGCCGACTGATAACGCAGCATTGTTAACAGCATTTGCGATTTATTGGTCAGCTTACCGGTTGACTGCCGAATAACGGGCCGGTCAATCTCAGTTTCAACATCCTGAGCAAGTTCATCAGAAACACCCGTTGCAATTTCATCCATGCTCTTTTGCTGCGCGATCAAATTAATCCGCGCGCCTTGAGTGCTGGAAATATGCGTTTTGTGACTAATGGCATCGCTGGACACTGTGGAATTGGTCACATTCGCAGCGGGGACATTATTAGATAAAGTTAAACTCATCTTATTTCCTTATAACTTATTTGCTTTCAGCACTTAAACAGACACTTTAAAAATTACGCTTCCACCTCCTGGGTATCTTCACTCTCTGCTTGTTCGAAGCGATTACTTCGAATGGTTTTCATATATACCTTCGCTTTATTAACCAAGGCCTCGTCGGGACAACGATTACAGATAATCTCAAAGCTTTGAAGGGCTTTAACAAAATTACCCATTAATAGCTGGCACTGCCCCGAGTAAAATACTGGGGTGAAATTATTATCAGCCAGCACATACGCCAAAGCGTAAAAATCGCAGGCTTTAATATAATTTTTCTTCAACTGGTTGACCGCCCCTAAACCAATGAAGTAATCGGGGTTCTTAAGATCATACATGCAAAGAAAGTTGAAAAAATTCTCTGCTTCATCCAATCGCCCTTCCTTGTAATATTGGTAGGCATGGGCGTAAATGTTTTCCATGGTATTATCAGGGATGCCATGGATTTCTCTTAACGTAGCACCATGTTCCAGAGTAGCTGTAAGAACTAAGGATGCCTCTTGCTCGGTAATATCTTTCTTCATCATTTATTTACTCTCTGATTACGTCATCACCGACTGATGACTGCATTACAACATAAGGAATTGAGGCGTACGCACAAAGAACGCTCATTCACGTTCAGGAGGGGTAACATGTTCACTCTTCCAGGCATTCTCAACCTGTTCAAGCCAGATTAAAACTTCAATAACTTCATCGAGTTCCTCGAGGCTAACAAATGAATATCGACGGTGCGTTTTGTATATGCGTCGGGCAAGATGGATGTTTTCTACAACCGGCACCCCCACTTTCTCCGCATACGCGCGGACGGCCAGGGCGCGTTGATTGGTCTCAAGCACAGAAATAAAGGGTATCCCAACCACTTCAAGGTTGACATAAATACCGACCGCGATGTGGGTTGGGTTCGCGACTATAACCTTGGAGTTTTCAATATCAGATTTCACCTGATCGGAGAGCAATTCCATATGGAGTTCTTTGCGCTTCGATTTAATCTCCGGATCGCCATCCTGCTCTTTATGCTCTCTTTTGACCTCCTGCTTATCCATTTTCAGATCTTTCATGTGCAGAAAATATTCAGCAAGGGCATCAAGAAGTAACACCATTAATGCACAACCCAGGCTAAGATAAACCAACGAGCCAAATAGTTGGGCCCATATTGGGAACATATTGACCGCATCTGTATTGACCTGAGCGAAAACTGTAACCTTATTCTTATTCCAGAACATGATGGCAGCACACACAAAGCTGACCAAAAACAGTAATGATTTGATGACGTCCTTTACGGTTCTCAAGCTAAACAATTTCTTAACGCCATTCACCGGGTTAAGCGCTGAAAAATTAAGCTTAAGAGCCTTGCTAGCGAGCAAGAACCCCGTTTGTAAGAGCGCAGGTAGCGCCGATGCCACGATGCAAAGCAATAAAAAAGGTAGAAATATCTTGATACCGGTCCAGAAAACGGCTTTAGCATATCCCTCCATGTCATTAGCGAAACCGTTTTCAATGACCCTGCGTAGCAGGGTCATAAACTCCACGGCATCATGAGTATTAATAAGGTATTGCACACCAACCAGTATTAAGCAGGAGATAATCAGATCTTTGCTTTTAAAAGATTGTCCTTTTTCGGCGGCTTCTTTTTTCTTCTTCGCTGTTGGCTGTTCGGTTTTACTTCCTGACATTTACCCCTCGACTGGTTACTCAATAAATTGTTTTAACTGACCATCCATTTAAAATATCCGGGACAATCTGTAGAGACATTATTTTCCCGGGAATGATTGGCGTGAAGTACAGAAGCAGAAGGAAAAATGCGATGATGCTTTTCACGGTCAATGCTAATGCAAAGGCGTTAAGCTGCGGCGCAAATCGAGCAAGCAAGCCAAGGCAGAGTTCGGTAAGCAAAAAAATGATGATCAACGGACTGGCAAGTACAACCGCGTGGCTGATGACCAGCGTGATAAATTTAACCACCAGCATAAAACCCGGCATTTCCATTTGATAGGGGGCCCAAAGAAGATAGCTCCTTTCAAAAACTTCCAGCAGCAGCAGTAGCCCGCCATTTTGCAACACCACCACGGCCGCAAATAAGTTAAAAAAATTGGCTAGCTCCGAGGTATCAACACCAGAAAGGGGATCAATAGAACTACTTAACGTTGCCCCACGCTGGTTGTCGATAAAGCTGCCGGTGGCATGAAGCACCCAGCAGGGCAAACACAAAAAAAAGGCGATAATCAGCCCTAGCATTAGCTCTTTAGCAATAACAATTAAAAACCAGGCATTGTCAAAACCGGCGATTGGAGCACCAGAATAAGGCCATAGAGAAACGCCAACCAGCATGGCAACCGGCATACGAATAGCCCCGGTCAGGGTGCTGGAGTTAAAAAAGGGTAATAAGATAAAGGCGGGCATTACTCTCGCCGATGCCATAGCCATCTCGTATAACCATCGATGTAGATCGTAAAAAAGTAACGTGTACATCGTCAGCTTACCATTGCCATGCGGATCACCTCTTTAGCAAACCCGACCAGCACATCACCATACCAACCGGTGACCAGGAACAGACATAAAGCCACGCTCAATAGCTTCAGGCCGAAGGGTAATGTTTGCTCTTGCAGCTGCGTAACCGTTTGAAAAAGACCGACCAGTAGGCCAACAACCGTCGCCACGATAATCGGGAGCGCCGATAGCATGAGGATCAGATACAGCGCTTTATTACCCGCGTATGCTATTTCATTCATTGTTATAAAAACCTATGAAGTGGCCAGATTAATATACTGCAAAACTAAACCCTTGGATAATAGCGTCCATCCATCCATGACCACAAACAGCACCAATTTTATTGGTACAGATATCGTTACCGGACTCATCATCATCATTCCGAGAGCCAGCAAAATACTGGATACCAATAAATCAATCACCACAAAAGGCAAATAGATATAAAACCCCATGATAAAGGCGCTTTTTATCTCGCTGAGCGCATAAGAGGGCAACAACGATAATATAGAAGGTTTTTCCTCCTCCTCGGCGGCCCCCATCGTATCTGCATCTCTTTGTAACTGAACACGTTCAAAAAATTGCGTAAGTTCAGGATCGGAATATTTTTGCAGATAGTCACGATAGCTATCCAGGCCATGCTCGATGAAATACGCCACTGATTCTGGATTACTGGTATCCATATCAGAGCGTTTATATTCTTCATAACCGTTCTTGACCACCGGCATCATCACAAAAAAAGATAATGCTAAAGCGATGCCGTTCAGCGTCATATTTGACGGAATTTGTTGCAGGCCGAGGGCGTTGCGTACCATCACAAATACGATCGAGAATTTGATGTAGCAGGTCCCACAGGCAATGATAAACGGCAGCAGCGTGGAGAAAGCCAGGATGGCAATCAGCGAAATATCATTACCTTGGATCATTATTGACCTCATGGCATAACGCTTTAATTTCCACGCCAAACCGCTCGTCAAACCATACCAACTCCCCCCTTGCTACGACAGCGCCGTTGGCGGTAATCTCAATATTTTTCTCAGCATCAAGGTTACAAGGCAAAATCTCACCCTGATAAAACGCTTCAAGCGCCTGAAGACTCACGGTGCTTCTCTGTAATACAAAACCAAGTTCAATCTTGACCTTTTCTACAGGCAGTAACCCTGTTTTTTCAACCGAACTTGATGATTCATCGGCAGCGACAGAGTCGGCGTTTTCGATATATTCATGACCATCTTCAACATCAAACATAAAACCTTCCTCATTGCGGACAAATTTAGCGAGAGACTCACCGTGAATTTTCATTTTGTTTTCAACATGATTAACCAGCAAAACATCGCCACAACGAATTTTTTTCAACAGACGATAGCTGATGAAGCTATGCCCTATTTCAAAAAACAACGTCACGGGAACACGGGCAATGTCCATTGCGCTTTCGCGCTCTGGCGGAGAAATAGCGTCCGGTCGTTTACCGTTCAACCACATTCGGCCGTGTGGAAGTAAACATGAAAACAAAGATTTAACGGTTTTCGTGTCTTCCACCAGGCCCCGGCTTTCAACGCGCTGATATTCAAGCCCTGCAGGTAGCCCGACCAGCGGTTCAGTGCTGTTGAGAAACAACGTTTTCAACTGTTCAACAGTGCAGGATGCGCTGGCCATCCGTGCCTGCTGCGGCATAACACTCGCATACCAGTCTCGAAGATCAATGAAGCCCTCCCAGCCGTTATCGGTAGTAAAATGCAGCAGAGGTCCTTCCGCTTCTATGCCTTGCTCGAATTGATAGCCCTGGGTACTCCAGTAGGCAATACATTGATGCCAGGCCCGTTCTTCTCTGGAATAGCGCCGCAAATGTTCTCTGATCACATTGGTTCCTCAGCATATTTTGGCGGTTTACCGCCACGGGATTGCTGCTGATCTTGTTCATCCTGGAATATCCACAGCGGTTGCCCGCGCTCATCCTGCCCGCCCTGGTCGGCAAGGCGATCCTGAACAAGGTTATCCGATGGGCTGAGCACTAGCGGCATACCCTGCTGGGCAGTGAGTTGCACATTGACTCGATGGCCGCTTCCCCATTCCGAAAAGTTGTAAGTCAGGTTGCTGCTGCTCTTGACGGGTTCGTTCGCTACGGTGCGCCCAGCATCAACGCCCTCCGCATTGCGTAAGAGCATCTGCTGACTTTCTCTTTTCACCCCTGCGCTCTCTTTCATCTCAACGTGTCGTGCGCCCTGCTGCGTCGATTGCGGCGGTATCAATGTCACATCATTTCTATGGCTGAGCGGCTTATCTGATACATCGCGGTGTTCCTGCTCTGCCGTCGGCCTGTTATCAGTTTGCTGGGCTACTTTAATGCTATCCGCCACGGTCACTGGCGTCGCGGCACGGCTCTCAGGATTGGTTCCGACCCCTTCGCTCGGTGGGCTTTTTGCCAGAGCCGGATCTATAACAACTTTTTTAACCTCTCCGAACTCTTTTCGTTCCGCAGGTTTGTCAGTTTTTAGGCTCTGCTCTACGGCAGACTTTTCGCTGGCAAGCAACTGCTCCGGCATCACTTCAGCGATGGCGGTTCGAGCGTTAGCAACCGTCATCATTTTAGCGATGGCGGTTGGAGCGGCAGCAACCGTCATCACTTTAGCGATGACGTCCGGAGCGGCAACAACCGCTTTAGGACTGCGTTCCGTGACCTTTTCATCGTGTCCACGCAAAGCAAGCGAAAGACGCAGCAATGAATTCTGCTGTACGATGCCGCCGGTTAACGCAGTGGGTAATGCCGTCTGGACATCTTTATCTTCAACTTTTTTCTTTCGAACAATATCATCGAGTTTTTTGGACTCACCTGAAACCTGATTAGGCTGCGGAATATTGGAATAATTAGTTACGTTATTTATCGTTGCCATGACACCCTCTCTTCAATTTCTGACTCTTCCATTCGCACCTCCCTTAGCCGCCTTTCCCGGCGATCCCTCATTCTCAGAAAATGGTATTTATCGATTTTCTTGAGAAACAGTTTCTTTTTTTCAGAGAGTGTTTCCTTATCTGTTTCACAACGCTCTTTCTCTAACAGAACCTGAGATACCTGCATTTTCATATCGGCAAGTTTTCGCTTTAGCACCCCTTGACGACGCTGAATTGCCAGCAGTTTTTCTTTATTAAGGACTCCCTGAGGATAGAGACTCTGACTAAGCGACTTCACCGCATCCATTTCCTGATGGAAATCCGCTATTTTGCTGCTGAGGCTCTTGTGCTCACTCTCATTTTTGGCGATCAGAAAATCATTCTGTTGTAGCTTAAATTCCGAGCGCACAATCAGTGAATGTATTTTACGACGCAAAATGTCTCATCTCCTGCAGGATCTGATTAAAGCTGGCATGCTCATCGCCGCGTTGACGAAGCCAGGTTAATATCGAATCGCGCAACTCCATCGCGCGATCGTTCTCCGCATTCTCACCCGCCTGATACTCCCCAAGATCGACAAATATTTGCAGCTCTTCGATTTTGGCCAGAATACGCCGTACGGCACCCGCCAGCTGCAGGTGCTCCGCGTCACAAACCTGGCTTGAAACCCTACTCACGCTATTGAGGATATCAATGGCCGGATAATGATTTTTTGCGGCAAGCTTACGGCTCAAATACAGATGCCCATCAAGGATAGAGCGAATTTCATCGGCGATAGGATCCGGCTCATCATCGCTTTCCAATAAAATGGTATACCAGGCGGTAATACTGCCATCGCGGGTACAGCCTGGCCGCTCAAGCAGCTTTGGCAGTGCATCAAATACCGATGCCGGATAGCCCCTTCGTGCTGGCGACTCGCCGGAGGCAAGCGCAACATCACGCAGTGCGCGGGCATAGCGGGTCATCGAGTCAAGAAACAGCACGACATTCATTCCTGAATCTCGGAAATATTCGGCGACGGTTGTGGCAACCAGCGCGGCATTGCAGCGATCGAGTGACGAATAATCTGAGGTGGCATAAACCAGAATACATTTATGGCGATGCTCAGATTGGCGCAAGGCTTCTGAGAATTCGGTAACCTCCCTGCCACGCTCGCCAATTAAAGCGATAATAAAAACATCCGCCTCAGACTGTTCAATCAGCATATGCATCAATGTTGTCTTACCGCAGCCAGCGGCGGCAAATATTCCAAGTCGCTGGCCAATGCCACAGGTCATGAGCCCATCAATTGCGCGTACGCCCGTTAAAAATGGCTCACGGATACCGACGCGGTCCTGATAGGAAGGCGGAGCGGCATCAACAGGACGAACTTGCCTGGCATAGCTTTCATACTGTTCACCAAATCGTTCGACGATATTCCCAGCCGGGTCGAGTACACAGCCCAGTAATTCATGACTCACGGTGACCGAGAGTCCCGCACCGGTGGGGCTAATCACAGCATCCCGAGACAAGCCTTGGGCGGTGCCGATCAAACTGAGGATCGTTCGATCGGCGTGGAATCCTAGTACCTGCGCTCTGGCCACAACTTCCGGTTCGTCCCAGCTGCGGCGAATTTCACAAAGCTCTCCCACTTTTACCCCGGGCAAAACTGCTTCGATCAACGGGCCGGACAAACGCAGAGGATGAGCCTGCTGCCGTAATAGCATTCCAATAGTCATTAACGAATAAGCCTCAGAAAATCTTCCTGGTGGGAAAAGAATTCGTCCAGCGCATCGGCAAAGCGCTGGCTGCTCTCCAGGTAGCTAGGATGTACCATTCCGCGAAGCTCAAGGTAGCCATCATTTTGCGTTAGCTGGAGCTGCTCGGTGATTGAAAACTGGCAGCCGCTCATCATCTTTTCCAGAATCGCACTGGCGCTGTGATGCAGAAGGGTTTCATGGGCCTCACATATTTTTGACCAGATCCAGACATTGTCATCCACCATGCTAATTAACAGGCTTGGCGAGTTTTCAAAATCGAGCGAAATCGTTGAGTGGGCGTCAAAATCCCCCAGCAGCGATTCATCGCAGCCGCTTTCAACGAGTGCCGCACTAACTAAAGAAACGATATCAATATTCATTACTGTTAACTCCTGTTAAATCGTCTTTATGACATTTATAGATACGCTGTCACTTATTTCGCCAAATGACATAACTTCCAGGTCTTTAAAACGTGTTTCAATAAATCGCTTTAAGAAACGACGAATATCAACTGAAGTCAGGACCACCAAATCACGGCAGGAAATAGTTACGCCGTCCATGGCCAGAGCGAATTTATCCATTAGTTCATCCGACACGGCGGGGTCGAGATTTAAAAAAGTACCCGCCGAAGTATTGCGAATCCCTGCCCTTATCCGCTCCTCAAACTCTCCAGATAGCATGATTACCTGTAGGCTGTTCGAGTGCGCAAATTTATGGCAAATATAGCGGGACATTGCTCCGCGAATATGTTCAACCAGCGAGATTACATCCTTTTCTCTGGGGGCCCACAGGGCAATGGCTTCCATGATTAGCTTCATATTACGCACCGATATTTTTTCGCCCAGAAGTCTTTGCAGAACTTCCGAGATCCTCTGTACGGTGGCATGACGCATAACTTCTTTCATCAGATCTGGATATTTTGCCTCAAGCTTATCAAGCATATTTTTTGTTTCCTGAACGCCAAAATATTCATTAATGTGGCGAATAAGAATAGCCGCAAGCGTATGGTAAACCTCGTCAATGCTGTTTCTCAGTTGGTAGCCTAATTGGGTTAACGTCTTACGCTGATGCTCATCGACCCAAACCAGATTATCAATCAGGACATAAGGGATCCCCATTTGCTCAATCTCGGGTGAGCTATTCACCACATGATAATGATTAAATTTGGTCTGGAATTGCTCCGCCTTAATTTCATTAATCAGCAGCGTCACGGTATCGGGCTCGATATTTACCGATGATTTCAAAGTAAACTCAGGCAAATTAATGCCATAGTCGATAAAGAACTGGCTGCGATAGCGCTGTGCGAGCTTATTCTTTTCGAATAACTCGAGATCTTTATCATTAAGCAGAATAATCAGCGGCACGGTTTCCGAAGCGATGTTGTCAAGATCGGTGAGCATGCCCAGTGAGCTGCCTGATTCATCGGGCTGAGCATCGGGATCAAAGCTGCTGACAGGCGCTGAGTCAGCGGCGGCGTTACTGCTCTTTTTCTCTATTCGCTGCTGATAATAAAACATGCCGGCCAGTGAGAGTGCCAGAATGACGAATACACCAAGCGGAAAGCCCGGCAGGCTCCCGATGCCCAGCGCGATAATTGCGGCAATCAGCAGCACCGTCGAATTTTTAAACAATTGACCAACGATGGTTCGGCCCATATTATCGGCTTCGCCATTCACGCGCGTAACAATAAAGCCCGCGCCAATCGCGATAAGTAGCGCCGGGATCTGGGCAACTAACCCATCGCCGATGGTCAGCATGGTGTAGGTTGACAGTGCAGTGGACATATCCATGCCGTGCTGCGAGACGCCAACGCTAATACCGCCAATAAAGTTAATAAAGATGACGATAATGCCCGCGATGGCATCGCCTTTAATAAACTTCATCGCGCCGTCAAAGGAACCATAGAGCTGGCTTTCGCGTTCAACGACGCTGCGTCGCTCTTTTGCGGCATCAGCATCAATTGAACCCGCGCGCAAATCAGCATCAATGCTCATTTGCTTGCCTGGCATACCGTCAAGCGAGAAACGAGCCGCCACTTCCGCGACGCGTTCGGCACCTTTTGTAATAACCATAAACTGCACGATGGTGACGATTGCGAAGATAACGAAACCAACGACTAAGTTATCGCCGATAACGAATTCACCAAAGGTGGCGATAATATCACCGGCATCAGCATCATTCAGGATCAAACGGCTGGTGCTGACGGATAAAGCCAGGCGAAATAGTGTCGTAATTAATAACACCGAGGGAAACGTTGAGAAATTAAGGATACGGTCAACGTAAAATGATGCCAGAAACACGAGTATCGACAGCACCATATTCAAGCCGATTAAAAAATCGACAAGAAAGGTCGGCAGCGGAATCACCAGCATTGAGATGATGACAACAATCAAAACCAGAATAAACAGCTCTGGATGATGTCGTATCTGATGTAAAAACTTATTCATTATTATTCATGCTCTTTAATATTTTGCGCATCAGCGGCGTTACGCCTTTCAATATTCTCATTGTGCAGTGCTTTGTTAATTAGCATTTCAAAATACATCAATAAATCGTTTCTTTCTTCAAGCGAAGGAAATGCTTCACAAGGCATTTTTTTACAATTGGTATAGACTGATTGTAAAAAGCGTGCCTGTTCTGAGCGTTTAACAAAACGCAGATAATCACCCACCGTTAGAGTCAGGAGTTCATTAATATCCTGCGGACCACGTAATATGCCAAACATAAAGAACAACCACGATCCTTCATCATGATTGACCTCTCTCACAGCCTGATCGCTGAGCACATTCTTAATAAAAAGAGCATCACAGGAGCGGATTGTTTTTATTTGCCCGATACGCCCGAGCAAATAACTGAACTCAACATGGCTGCAACTGGGATCAGCGGAATCAATATCAGAGAGAATCGCATCCTCCATAAAATTAACGACGATGCTGCGACGCTCGACGCCATACGTCGTGACCCAATCCTGATAAACCTCAATTTCGTGATCTTCGCTCTCCAGAAAACTGCGATAGCTTTCGCGCATGATTGCCGGGTTCATGCTCAGCGTCTTGCCAAACAGGCGCGCTTTCAATGCTACGTTGATACCCGCTTTAAGCCGCTTAGGATCGGCTTCTTTTTCAACCTGGCTTAATAATTTCTTCAGGCGTTTACGTACAACTTCATCAAGCTCTCGGCGGCGAAGCGTTTCACGTAATACCAGCACCAAATCACTGTCATCAGGGAAAAGTGAACGAGCATTGCGCAGCATATTTTCAATGTTAGCGCCTTTCTCCCCTTTCATAATTTTCACAAGCTGATCGGCTTTTGGGAAAACATCCTCATCAAGTACCTGGTCAAAACTGCTTTCTGCCGATGATCCCATTTTCTTATCGTAATCGCGACGACTACGGAATTGTGACATTGCGGCAGACATTTCATCCGTGGCGCTTGCAAAGCGCTGCAATAAAGCTGCTGGAGATTCGTCCTCGACTATCGCCGCATCGTCACCGGCTAGCGCATTTTTAATTTCATTCTGATCTGAAAGCGTCTGCTTTTCTGTCGATAGCTTGTCCCTACGCTGCATATAGATTTGCATCGACGGGCTGTTATTATTGATTCCTAACGCCATTTTTGGCTATCCAGATAGTTGGTCATCCAGTTTTGCAAGTCATCGCGTGAGAAGTCCTTCTTCATCTCAGCAATCTGGCTGTGGGCATCCGGGGTTAATGGCCCATCAATTTCACGTGGCTGTATCATAAACACTCGCACCATATTTGAGTTACGGTCACGCGTATAGCTAAACAACTGCCCTAACCATGGGATATCGCCGAGCAGTGGGATCTTGCCTTCCACCTTTGATTCTTCATCCCGGGTATAACCGCCGATCAGCAGACTTTTCCCCTTCGGGACTCTGGCCACGGTGCTGATCTTCGTCCTACCCACTTCAGGGAGATCATCGGTGCCGGTGCGGGTGTTATCAAATTGATTGCCATCCTCTACGTTGAGCATCATTTCTATCTCTCCGTTTTCAGTAAAACGCGGCAATACGCTCACTAGCGTTCCGTAAGTCACACTTTCCAACTGAGCCGTGCGTTCACCGACCAGTTTTGAATAGAACGTTCTGCTGTTATCGAAGATTGCCGGAATATTTTCCTGTGTCAGAATCATCGGTCTGGAAACGATATTGGCTTTATTTTTTTCGCTCAGCGCTAAGGCCGCTGCCATAAAACTCGCACCATCTATGGTGCTGGATCCGCCATTCAGCGATAGTCCAAAACTGTTGCCCACGTTAATACTGCCTGACCACTCAACACCCAGATTGTTAAAGGCATCTTTTTGCAGGTCGACAATCCATACTGAAAGCTCGACGTGTCGCTTAGAGATATCTAAGGAATTAACCAGATTACGGATATAAGAAACTTGCTCAGCACTGCCCCGGACTAAAAGACTATTGGTTCCAGGGTCGGCAATAATACTCATCCCATGGCCTGTTGGCAGCGCTTTAGTTTCGGTTTCCAAGCGTTTGATCTCGCTTGGTTCGGATTCATTGGTATCGCCGGGAAATGATTTGAGCAAGAGCGCATCATCCTTTACAGGTGGACTCATTTGCACCACTCCGCCCGGTGCCTGACCGCTGGACATCACGCGGTTCACCACGCTGGCAATGCCGGGAATGATGATTTTCTCGCTACGGTAGGTATATTCCCGGTCGTCAACAAAAGTATTGAACAACGGGATAACCGCTAAGTTTTCCCGACCATCAAAACCATCGCTTTTGCGATCGAGGAATTTTGCTGCATTGCCAATCAGGTCAATATAAATAGGTGGCCCTGACACATAAAATGTCTGGCTACGATTATCGGCGCGGATTGGATAGCGAGTATCATAAAGCCCGGAGGTTTTCAAAAAATTAACCACCACGTTAAGTGAGGTATTTTTTAACACGATGACCGCATTGCGAATTTCCGAGGAGTCATAGATATAGATAGCCTGGTTATCGTTATACCAGATCAGACTCAGTTGATTAGCCACAGCATCAACCACCTGCTCAGGACGCGCCATATCGAACTCACCGCTAATTTTCTTGCGAGCGGCAATTTTACTGATAACGATAGGCTTGTGCATGGCCGAAGATAGTGCGTCAAAGATGCCTTTCACCCCCTCATCACGTGCAACATATCCTTGCGCAGCTGATGTATTTGCAATACTCGTATTCGGTATTATTGACGTCATTAATGCTGCGATCAAAATGCAAACATTTGGGTATTTGTTAAAAATCATCATTAATCCACGTATAAAACTTTTTTTAAATTTCTCGGCGATACACCAAATGCCTCTTTAACCTCATTGGAAAAATGAGAAAGCGATGAGTAGCCATGATTCATCGCAATAGTTGTCAGGTTATGGTTGCCTTCCAACATATCAAATAAAGCTCGTACCAGTCGCCAATCGCGCAATTCAACTTTCGCTGTTTTGCCTAAAGCAGCTCTGGTTAGCCGTCTGAAATGAGAGGCGGATAACCCATAACGCTCGCACAATGATCGCAAGTGCTGGGTGTTATTGCCGCAAGACTCATCAAGTAGAAATTCAACCAGGTCATACCATTCGTTATGCTGTAATATACTGGAGAACTGATTAACTCCCTCAGTATTCATAAATATCTGGTTTAAGAACCAGTATTCCACTTTTCTCAACGAGGGCTGAGCACCTAGCTCTGCCGGTAAATAACCAAAAGGGCTAATTTCATCGTAGGTCTTCTTGTGCTTACGAGCGCGATCAATAAAAACCTGAAGTTTAACCAGGAACGGGAACTTTACGATGCTGTAGTGTAATAGCCCGGATTCAACAGTCAACGTACACGGCTTCAAAACCAGCATTCCTTGCTGGTTTTCGCCGATGAATTTAACCGACTCTTGCGCACGAGAGGATATATTAATATTGCAACCATCACTTCCGATGGCGATATAAAGCAATGAATGCCCTACAAAGGTAATCTCATCCCCAGCAGCCAATCTGTTGTCACGGGTAGCAATTTTCATGATAAGTTCTTTTGCGAAGAAAGATACAATCACTATAGTGTTTCACTGCACCACAATCATGATGAAATGATGATGGAAAAGTCACTGCCCACAAATCACTTCATTATATTTAAATCGTAATTTAATCATAAATGTATTCGGCGATGGAATTCCTGTAGCGGAATATGAAGACGTTCACCAACAGGGCGTTGATAGATCTGCCATACCTGCCGTGCATACTTCATTCGCAGGTTGTAGCGCCCTTTGGCTGCCCCAGCGTTATAAGCGCCCACAGCTTCCCAACCGTAACCATAGATATTAACCATATCTTTCAGAATGGATGCGCCAACCAATAATGAAACACAGGGGTCGCTCACCAGCATTGACTCACTGATCCCTTTTTTGCTTAGTCGATTAAGGTGGACACTATTGATTTGCATCAGTCCATAATCACGAGTGCCATTTCTGTTTTTGCCAATCGATGCCGGATCCATTCTTGATTCTACCTGCGCAATGGCCTGCAGGAGCCTGACTTCAACATTGAACCGTTTAGCGGTAAACTCCCAGCAATCAGCATGAACATGACGAATGAACGGCACAGTAAGAACAACTGCCATTATCAACTTCATCTCTTTGCTAACTCTCTCTTTACATCCAGTCAATACTATTGCGTATTCTAAGGGGGTGATAAGATATTTCTTTAAGTTCATTCAACCGGGCATTGAGCAATTGTTTATGCCCACCCCGGAGAGTATTACGTTTATCTTTAGCATAAACATGATGGGTTTCATCAGAAACATCATCCAAGGTCATGTCATCAGCCGTAATTTGGCGTAGCCTTTTTTCCGAATAACCATCGCCTCCGAACTGCTGGGCCTGAATCTTATGTTTCAGAAACTGAACGCGGCCTTTAAAAGCAGATGACTGGCTAAGCTTCTGTACTTCATCAAGAAAAAGCCCATATTGGCCCTGGATAAAAAAATGCAACGCATAATAGTAGATCACGAAATCGTCATGCGGCGCTAAATAATTGGCCTGTGAGAAACAATGATGTGAATGCTCGCCCTCTTTATCGATGCTTTTAACCACCCCCATCAGAGCCAGCGCCCTGGCGTTTAAGGGCTCGACCAGCAGCAGACCATCAACGATCTTTTTGACTTTATAAATCAGTTTATAAACATTGCTATCCCCTGACAAAATGAAGCCCAGATAGCACTCAGCAAGCTTTATGATTCCATCAACGTTGTGATTCATGAAGTTTGCATTTTTTAGCAATACATTGACCGTAGTGGTGAGGCTGGAGTGGCTGTAATCATCAATCAGATAATTCACTAAAGAGTGATGCAAATGTGTTTCTTCTGGAAAACCTGTCGGTTCAAATGCCTGATGACCATCGTCATTGGAGAATTTATGGTTAAAACAGCGCTGCATGCGATGCTTGAAATAAGTATAGTTGTGTTCTTTCAGCTGCGAAATGTCAAGCGTCAGCCAGACTACCTGCTCAACCTCCATTCGGTTTTTGATGCTAAAGTTAACGATTTTTTCATTATGATTAACATCGGTAAGCGTGTAATAGACAACATATTTTGGGTTGTGATGCTTGATAAACTTCTCAAAATCCACGGGACTCCGGCATTTGCTCAATAACGCATAGGGGTAAATATTGACATCCCGAGGCAGACTCTCAGAAAACATCTCGTAGACATCAATAAATGCCAACTCAGAAAAC
The DNA here is from genome assembly GCF_033843265.1 of Scandinavium lactucae. NCBI lineage: Bacteria > Pseudomonadati > Pseudomonadota > Gammaproteobacteria > Enterobacterales > Enterobacteriaceae > Scandinavium > Scandinavium lactucae. The sequence continues at coordinate 20,643 of NZ_JAWXRD010000007.1, forward strand.
GTCTCACAGGGGAAAACCGCCAACATCTCTTGCGCATTATGTTTAGCACAGGGTTTCAGCGATATCTCAGATGCGAATGCATAACCTTTGCCATATATCGTTTCTATATAGCAAGAATCACCATTCTTTTCTAAAATTTTCCTTAAGGAGTAGATGCATCGGGTCAACGATTCATCGCTCACGATGCCGCCGTTCCATACCGTCTTGATTAAAAACTCTTTGCTCAGAAGGCGACCCGCATTGGCAACAAGAAGACTCAGAATGTGCAACTCTTTTGGTGGAATAGGTATTACACGACCATTTTTCAACAAAACCTCGTTGAATTTAAGACAGTAGTCGCCAAAGCAGTATTCAGCGAGAAATTGCTTTCCCCATTCATTATCGAACATTTATGACCTCCTTTTGTATCTGGCAATTCAGGGTTTCACTGATAAAAAGGCTGAACACATACGTATTCAGCCATGTCTCTCCTTATCGCCAGAATTTTCTATTCCATTTTCCTCGCACCACTTGTAGTGAGTGCAGAGATTATGCTTATTAATTTCATTTGGTAGCAGCACTTTGTTCATGTCTCACCCCAAATGGATGTTCATCGCTTTTGTAAGCAACGCCATTTCGTCGAGTGTTGTTTGATTCCGTAGTATTCGTTAATATCCTCTGTTACTTTAAACCATTAAATTCTGAGCTTGATAAGTTAAAATATCCACGCGTTCATGACTACCAAATTGCGCTCATTTTTGGTATACCCAATTATGCCCAAAATCGTTTTTTTAAAGTTATTTATGCGCAGATGAATGATAATTACTAATTAATAAACTGATATGGAAGAAATAATATGTTTGGGATTACTACCCGTGTTAGTGCTTTTTTCGGCAATAGTAACGCAAACCTTGACATGTCAAGATTTTATTCCGCCAAGAATGAGCTCAAGAAAGCTGATAAGTATTGTCGTAGAGCCGAATCACTTATTGCCAAAGATCTGAAGAAGGCACGTAATAGTTCAACGAAGTATGACCTTGCGAAGGTACATAAACTTTATAAATTAAGCGAGCATGCAGCTTATTCCAGAAAATATTTGGATAATCGACTCAAAACCATCACACCCTCTGGCATGGATAACAATAAGGCCAAGGTGAAACAAAAATCATCCTCCATGCCAGGAAATCAAAATCAAGTCACGGCAGAACTCACTAAGATTCAAGTCAAGGCTATGGAGGATTATTTAAAAAGCAGTGAACATGTCAATCACCTTAAAGGCAATCTGATCAAGCTCTGTGAGAAAATTGGCGACACAGAATCCCTTGAAGATGGGCAAGTACGTCGAGTGGTAACGTGTTTACAAGGTCTTGTACATCTGGACTCCGACCCTGCTACCTCCCCTTCAGTCGATTCCTACACGGCTTTACTAGCGGAAAAAGTTGATGGCGTCACGTTTAAGGATCTAGGAAACATAAAGTATTTCACCCAGGATCAGACTCAAGCGATCATTGACTACCTGCCACGCATTAAAAAGCACGTAGAATCCTCTTCATAATATAGCCGCTAAGCGGACGACGGCAGGCTGGTGTGTCCCTGTCCACTTGCCGTCGATGGCTGATGCGCATTTGTTCAGGTCACACGTATTCTGGACAGTACTGCGATATTTCGTGGCTGTCGGAAGAGAGCTACAAGTGAATAGTTCCTTTTCCAGGGATATTTACAATGAAACGAAAAAAATCCACGCTCGCGCGTGGATTTTTTTATGGCCGCTTATCGACTCATGCCTACTCGTTTACGGCACGCTTTTCAAGCGTCTTCTTATCCTGTGGCACCGTTGTTTTGCTGCTGGAGTATATAAAGAACAGCGCGATCCCTAAGCAGGCAACCGCCCCGAGACGGCTGATCGAGAACGGGATCGACGCATTGCCCAGCCAGCCAAAGTTATCGATGAGCATACTCATAGTTAACTGACCGAATATCACCGCCACCGTGGCGACCGCTGTGCCAATACGTTGCACGGCTAACACCATAACAACAATGTAGGGCACGCCGAACATCGCCCCCAGCAGTTGCCATTTTGGGACATCCATCAGGCTTAGGGCATGTTGAGGCTCAAAGAAGAAAATCAGCAAGGCGGTCACCAGCGCTCCGACGGAAAACGTCAGAAACGCACTTTTGAAGACCCCCACTTTACTGCCCAACTGCCCATTAATGGCGGCCTGAATACTCAGCGTGGCACCACCTGCCACCGCTAACAAAATCATGATAATTGTCATAGTGTCATCTTACCCCTGTGCAACCAGAACTAGCCCGGCAATGATGAAAACCAGCGCGATGATGCGTTTATTGTCGATTTTACGATGCGCCGTCCCTAGCAGGCCGTAGTGATCAATCACCAGGCTTTTAAATACCTGACCTGCAAGGATGCCGATCATTGTCATGGCGATGCCAATAGCGGGGGTGACTACGGTTAAAATGATGACGTAAATGGGGCCCAGGATGCCGCCTAATAATGTCCATGAAGGCTGTGCAAAGAACGATGGGCTGTTGCGTGGGCTGAAAAATAGCATCAGCAGAAAGGTCAGTGCAGCCCCAACGCCGAAAATGCTGAACGTGGCCCATAAATCTCCCACTTTACTGCCCAGCGGCCCCAGCAATCCTGCCTCTACGGACAGCCCCATCCCTGCGGCAATGACGAGTAAAATCAATAACACTTGCATAGCAAAATAGTCTCCCATTATTCAGATGGTGAAGACTACCCATGTTCATCGATGAGAAAAATGCCATAATTCAGGAAACACCTGTGCAGGATATGCATTAATGAATAACCCCGGAAACATCAGCATTCGTTGGATACTGCTCTTTATTGATGTGTATGAAACGCAGAATTTTTCCGTGGTCGCACGTCGGGAAGGGATCTCTGCCTCTCAGGTTTCACGCGTCATTCATCAGCTAGAGGATGCCCTCGGTCAGCAGTTGTTTTACCGTAATACCCGGGCTGTCATCCCCACCGAAAGTGGCCATCTCTTTATCCGTTATGCGCGGGCGATGGTCAGTAATCTTGAGGACGCGCGTCGGGAACTGGATGCCAGAACGCAGGAACCGTCCGGGGTTATTCGGATCAACGCCCCGGTATTTTTCGGGCAACGTCACGTTGCCCCGGCCCTGCCCGGCTTGACGGAACGTTATCCCCGGCTCAGTATCGAACTGACGTTGACCGATGATTTTATCGATCCGCATCGGGATGCCGCGGACGTTATCTTCCGCATCGGGGCGCTGACCGACTCCTCTTTTCACGCGCGGGTGTTCGGGCAGCAGTTTTATCATCTGGCAGCGTCACCGGACTATCTGCGTAAGAACGGTACACCTCAGAAGCCAGACGACCTCAACCAGCATCAATGTTTGGTCTATCGTGGCTCTTCCGGGCCGAATCGATGGTTAGTGCGCCAGCCTAACGGGGAGTGGGTCCATTACCCTGTCTCGCCGTTGATGTTATCCAACAATGCGGAAACGCTGTTGATCGCCGCATTGGGTGGGATGGGCATCGTGCTTTTCCCTGACTGGCTTATTGGGGAGCGATTACAAAGCGGCGAACTGGTTGCGCTGCTTCCGGAAATGGAGACCTCCATCAAGACTGAGCCACAGAACATCGCGGCTATCTATCCCAATGCCCGCCACCCGCCGCTCAACGTCCGGACAGTCATTGATTACTATATTGACGTATTCGGCAAACCGCTTTACTGGCAATAAACACTCCCCGTTCCCCTTTATTATTTGTTAAAATAGCGGCCCTGGCGTCAAATACGTTGTTTTTCACACGGACGTTATTTATACAATAATCAAATAATGGAGCGAATATGAAGTATGTCTATGCCCTGCTGTTGAGTGTGGGATTATCAGGCTGTACCGCAAATGATTGGATAGATGCTGCGGGTGGAATTATGCAGGCAAAAGACCAACAAGAAAAAGATGCCAGAAATAAGCGCATAAAGGCCGCTAACAAGGCAGCCGGCTACTAAGCGTTAAATCCATTCACACATTCCTCTTCCAGCTGTTAAGCGTGAGAAGAGGAATAGTGTTAACCGGATTTACTGACTGAATACACCCTTTGCTCTCGCCTGTTGGCAAGTGATATAGCCGTAGTGTTTGCGCTTTCCATTCTTATCGAACGCCACATAAAATGGCATGGACTCTGCGTCTTGTTTTAGCGTGTAGTTGATGCATGTCCCGTTAATTTCAGGCACAACCATCTCACTGTCTGGTTTCCCCCCCGCGGCCATTACCGAGCTTTTTGTCGCATCAGTGGCATATGTCGCCTGCACCAGCGGGTCGTTATCAAACTTCATAAAACTCATACTACAGGCACTTAATAAAGGCACAATTAAAAAAGGTGTATAACGCATAAAATATCCTTCCGTAGAATATAATAACCCACAAAATTAATAAAAAAGACCCGGCATTCGGGCCTGAGAATAGATTTCCCCACTATTTTAAGCAAATGCCGACAGAGTACAATTATCAGGCTAATGGTCACCGCGTTTAATTAAACGGATTTACCTTGACTGTATTAATCCAGTAACTATAGATTTTACCCGAAGATAATCTGCCATCTGCTTTAACTCCCCTGCGGCGCGCAAGCCGCAGGGGACCGCCTTATGGTGTAACGATGTTGAACCAGAACTCAAACTTGTCCATATAGCCCAACATTTCGTCGAGCTTGGCTCCGTTACCCGTTACCTTCACATCACCTTTATCTTCAGCCTGTTTCAGGGTCTCTTCTTTCAGGATGATCTTATTCAGCGTTTCGCGGTTCAGCGTAATGCTCGCATCTGCGTCTTTGGCTTCGGCACCCGCAGTATGGTTCAGTACGCCATTTTCCAGCTCCAGCTTATATTTGCCGCCGTCGTTGCCGAGATCGACATTAAATACCGCTTTCGCGTTGGCCGCTTTTTCACCATTGATATGGACCCCGAGGTAATCGAAGAACATCTCCGGCGACATCGCTTTCACCGTATCCGGGCTTGCCGTATTTGGCGTAGGTAATTTCTGAACCCCATTGCGCAATTCCTGCGCACCGGACAGGTAGAAGTTACGCCACGGGCCAGATTCTGCCTGATAACCCAATTGCTCGAGGGCATCCGCTTCCAGATTACGGGCCGCTTCATTGTTAGGATCGGCGAAGACGACTTTGCTCACCACCTGCGCAACCCAACGGTAGTTCCCCTGGTCGTAATCCGTTTTCGCTTTTTTCAGGATGCTATCGGCACCGCCCATATACTCAACGAACTTCTTCGCAGCTTCTTCTGGCGGCAGTTCATCGAGGGTTGCCGGGTTGCCATCGAACCAGCCGAGGTAAAGCACATAGGTGGCTTTAACATCGTGGCTCACTGAACCGTAATAACCACGGCTTGCCCAGGTCTTAGCCAGACCTTCAGGGAGTTTGAAGTTGGCAGCAATTTCATCGCGTGTCAGGCCGGTGTTAGCCAGACGTAAGGTCTGGTCGTTGATATAGCGATACATATCACGCTGACCTTTCATCAGGTTAACGACGTTTTCGTTCCCCCACGTTGGCCAGTGGTGCTGAGCCATGATGATTTCAGCCTTATCACCCCAGAGGTTAATTGCATCATTGATGTATTTGGACCATGCCAGTGGGTCACGAATTTTCGCCCCGCGCAGCGAGTAGGTATTATGCAGCGTGTGGGTGATATCTTCCGCCGCTTCGATGAGTTTTTTCTCTTCGATATACCACAGCATTTCAGACGGCGCTTCGGATCCTGGGGCCATCATGAAATCGTAGGTCAGGCCATCAATAGTCTCTTTTTGCCCGGTTTTAGTGATGTAGTTGGTCGGCGCGATCAACGTCACTGTACCCGCTGAGGTGGTGGTCCCCAGGCCTGCGCCAACCTGACCTTTCACATCAGGTTTCAACAGATTGCCGTACATATAACTGGCGCGGCGGCTCATGACGTTACCCGCCATAATGTTCTCGGACACAGCTTCTTCCATAAAGCCTGCCGGGGCGTAAATCTTCACTTTGCCCGACTTCACATCCGCTTCATCGACAACCCCGCGTACGCCGCCGTAATGGTCAACGTGACTGTGGGTGTAAATCACTGCAACAACCGGTTTTTTACCCCGATTTTTGAAGTACAAATCCATGCCCACTTTGGCTGTTTCAGAAGAAACCAGCGGGTCGACGACGGTAACCCCCTCTTTCCCCTCAATAATGGTCATATTGGATAAATCGAGGTTACGAATCTGATACACACCCTCGGTCACTTCAAACAGACCGCTGATATTGATCAGCTGTGACTGACGCCACAGGCTTGGGTTAACGGTATCCGGAGATTTATCGCCTTCTTTGATAAAGGCATATTTCTGCGGATCCCAGACTACATTACCCTGCTCGCCTTTGATGACATCGGTAGGGAGGGCAGCGATAAAGCCTTTATGGGCATTAGTGAAATCGGTGTTATCAGAAAAGGGAAGCTGATTATAGAGTGCGTCGTTGGCTTGTTTGGTTGAAGCGGTCGCTTCTTTGGGAGATTCCTGCGCAAACAACGGCGTCATCGCAGTAGATGTAAGCAGTCCTGCCAGGGCAAGACTTTTGACGATCGGTTTAAGCCTCATATCTCTTCCTCATAGGTAACTCTCGAATGACTCGTATTGTCCGAATAATTACACGTGGTAATAATTCTTTGAATAACATAACAATATTTATCTTTGAACATCATCGACTTCAAATATAACCAAACAGTTACGTTTTTACAAATTACTATACAAAAAGCCAACAAACGGATTTTACTGGCAGATCTGTATAAAATAGTTCCTGTAAACCCTTCAGCAGGAGCCAATATGAGCAACAAACGACGTGCAGTACCCGGAATAAGACATTACGACGGGCCTGCTGGTGGATGGGGAGCACTGAAAGCCACGGCGATTGCGGTGCGGACCCAAATGGACACCCTTGAAGCCCCCGCCACGTTGCTGCGAACCAATCAGCCGGACGGCTTCGATTGCCCCGGCTGCGCATGGCCGGATAAGGAACATAAATCTACCTTTCAGTTCTGCGAAAACGGTGCCAAAGCAGTGACCTGGGAAGCGACCAGCAAACGCGTTACCCCGGAATTCCTTGCCGCTAATAGCGTCCCGGCGCTGCTGGCGAAAAGTGATTTTGAGCTCGAAGGCTATGGTCGTCTGACCCATCCGCTGGTGTACGACCCTGCCAGCGATACCCTGCGTCCGGTCGAATGGGAGCAAGCCTTTGCACGTATCGGCGAAATTTTGCGCGGCCTGGCCCCGGACGAGGTCGAGTTCTACACCTCCGGTCGCGCCTCAAACGAAGCCGCGTATTTATTCCAGCTGTTTGCCCGCGAACTCGGCACCAATAACTTCCCCGACTGTTCCAATATGTGCCACGAAGCCACCAGCACCGGTTTACCGCGCTCGATTGGCATCGGCAAAGGCACGGTTTCGCTCGACGATTTTGATAAAACCGAACTGGTGATTTCTATTGGTCATAACCCGGGCACCAATCACCCGCGGATGATGGGCACTCTGCACGAGTTGGCCCGACGCGGGGTGCCGATCATCGTCTTTAACCCGCTGCGCGAGCGCGCCCTGGAGCGTTTTGCTGACCCGCAGAGCGTTATCGAAATGGCGACCTACAGTTCGACGGATATCGCATCGACCTATTTCCAGGTCAAAGCTGGAGGCGATGCCGCGGCCTTAAAAGGCATTGCCAAACATCTGCTGGGGTTTGATGCGGAACGTGGCGGCGTGCTGGATGCAGAATTTATTCGCACCCACACCGAGGGCTTTGAAGATTTCGCCGCTGATATTCGCGCCACACGCTGGGACGCTATCGAGCGGGAGTCCGGCCTGACCCGGGCGCAGCTGGAAAGCGTGGCCACGGCCTACGCCAAATCGAACGCCACCATCATCACCTACGGCATGGGCGTGACCCAGCACAATAAAGGCACCGCCAACGTGCGCTTAATTGCTGACCTGCTGCTGATGCGCGGCAATATCGGCAAGCCGGGCGCGGGCATTTGTCCGTTGCGTGGGCACTCCAACGTGCAGGGCAACCGCACGGTCGGCATCACCGAAAAACCGACACCCACGTTCCTTTCCCGGCTCGAAGAGGTGTTTGGCTTTACCCCTCCGGCACACCACGGGCACGATGCGGTGATGGCGACTGAGGCGATGATTAGCGGCGAATCCAAAGCGATGATTTGCCTCGGGGGCAACTTTGCGGTGGCGATGCCCGACCACGCTCAGGCATTCCCGGCGATGCAAAAACTCGATTTGAGCGTCCACGTCGGCACTAAACTCAACCGCACCCATCTGCTGGTTGCCAAAGAAACCTACATTTTCCCGTGTCTGGGCCGCACCGAACTGGATTTGCAACAAACCGGTCGGCAATCGATCACCGTGGAAGATTCAATGTCGATGGTTCACGCCTCCTCCGGCAAGTTAAAACCCGCCTCGCCACAGCTGCTCTCCGAACCGGCGATTGTCGCGGGGATGGCGAAAGCGACGCTGCGTAACAGCAAAGTCGCATGGACCGAACTGATCGCTGATTACGACCGCATTCGCGATCTGATTGAAAAAACCATTCCGGGCTTTACCGATTACAACCAACGGATCCGCATTCCGGGCGGTTTTCGCATGCCACTCCCGCCAACGGAACGTGTCTGGCCCACTGCCAGCGGCAAAGCAATGTTCTCGGTGTTTCACGGCGTTGATGAGAATGCCAAGGGTGAAGGGGAACAGACTTTACGCATGATAACCCTGCGCAGCCATGATCAGTACAACACCACCATTTACGCGCTGGATGACCGCTACCGCGGCGTGTTTGGTCGACGGGATGTGCTGTTTATGAATGAGGGCGATATGGCGCAGCTTGGGCTGGAACATGGCGATCGGGTGGATATTGCCACCGCGCTACCCGGCAGTGACCAGCGCTTACAGGATATTACCGTGGTGGCCTATAACATCGCGTCCGGCTCGGTCGGGGCGTATTACCCCGAAGCCAATGTGCTGGTGCCGCTGAATTATCTGGATGAAGACAGCGGCACCCCGTCATATAAATCGGTGCCGGTCAGGGTCACCCTGCACTCAAAAGAGATCCGTCCGCTATAGGCTAATTCGTATCATGCAGCTGGCGGGGCATGAATATCACGCTTCTACGCCTGTTTTTCATCGGTTATTTTTATCGGGTCAGCAATCAGTTCATCGCGGGTTACAAAGGCAATTTTGTCGTTTACGCCAAACCCTGACCGTCCTACTGTAAGGCCATAGACACCAGAGAAGAGATGGATAAAAAGCAGTAATCATTCACGCCATAAATGACTCCCGCCCTCGTCGGGAGCCATTCCTTTCGCCTCCCACATTCAGGTAAATCTCGACAGAAACCGCTGTCAGCCGCTGCCTTTGCTTATAAATCAAACCGATGCACCAGAAATATCCGTGTAAGCAGCATTGTATTGTTAATCAGGCTATGTAAAATCAACCCATCCGTGCTAAACACTTGTTAAATATCCATACCCAAAACCATTCGAGTTGCAGGGAACGTCAGAATGAAATTGCGAAATTTATTGCCTCTCTTGGTCGTCACTGTGCTGGTCGGCTGTAAAGCCCCTGCGCCGAAAATGACTGACGACACGCTGGTGACAAGCCAGGTAAATGGTGTCACGCTTACCCATCGTTATATCGTTGCCGTACCTAAAGAATTTACCCCCATTAATACCAGCTATCGGGCGCTGTATGCCGGTTCCGTCATGAATACGCCTGATTTTGGCGGCAAGGTTCTCGGCGAGCTGGAAAACGGCAAAACGTATACCGTGCTCGGTAGCGTGGAGAATGACTGGCTGGCGATTGCCCAAGAAGATAAGCAGGAGCTGATGGGTTACGTGCCGCCGCGCGCGCTGGTCAAAAGCGAACTGTATGCGCAAACGCTGAAGAAAGATCGCCCGCGCGCCCGGAAGGGTGGCAGCAAAAAAACCACCTGCGTCAACGTGGATAGCAACAGTAAAGCTTGTCAGAACGCCAACAGCGGAACGTGGATTATTAACTAATCTTTATTCTGCCCCTGCGTTTCTGTTTACCCGTTTTTGGATGCATAAAGGAAATCTATGAAATTCTGGCTTTCAGGTGTGGCATTACTGCTGGCATCTTCTGGCGTCTGGGCGGAGAACTACCGTTTTGTCCAGTCACCCTCGCAGAAGCTGGATATCTGGATTGATAACATCAAAAGTAATTCGCCGCAGAGCTGGTGTGCGAAAGAATTACCGTTGCGCATTGTGGCTAACGGCGACCAGAACCCGTCTATCCTGAATGGGTTTATGCCGCGACTGGGCACGCTGCTCGAAAGCCAGTGTTCCACCCTACAACGGGTACACTGGCGAATGGAAGATCCGCAGGGCGCGATGCTGGCCTTTGGTACAGCCGATCGCGACAGCGACTGGGATGTCAACGTGACGCCCATTCAGGAAAGCGATGCCGCCGCCCCAACGCAATCCACCGAAAAGTCCGTTCCCGCGGACAGAACCCCGTGGCAGGAATTTACCTTGCAGGATGGCTGCCATCTGCGCACTTTCTGGACCGCTCGCTCCGGCGCGTCGGCGCTGTTTATCCCCGACGGCCTGTGTGAAAAAGGCGGCTGGTTAAGCGGTCGCAGCGAGGTTGTCCAGAGCGGCAGCGCGGGCGAGAAACGTCTGCCGATGACCTTCGTTCACGGTTTCCCGGTCAGCGGTCTGCGCGACGGAGCCGATGCCAACAGCCTGCTGATTACCACGCTCAATAACGAGCGGATGGTGGTGAGCAACGAACAGGCACCGCAGAGCTGGATGATCCTGCCGTACAAACCTGAACTCAACGCCTGGGTGGCGACCGGCACCATTGCCGTCAAAGTCCCACGTGAAATGGCGATGGATGAAGCCAGCCTGCAAACGCAGCTCAATCAGGTGCGTAAAGCCTGGGCGGGTTGGCTGGAGCCGAAATCCCCGATGACCCTGCTGTTGATTGACTCGCTGCAAACGCAGTTGCGCGATCCGGCAGTCGGCCCATGGCGCACCCAGAATTGATGTTGTCACTTAAAGAGCTGAGATCGTAGCATGACAGATACCGATTACACACAGCGACCGCCCGACGCTCTGCCCCCAGGTTATCGTTTTGATGAGTTTGAAATTCAGGATGTCATTGACACCAGTAATGACAACATCGTCTATCGCGCCCTGGATCATCAACTCGAACGTCAGGTGGCAATCCGCGAATTTTTGCCGCGCACGCTGACCGTTCGCAGCGAGAGCCAGCGTCTGGTGCCGCGCAGTAAGCAAGACCAGTCGGCGTTTAGCGTTGGACTGGACGGTTTCATTCACGAAGCCCGTCAGCTTGCACGCCTGAACCATCCGAACGTGGTGCAAATTCTGCGCTTCTGGACCTATAACGAAACGGCCTACGCCGCGACCCCGGTTTATAGCGGTGTCTCACTGGCCGATCTCTTCCAGCAGCATCCTGAGCTGATTAACGAAGCCTGGTTGCGCCGCATGCTGCCGATGCTGTGTGGGGCGCTGGCGGCGCTGCATGACAAAGGCTTTATCCATTGTCGGCTGTCGCTCAACAGCATCCAAATCCAGGACAACGGCCTGCCGCTGCTGCTGGAGTTTGGGGCTCTGCGCCAGACCCGCGGTGAAAGTGGCGAAGTGAATAAAACGCTGCTGCATCCAGGCTTTACCCCGCTGGAGCAATATTCTGATGATATCGATAATCCACCCGGCCCGTGGACCGATATCTATTCGCTGGGCGCGATCCTCTATACGCTGATCACCGGCAATCGTCCGCCAGCCAGCGTCACGCGCAGTATTCAGGATAACTGCGTTCCGCTGGCTGAAAACGCTCCGGAAGGATATTCCCTGCCGTTGTTGCAGGCCATTGACCGCACGCTGGCCCTGCGACCGGAAGACCGACCGCAGACCATCGCGGAATTTGCCGCGCTGGCGGGTATTGCACTCAATGAGGCTGGTGAACGGACACCGTCCAGCCCGACCGGTTCGATGTTAGTCCCGGTTGAACAGCCACCGGAAGAATCTAACGTCACCGATCCCTGGTGGAAAAAACAGCGCATGCCGTTACAGATTGCCGCTGGCGTGTTGGTGGGTCTGGTGGCCGGAGGATTATTGTTTGGTCGCAATGCCTCTACCGAGATGGCATCCACCGCCCCGGCACGCAGCGTCGCGCCAATCGAAACAGCCGTCAAACCCGCAGGCGCGGGTGCTGCCCAGACCCGGGTCTATATTCACGTTGCCAATGGCGACCAACTGGAAGTGAACGGCAAAGTGCAGAAAATGCCGACCCCGGTGAACGGCTATGCGGCGGTACAGTTCTCGCCGGGCAAATACCTGCTGACCCTGCGCAACGGGCAACAAACCCGGAACGTGACCATCACCGTGGATAAGCCCGGCACCTGGCTGGTTGACCCGCAGGCATAACACACAAATTGCCCGGCGGCGCTTCGCTTGCACAGGCCTACATTCCGATCCCGTAGGCCAGGCAAGCGAAGCGCCGCCGAGCTAATTTTTATGACGGGTAAATTGTCTGCGCAGGCAACACTCTGCGATCCAGCTTGTGCAAGCCGATATACAGCAGCGCAGTACCAAACCAGCCGATAATCCACGACACGTCATTCCCGGCAAACAACCACGTCAGTGAGCCATGGAACAACGGGTTTTCGATGAATGGAAGCTGAATCAGCACGCCCACTACGTACACCCCGATGCCAAACAGGTTCCAGTAACCATAGCGCGCCTTCGGATCAAACAACGCCGGGATATCCACCTGCTGACGGGAAATCAGATAGTAATCGCTGAGGCTTATCGCACTCCAGGGTACGAAGAACGCCAGCAGGAACAGCAGGAAATGGGTGAAGTGTTTCAGGAACGCCGGTTCGCTCAGCAGGGCTATCACGCAGGAAATCGCCACCATTAACACCACGAAACTCACCCGGCATTTCTGGCTCAGCGTCACCTGCTGGCGAAAGCCGGACACGATGGTGGTCAGCGACATAAAGCTGCCGTAGGCGTTCAGGGTGGTGAAAGTGATTTTGCCAAAGCAGATGGCGAAATAGATAATCATCGCCATCACATCACTTTTCCCCAGGCCGACGATGTAACTCACCTCATGCCCCGGAAACGCGCTTCCGGCGATGGCGGCAGCGATCACCCCCAGGGTCATCGACGCCTGGGTGCCTAACACCGTGCCGCAGAAAACGGCGAAGAAGGTCTTTTTACCGGAGACATCTCGCGGCAGATAGCGCGAATAGTCAGACACGTAAGGGCAAAATGCGATCTGCCAGGAAGACGAAAGGGAAATCGCCAGCAGGAAATTGGCCCATGAGAAATGGTTATTCTGCGCGATAGTGTTGAGATCAGTCGCCAACAGCAGTGACACAAACAGCCACGCAAACGCCAGCACACCGACGATGCTCGCCACCTTGCCGAGTTTATGGATAACCTTATATCCCAGCACCGCGATGACAATAATAATGGCGCTGAAAATGATCATCCCGGCTTCATTACTCACCGACAGCAGTTTGGCCATCGCCTGCCCGGCCAGCACCGTACCGCTGGCCGAGAAGCCGACGTACATCACACACACCAGCGCCAATGGGATAACAGCCCCGAAAACGCCAAACTGCGCGCGGCTGATTATCATCTGCGGCAGGCCCAGACGTGGCCCCTGCAACGCATGCAGTGACATCACCGCCGCCCCAAGAACTTGCCCCACCAGCAGGCCAATCAGCGACCATACCACGTCGCCGCCCAGCACCACCGCCAGCGCTCCGGTGACAATCGCGGTTATCTGTAAATTGCCGCCAAACCACAGCGTGAACTGGCTGAAAATCTGCCCGTGGCGCTCATTATCCGGGATGTAATCAATAGAGCGCGTTTCAGAAATGCGCCCCTGTTTCTGCCCCGCCTGCGGGTCGGCTGATGAAAATGACGACATGGATGCCTCGCTAAAATCCCGGTTGATGATGTTTAAGAACGTTGACCGCTTTGCCAATCTCCGGAGCCAGCCAGCGGTCGTCTTCCCACGGGGCCACGGTTTCGCGCAGCAACGCCAGGCTCTGACGGGTGCCGGGGGCCAGTTTGTTTTCACCGTGGAAATGCAGCGCCTGGGCCGCCAGCAGATATTCGATCCCGATGATGTGATACAGGTTGCCGAGCAGGCGATGAAGCTTAAGTGCGCTACCCGTGCCGAGGCTTAAGTGGTCTTCCTGCAAGGCGGAAGTCACGAAGTTATCCAGCACCGCAGGCTGGGCAAGCTGTTTATTCTCACCGCACAGCGAGGCCGCCACGTACTGGGCGATCATCATTCCGGAATTGACCCCGGGTTTCGCCACCAGGAACGCCGGTAAGCCGCTCACCAGCGGGTTAACCAGCCGGTCGAGGCGACGCTCAGACATACTGCCCAACTCCGCCATAGCGATCGCCAGCACATCACAGGCCATCGCCACCGATTCACCGTGTGGATTGGCCTGCGACACCACACGCCAATTCTCCGGCGTGCCGAGCACCAGCGGATTATCGGTGCAGGCGTTGAGTTCAGTTTCAACCTGCTGACGCGCGTGACTGAACTGATCCCGACACGCGCCGTGAACCTGCGGCATTGAGCGCAGGCTGAGCGCATCCTGAGTACGTACCCCGACGCTTTCGGCCAGTAATGCGCTGTCAGCCAATAATCTGCGCAGGCGGGCACCGCTGTGCTGAATACCCGGGCTGGCTTTCAGGGCGAGGATCTCTTCATCGAAGGCGACAATTTGCCCGCGCAGCGCTTCAAAGCTCATCGCGCCAGTGACGTCTGCCCAATCCAGCAGACGCTGTGCGTCGTCCAGCGCCAGACAGGCGAGGCCGGTCATGCACGGCGTGCCGTTCACCAGGCTCAACCCCTCTTTCGCGCCGGGCGAAATCGGTTTAAGCCCGGCCTCGGCCAGCGCCTGTTCGGCGGGAACTACCGCGCCCTGCCAGCCGACATCGCCAACGCCCATCAGCGCCAGACCAATGTGCGCCATGTGCGACAGATAGCCGACCGATCCCTGCGATGGCACCTGCGGGGTAATCTGCTGATTCAGAAACGCCAGTAGCTGTTCGACAATCGCCGGAGAAATCCCGGATTTACCGTGGCTGTAATTGGCAATGGCCGCGCACATGATGGCCCGCGTTTGCGCTTCATCCAGCAGCGGACCGACGCCACAGGCGTGGCTGAGCAGGGTATTGCGCGACAGCTGGCTGAGTTGTTCTTCCGGCAAACTGATATTGCATAACGCGCCCAACCCAGTGTTAACGCCATACGCTACATGGCCTGAAGCCACAATCAGGGCCACGATTTCGCGTCCCTGCGCGAGGCGTGACCAGACGCTGTCGCTGAGGGTTAAGATCGCTTTGCCCCGCGCGACGCGCGCCACATCCTGCCAGCGTAAAGGCTCATCGCCCCACTCTACCGTTGCATTCACAGGGACTGCTCCTTCTGATAATGACTGGAGATGAACTGCTGAAAACGGGGCGATCCCTGTTCGCCAAACAGTGCGTCCGGCGTACCTTCACAATCGATATTGCCCTGATGCATGAACACCACGCGGTTAGACACATGCCGCGCAAAGCCGAGCTCGTGCGTCACCACCAGCATGGTGCGCCCCTCTTCCGCCAGACTACGCATCACTTTCAGCACGTCACCCACCAGCTCCGGATCAAGCGCCGAAGTCGGCTCATCGAACAGCATCACATCAGGATCCATCGCCAGCGCCCTGGCAATCGCCACGCGCTGCTGCTGACCGCCGGAAAGCTGGGCCGGGTAATAATCTTTGCGGTTGAGCAGACCCACGCGATCGAGCAGCTGCTCCGCCTGCTCAATACATTCGCGCTTACTGCGCTTGAGCACGTAATGCGGCCCTTCAATCACGTTTTGCAGCACCGTCATGTGCGACCACAGGTTGAAGCTCTGGAACACCATCCCGAGACGCGAACGCAGACGCTCTATCTGTTTAGGGTTCGCCGCCAGCTGGTGCCCGCGGGCATGTTGCTTCATCTCGATGGTTTCCCCGCCGACGCTGACCACACCCGCATCCGGGGTTTCCAGCAGATTGATGCAGCGCAGCAGCGTACTTTTCCCGGAGCCGCTGGCCCCCAGAATCGAAATGACGTCACCTTTTTGGGCCTCAATGGAGATACCTTTCAACACCTCAAGCATGCCGAAGGATTTGTGGATACCGCTGACCGACAGGGTGACTGGACGCAAATCGTGCATGTTATTCTCCTTTGCTGGCAGGCTTCAGCGCGAGGGTTCTCGGGCTCTGACGGGTATGGGGCGTCAACCGACGCTCAAGCAGGGCGTACAGCTGGACGATAATAAAGTTGAGGATCAGGTAAATCGCTGCCGCGCAGAGGAACACTTCCATGGTGCGATAGGTACGCTGAATGATTTGCTGCGCCACGCCGGTGACATCCCACACCGTAACCAGGCTCGCCAGCGCCGTCGACTTCACCAGCAGAATGGCTTCGGTTGAATAGGCCGGCAGCGCATAACGCAGCATCACCGGGGCGATAATCCGCCGCAGCAATAGCAGGCGTGACATCCCACAGGCGCGCCCGGCTTCAATTTGTCCGGCCGGAATAGCCAGCAAACCGCCGCGCAGGATCTCCGCCGTATACGCCGCAGTACACAGCACCAATGCCAGCACCGCGCAGATAAACGGCTCGCGCAGCAGTGGCCACAGGAAGCTGTGGCGGATAACGCCGAACTGTCCGAGGCCGT
Source organism: Scandinavium lactucae (assembly GCF_033843265.1). Lineage (NCBI taxonomy): Bacteria > Pseudomonadati > Pseudomonadota > Gammaproteobacteria > Enterobacterales > Enterobacteriaceae > Scandinavium > Scandinavium lactucae. The sequence goes on from NZ_JAWXRD010000007.1 coordinate 37,437, forward strand.
AATAAATCAGAAACAGCTGGATCATCAACGGTGAACCACGAAACACCAGAATATAGCCCCGGGCAACGCTGCTCAGCACGCGCCATTGACTCATGCGCATCGCCAGAATCCCCAACGCCAGCACGCCGCCGAGCAGGAACGAGCAGGCAAACAGCCCCAGCGTCACCGGCAATGCGGCACTCAGTTTGAGGAAGGTGTCGCCGAGAAAAGCGAAGTCGATAACCATGTGCGCTCCTTAAGCCTGTGCCACGGTACGGCGCTGCCATGCGCGATTGAGACGGGTTTCCGCCTTGATAAAAGCCCGGTTCGACAGCAGCGTCAGCAGCAGATAGCCGCCGCCGCCAATCAGATAGAACAGGAAATAATCGCGGGTCGATCCGGCGGCAATCTGGCTGGCGCGCATCAGTTCGACGATGCCGGTCACCGACACCAGGGCCGAATCTTTCAGGCTCATCTGCCAGACGTTTGACAGCCCAGGTAAGGCATAACGGAAAATCTGCGGCAACATCACCCGTTGCAGAATGCGCCAGCGCGGCATACCGATGGCCTGGGCGGCTTCGACTTCTCCCGGCGACAGCGCCAGACGCGCGGCGCGGTAGACTTCGGCCTGATACGAGGCGGAAATCAGGCCAATCGCCAGGGCGCCAATCAGAAACGGCGGCATTTCGATAAAGCCGTCTGCACCGAACATCTGGCCTATCAGCGAGACCAGACCGGAGCCGCCGAAATAAAACAGATAGATAATCAACAGTTCAGGAATACCGCGAAACACCACAGAGTACGCCGAGCCGAACCAGCGAGCTGGCGCGCGGGGCGATAATTTAGCGGAAGCCACCACTCCGCCGACTACCGCCCCCACCATCAGCGCCACCATCGAGAGCAGCAACGTGGTCAGTGTGGCGCTGAGGATCAATCGTCCCCAGCCGTCTTCCCCCAGACTCAGGAAATTCATCATCTTCAACCTCGCTTATGGGGTGACGTCGGCTTTAAACCATTTTTCGCTCAGTTTCTTCACCGTGCCATCTGCCAGTGCGGCGTTAATGGCGGTATCGAGTTTGGCTTTCAGTTCCGCATCCGCGGGACGCACGCCCATCGCTTCACCCTCGCCCCAGATAGGGCCGCTCAGCTGCGGGCCGCTGAAGGTCAGGTTGCTGTTTTCCGGGCGAGCAAGCGTGGAGTTAGCGAAAGTGATATCGTCGAATACCGCGTCAATGCGTTCTGATTGCAAATCAAGTATTGCGTCAGCCGAGCTGTTGTATTCGCGAATGTCGGCCACGTCTTTAAAGTATTTGTCGATAAACGGGGTGTAGACCGTGCCGGAGGCAATGCCGATGGTCTTGCCTTTCAGCGCGGCCTTGAGCGGGGCGATGGCCGCTTGGATCTCTTTTTCGTTATCGTGCAATTTGATAACGGGCGCAGGCGGCAGCAGCGTACCTTTCACGGTGATAAACGATGCCGGGGTGGCGGCATAAGGCACGGTGAAGCTAACGACTTTTTTACGCTCCGGGGTGATGACAATCGCATCCATGATGACGTCGTATTTTCCGGCATTCAGTCCGGCGATCATCCCGTCCCAGTTCTGTACTACCAGCTTGCACTGGATGCCCATCCGCGGACACAGATTCTCCATCAACTCAGGCTCAAAACCGCTCAACTTGCCGCCCGGCAACGTCAGGTTCCACGGCTCATAGCCCCCTTCTGTGGCGATGGTAATCGAGGTCCATTCTTTGGCATTCACGCCCCCGGCGCTCAACAGCAGGCCTGAAAGCAGAGTGGTCAGACAGATCCCGCGAAAAGTGGTGCGCTGCTTCATGATGATTCTCCCGATTTCATTAGCGTGTTTCATGCTTAAGGCATGGCGTGCAACAAATGACAGAACATGTATATACAACCATTGACTTTCCATCACACTCGTCGAATGATGGATTTGTGAGCCATGTTGTAAATAATTTGTAATCAATTTGAATATCAAATGTATCACCACAACAGCCAAACGGATAAAACAGGGAGTAAGCCCGATGATCAAACCCTTTCAGTTAGGTTCGCTGCCGGTCTCCCACTGGAAAAACGGCGGTGGCGAAACCCGGGAAATCGTCAACATTGTTTCGCCGGATGCGGCGTTTCTATGGCGGGCGAGCGTTGCCACCCTACAAAGCGATGGCGCTTTTTCGCTGTTTGACGGTGTCGATCGGGTGATTACATTGCTGGTGGGCGGGCCGCTCTGGCTGCGAGGAGGCGAAGTTAACCATCGGCTGCTGCGTTGGCAGCCGTGGTCGTTTGCCGGAGAGTGGCCGCTGGCGACGGAAGGCATTATCACGCCGGGTCGAGATTTTAACATCATGACCCAGCGCCGCCGGGCGACGGCACAGGTGAAGGTGGTTACCACCGCGCAGACGCCTGCCCTCAACGGCGTGGCGTTTGTGTTGCAGGGCAATTGGGAACTGGCCGGGGAACGCTATGAAGCAGAGAGCGGTATTTGCTGGCAAGACCAGACCCCGGGCGAGCTGGTTCCACTGTCGACCGACGCCACCCTGCTGCTGGCAGAGGTAATGCTGCGTTAAGCGAGTCTAAACCGCTTCGGCTATCTGACTGTTACAGCAAGATTTTATAAAAGCGAATGTGATCTGCGCTGGAAATTACACCTGGTTGTATAGACAGGAATGTACATTAACGCTTTTATTGTTACATATCCATAACAAACGCAGCTGCGTTTACCCGATAACCGACACGACTTACGTCTCTGGAAGGAATGACATGACTACCCATCAGACCACCGCCCTCTCCCGTACGGTTCGCGCGCCTCGTGGCGAAAAACTTCACTGCGCCAACTGGCTGATTGAAGCGGCTTACCGCATGATCCAGAACAACCTCGACCCGGACGTCGCCGAACGTCCGGAAGATCTGGTGGTCTACGGCGGGATCGGCAAAGCGGCACGGAACTGGGAATGCTTCGAGCAGATCCTGCGCTCGCTGGAGTGCCTGCAGCCGGAAGAGACGCTGGTTATCCAGTCCGGCAAACCGGTCGCTGTTTTCCGCACCCATGCTGATGCACCGCGCGTCCTGCTCGCCAATTCCAACCTGGTGCCGCACTGGGCCAATTGGGATCATTTCCACGAACTCGATAAAGCCGGGCTGATGATGTACGGCCAGATGACCGCCGGATCGTGGATTTACATCGGTGCGCAGGGCATCGTGCAAGGCACCTATGAAACCTTTGCCGAAGCGGGTCGTCAGCATTATAACGGTGACCTCAGCGGGAAATGGATCCTCACTGCCGGGCTGGGCGGGATGGGCGGCGCACAGCCGTTGGCAGGCGTGCTGGCCGGGGCATCGGTGTTGGCAATTGAGTGCCAGGAGTCACGGATTGATTTCCGCATTCGGACCCGCTACGTCGATTACAAAGCCACCAGTCTCGACCAGGCGCTGGACCTGATCGCGCAGGCCAATGCCGAGAAAAAAGCCATCTCCGTCGGCCTGCTCGGCAACGCCGCCGAGATTCTGCCCGAGCTGGTAAAACGTGCCAAAGCGGGCGGGATGCGCCCAGACATCGTTACCGATCAGACTTCTGCCCATGACCCGATTAACGGCTATTTACCGGCAGGCTGGAGTGTAACCCGTTGGCTGGACGAGCGCGAAACTCAGCCGAAAGCGGTCGAAAAAGCGGCCCGCGCCTCAATGGCGGTACACGTCCAGGCGATGCTCGATTTTCACCATATGGGCGTACCGACCGTCGATTACGGGAACAATATTCGGCAGGTAGCGCTGGATGAAGGGGTGGAAAATGCCTTTGATTTCCCGGGCTTCGTTCCGGCCTATATCCGCCCGCTGTTCTGCGAAGGAAAAGGCCCGTTCCGTTGGGTGGCGCTGTCGGGCGATGAAGACGACATCCGCAAAACCGACGCCAAATTGAAGGAACTGTTCCCGGACAATACCCACCTGCACCGCTGGTTGGACATGGCGCAGGAGCGCATTGCCTTCCAGGGCTTACCAGCCCGCATCTGCTGGCTGGGGCTGGGTGAGCGTCATCTCGCGGGCCTGGCGTTTAATGAAATGGTGCGTAACGGCGAGCTGAAAGCGCCGGTCGTTATCGGTCGCGATCACCTCGACTGTGGCTCCGTCGCATCACCCAACCGTGAAACCGAGTCGATGAAAGACGGTTCCGATGCGGTGTCCGACTGGCCGCTGCTGAACGCCCTGCTCAATACCGCAGGCGGCGCAACCTGGGTCAGCCTGCATCACGGCGGTGGCGTGGGAATGGGCTTCTCGCAGCATTCCGGTGTAGTGATTGTCTGCGACGGTACGCCGGAAGCGGATAAACGCCTGGCCCGAGTCCTGTGGAATGATCCGGCAACCGGCGTAATGCGCCACGCCGACGCGGGCTACGAACAGGCGGTCGCCTGTGCACAGAAACATGATTTGAAACTGCCGATGATTGGGTAAAGTTTTACTGAGCCCTTCAGACACAACGTTGAATTGCACCCCAAAGGTTGGCTAACAACTGAGTAAGGTGCTGACGACTAAAGCCGTCGTCCGAGGAGGCGGTAAGCGCAGAGCATTCTATGCCCGTCATACTCCCCGTGAAAGTATCCGGGCAAAACGAACCATTCACTTTTAGAGATCTTCCGACATACTGATTATGTCCTCTGAGGAGATCACCATGCGTAAAGCTCGATATTACAGCTCAGCTTGTCCGCATCATTCGCCGCCACCGCCCACTGCCGACACCGGCCCAGATACTCAGCCGCCCTGCCCACGCCCTTTTTCCCTGCTCCGTCAGCAGCTCCCGCGGTGTCCCCAGGTGGTCGCTCACCACATGATGCAGCCTGCCCTTTTCCTGTCGCGCCAGCGGGGTAAGTCCTCCCGGGGCATACAGCCAGTGTCCCCGCTATCAGCTGGTCCCCGCTCTACAGGTATTCACACCCCACCGGTCTTGTCGCCGGAGGGCTGTCCGACAGCTTTTCCTTACGGATGCGTCGCCCGAACGGGTCATACGCATAGCGCCAGCGTGCCCCGTCCGGGGTGATAAACTCGCTCAGCTGGCTCAGGGCATTCCACCGGTAACGCCACCGCTGTGGCCGCCAGCCGTCCCGGCACAACCGCTTTTCCGTCAGCCGTCCGGCGGCGTCGTACCGGTACTCACAGTCGCCACGGCTCACCACCCGACCCCGTGCCTGCCGCTGCTGCACCGGATCCAGCGCTGACATCGCCCCGCGCGGCAGGCGGCTCTGTTCGCGGATGTTCAGGTTCGTGTCGAAACGGAACCGCTCCTCCACCGCCATCATGCCGCCAAACGCCGACCGCGTTATCTGGTCGTTACTGTCAAATGCCAGCGAATCACTGACAGCGCTATCCGTGCCACCATTAGGAAGCGCAAGGTGTTCCCAACAGATGATTCAGTGTGTAAGGTGGTGTATATAGCGATACAGCCTGCGTGGAGAAAGTGGAAGAATTGGCGGCTGGCAATGAGCCGTTTTATCATCGAATTCGGTGACCGCCTGAGCGATCACCTTTAACACGTAGGCAGTTACACAAATTTATTTACAGGGTCTAATCATCATAAAGTAGAAAGTTAATTTAGTAATTCATTGAAAATATGAAATAAACACAATAGCTCGTTCAAATCATTAAATTCACTCCTCTTATTTATAAGATACTCTCCAGTGTTTACTTCAATAATTTCTGACATGCAGCTTTTATCATCCCAAACAGTAAATCTGGCAATGTATTTATCAGTATCTACATCTATAACAATGCTATCAGATAATTCATTGTTATTAACAACACATTTATAATTGGTATTTTTCAATATCCAATCATTGAAATTCAACAACATTTTATTATTACCCCATCAATTTTACTTCCTAATACTCTAATGTTTTGTGCTGTTGGCATTTCCGGAGCTGGCAAACCTTTACGTTTAGCAAGACGACCTTCAATAGAATCAGGGCCAACAATTTTTGCCCATCCTTCATTCGTTGGGATTAGTGCTGATTCGGGAACATCGAATTCGACATACATTGCTCCATTCTTGGCTTGTTTTCCAAATGCATTAATATCTGCATGAAAGGCAACATGAGTTGTTCCTGTTGAACTTTGCATAACTTGGCCAGTTTCAGTCATTTTTTTGTATTCTTCTGGGCCCATCCATCGACCAACAGTAACATTTTTAAGCCCCAGCGGATCCACCCAGCTCAGCGGGTTATGCACATACCCGTACGGATTCATGCCGCCCGCCAGGCCTATCGGGTCCGGCGTCAGGTACTGCCCCGTCTCCGTATCATAGTAACGGAACC
>NZ_JAWXRD010000008.1:0-41424 GCF_033843265.1 Scandinavium lactucae
CTTTCGCTTGCTAACTCGAGGTGGCGTATATTACGCTTTCCTCTTTCAGAGTCAACCCATATTTCAGGATTTTTTCTCTTCAACCGAACCGGCTGTTTGTGTGAAGTGATTCACATCCGCCGTGTCGATGGAGGCGCATTATAGGGATCCCATTTTTTTGCACAACCCTTTTTTGCGATCTTTTTTCTGACCGCTGGTTTTTCATTCTTTTTGCTGCGATCCCGTTCGATCTGCCTATTTTTTGAGATGTGAAAGCCGTGTGGAAAGCTGATAATGGAGGTAATTCACCTGACTCCTTTATCTAAGAGGTAACCACATGCCCACCAACATTCGTCCTTACAAAACCTCGCAACCCACTCTCGGCTCCCGCGTTATGATCGACTCCACCAGCGTCGTAATCGGAGATGTACGTCTTTCTAATGACGTGGGAATCTGGCCACTGGTCGTGATCCGTGGTGATGTTAACTATGTCGCTATCGGTGCCCGTACGAATATTCAGGATGGCAGCGTACTTCACGTCACGCATAAATCCTCTTATAACCCGGAAGGCAATCCACTCATCGTTGGCGAGGATGTCACGGTCGGCCACAAAGTAATGCTTCACGGCTGCACCATTGGCAATCGGGTGTTAGTCGGCATGGGGTCGATTTTGCTGGACGGCGTAGTAGTAGAAGATGATGTGATGATTGGTGCCGGAAGTCTGGTGCCGCAAAATAAGCGTCTGGAAAGCGGTTATCTGTATCTCGGCAGCCCAGTCAAACAGATCCGTCCATTAAAGGAAGCGGAACGGGAAGGGTTGAAATATTCCGCTAACAATTATGTGAAATGGAAGGATGAATATCTCGATCAGGAGAGCCATACCCAACCCTGACTGTCTTCCTGTTGATCGCGGATGGCCTGTTCCGCTTCATCTTCCAGATCCCAACGATGCTGGCGAAAACTTTCCAGCCACTGCAACGGCGCATCGCCACCAAAACGATGCGCCAATGATTCCGCCGAGAGGGCACAGTTCACCTGGAACCCATTCACCAGAGCCGGGAAGCAAATGCACTGCTGAGCATCATCCCACCCTTCACGGTCAGGAAAGAGAATCGCCTGATTCACAGTGTCAGTTCCTCTTTCAGCGCATCAATCACAGGCGTAATGTCAGGCAAAACCCCGTGCCACAACAATACGGCATGCGCTGCCTGAGCCACCAGCATACCCAACCCATCTGCGCGCTGTTTGGCTCCCTGCTGTTCACACCAGTTCAGGAAAGCGGTGCTTCCTTTCTGATAGAACATATCGTAGCAATGCACTTTAAGATTGATCAGTGAAGAAGGGATCGCCGGGATTTCTCCATTAATGCCGCTGGACGTGGCATTAATGATCAGATCGAACGCTTCACCCGCCAGGGCTTCCATTGGCAGCGCGGTGATGCTGCCGGTATGCGCAAAGAGTGTCGCCAGTTCCTGAGCTCGGGAAAAGGTCCTGTTTGTCACCGTCACTGCGCAATCGAGCGACAGCAGCGGTAACAACACACCTCGCGCTGCACCGCCTGCGCCAATCAATAGAACACGATAACCGGGTTTGATGAATGCCAGTCGCTCAAGATCGCTTAGCAGGCCGATACCGTCGGTGTTATCCCCAAGAAGTCGCCCATCCTCAAGACGTTTCAAGGTATTAACCGCCCCAGCCAGCGCCGCTCGCTCGGTCAATTCGTCCGCACGCGCAAAAGCATCTTCTTTAAAGGGAACCGTCACATTGCAGCCTTTACCACCTGCAGCAATAAAAGCATCCAGTGTCTCGTTAAAAGCATCTAACGGGGCAAGTACTCGGCCATACGGATGTTCGATCTTGAGCTGTTGGGCGAATCGCAGATGAATAAAAGGCGACTTACTGTGTGCGATAGGGTTACCAAATACGGCGTACTGTTCCATGCAATTATCCCTGGCGGAAAAGTTCGCCCGTCAGGGCATCACGAATTTCAGACGGATTGAGACGCCCGCCTGTTTCCCCTTCGACTACCGGGAAAGCTTCACCAAATTGAGCAAACACTTCATCAACGGTACGGCAGGGTTCTTGACCGGTCAGGTTGGCGCTCGTGGAGACCAATGGTTTTCCGTAAGACTGACACAATTCAACCACCAGCGGATGATCGGTTACCCGGACGGCAAGCGTATCGAAACGGCCTGTCAGCCATCGCGGGGTTGAAGCCTTCGCCGGGAAGACAAATGTCACTGGGCCAGGCCACCGAGAGAAAACTGTTTCACGCTGAGCATCGGTCAACATCGTGTCATCTATATAGGGTTTGAGCTGCTCAAAGTTAGCCGCTATAAGAATCAGGCCCTTCTCGATCGGGCGCTGCTTAAGTTCCAACAACCGCATGACGGCAGTTTCACTGTCCGGATCACAGCCGACACCAAAAACAGCTTCGGTAGGATACGCGATGACGTCTTTATTATTGAGCGCTTCGATAGCTTTCGAAATACGCGCTTGATGCAGGTTACTGTTCACTGATTTGATCCGCCGATACTGGCTTTCCACATTGTTTACTGGCGCAAAAGAGCTTAACGCCCTGCGCCGTTTTCTTTTCGATAAGCAGTGGGTAATGGCATTCAGGGCATTCGCCCACAACCGGTTTATAGTTCAAGGCGAACTGGCAATCGGGGTACCGATCGCAGGAGTGAAAGGTTTTACCATAACGTGAACGACGCTGGACCAGATGCCCTTCGCGGCACTGCGGACAGGCAATGGTTGTATCGTCAGGCTTGTCGATAAGTTCGGTATGTTCACAGGCGGGATACTGGCTGCAGCCGATAAACATGCCAAAACGCCCCTGACGAAGGACCAGTTCCGCGCCACAAACAGGACACAACTGCCCTTCCAGAACTTTGACGATATGTCCGTCCGCCTGGCTTTTTAGCGGTCGCACATAGTCGCATTCCGGATAATGAGAACAGCCCAGAAACGGCCCATGTTTACCGCTTCGGATAACTAACTCGGCCCCGCATTGTGGGCAGGGCTCGTTTTTAGGCACCGAAAACAGTGCTGATTTCGCCATAACAACTCTTGTCACTGCATAATTGAATTAGTGCAGCATACCTTCATTTACTTCGAAGAGTAATTCTTCCATCTGCTGATAGGCATTTTCACAGCCCGGGATGTTAAACAGCACCATCAGAATGACCCATTTCAGATCTTCCAACTCAAACTCTGCGGCATCCAGCGCCATGACGCGTTCGATAACCATTTCACGCGTTTCGAGGTTTAGCACCTGAATCTGCTCCAGGAATAACAAGAATCCCCGGCAACTGGCATCCAGCCGTTGGCACTCATCTGCAGTATAAATACGAACAGAGAGTGGATCTGAAGTCAGCTGCATTGGCTCGGCGAGCCCTTCCTGATAGTCAGCCAGCTTTTCCAACCACAGCAGGGCGTTGTAGATATCTTCGCGATCAAAACCGGCGTCGGTAAGATCCCGCGTCAGCTTGTCCTGATCTACACGCATTTCTGCTTCGTTATGGATGTAAGTCTCAAACAAATACATCAGTACGTCGAACATGGCATGCCCTCCTTAATCGGACATAGCCGCCGGGTACAGCTGCGATCCATCCTGCTAACTCCAGTTCGAGTAATTGGGCTACCGTCACTGGCACAGGTTGGCCGGCACGTTCAGCGACAACGTCAACAGGTGTTACCTCATCTCCTACGTTAGCCAGGAGCTCTGGAAATGGCAATGCCGCAAGGTCCGTATGCGGGGAATAATTTGATTTTTCAGCCTCATCTGGCAGCGATAGCTGCCCGTATTGAACATTTTCGAGAATATCCTCTACCGTGGTGGTGGGTATTGCCCCCTGCTTAATCAGCCAGTGCGGCCCCTCCGAACCCGGACTGCCCAACGGACCTGGAACGGCATACACCTCTCTCCCCTGCTCCAGCGCTGTTCGGGCTGTCACCAGGGAGCCACTTTTCAATGCGGCTTCTACCACTAAGACACCCAGACTTAACCCACTGATGATACGGTTGCGTCGAGGAAAATTCGCGGGCCAGGGCGGCTGCGCCAGCGGGAACTCACTCACCAGCGTCCCGCCGCTTTCAACGATGCGTTGTGCGAGGGAAGCATGCCGCCGCGGATAGGTATGAAAAAGACCATTACCCAATACCGCGATAGTTTTTCCTTCCGCATCTAGCGCCGCGCGATGCGCCACGCCATCAATACCGAGCGCCATGCCGCTGGTTATCGTCATCCCTTTTCTGGCTAAAGCATCACTGAAAATACGCCCCCAGCGTTCGCCGTACCAAGAGTGATTACGGCTACCAACGATGGCTATCTGTGATGACGCCAGAAGTTTGACATCCCCGACGACGAACAACACACCTGGGTAGTCAACTATCGCCCGCAATGAAGGAGGGTATTCTGGATTATCTGCCGTGAGGATTGTGTGATTTACGTTAGCAGACCAGTTCAATGTCTTATCCAGAGCCTCGGACGACAGTGAGAAAAAGTGTTTAATGTGCCGGGCAGAAAAACCATTCTCACGCAGCACATCCGCATCAATAGAACAGGCGTTAATCAGCCGCTTTGCCAGCGTACTCATCGTGTCGCCATATAACCCATTGACCGCCATCAGGCGGATCCATATTTCTGTGGGTATCATCCTTATCCCCTTGCCACAAGCAGTCCTGGCAATCTTTGCGATTGGTCACTGATGCTGTCAATCGGAAGGGGTTTTGTCTAGAATAGAGGTAATAATCTTTCCAACTCCTGAACACAACTCTGGATAATTATGGCAGTTTTGCAAGTGTTACATATTCCGGACGAGCGTCTTCGCAAAGTCGCAGAACCGGTTAAAGAAGTGAATGCAGAAATTCAGCGTATCGTCGATGATATGTTCGAGACGATGTACGCCGAAGAAGGTATTGGTCTGGCTGCGACTCAGGTTGATATTCATCAGCGCATCATCGTCATTGATGTCTCTGAAGAGCGCACAGAACAGCTGGTGCTGATTAACCCGGAACTGCTGGAAAAAAGCGGCGATACCGGTATTGAAGAAGGCTGTCTGTCAATCCCTGAGCAGCGAGCACTAGTGCCTCGTGCTGAAAACGTAAAGATTCGCGCGCTAGATCGCAACGGCAAACCGTTCGAATTAGCAGCCGATGGCCTGCTGGCAATCTGCATTCAGCACGAGATGGACCACCTGGTTGGTAAACTGTTCATTGACTATCTGTCTCCGTTGAAACAACAGCGCATTCGTCAGAAAGTTGAGAAACTGGACCGCCTGAACGCGCGTGCTTAAGGATAAGAATTAACGTGTCAGAATCACTTCGCATTATTTTCGCTGGTACTCCTGACTTTGCAGCGCGTCATCTTGACGCGCTGTTGTCGTCTGGGCATCAGGTCGTGGGTGTGTTTACCCAACCCGATCGACCCGCAGGCCGTGGTAAAAAGCTGATGCCAAGCCCGGTAAAAGTGCTGGCAGAAGAAAAAGGTCTACCGGTTTTCCAGCCTGCGTCACTTCGTCCGCAGGAAAACCAGCAGCTCGTTGCCGAACTGAACGCCGATGTGATGGTCGTTGTCGCCTATAGTCTTATCTTACCGAAAGCGGTTCTGGATATGCCGCGTCTGGGCTGTATCAACGTACACGGTTCACTGCTGCCGCGTTGGCGCGGTGCGGCCCCCATCCAGCGTTCGCTGTGGGCGGGCGATGCCGAGACTGGCGTGACCATCATGCAGATGGATGTCGGGCTCGATACTGGCGATATGCTGCTTAAACTCTCGTGCCCGATTACCGCAGAGGACACCAGCGGCTCGCTGTATAACAAACTGGCTGAACTGGGGCCGCAAGGCCTGATTGAAACGCTGAAGCAGCTGGCCACTGGCACTGCAAAACCTGAAGTTCAGGACGAATCACGGGTAACTCACGCAGAGAAGCTCAGTAAAGAAGAGGCACGTGTCGATTGGTCTCTTTCTGCTGAACAGCTGGAACGCTGTATTCGTGCCTTTAATCCATGGCCAATGAGCTGGCTGGAAATTGACGGACAGCCGGTAAAAGTATGGCAGGCATCCGTTATTCCTACTGACACTGACGCAGCACCAGGGACTATAGTGGATGCGAATAAGCATGGCATCCAGATAGCTACCGGCAGTGGCCTCCTGAACCTGCAATCGCTGCAACCGGCAGGTAAAAAAGCCATGAGCGCGCAGGATCTTTTAAATTCGCGCCGGGAGTGGTTTATTCCCGGTAACCGTCTCAACTGACGGACTCTTACTCCAAGCCCGGTACTGCCGGGCCTTTTCATTTTTACGCTTATGAAAAAAAATACAAATTTACGCAGTCTGGCCGCACTGGCCATTGAGCAAGTGCTTGAACAGGGGCAGTCGTTAAGTAACGTCCTGCCTGTCATGCAGCAAAAAGTCGCTGATAAAGACAGAGCGCTATTACAAGAATTAAGCTTCGGTGTGCTGCGCACGCTGGCTCAACTCGATTGGCTCATCAACAAGCTCATGGCACGGCCGATGACCGGCAAACAGCGCTCCGTGCATTACCTGATTATGGTTGGCCTGTATCAGCTGCTGCATACCCGTATTCCACCTCATGCCGCCCTGGCTGAAACGGTTGAAGGTGCGGTAGCGATTAAACGTCCGCAGCTTAAAGGACTGATTAACGGGGTGCTACGCCAGTTCCAACGTAATCAGGAGTCTCTGTTGGAAGAATTTGCCGCGACAGAGAACCGTTTCCTGCACCCGGCCTGGTTGGTAAAACGCATTAAGAAAGCGTATCCGAAACAATGGCAGTCAGTGCTCGAGGCCAACAATCAGCGTCCGCCAATGTGGCTACGAGTGAATCGTAATCACCATACCCGCGACGAGTGGCTAGCATTACTGGAGCAGGCAGGCATGAAAGGCTTCGCACATGAAGCTTATCCTGATGCTGTTCGACTGGAAACACCGGTTCCCGTATTTACATTGCCTGGTTTTGAAGAGGGCTGGGTAACCGTTCAGGATGCTTCTGCCCAGGGCTGTATGAATTATTTGAACCCGAAAAACGGCGAAGTGATCCTCGATTTATGCGCAGCTCCAGGCGGTAAAACAACACATATCCTGGAGGTTGCCCCTGAAGCGAACGTGCTGGCCGTTGACATCGACGAACAACGTTTGTCCCGGGTGTACGAAAATCTCAAACGTCTTGGCATGAAAGCTAAAGTGAAACAGGGCGACGGGCGTTATCCTTCACAGTGGTGCGGTGAACAGCAGTTCGATCGGATCTTGCTTGATGCGCCTTGTTCGGCAACTGGCGTGATTCGCCGCCATCCTGATATCAAATGGCTGCGCCGCGATCGTGATATCGCTGAGCTGGCACAGCTGCAGGCAGAAATTTTAGATGCGACTTGGGCACATCTCAAACCCGGCGGCACGCTGGTATATGCGACCTGCTCCATTCTGCCAGAAGAAAACTGCGCGCAAATTTCCGCGTTTCTGAAACGTACCCCTGACGCCGCGCTGCACGAAACGGGTAATGCAGAACAACCTGGAGTGCAGAATCTGCCAGCGGCAGAAGAAGGCGATGGTTTCTTTTACGCTAAGCTAATCAAACAGTGATGAAATAACGGATCGCGACTGATGAAAATTATCATACTCGGTGCCGGACAGGTTGGTGGCACGCTGGCAGAAAACCTGGTCGGCGAGAACAACGATATCACCGTGGTAGACACTAACGGCGACCGTTTGCGCAGCCTGCAGGATAAATTCGATCTACGCGTCGTGCAAGGCCATGGCTCTCATCCGCGGGTTTTACGTGAAGCGGGTGCTGACGACGCCGACATGCTGGTCGCCGTAACCAGTTCTGATGAAACAAATATGGTGGCCTGTCAGGTTGCCTACTCATTATTTAACACGCCAAATCGTATCGCCCGTATTCGTTCGCCAGATTACGTCCGGGACGCGGATAAACTTTTCCATTCTGAAGCCGTGCCTATCGATCACCTGATCGCCCCGGAACAGTTAGTGATCGACAGTATTCACCGTCTGATTGAATACCCGGGCGCATTGCAGGTGGTGAACTTTGCAGAAGGAAAAGTCAGCCTCGCGGTAGTGAAAGCCTATTACGGTGGCCCGCTGGTCGGCAACGCGTTGTCCACCATGCGCGAACATATGCCGCATATTGACACCCGTGTGGCAGCAATCTTCCGTCATGACAGACCGATTCGCCCTCAGGGCTCAACCATTGTCGAGGCTGGGGACGAAGTGTTCTTCATTGCAGCATCCCAGCATATCCGTGCGGTAATGAGTGAACTCCAGCGCCTGGAAAAACCCTACAAGCGCATTATGCTGGTTGGCGGCGGTAATATTGGCGCAGGCTTAGCCCGTCAGCTTGAGAAAGATTACAGCGTCAAACTGATCGAACGCGATCAGCAGCGCGCTGCCGAACTAGCGGAAAAACTGCAGAACACAATCGTTTTCTATGGCGATGCATCGGATCAAGAATTGCTGGCCGAAGAACATATTGATCAGGTCGATCTGTTTATTGCAGTCACCAATGACGACGAAGCTAACATCATGTCGGCCATGCTCGCTAAACGTATGGGTGCCAAAAAGGTAATGGTACTGATCCAGCGTCGCGCCTATGTCGACCTGGTTCAGGGTAGCGTGATTGATATTGCGATCTCGCCGCAGCAGGCTACCATTTCTGCGCTGTTAAGCCATGTGCGTAAAGCCGATATTGTCGGTGTTTCGTCCTTACGCCGCGGCGTTGCAGAAGCCATTGAAGCCGTTGCCCATGGTGATGAAAGCACCTCACGCGTCGTTGGCCGCGTCATCGATGATATTAAATTGCCACCAGGGACCATTATCGGAGCCGTTGTACGCGGTAACGAGGTGCTGATTGCCAATGACAATTTACGCATTGAACAGGGCGATCATGTAATTATGTTCCTGACCGATAAAAAGTTTATCACCGATGTAGAACGGCTTTTCCAGCCAAGTCCCTTCTTCCTCTGATCTTCACAGGCGCTCAAACGAGCGCCTTTTTTATTAACCCTTTATAATTTAAGGTTTATTTATTCCATTTGATATCCGCTCTTTAATGGAAATCGACTAAACATTTGTTAAACTTATAAACGTCAGCTGGCACAAGGAGAATAAAATGGGAATGATTAAAGAGTTTCGCGAATTCGCGATGCGCGGAAACGTTGTTGATTTGGCAGTGGGTGTCATTATCGGTGCGGCATTCGGTAAAATTGTATCGTCATTGGTTGCCGATATTATTATGCCGCCGCTGGGCTTATTGATTGGCGGTATCGACTTTAAGCAGTTTGCAGTAACGTTACGCGCTGCGCAGGGCGATGTTCCGGCCGTAGTCATGCATTATGGTTTGTTCATTCAGAATATTTTTGATTTCGTGATCGTGGCATTAGCTATCTTTATGGCAATCAAACTGATCAACAAACTGAATAGTAAAAAAGAAGAACCAGCTGCAGCCCCTGCACCCTCTAAAGAAGAAGTACTGCTGACCGAAATTCGCGATCTGCTGAAAGAACAAAATACCCGTTCTTAATCACGCCACAGAAAGCAGAAGGCCAGTGGTAAAAAAGTGAATGACTTTTTTGCCACTGGCCTCCCAGTTACCTCTGTTACCGTGTTTTCCTTTACGCTGAAAACTCCCCTTTCCTTTCTTATTTTTCTCAACGCGCTGACGATAAAGCGGGTCATGTAGTAGCGCCTCAATGGCGTTGTCCTTTATCTGCCCCTTGGTGTGCTGATAGCGGCTCATAAATTCTCCAGTTTGGTGTTTAAGACGGCGGGAGTGTATTCCCGGTCGCTCAGGAAATCAACATCCTGCTTTCTCTATTTCTGAACCTTGCTCAAGCGCTTCGAGGATTGAGCAATAAACGCTGCTGTGCGCGGTTCCGCAGCAGGCATCATTCAGACGCTGTAAAGACTTTCTCATGGTCTCCAATTGTGAAATTCTGGCTTCCACTTCACTTAAACGGGCCTGCACGATGCTCTTCGACTCCTGACAGGTGTGGCTTTCGGGATCAACACGGATCGACAACAGCTCACGGATCGCTTCAAGCGTAAAGCCTAACTGACTGCCGTGGCGTATAAAGCGCAAACGCTGTAAGTCGCTATCCGTATAAAGCCTAAACCCACCTTCGGTCCTTGCAGGATTGTCCATCATCTGCTGCTTTTCGTAATAGCGGATGGTATCAGGTGTCACCCCAGCAAGCTTAGCCAGTTCGCCAATGCGGAACATTATGATTCCTCATTCATTTTATTGAGTAACTTATCAGCATATTCGCCGCGTAGAAAATCTGTATTGAGGCCTGCTTGACGCAATTTGAACTAAAGGAGCGTTAAACGGCGCTGAAGTTCTTCATATCGGGGATCGTCTTCCCGAATGCCTTTCAATAGATCGGCCAACTGTACAGCTTCTTTGCGCTGTTCAAGTTCCGGGGGAAGGCAGCCTGCATTTTTCAATAATCGGTAACCCGCACGCAATTCAGGAGGGACATGCACATCATCGTCAAGGATGAGCGGTTCACCGCTTCCAGGCAATGCATCGAATTCACCTCTGTTTTGTGCATCACGGATATGGCGTTCAGCCCACTGGTCAAGTAACCACATAGTACGCGTCCAGGTGAACAAAAAGAATACAGCTATTGTAGTGAAACGGTGGAACGGAGGGTATAAAAAAACCCGCCGAAGCGGGTTTTTTCAAATCACTGCAGATTACTCTGCAGCTGCTTCTGCTTTCGATTCTGAACGATCAACCAGCTCGATGTAAGCCATCGGCGCGTTGTCGCCTGCACGGAAGCCACACTTCAGAATACGAGTGTAACCACCGGCACGGCTCGCGAAACGCGGGCCCAGTTCGTTAAACAGTTTTGCCACGATCTCGTTATCACGAGTACGGGCGAATGCCAGACGACGATTAGCAACGCTATCAGTCTTGGCAAGAGTAATCAGCGGCTCAACTACGCGACGCAGCTCTTTCGCTTTAGGCAGGGTCGTCTTGATGATTTCATGACGAACCAGTGAACCTGCCATATTGCGGAACATAGCCTGGCGATGGCTGCTGTTGCGGTTCAGTTGACGACCACTCTTACGATGGCGCATGACCTTATCCTTCTCAGTAAAACCTTAACCTGTGATCCGGTTACTCGTCAGCAATGCTTGCCGGCGGCCAGTTTTCCAGGCGCATGCCCAGAGACAGACCACGAGAAGCCAGCACGTCTTTAATCTCGGTAAGAGATTTTTTACCCAGGTTCGGCGTTTTCAGCAACTCAACCTCGGTACGCTGTACCAGATCACCGATATAGTGGATAGCTTCTGCCTTAAGGCAGTTAGCAGAGCGGACAGTCAATTCCAGATCGTCAACAGGGCGCAGCAGGATCGGATCGAATTCTGGTTTCTCTTCTTTCACTTCCGGCTGACGTACATCACGTAAGTCAACGAAAGCTTCAAGTTGTTCTGCCAGGATGGTTGCCGCACGACGAATCGCCTCTTCAGGATCGATTGTGCCATTGGTTTCCATTTCGATGACCAGCTTGTCCAGGTCGGTACGCTGCTCTACGCGCGCTGCTTCAACATTGTAGGCAATACGCTCTACAGGGCTGTAGCAGGCGTCGACCAGCAGACGGCCGATTGGGCGCTCATCTTCTTCCGAATGAATTCGGGCAGAAGCCGGCACATAACCGCGACCGCGCTGAACTTTGATACGCATATTGATAGATGCGTTCTCATCGGTCAGGTGGCAGATCACATGCTGCGGCTTGACGATTTCGACATCACCGTCGTGGGTAATGTCGGCTGCAGTCACAGGGCCAATGCCAGATTTATTCAGGGTAAGAATAACTTCATCTTTCCCCTGAACTCTCACCGCCAGCCCTTTCAGGTTGAGCAGGATTTCAAGGATATCTTCCTGAACGCCTTCTTTGGTGCTGTACTCATGAAGTACACCATCAATCTCAACCTCGGTCACCGCGCAACCCGGCATCGATGAGAGCAGAATACGGCGCAGTGCGTTACCCAAAGTATGGCCGAAGCCACGCTCTAAAGGCTCAAGGGTCACCTTGGCGTGCGTCGAACTCACTTGCTCGATATCGACCAGGCGCGGTTTTAGAAACTCTGTCACAGAACCCTGCATTGTGTCCTCTCTTTGGTACTAAGCTTTACTTGGAGTAAAGCTCGACGATCAGGTGTTCGTTAATGTCCGCAGACAGATCAGAACGCTCAGGCTGACGCTTGAACGTGCCTTCCATCTTGCCAGCATCAACTTCCAGCCAGGTTGGCTTTTCACGCTGCTCAGCCAGCTCAAGAGCGGCTTTCACGCGAGATTGCTTTTTCGCTTTCTCACGAACGCTGACAACGTCATTCGCTTTAACCTGATAAGAAGCGATGTTAACAACACGACCGTTTACCATGATAGCTTTATGGCTAACCAGCTGACGTGATTCAGCACGAGTAGCGCCGAAGCCCATACGGTATACAACGTTGTCCAGACGACCTTCCAGCAGAGCCAACAGGTTTTCACCGGTGTTGCCTTTCAGACGTGCTGCTTCTTTGTAGTAGTTACGGAACTGACGCTCCAGCACACCGTAGATACGGCGAACTTTTTGCTTTTCACGCAACTGCACACCATAGTCAGACAGACGCGGTTTACGCGCACCGTGCTGGCCAGGAGCTTGTTCAATTTTACACTTGGTATCGATCGCGCGAACGCCAGACTTAAGGAATAAGTCGGTGCCCTCACGACGGCTCAGCTTGAGCTTAGGACCCAAATATCTTGCCATTTTCTTTCTCCAACTAACCTGGAAAACGCAGCGTTATACGCGACGTTTCTTCGGCGGACGACAACCGTTATGAGGGATCGGAGTCACATCAGTAATATTAGTGATGCGGAAACCAGCGGCGTTCAGAGCACGAATGGTAGATTCGCGACCTGGACCCGGACCTTTAACCATAACTTCCAGATTCTTGATACCGTAATCTTTTACGGCTTCAGCGCAACGCTCTGCTGCAACCTGAGCTGCAAACGGAGTGGATTTGCGTGAACCACGGAAACCGGAACCACCGGCTGTTGCCCAACCCAGTGCGTTACCTTGGCGATCGCTGATGGTAACGATGGTGTTGTTAAAAGAAGCATGGATATGAGCCACGCCATCAGAGACTTGTTTTCTTACACGCTTACGTGCACGAACTGGTGCCTTTGCCATTATTCAATCACCCCGATTATTTCTTGATCGGTTTGCGCGGACCCTTACGGGTACGTGCGTTGGTCTTCGTACGCTGACCGCGCACTGGCAGACCACGACGATGACGCAAACCGCGATAGCAACCAAGATCCATCAGGCGCTTGATGCTCATGCTGATTTCACGGCGCAGATCACCTTCAACGACAAATTTGGCAACTTCGTCACGCAGCGTGTCGATTTGTTCTTCAGACAGCTCACTGATCTTAACATCTTCAGCAATGCCCGCCGCAGCCAAAATGGCTTTGGAACGAGTTTTGCCGACACCGAAGATCGAAGTTAATGCGATCACGGCGTGTTTCTGATCAGGAATGTTAATGCCTGCTATACGGGCCACTATGCACTCCTACTATTTAATATGTACGCACCATGCCGAAAAGCCCGTTTTCAGGATACTCAAATGGATACGCACAGACATACAAAAAGATTGGCTGGCTAATCTAGCCAGCTCAACCCAACTTTGCAAGAAAAATATGCGAAATAATCAGCCTTGGCGCTGTTTATGCTTCGGCTCGGCACTGCAAATCACACGGATGACACCATCACGCTTAACGATTTTGCAGTTACGGCATAATTTCTTGACGGAAGCACGAACTTTCATTTTTACTCTCCGTAACTTCTCAGGCGACCATTAACGGCCGTAGCCTTTCAGGTTCGCCTTCTTCAATGCAGACTCATACTGACTAGACATCATCAGAGTTTGCACTTGAGCCATAAAGTCCATAATCACGACGACAACAATAAGCAGCGAGGTCCCACCGAAGTAGAACGGCACTTTCATTGCATCACGCATGAACTCCGGGATCAGGCAGATAAAAGTGATGTACAACGCACCAATCAGAGTCAGGCGTGTCATTACTTTATCGATATACTTCGCCGTTTGTTCTCCCGGACGAATTCCTGGCACGAATGCACCGGACTTCTTCAGGTTATCTGCTGTTTCGCGTGGGTTGAAAACCAACGCTGTGTAGAAGAAACAGAAGAAGATGATTGCAGACGCATAGAGTAACACATAAAGCGGTTGCCCAGGCTGCAAATACAGCGAAATTGTTGTCAGCCAGTTCCAACCAGTACCGCCCCCGAACCATGACGCGATGGTCGCTGGGAACAGAATAATACTGGAAGCAAAGATTGCTGGGATTACCCCCGCCATATTCACTTTCAGCGGCAAATGTGTGCTCTGTGCAGCATAGACACGACGACCTTGCTGGCGTTTCGCGTAGTTTACCACAATGCGGCGTTGACCACGTTCAACAAACACAACAAAGAAGGTCACGGCAAATACTAATACTGCAACCAACAGCAACAGGAGGAAGTGCAGGTCGCCTTGACGCGCTTGCTCGATAGTATGGGCGATGGCCGGCGGGAGACCCGCAACGATACCGGCGAAGATAATGATCGAGATACCGTTACCGATACCACGTTCAGTAATCTGTTCACCGAGCCACATCAGGAACATCGTTCCTGTGACCAGACTTACAACAGCGGTGAAATAGAATGCAAAGCCAGGGTTAATTACCAGGCCTTGCATACCAGGCATATTCGGCAGACCGGTAGCAATACCGGTCGCCTGAAATATTGCCAGCACCAGAGTGCCGTAGCGGGTGTACTGGCTAATCTTACGACGTCCAGATTCCCCTTCCTTCTTAATCTCTGCGAGCGTCGGGTGAACCACCGTCAGCAGCTGGATAATGATCGATGCCGAAATGTACGGCATGATACCTAAAGCAAAGATAGAAGCACGGCTGAGAGCACCACCAGAGAACATGTTAAACATTTCAATGATGGTGCCTCGCTGTTGCTCAAGCAGTTTGGCAAGTACAGCGGCATCGATACCAGGGATCGGAATAAAAGAGCCAATTCGGAACACAATCAACGCACCGATCACAAACAAAAGTCTGCGTTTCAGTTCGCCGAACCCACCTTTGGCACTTTGAAAATCTAATCCCGGTTGCTTAGCCATCTGCTACTTATTCCTCAATTTTACCGCCAGCAGCTTCGATAGCAGCACGAGCGCCTTTAGACACGCGCAGGCCGTTAACAGTTACCGGACGAGTTACTTCACCAGCCAGAATCACTTTCGCGAATTCAATCTGGATGCCGATAATGTTAGCCGCTTTCAGCGTGTTCAGGTCAACTACGTCGCCTTCTACTTTAGCCAGATCGGACAGACGAACTTCGGCTGTGATCATTGCTTTACGTGAAGTGAAACCGAACTTCGGCAGACGACGGTACAGAGGCATCTGACCACCCTCGAAACCGCGACGTACGCCACCGCCAGAACGAGAGTTCTGACCTTTGTGACCACGACCACCGGTTTTGCCGAGGCCAGAACCGATACCACGACCCAGACGCTTAGAAGCGTGTTTAGACCCTTCGGCCGGAGACAGAGTATTTAAACGCATCTCTTACTCCTCCACTTTAAGCATGTAGGAAATCGCGTTAACCATACCGCGTACAGCAGGCGTGTCTTCACGCTCAACGGTGTGGCCAATGCGACGCAGACCCAGGCCATTCAGAGTCGCTTTATGCTTCGGCAGACGTCCGATTGAACTGCGGGTTTGTGTAATTTTAATAGTCTTTGCCATGGTCAATTACCCCAGAATTTCTTCAACGGATTTACCACGCTTGGCAGCGACCATTTCTGGAGAATTCATATTTTCCAGGCCATCGATAGTTGCACGAACCACGTTAATCGGGTTGGTGGAACCATACGCTTTAGCCAGAACGTTATGAACTCCAGCGACTTCCAGGACGGCGCGCATTGCACCACCGGCGATGATACCGGTACCTTCAGAAGCCGGCTGCATGAAGACACGAGAACCCGTGTGAACACCTTTAACAGGGTGTTGCAGGGTGCCGTGGTTCAGCGCGACGTTAATCATGTTGCGACGGGCTTTTTCCATCGCTTTCTGGATCGCTGCTGGAACTTCACGCGCTTTACCGTAACCAAAACCAACGCGACCGTTACCATCACCTACCACAGTCAGAGCTGTGAAGGAGAAAATACGACCACCTTTAACGGTTTTAGATACGCGGTTAACCGCGATCAGCTTTTCCTGCAGTTCGCCAGCTTGTTTTTCGATGTGAGCCATCTTACACCTCTACCTTAGAACTGAAGGCCAGCTTCACGGGCAGCATCTGCCAGTGCCTGGACACGACCATGATATTGGAACCCGGAACGGTCAAAGGAAACATCTTTGATCCCTTTTTCCAGAGCGCGTTCAGCGACAGCTTTACCCACAGCTGCTGCAGCGTCTTTGTTACCGGTGTACTTCAGTTGTTCAGAGATAGCTTTTTCTACAGTAGAAGCAGCTACCAGAACTTCAGAACCGTTCGGTGCAATTACCTGTGCGTAAATATGACGCGGGGTACGATGTACCACCAGGCGAGTTGCGCCCAGCTCTTGGAGCTTGCGGCGTGCGCGGGTCGCACGACGGATACGAGCAGATTTCTTATCCATAGTGTTACCTTACTTCTTCTTAGCCTCTTTGGTACGCACGACTTCGTCGGCGTAACGAACACCCTTGCCTTTATATGGCTCAGGACGACGGTAGGCGCGCAGATCTGCTGCAACCTGACCGATCACCTGCTTATCAGCGCCTTTCAGCACGATTTCAGTTTGAGTCGGACATTCTGCAGTAATACCTGCTGGCAGCTGATGGTCAACTGGGTGAGAGAAACCTAAAGACAGGTTTACTACATTCCCTTTAACCGCTGCACGATAACCTACACCAACCAGCTGCAGCTTCTTAGTGAAGCCTTCGGTAACACCGATAACCATTGAGTTCAGCAGGGCACGCGCGGTACCAGCCTGTGCCCAACCATCCACGAAACCATCACGTGGACCGAAGGTCAGTGCATTATCAGCTTGTTTAACTTCAACAGCATCGTTGAGAGTACGAGTCAGCTCGCCGTTTTTACCTTTGATCGTAATAACCTGACCGTTGATTTTTACATCAACGCCGGCAGGAACAACGACCGGTGCTTTAGCAACACGAGACATTTTTTCCTCCGATTAGGCTACGTAGCAGATAATTTCGCCACCAAGACCAGCTTGGCGCGCTGCACGATCAGTCATAACACCTTTAGAGGTAGAAACAACTGCGATACCCAGACCCGCCATAACTTTCGGCAGCTCATCTTTTTTCTTATAGATGCGCAGACCTGGGCGGCTGACACGCTGAATGCTTTCTACAACAGCTTTACCCTGGAAGTACTTAAGAGTCACTTCCAGTTCCGGCTTGGTGTCGCCTTCAACTTTAAATTCTTCAATAAAACCTTCTTCCTTCAGCACGTTGGCAATTGCCACTTTCAGCTTGGAGGAAGGCATGGTGACCGCAGCTTTGTTCGCGGCCTGACCGTTACGGATACGGGTCAGCATATCCGCGATCGGATCTTGCATGCTCATCTGTCTTTACTCCCGTGATTCAATTGGTGACAATTACCAGCTAGCCTTTTTCAAGCCAGGTACTTCACCGCGCATTGCGGCTTCACGAAGCTTGATACGGCTCAACCCGAACTTGCCCACATAACCATGTGGACGACCAGTCTGGCGGCAGCGGTTACGCTGACGGGACGGGCTGGAATCACGCGGCAGACTTTGCAGCTTGAGAACTGCGTTCCAACGATCTTCGTCAGAAGCGTTTACATCAGAGATGATCGCTTTCAGTTCAGCGCGTTTCGCGAAGTATTTTTCAGCTAAAGCTACGCGTTTAACTTCGCGAGCTTTCATTGATTGCTTAGCCATTAAGTAACCCTACCTTACTTGCGGAACGGGAAGTCAAAGGCAGCCAGCAGAGCACGGCCTTCTTCGTCAGAATTCGCAGTAGTGGTAATGGTAATATCCAAACCACGAACGCGGTCGACTTTGTCATAGTCGATTTCTGGGAAGATGATCTGCTCACGGACACCCATGCTGTAGTTACCACGACCATCGAATGACTTAGCGGACAAGCCACGGAAGTCACGAATACGCGGTACAGCAATAGTGATCAGGCGCTCAAGGAACTCCCACATGCGTTCGCCACGCAGAGTTACTTTACAGCCGATCGGATAGCCCTGACGGATTTTGAAGCCTGCAACTGATTTGCGTGCTTTGGTGATCAACGGCTTTTGACCGGAGATAGCTGTCAAATCAGCTGCTGCGTTATCCAGCAGTTTCTTATCAGCGATCGCTTCACCAACACCCATATTCAGGGTGATCTTCTCGACCCGAGGGACTTGCATGACAGAATTGTAGCTAAACTCAGTCATGAGTTTCTTAACTACTTCGTCTTTGTAGTAATCATGCAGTTTCGCCATCGTACTACTCCAAATTACTTGATAGTTTCGCTGTTAGACTTGAAGAAACGGACTTTTTTGCCGTCTTCGAATCTAAAGCCTACACGGTCAGCCTTGCCGGTTGCCGCATTGAAGATTGCAATGTTAGAGATCTGAAGCGCAGCTTCTTTCTCAACGATGCCGCCTGGTTGGTTCAGGGCCGGAACCGGCTTCTGATGTTTTTTAACCAGGTTGATACCTTCAACAATGACCTTGCCGGAAGACAGGACATTCTTAACTTTACCGCGTTTACCTTTATCTTTACCGGTCAACACGATAACTTCGTCATCACGACGGATCTTCGCTGCCATGATTCGCTCCTTAGAGTACTTCTGGTGCCAGAGAGATAATTTTCATGAACTTTTCATTACGCAGTTCACGAGTTACCGGCCCAAAAATACGCGTGCCGATTGGCTGCTCGCTGTTATTGTTTAAAATAACGCATGCATTACCATCGAAGCGAATGACAGAACCGTCCGGGCGACGAACACCCTTCTTGGTGCGCACCACTACCGCTTTCAGCACATCGCCTTTCTTCACCTTACCACGTGGAATTGCTTCCTTGATGGTAATCTTGATGATGTCGCCGACGCCTGCGTAGCGACGGTGCGAGCCACCCAGAACCTTGATACACATTACGCGACGTGCACCGGAGTTGTCGGCCACGTTCAGCATAGTCTGTTCTTGGATCATTTTAGTGCTCCGCTAATGTCAACTACTACTGAGACTCTAAAATCAGAGTCGTTAAAAAGCCCCATATCGAGGGCGCGGCATTATAACACCGCTCTCAACATATGGGTAGAAAAAATAAACGGCTCATTTCTGAGCCGTTTATTCATTTGAGAAAGGCTACTGTATTACAGAACCGCTTTCTCTACAACGCGAACCAGCGTCCAGGACTTAGTCTTGGACAGTGGACGGCATTCACGGATTTCAACCTTGTCGCCGATACCACATTCGTTGTTCTCGTCATGTACGTGCAGTTTGGTCGTACGCTTGATGAATTTCCCGTAGATCGGGTGCTTCACAACACGTTCGATGGCAACAACAATGGATTTCTCCATTTTATCGCTGACAACGCGACCTTGCAGAGTACGGATTTTATCGGTCATTACGCACCCGCCTTCTGAGTCAGTAAAGTCTTAACACGTGCAACGTTACGACGAACCTGCTTCAGCAGGTGAGTCTGTTGCAGCTGGCCGCTTGCAGCCTGCATACGCAGGTTGAATTGCTCGCGCAGCAGGTTAAGCAGCTCGGTGTTCAGCTCTTCAACGCTCTTTTCACGCAGCTCATTTGCTTTCATTACATCACCGTCTTAGTTACAAAGGTGGTTTTGATAGGCAGTTTCGCTGCTGCCAGGCCGAAGGCTTCACGGGCCAGCTCTTCCGGTACGCCGTCCATTTCATACAGGACTTTACCCGGCTGAATCAAGGCAACCCAGTACTCCACGTTACCTTTACCTTTACCCATACGAACTTCCAGCGGCTTCTCGGTGATCGGTTTGTCCGGGAATACACGGATCCAGATCTTACCTTGACGCTTAACTGCACGGGTCATAGCACGACGTGCTGCTTCGATCTGACGTGCAGTCAGACGACCACGGCCAACAGCTTTCAGACCGAAAGTGCCGAAGCTAACATCCGTACCCTGCGCCAGACCACGGTTGCGGCCTTTGTGCACTTTACGGAATTTTGTACGCTTTGGTTGTAACATCAGCGACGCTCCTTATTTACGGCCTTTACGCTGCTGCTTTTTAGGTTGAGCAGCCGGTTCCGGTTGTTCAACAGCAGCCATACCACCCAGGATCTCGCCTTTGAAGATCCATACCTTAACGCCGATTACACCGTAAGTGGTGTGCGCTTCAGAGGTGTTGTAGTCGATGTCAGCACGCAGAGTGTGCAGAGGTACGCGACCTTCGCGGTACCATTCGGTACGTGCGATTTCCGCGCCGCCCAGACGGCCGCTAACTTCAACTTTAATCCCTTTAGCGCCAAGACGCATTGCGTTCTGTACAGCACGCTTCATAGCACGACGGAACATAACGCGACGTTCCAGCTGTGAAGTGATGCTATCAGCAACCAATTTTGCGTCCAGTTCTGGCTTACGAACTTCGGCGATATTGATCTGTGCAGGGACGCCAGCGATATCCGCTACGACCTTGCGCAGTTTTTCTACGTCTTCGCCTTTCTTACCGATAACGATACCCGGGCGAGCGGTGTGAATAGTCACACGGATGCTCTTAGCAGGACGCTCGATTACGATACGAGATACGGACGCTTTTGCCAGTTCCTTAGTCAGGTACTGACGTACTTTAAAATCGCTGTCCAGGTTGTCAGCGAATTCTTTGGTGTTCGCAAACCAGGTAGAGTTCCAAGGTTTTACAATACCCAGGCGAATACCATTAGGATGTACTTTCTGACCCATTGCTAGTCTCCAGAGTCTCAGCGATCGGACACAACCACAGTAATGTGGCTGGTGCGCTTCAGGATGCGATCTGCACGACCTTTCGCACGCGGCATAATGCGCTTCATGCTTGGGCCTTCGTCTACGAAGATTTTCGTAACTTTCAGATCGTCGATGTCAGCGCCATCGTTGTGTTCAGCGTTAGCAATGGCAGATTCCAGAACCTTCTTGACCAGTACAGCCGCTTTCTTATTGGTGTAGGTCAGAATATCCAGGGCCTGCGACACTTTCTTACCGCGAATCAGGTCAGCAACAAGGCGAACCTTCTGAGCAGAAGAACGAGCATGGCGATGTTGAGCTAAAGTTTCCATCTCTTCCTCCTACCTTATTTCTTCTTCGCTTTTTTATCAGCAGCGTGGCCGCGATAAGTACGAGTCGGTGCGAATTCACCCAGTTTGTGACCGACCATTTCGTCGGAAACAAATACCGGAACGTGCTGACGACCATTATGGACAGCGATGGTCAAACCGATCATGTTAGGAAAGATCGTTGAACGACGGGACCAAGTGCGCAGGGGCTTCTTGTCACCGCTTTCCACCGCTTTCTCTACCTTCTTCAGCAAGTGCAGGTCAATAAAAGGACCTTTCTTGAGAGAACGTGGCATGGCTTATCCTCTAATATTATTTGCTACGGCGACGTACGATAAATTTATCAGTACGCTTGTTGCTGCGGGTCTTCTTACCTTTGGTCTGAACGCCCCACGGAGTTACCGGGTGCTTACCAAAGTTACGACCTTCACCACCACCATGTGGGTGATCGACTGGGTTCATCGCAGTACCGCGAACGGTAGGACGAATACCACGCCAGCGTGCAGCACCTGCTTTACCCAGAACGCGCAGCATATGCTCAGCATTGCCAACTTCGCCCAGGGTTGCACGGCAGTCTGCTTCGACTTTACGCATTTCACCAGAACGCAGACGCAGGGTGACATAAGCACCATCGCGAGCAACGATCTGAACGTAAGTACCAGCGGAACGTGCCAGCTGACCGCCTTTACCTGGTTTCATTTCTACGTTATGAACGGTAGAACCAACCGGGATATTGCGCATCGGCAGAGTGTTACCTGCTTTGATTGCAGCATCAACGCCAGACTGAATCTGGTCGCCAGCTTTCAGGCCTTTAGGGGCCAGGATGTAACGGCGTTCGCCATCTTTGTACAGAACCAGCGCGATGTTCGCGGAACGGTTCGGATCGTACTCAAGACGCTCAACAATTGCCGGGATACCATCTTTGTTGCGTTTGAAGTCAACAATACGATAAGCCTGCTTATGACCACCACCAATGTGACGAGTGGTGATACGGCCATTGTTGTTACGACCACCGGATTTGCTGTTTTTTTCCAGCAGCGGAGCAAAAGGTTTGCCCTTGTGCAGCTCAGGGTTGACCACTTTAACTACGTGGCGACGACCCGGAGATGTCGGTTTACATTTAACAACTGCCATTGTATTACTCCTCCGACTTACTCAGCGCCGCCAACGAAGTCCAGATTCTGGCCTTCTTCCAGGGTGACGTAAGCTTTTTTCCAGTCGCTACGACGACCGATACGCTGTCCGTGACGCTTCACCTTGCCTTTAACAACCAGGGTGCGTACGGTATCAACTTTGACTTCAAACAGTTTCTGCACAGCAGCTTTGATTTCTGCTTTAGTCGCGTCTTTAGCAACTTTGAGAACGATGGTATTGGTTTTTTCCATCGCGGTAGACGCTTTTTCAGAAACGTGCGGTGCACGAAGCACCTTCAGCAAACGTTCTTCACGAATCATGCCAGCATCTCCTCAACTTGCTTAACAGCATCAGCAGTCATTACGACTTTGTCGAAGGCGATCAGGCTAACCGGGTCGATACCATTCGCGTCACGTACGTCAACCTTGTGCAGGTTACGTGCGGCCAGGAACAGGTTCTCGTCCAGCTCACCGGTGATGATCAACACATCTTCCAGAGCCATGTCTTTCAGTTTCTGTGCCAGCAGCTTGGTTTTCGGTGCTTCTACAGAGAACGTCTCGACAACGATCAGACGATCCTGACGTACCAGTTCGGACAGAATGCTTTTCAGCGCGCCGCGGTACATCTTTTTGTTAACTTTTTGACTGTGGTCCTGCGGGCGTGCAGCGAAGGTTACGCCACCGGAACGCCAGATCGGGCTCTTGATAGAACCTGAACGCGCACGGCCGGTACCTTTCTGGCGCCACGGCTTTTTACCGGAACCAGTTACTTCAGCACGGGTCTTCTGAGCACGAGTGCCCTGACGAGCACCAGCTGCATAAGCAACAACAACCTGGTGAACCAGCGCTTCGTTGAAATCACGACCGAAGGTAGTTTCGGAAACAGTCAGCGCGCTCTGCGCGTCTTTCAATACTAATTCCATTGCTATCCCCTTACGCCTTCACAGCTGGTTTAACGATAAGGTCGCTACCGGTAGCACCGGGAACAGCACCTTTAACCAGCAGTAGGTTGCGCTCAGCGTCAACACGTACTACGTCCAGGCTCTGAACGGTTACGCGCTCATTACCCAGCTGACCTGCCATTTTCTTGCCTTTGAACACTTTGCCCGGAGTCTGGTTCTGACCGATAGAACCCGGAACGCGGTGAGACAAGGAGTTACCGTGGGTAGCGTCCTGGGTACGGAAGTTCCAGCGCTTAACGGTACCGGCGAAACCTTTACCTTTAGAGGTACCGGTTACGTCAACTTTTTTAACTTCAGCAAACAGCTCAACGCTAATGTCCTGACCTACGGTGAACTCTTCGCCTTCTGCAAGACGGAATTCCCAAAGACCACGGCCAGCTTCTACGCCAGCTTTAGCGAAGTGACCAGCTTCCGGCTTGGTTACACGGTTAGCTTTTTTAGCACCGGTGGTAACCTGAACTGCACGGTAGCCGTCGTTAGCCAGGTCTTTAACCTGAGTAACACGGTTTGCTTCAACTTCGATTACGGTTACTGGGATAGATACGCCATCTTCAGTGAAGATGCGGGTCATGCCCACTTTTTTACCGACTAAACCAATCATTGTATCAACCTCTCAATCGCTCGATGACCTGATTAACCCAGGCTGATCTGCACGTCTACACCGGCAGCCAGGTCCAGACGCATCAGAGCATCAACGGTTTTCTCGGTTGGCTCAACGATGTCAACCAGACGCTTGTGAGTGCGAATCTCGTACTGATCACGCGCGTCTTTGTTAACGTGCGGAGAGATCAGAACGGTAAAGCGCTCTTTGCGGGTCGGCAGCGGGATCGGACCGCGAACCTGCGCACCAGTGCGCTTGGCAGTCTCGACGATTTCCGCGGTTGATTGATCGATCAGACGATGATCAAACGCTTTAAGACGGATACGGATTCTTTGGTTCTGCATGAGACCAGAGCTCCAATTATTTTATAAACGAAATGGCTACTCCTCACACCCATTACGATTGATGGGGGAGCGCAGCCGTTCTTACGTAGTTCCGCAATTGGGAACATTGTCGACAACAAAGTACGTTGTCGGAGCTCATATCGAACTCGCCGTCACTAAAGACAGCCCGCGCATTATACTTGCATATAGCCCAAATGCAAGTTCTTATGGTTTAAAATTGCTCAGGCCTTGGCAGGGCTTTGACCTTCCTCAGTCGCCTATTTCAGCCAATGCTTTTTGGACTTGTTCACGCAGTGCATCTTTACGTGCTTGTTCTTCTGATGGCATATCGCCATCCTCGCTTGCCGTGTCATCGCCAGGCATATCATCAACATTATCGTATGCCGGAGTTTCAGCATCCTCATCGACAGGCTGATCATCAGGAACCTCAGGCGCGAGTCTTGCTGGTAGGGGTTGCTTCTTAAAGACATAGTGCATATCGGAGAGATGATAATCCTCTACCGCCTTTACCGTTACTTCGCTGTTCACTCGTGGGTGGCGCTGTAACCAGTAATAGTGCGCGTAATAACCGATAAGCCATGCGCAGGCTATCCACACCAATAAGCAAAACCACACCCCTGCATTTCTCGCTATGGCGTTTTCCGCCCTCGCGACATGCTGGGGCGTGTCACTGGCACGATGCGCCACAAAGGCTGAGTAAATCCGCATCATTTCGCTTTCTCCTTCGATGCATCACCTGGCATATCTGTATTCAGGGGCAACTGAGCCGTCAGCCATTCCGATAAGTCCGTGCCTGGGGTCATTTCATTTACTAATCTTGGAGCCTCACCCAGCGCCTGCCGCAATCTAATCAACGTATTTTTGCCCGGCACACCATCTGCCTGCAGTTTCTCATTGCGCTGAAAGAGCTTTACCTTTTCGGTTAGCATTGCCGTCCAGTCACCACTTTCATCTGCCGGAACACCCAAAGCACGGCTGAGCATAGCGTCAAGCCAGATAATGCTTTCAGCATCACTTTTATGGGTAACTCTATTCTTACCGTCAGGTGCCGGAGGCCACATCATGGTGTAATGCCCTTCGGAGTGGGTATCAAACCAATGTCGATTGACAGTCCATGTTTTTTTATTGATGAGAAGATCGATGTCAGTGTCTGAAACACGCATAACCACCGCATAAAGTGGATGCTTATCCACACTAAGTCGTGCAATCCAGGGCAAACCGTTGCTTGCCAAATTACTCACCGTTTCATTGCCGCTTTCGCACACCAAATTGGCACGATCGGCTTGTTCGCACCACGCCTCTCCTGCAGATACGTCGTATCCCCAGGTCGCATACAATTGCTGCATGGCATCATGTACATTGGATGTGACGCTGGTGATTTTTGGGGGCTCGGCCTCTTTAACTGTCGGTTTAGACACGTTCAGCCACTGAGGTGTCGGGAGAGGCAGTGTGATCATATCTGCCCCACCCCAGCCAATTGCCAACGCCAGAACCGCATAGGTAATCAGTAACAAGGCGCTGGGTCTGGATTTGTATGGCAGGCCGACGGCAGCCATCACTAGCCTCTCCTGACGCGAGCTTAATTTTGTCGAGTGTTCCGCCACGGCTAACTGCTTAGCAATCACGGCAATTCTTTTCATGACCCTTAGATTGCCCTTAGTAGCCAAACAGACATGCCGCACAAATCCTGGCCGGAAGACGACATCTTCCCCTGACGGGCCTTCGGACTGCATCGCGTTCATAAACTCATTGCATTCCCGTTCGGAAGGCGGAACCAGACAGATATATAAAGGAAGCCGTTGGCTGAGCTGTTTAGCGCTTTTGAGTTTCACACTCCCGACGAGCAGCAGCTTGACGCTGACCCCCATCGCAGGGACAAGCTGCGTAAAGGATTGAAGGAAGATATCAAGATGTCCTGCCAGTAAATCCGCATTGTCGATGACAATGAGACTTTCGGAGGTTTTGTCTTTAATCAGCGATAATATATCGAGCCAAAAATGGTCGTGGGCATAGGTAACATGTTCTTTTTCATGTTCGCGTGCGGAGATTAGGTGAATATTATCGCCTAGATGTATAGCCGTAAAAACTAATAACGCATCTGATTTAGTTTTGCTTAATTTATTAATAAGGGTTGATTTACCAACACCCTTATTACCAAACAAAACTGCGACCTCACCTGACCACGGTGCGTTTACCACCCACTCGGAGATCAATCCGGGCTGAGTGAACTCGTAACTCCCTGACATTTTTACAATACCTTTAATATTTTGTCATTCAAAATGCTTGGGGATCAAATAGAGAAAACCAAAAACACTTCATCGATATTTATACTGTAGGACCCCCCAACAAATGTCAACCACACAAATGGTAACCATAGACCAGATTGAATGAAATTAAAAAAGAACATACACTATCCTTCGTTTTTTCGATAAGCCCACCCCATGAAAAAAATGATTATTGACATCGATAGCCAGATTATTTGGCTACATAAACATAGCCAGCAATTGCTGTGTGCGGGAGTTTTCTTGCCTACATTGTTATTGTTTATTTGCAGCGTGAATACAGTTTGTGAATCCATACGTACCGCAAATGCTACATCGATTTCAGTGACCGCGGTTACAGATAAAGTGCAGGTGAATCTCAACATGGACGATGGGAGCCATGAAGTGAGTCTGGCCGCCGCTAAGCCGGCGACCACGACAGTTGCGCCCACCTCACTCGCCCTAACCTTAACGGGGATTATCGCCAGTGACGACCGCGTATTTTCTCAAGCCATCATTACCAGTCAGGGTGGCCCGCGAAATTACAATCAGGGTGAGTACATTGAGGGCTTATCTAATGTTTTCATTGAAAAAATAGACATCAACACGGTCAGTATTAATAACAATGGCACGTCTCAGCTAATGACTCTACTTGATGAAGATCCCACCCCGTCAAGTCAGACACAGGAGCAGACCAAGAAAGCACGATTCCTGAGTGATTTCATCATCAGTAACCCGGTCTATGAGAATGAGAAACTCACCGGGGTTAAGTTATATCCTCGTGGTGCCGCAAGCCGTTTTACCAGATTAGGCTTCAAGTTTGGAGATATTGCTTTGAAAATCAATAACCACATTTTAAGCGAGCCTGAAGAAATGAAAGCAGCGTTAAATGAGCTTGGCACACTCGGTGCTGCACAGTTCACTGTGTTACGTAACAGTAATGAAAAGTTAATCAATGCCTCAACAATGGATGTTGAATAGGTCAAGGAAGTAAACAGTATGAAACTCTCTCGTAAATATCTCGCATTTATTTTGGCATTACAAATTATTACACCTACAAGCCCGACTTACGCTGCACAGTATTCTGCCAACTTCAAAAATGCGGATATTCGCGAGTTTATCGCCGCGGTAAGTAAGAACACAGGTAAAACAATTCTGGTTGAACCTTCCGTTCAGGGGAATATATCGGTACGTAGTTATGATAATTTTAATGAAGAAGAGTACTATCAGTTCTTTCTTAGCGTACTTGATATTTATGGGTTTTCAGTCGTCAATCTCGATAATGGACTGGTCAAAGTGGTGCGCTCAGCCTCACTAAAAACAGCCCCGGGTGAGATCAAAGACACCGCGACGCCGTCAGTGGGCGATGAATTCATTACTCGCGTCGTCTCTTTACAGAACGTACCAGTACGTGAACTGGCCCCCCTGCTGCGGCAGATGATGGACAGCGGTGGCATTGGCAATGTCGTGCACTACGACCCCTCTAACGTGTTGCTGATCACCGGCAAAGCGAACGTCGTCAATCGCATTCTCGAAGTGATAAAGCGCGTCGACGTCAATGGCACGCAGGCGCGTGAAGTACTTAAACTGCATTACGCTTCCGCAGTCGACCTCGCTGAAGTCATCAACAATCTGGTACGTGAAGAATCCAAAGAGAGCCCTACACAAATTCTCTTACCCAAAATTGTTGCTGATAAACGCACCAATTCCCTGGTCATTAGTGGTTCCGAGAAGATACGCAAAAAGCTTAAGTCGCTGGTGAGCAGACTCGACGTTGAGCAGAGCACCCAGGGTAATACCCGCGTTTTTTATCTTAAATATGCAAAAGCTGCCAAAATCGTTGAAGTTCTAACCGGGGTATCAGAAAAAATTGCGACCGATAAGAAATCATCATCTCAGGGCAGTAACCGAGAGGATGTTTCGATCAACGCCGACGAGCAGACTAACTCGGTGGTGATTACTGCCGATCAAAGCACCATGCAGGAACTCGAAAATGTCATCGCTCGGCTCGATATCCGTCGTGCACAAGTATTAGTCGAAGCCATTATTGTCGAAGTGCAGGATGGAAATGGCCTCAATCTCGGAGTGCAGTGGTCTAACAGCGAGGTGGGTGGGCAACAATTTACCAAGTCTGGATTACCCATTTTTGATGTAGCCCAGGGAGCGCGACAGTTTAAAAAGAGCGGTTCCATGGGTACTGACAATCCAATGGCCAGTGCGCTCAGTAGTTTTAATGGCCTGGCAACGGGCTTCTTCGAAGGCGACTGGAGCGTACTGCTGACGGCGCTTTCCTCGAATAATAAAAACGATATTCTCGCCACGCCTAGCATCGTCACGCTGGACAATAAAGAAGCGTCCTTCAACGTTGGGCAAGATGTGCCGGTGCTCTCAGGATCGCAAACGACTTCCGGTGACAACGTTTTCAATACCGTTGAACGTAAAACCGTCGGGACTAAGTTAAAAGTCACGCCACAAATTAACGAGGGTGATGCCGTACTGATGGAAATCGAGCAAGAAGTTTCCAGCGTCGATACCACCTCAGGTACCTCGAGCGATCTCGGCCCGACGTTTAATACCCGCACCATCCAAAACGCCGTGCTGGTGAAAACCGGCGAAACGGTAGTACTCGGCGGGTTGCTTGATGACTCCTCGAAAGAACAGGTTTCAAAGGTTCCTCTGCTGGGTGATATCCCGGTCATTGGCCAGCTGTTCCGATACACCTCTACCGATATCTCTAAACGCAATCTGATGGTCTTCATCCGGCCAACGATTATTCGCGACGATGAGGTCTATCGCTCCTTATCAAAAGATAAGTACACCCGTTTCCGCTCATTACAGAAACAACGTATTGATGATTCGCGCAGCGGGTTAGTGGGTATCGATGACGAAGAACGCCCGGTGTTGAAGGAAGTCGATTTTGACGCGCCTAAAACACCTGCCGCCCCAACAAATCCGGCGCCTCAAGCTGCATCGACCCCTGCCGCTCCACGTAATCCTTTTCGGCAATAACGGAGAATGGAATCAGTGATGGAGCAACCTATTGAGCAGGAACAGGCGGAACGAATCGTCCCGCCAATCTATGCGCTGGCGGCCAAATATGGTGCGGTCAGGGTCGGTCATGAATTGGTGTACTGCGTCGATACTGCACTCGAAAATGTGCTGGACCTGCATCACCTAAACGGCGAATGCGCGCTTTTTACAGCGCTAGAACGCCAGCCCTTTGAAGAGCGCCTGGAGCAGATTTTCCATCAGAGCAGCGGTGAGTCTCAGCAAATTGCCCAGGATCTTGATCAGGATATTGACCTTGCAGCACTGACGGAGGAGTTACCCGATAACGCCGATCTCCTTAGTGAAGAAAACAGCGCCCCGGTTATTCGCCTGATTAACGCCATTCTGCACGAAGCGGTCAAAGAAGGCGCATCAGACATTCACATCGAGACTTTTGAAAAGTCACTGGTTATCCGTTTTCGTGTGGACGGTGTTCTGCGGCCAGTCCTTCAGCCAGGCAAAAAGTTAGCGCCGCTGTTGCTCTCGCGCATCAAAGTTATGGCGCGTCTGGACATCGCCGAAAAACGTTTACCGCAAGATGGGCGAATTTCACTCAGGCTGGGTCGCAGAAACATTGATGTACGTGTTTCCACCCTTCCCTCCCAATACGGTGAACGCGCCGTGCTACGTTTGCTGGATAAATCCAGTCTGCGGCTATCCATCGACAAAATGGGTCTGAATAACACGGAAGCCGCGCGTCTGCATTTTTTGACTCAACAGCCGCATGGCATCATCCTGGTCACAGGCCCTACAGGCTCCGGTAAAAGCACCACTCTGTATGCACTGCTGTCAGAATTAAACGCGCCGCAACGCAACATTCTGACCGTTGAAGATCCTATCGAATATGAACTCGAAGGCATTGGTCAAACGCAGGTTAACAGCAGAGTGGATATGTCGTTTGCACGTGGATTACGTGCCATCCTGCGTCAGGACCCTGACATCGTGATGGTTGGGGAAATTCGCGATAACGAAACCGCGCAAATTGCCGTACAGGCATCACTAACCGGCCATCTGGTGCTCTCCACGCTGCATACCAACAGCGCCAGCGGGGCGGTCACACGCTTGCGAGACATGGGGGTCGAGCCTTTTCTGCTCTCTTCTTCATTGTCGGGCGTTATCGCGCAACGACTGGTGCGCAAGTTGTGCCCCGCCTGCCGGACGCAAGTAGATGTCCGCCCCGATCAACAATCGCTGCTGGTTAAGGTGGCACCTGACGTTAAAACCGTCTGGCAGGCCAATGGTTGCCCGCAGTGTCGAGGTAGCGGCTATTCCGGTCGTTTGGCTATCCATGAAATCATGGTGGTGGACAGTGCGTTACGTACCATCATTCATCACGATGCGGACGAACACGCCATTGAAGCGTGTCTGCGCCGAACGTCTTCCAGCCTACAGGAAAACGGTTTGTTGAAGGCCATTGCAGGCGAAACCACACTTGAGGAAGTGATGCGGGTCACAGCGGCTCAACACGATCCCGAGGTGACTGCACCATGATGTATCAATGGCGCGCCCTCGATGCAAAAGGGGCTAAAAAACAAGGCACCCTCGAAGCCACCAGTCTTAAAGCCGCCCGGGAAGCGTTGCGAGAGCAAGGTTTAATCCCAGTTGCCATTGATGAGAAAAAAGGGCTGTCGCTCAGACAATCCGGTCTGTTTCGACCACGTCTGAAGCTCAAGGGTCATGAACTTTCCCTCTTTACTCGCCAACTCGCCACCCTGGCCAACGCCTCCCTTCCACTGGAAGAAGCGTTACATGTAATCGCCCGGCAAAACAAAAACAACAGTCT
This sequence comes from Scandinavium lactucae, assembly GCF_033843265.1. NCBI lineage: Bacteria > Pseudomonadati > Pseudomonadota > Gammaproteobacteria > Enterobacterales > Enterobacteriaceae > Scandinavium > Scandinavium lactucae. The sequence continues at coordinate 31,459 of NZ_JAWXRD010000008.1, forward strand.
GGGTAAGATCTTAGCGAGCCTGCGCGAACATATTCTTTCCGGTCATCCTCTGTCGGATGCCCTGGCAGTATGGCCACATGTTTTCGACAGCATTTACCGCACGCTGGTTAAAGCCGGCGAAAAAAGTGGTCAGCTCGGACTGGTGCTGGAAAAACTGGCGGATTACAACGAAATACGCCAGAAAACCCGTAGCTCACTGATTCAGGCCCTGGTTTATCCCGCCATGTTGACCAGCGTCGCGATCATCGTTGTCACAATTCTGCTCACCGCAGTGGTGCCGAAAGTAGTCGAACAATTTGTCCATATGAAGCAACAACTGCCGTTAACCACACGCATTTTGTTGGCCATCAGTGACGCATTGCAGAGCTACGGTTTTATCGCAGTAGTGCTAATGCTGCTGGTCAGCGCCGGGTTTATCTTCTGGCGTCGCCGGCCACTCAATCGCCATCGGATGGATCGCAAACTGCTCGATTTACCTCTGTTACGCGGGCTCATCCGGGCAATTAACTGCGCGCGTTACCTGCGTACATTGAGCATCTTACAAGCCAGCGGTGTGCCACTACTTGAAGGCATGACGTTGTCCGGTGAGGGGATAGGGAACAGTGAAATCCGCCAGCGGCTAACGGCAGCGGCAGACCGGGTTCGTCAGGGTTCTGGATTCCATACCGCGCTGGAAAAGTGCGATCTGTTCCCACCGATGACGCTGTATATGGTCGCCTCAGGTGAGAAAAGCGGACAACTGGAGGAACTGATGGAACGTGCAGCCGACCAGCAAGAAACCCTGCTGCAAAACCGCATCACGCTGGGATTAGCCCTGTTTGAACCCGCTCTGGTGGTCTCGATGTCATTCATCGTGCTGTTCATCATCATGGCGGTCTTACAACCTATTTTGCAACTCAACTCATTGATAAGTTAGGAATCATATAATGGAACTTAATAAGCATAATCATCAGCAAGGTTTTACCCTGATGGAACTCATGGTGGTCATTGTCATTCTGGGCGTATTAGCCAGCCTGGTGGTGCCTAACCTGATGGGCAACAAAGAGCGTGCCGACCGACAGAAAGCGGTCAGTGATATCGTTGCACTCGAAAACGCGCTCGATATGTACAAACTTGATAACCACAAGTATCCCACCACCAGTCAGGGCCTGGTCGCCCTGGTGACTAAACCGACGACCAATCCGGTACCGACCAATTACAACGAATCGGGTTATATCAAACGGTTACCACAAGACCCATGGGGAAATGATTATTTGCTGGTCAGTCCTGGGGAGCATGGTGCATTCGACCTGATTTCCGCTGGCGATGACAACGAAGCCGGTACGGCGGATGACATCAACAACTGGGATCTGGATAAAGCGAAAAAATAACCATGAATGCGTCCAAGGGTTTCACCCTACTGGAGATGCTGCTGGTGTTGGTCGTAATCGCATTGAGCGCATCGACGGTCATGTTGACGACTGGCCAACTGAATGGCTCACAGGGAAAAGCGGCAAAAACAGGTGAACAACTCAATGTGATGATTGAGTATGCAGCAGACTGGGCGACCATGGAAAACAGGCTTATTGGTCTGAGGATCCAGGATACAGACTGGCAGTTTGTGGTGTCTGAAGGAAACGAGTGGCAAGAGCCTGACACTCAGTACCGCTTGCCATCGAAAGGCGGGTGGGATGAGTCATGGCATATTCGGCTCTTACCCGCCTCGCTCAAACAGCGCTCCAGTCGGTCACCGCAAATCATCGTCACTCCTGATGGAGAAATCACCCCGTTTACCTTGCAGGTCGAAGACCGGGACAGCGGCAAAACGCTTTTCACCCTTACAAGCCAGGGTGGTTTGCCGCTGCTTTTGTCATCTGGAGAACAACGATGAAAACGGAGCATGACGGATTCACTATCCTGGAGGTTCTGTTAGCGATGGTGATTTTCGCGGCGGTCAGCATGACGTTGATTTCCAGCATCAATGGGCAACTTTCAGCCACGGCGACGATGCGGGACAACGTCTTCGCCACGTGGGTGGCAGATAACGTGCTGACCACACTTGCGTTGGCGAACAGCAGCGAAGCAAAGACGCAACACGGCAGCATGCTCATGGGCGGCAGCAAATGGGAATGGACACTTGAAGTGGGACCAAGTGACGTAGAGAGCATGACCCGTTGGCAGGTGCAGGTCCCGCTGGAAAATGGTCAACACGTTCAGCTCGAACGCTATGTGATGGAGCCAGAAAATGCCGCACAGCCCTAAAAACCAGTCTGGCTTTACCCTACTGGAGGTCTTGATAGCCATTGTTCTGTTTGCGGTGCTCACGCTGATGACGGGCCAACTCCTGACGGCATCGATTAACAGCAACGAAACGACCAAAAAGCACCAGCAACGCTTCAGCGCATTATTACGCACCGTCAACCTGCTCGAAAAAGACATCAGGCAGTTTGTGCCACGCCAACTCAGGAACAGCCCCCAAATGATTGAGGCCGGCCAAACCGACTTAACGCTGACCACCGCCCGCGCGGATGACGCACTGAATGCCTGCTGTACACCCGCCATCCAGCGGGTCCATTGGTATCTGAAAAAAGGCGTGCTTTACCGTGAAGTTTGGCAATATCCGGATGCCGTAAAACCAACACTGGAGATGCCTATGCTTGATAACGTAGACAGTTTTACTCTGCGCTATTACGCGCAAGGGGCTTTCCTTGATAAGACTGACGCAGGCAAAACGCTACCTCAGGCAGTGGAGTTTACTTTGGGGCTGGTCGATCCGGGTCCGGTCATGCGGCTCATTCGCCTGCCGGAACTTCACCTCCAGCCAGGGATGAGCGCACCTGAGCCTCCGGAAAAACAATAATGAAACGACAGCAACAAGGCATGGCGCTACTGGTTGTGCTGTTGATTCTGGCAATCATGGCAGCTCTGGCGACAGAAATGACATTACGTTTTCAGGTGAACCTGAAACGCACCGGTTATACCGCCTCCCGCCTGGCGCAAAACGAACTCGTCGGGATAGCAGAGCAACAGGCTGTGCGTATTTTGCAACAGGACCTTAAGGACAATGCCAAATACACTTCACCGGAGCAGTATTGGGCCCAGCCACAAGACATTGCGTTGTCCGACGATCGTAGCGTTCACTGGCATCTGGAAGATGCGCAAAACTGTTTTAACCTCAATGTCCTGTCCGCTGTGCCCGTGGATTCAATGGATGATGAACCGTACAGCGTAAAAACATTCCGCGCGCTTTTACACAACAGCGGCGCGGATGGTGCCCGGGCGGACACCATTATTGATTCGATTGCGGACTTTATCGACAGCGACGATATTCCACGTCGTGCCGGGGCCGAAAGTGAGTACTACCATACTCAGGAGATTCCACATGACAACGCAAATACCCTCTTTGTCAGCGTCTCCGAACTCAAAAGCATTCAGGGTATGACTCCGGCTCTCTACCACCGGCTGGCCCCTAATCTGTGTGCGCTACCCAACACAGAATTACAAATCAATGTCAGCACCCTGACCGTCAGGCATGCGTCTCTGTTGGCGGCCATATTTAACAACGTGATTTCAGCCAAGGAAGTCGAAACCCTGTTTGCCAATCGGATGTCGCAAACCTGGCAAAATCCTGTTCAGCTAGCGGGCTATCTGGAGAAAACCTTTCCGGGACACGACCAGGATTTTGCCGCAGCCAAAAGCATTCTTACCACCTTTAGCCATTTTTTTAGGCTGGAAACAAACATTCAGCAGGACGATGGGCGGCAATATTTTACCAGCCAGCTTGAATACGATGAAAAAGAGAAAAAAGTGTTAATCGTGACCCGCTCCGTCGGTGTATACGAACACATGAAGGGAAGTCGATATAAATGGAATCGTTAATTTTGCGCCCAGGCGTAAACACACTTGAGTGTCGTTATCATAATGAGCTCGGTGAACTGGTCATGCAGAAATTCACTAACATCACTGAGCCCGACTGCTTGTGTGATTTACCCGGAAAGGACAGCGCCCTGTTGTTGCTCTCTCCAGCGCATTTTTATTTCCGTGAAGTGACGCCTCCGGCGCAAGATTACAGCATCACGGCACAGACCTTAGGCTGGCTGACGGAGGACGCCGTGGCAGAAAACCCAGACGATCTCCACTGGAGTATTCTCGCGCGCAATGAAGGCAGCTTACAACTCGCGGGCATCCGCAAAGTGGTCCTGACTGACATTCTGCACAGCCTCAGTCTGGCGGGCGTCACGGTCAGACGAGCACTTCCCGATGGTTATGATTTGCCTTTTGAACCTCAGACCTGGACACTCCTTCAGCACGAGGGCAGCTGGCTCATGCGCTATGCGGAACACAAATTTTCTGTGCTTAACACTGCCCTGCTTGAACATTTATTGATGCGCCATCCGACACAACAAATACGCAGTTTTAGTCCCCTGCCCGTCGCGCATAAACTGATAGACATTTTGCCCGCGCAAGACAGGCACACTGCCTGGCATCAACAGCCGACGATAGTCGCAGACATCAACCTACTCCACGGCCCGTTTCGCGTGCGACCGCCGGTCACTGTGGTTAAACCGCTTCACAAAAAGCTCGTCGGCGGCGCGTTTTTATTGGCGCTATTGGTCTGGTTAAGCGCCAAGGGGTTGGTTCTCTGGCAAGTTAGCCAGCAAAACGCAGAACTGAAAGCACAAGGCAAAGCCCTGTGGAGCCGCTATTTCCCAGGCGATACGCGGAGCAGTAACTTTAAATTCTTCTTCGAATCGGCCTCCGGACAAACCTGGCCTGACGTCATGTCTCGCCTGTCACTGATTTCACAAAATCTGCAGGACTTCCCGAAGCTTAAGATTCGTCAATTCGCTTATGACAAGGACAAACACGTCTTGAGGTTAACCCTGAAAGTTGAAGACCCTGTACAGATGGCACAATTCATACAACGTACCCATGACGATCTTAATTTTTCCGTACAACCAAGTGAGACCGCGGGTCTTGTGGTGTTAATCAGCGGAGCTAAACCATGATCAACTGGTGGCAAGGCAAAACGCTCCGGGAAAAAGTCTTCATCTTTCTGTTGGCAGGTAGCTGTTTAATGGCGGGTATCATGTATGGCATCGTTACCCCGTTGAACAACGGTATCGCGCGCCTATCTGCCGAGAACATCCGCCTCGCAGATGAGATTACGTGGCTGAATAATGCCGCCCATCGCAAGGGGATTGTTCCGGCAAATCCCACGACGGCAACGATGGAGCAACTACTGGCGAATACCGCCAGGCAGAGTGGCATTCAGTATAAAAGCCAAAAAACAGACCCTCAGACGCTGTCCATCTCTCTCGCCCCCTTACCCGCCAACACGCTTTTCGTCTGGCTTCAGGCTTTACAGCACAGCGGTTTACAGGTCACACAACTCGATTTTTCTGCCCATCCCTCCGGGAAAAATAGTGTGAAGGTAATAACGCTCAAGCTGCGACAGGTAAAGCCTCATGGATAAGGTTATTGAAATCATCCTGATGGGCATCTTGGGTTTGCTTACCGGCAGTTTTATGAATGTCGTCGTCTATCGGGTGCCTCGAGGCATCAAAGACATCAACGTACCACTTAGCAACATTGCCTGGCCCGGCTCATGTTGCCCTCAATGTCAGCATCCAATACGTTACCGCGACAACGTCCCGCTCCTTAGTTGGCTCTGTCTACAAGGGCGTTGCCGTGATTGCCACGCGCGGATCTCCCTGCGTTATCCTTTGACGGAAGCCGCTTGTGGATTGATGTTTGCGCTAATTACCAGCCTGTTTCCTCTCTACCCAGAAGCGCTGGCTATCTGCCTGCTGTTTTGGTTCCTGCTGGCATTAACGCAAATCGACGCGCAGCATTGTTTGCTACCAGACAAACTAACGTTGCCGTTGTTGTGGCTGGGCCTGCTGTATCACTGCTTGTTTATCGGTATCGACCTGCGCGATGCTGTACTTGGCGCGATGGCCGGCTATCTGGCGCTGTGGCTTGTGTATCAGGCGTTTCGGCTGCTGGCGGGTAAAGAAGGGATGGGCTTTGGCGATTTTAAATTACTCGCCGCGCTGGGAGCATGGTGCGGTTGGCAGGCCTTACCGAGCATCCTGTTACTGTCTTCGATGCTGGCGCTGATTTATGCCGTTGGCCGCCTTATCTTATACGGTAACAAACAGCCGCACATCGCCTTCGGTCCATGGCTAAGCCTGGCAGGCTGGCTGAGTTTTCTGTGGCAAAGCTGGTATGGCTGACAGCGCTGACATGCAGAGCGGCAAAAGCCTGCTTACCGCTCTGCATGCGCAACGTAATAACCGTTAGTTCTCTTCGCGAATCTGGGCCTGAAGATAATTCTGTATACCCATTTTCTGAATCAGATCCAGCTCGGTTTCCAGCCAGTCAATGTGATGTTCTTCTTCGGTCAAAATCTTGATCATCATATCGCGACTGGCGTAATCGAAGACGCTATCGGCATATGCGATAGCTTCCCGCAGGTCCTTCGCACCCTCGAGTTCCAGCCGGAGGTCAGATTGCAGCATCTCCTCGACATCTTCGCCAATTTGAAGCTTGCCTAGATCCTGAAGGTTGGGGATCCCTTCGAGAAACAGAATACGCTCGATATAGATATCGGCATGTTTCATTTCATCGATAGATTCATGGTATTCGACATCGTTTAGACGTTTTAGGCCCCAGTTTTTAAACATACGTGCATGTAAGAAATACTGGTTGATTGCGACAAGCTCATTTCCCAATAACTTATTGAGATAACTTATGATTTTAACATCACCTTTCATTATATAGATCCTCCGCTTCCACTCTAACAAGCGTAGTAGAAGCGAAGAAAAAATAAACGCGAATTGTGGTGTTATCAGGCGATTTCTTTAAATTCAGGGAGTTGGGTCAACTCATCCTGCATGATTTCGCGCGCGGCACGAATACATTTCCCGCACTGCGTTCCGACAGGGACAAACTTTCTGAGTTGTTGAAAAGACTGAGGACTGAACTGGCGTACAGCCTGGCGGATCTTCTTATCACTAACACCATTACACAGACAAACGTACATATCGACTCCCGTACAATTTCTGATCAAAGTGTAAATGAGAATGGTTATGATTTCAATAGAGTTGCATTTTGGAATGGCAAAATCATGCTTCGCATAAAAAAGCGCACCTGCGTTTACTCAGGTGCGCTTTCGTTTAGTTTAGTCTGTGCTCATGACTATTATTTCAGCATGTCTGCGGTAACAACAACTTCAGCAACATAGGCTGGATTTGGCGAAGTACGTTCAATGACAATCTTTTCGCCAACAGAAATCGCTTTGTCATCAGATTTCACCAGGATGGTGTTATCACCCTGATCGCTGGCATTCGCATAGCTGCATTTACCATTGTCACAATAGAAAATGGTATTGCCTATTTGCTGGTCATCGTCAATCACTTTAGCAACATACGAGGAGCCATCTTTGCTTTGTAATTTGTCTTTTGCAAACTCAACAACAGCATAAGGTACGTTATTAATTTTCTGTACAGTCAGAGACTTAACAGAGCCATCATTGATGACGGATTTCTTACCATCAAGCATATCTTGCGTGACGGTGATTTGGCCAATAACCGCCGCATCAGGCGTTGTGCGCTTGACGGTAATCACGCTACCCACAGGGATTTTGCTACTGACATTATCAGTGCTTAATGACACCTCTTTACCCAAATAACCGGCATAAGCGTAATAAGGTTGCACCCCCTCCGTTGAGAAGAGATATTTACCATCAATCTCGACACGATAAGCATGTCCAGAAGTCAGTTTATCAGCGGGTAAGTTGAAGACAACGCGGCGTCCACCATTTTGCAATGTAATGAATAACCCCTTCATATCAGGATCTTGTGCAGGGGTCGTTTTGATTTCTTTAACGATATTCCCCAACTCATGATCTGGCGTATCACCGCTGATATCCCAGACAATCGCGCCAGCAAAACCTTGCTGATTGATGTAGTCTACTTTCTCTTTCACAGACTGCGGATCGTCGTAGGTCAGGAACTCTTTGTTCTGTGGACCGTACAGATACGGCACACCGGATTCGCTATCCCAGTAGCGTACGTAATCGCCGCTGGCCAACTTCTCTTTCAGCACATACCACGGATGGGTACCGGTATTCTGGCCAACGTCATCCCAAGTGCCATGCACGGTCGCTGTTCCCGGTGTAAAGAGGCCTGGCAGACCTTTGACAATTTCAGTGGGTTCAACGTCACCCCAACCACGACCGTAGTATGGAATGCCCATCAGCAGTTTGGATTTTGGCACATTCCAGGTATTAACATATTCATCCATAGTCGCTGCGACGTTCAGCAGTTGATCTTCGTCTTTGCTGTTCGCGTACAGCGGCGCGTTATGGCCGGTAATGGACTCGAAGGCACCGTGGATGTCATACGCCATCACGTTGACAGTATCAAACAGCGGAGTGGTTACCGCTGGGTTGATAAACTCAATTTTATTGTGGTTAGTGGTGACCGCAGCAGAAAGTGAATAGTATTTGTCATCTTTTTTACCCTCGTCATCAAGCTTGGCGCGAACCAGCTGAACCAGTTTAGTGAAGCTCTCTTTTTCAGCATCGGTATCCGGGTATTCCCAGTCAATATCAATGCCGTCAAAGTCCCACTTCAGCATGTATGCCACCATGCTGCTGGCAAGTTTCTCGGTACCTTCCTGGGTTGCCGTTGCCGCTTCGAATACGCCCTCTTCAGAGTTATTCCAGCCACCTACAGAAATGATATGCCTGACACCTGCGGCTTCGGTACGCTCATTCAATTCTTTAATGAGGCCCGGACCTTTTTCGGTATCATGCATGGTGACTTCGCCATTTTTGACCACCGCGAAACCATAGTTAATTTCGGTCAGCGTAGAGTAGTCAATTTTATCTGGCGTGAAGTTATTATGGGCATCATACACACCCCACTCAGGGAAATAACCGATGATTTTACGCATCGCGGCCAGCTTCGCTTTCTGATCGTTCTGGAAATCGATAGCTGCCTGGCCAGTGTAAGGCAGGAATTCAAAGGTGCCCAACGTCTGAATATTGATTGCCGCACCTTTTTGCCATACTTCATTACTACCCGGTACTTCAGCAGGATTCACCCACCATTTGCTGGTCCAGTAATAGCCGTTATAGCGAACAACCGTCCCCGCAGTCGGATAAGACAGCGTTGGGTCATAATTTTCTGACGTGATCGCCAAATTATCTTTGACGGCCACCACCACCGTTTCAGTACCCGGAAAATTATTCTGGGTTTCGCTGGTATATGCCAACCATGAATTACCATTGTCTTTTGAGATCATCTGGCTTGAATCCAGGCCAGTAATGGTATTGCGTTGATCGTCTGCCGTTAATGTCGCCGCTGACGCAGCTAAGGGGGCTAAGGCGAGTGCCATTAACACCGTGAGCGTCTGTTTTTTAAAATGCATTTTAAATTCCTTCTTAAATGTATAAACCGGAACAATATAACTATATAAGTTAATGATGATTGAAGAGACGTGATGATGCAGTAGAAGTCAATATTCACCTGTACTTCTAATGGGGAATGCTGGCAGCATGTATATATATTGTCAATGAACCGTCACTTAAAAAGTCATTAAGCGAGAACAACCTTAAGGCTATCCTTAATAAAATATTGAGGGTTAATATATTTCATGAAAAAATAAATCATCTATAAATGGAAGGCAAAGGCACTATATATATTAATAAAGCCTATATTCTCCCCCCAAAATGAAAGTAACAAGTATATTTAAGAGTGAAAATATTAATCACACCAATAAGACGACTTTTTCAAAACAATAATGAATGTGTAACAAGAAATCGAGGGACGTAAATGTTTGTGTAAAAAAAAAGCCAGCCACTTTTCAGCGGCTGGCCTTCGTTATCAATATCCCTTAAGCAGGGTTCTATTGATTAGCTCAGAACTTTAGCAACAACGCCCGCGCCAACGGTACGGCCGCCTTCACGGATTGCGA
>NZ_JAWXRD010000009.1:0-41192 GCF_033843265.1 Scandinavium lactucae
ACTATGATACGGAGACGGGGCAGTACCTGACGCCGGACCCAATCGGGCTGGCGGGTGGGGTGAACCCGTACGGGTATGTGCATAACCCGCTGAGCTGGGTGGATCCGCTGGGGCTGGCTTGTTGTCCGCCGAAGTATGGTTCAAGGAATGAAGCTTTCAGGGCAGCAAAAAGGGATGCGGGCATAGCTATGGGGCAACAACCAGATTTAATTGGTCGAGTTGAATTAACAGATATCAATGGGCACAAAACATTAGATACTAATTATAAGCCGATCATTACAAGGGAATATCATTATACACGGTCTGATGGTTCTAAAATTGTAATCCAGGAACACTCTACGGGGCATATTTATGGCCCTTCAGGAGCACCAGGCAACCAAGGGCCACATTTTAACACCCGGCCATATGATCTGGATTCAGGAAATGGTTCAAGAAATAGCTCTGTACCTGGGACATCTGATCACTATGAATTTCCAGGGAGGTAATATTTATGTGGTTTGAACATGCCATTTTTAAAGAGAAGTTGAAGTTCATGTTTAACAATGAGCTTTCGATTGAACATGTTGAGCTTGATACAGTTTTATACTATAGCATATCCATGTTAAGGGTACGCTTGAATAGTAGAGTGTTACCAGCCATTACTCCAGAAAAATGGAGGGGGATTAATTATAATTCGTTGTCGATAACATTGGAGTTTGGCAATGTTAAACAATTTGAATGCAAGGGTGGTGATATTGGATTTGAATGTTGTCCAATCATTACCCCTACTAAAGAAAAAACCACCCTACAGATAATGAAAGGTAATTTCATTCTTTATTGTGAGGCTGATTTTATGACAATAAAAGATATTATTCCTTTCATAGACACTCGGTTTGATTGTTAATTGTGGTCTCTAGGAAAGATCTTTCTGATCTTTCCTAAGCTTTATTATCAAATTCCCGCTCAATATACTAAACCAGTACATCCTGTATTCCCTTCATCATCCCCCCCGTCTGATAAACCTGCTTACTGGTAGGGGAGTCAGCGGGCAGTGTAAAAACCTAGGTACTTGAAAAAATGGAACAGGAATTTCTGATGTAGATCTCACATGAATAGATGGTTAGATGGGGCTAATGGCCAACCAGTCTAGGCGAGACAAATACAAATGGGAGCATAAAATTATTCAATATCACAACCCTGATACTCAGAAATAACACCTGGTATGGTGCTGACCCTCACTTTAATTTCAGGTCAGAACGACCAGATAATCCGGGTGATGCCGGGCGGGAGAGCGTTCCCGGAAGAGCGATTAGAGTACGACGCTGACCTGAATATCCGGGCGGCCTGGGCGGCGGCGGAACCGTTCAGCCAGCAACAGCGGGTGGGGCGGGTGGTCAGCCGTGGCGACTGTGAGTACCGGTACGACACCACCAGACGACTGACGGAAAAGCGGTTGTGCCGGGACGGCTGGCGACCACAGCGGTGGCTGGCGGAATACAACAGCGAGCGGTCTCATGAATCCCTGAATAACCTGACGCCGGAAGAATACCGACTGAAGGCTGAAAAACCGGAAACCTCAAAAAGTGCGTGGAACTAAAACAGGGGTGCTTACAAAATCACGTTCTCCGTACTTAAGTCAGGAACGTATCAACGCTATTCAGAACAGGTCGCAGAAAAGAAAAAGCCCCGTTTTTCAGCGAGGCCTTATGAATAGTAGTGCCCGGACTCGGACTAACGCCGAAGGCGTTGAACAGCGCGCTTGTCGCGCTGACCTCGAAGGGGTGAGCCGCTCGCGGTGAATAATCGAACGGAGTTCGATGGAGAGTCCGTTTCCTCAGAAAGCAAAAAACCCGCCATAGGCGGGTTTTTCTAAATAAGTGGTGCCCGGACTCGGAATCGAACCAAGGACACGGGGATTTTCAATCCCCTGCTCTACCGACTGAGCTATCCGGGCAACGGGGCGAATTAAACCCTAATCAGCGATTGGCGTCAACCCAAATCACGGAAAACTGACGCGTTTGCTTAACTTTACGGCAGTTTGCGCAATTTCGCTGCGATTAGCCTCAGGGTGTCGCCTGTCAGGTTAATGCCCCACCTGAACGACACTGAGCAAAGCGCAAAATATCCTCGGCCAGACGCTGCGCGGTGTCCACATCCTGTTGACTGCGCTTGACCAGCAAACGGCTCAGACAGCCTTCCAGCACCAGCTCCATCTGCTTTGCCACCATCGTTGGGTCATCAATTTCAAGCTGGGTCAGCAGCTCATGGGTGAATTCATGAGCGGCGCGCTTTTGCCGTTCTGCCATCTGATGAATCGGGTGCTCTGGATCCGGATAAAACGTACAGGCAGCAATAAACAGACAGCCGGGATAGCGATGGTTGCTCACACATTCGGTTAGTGCGTTATAGCGGGCCATCAGCTTTTGTTCGCTGGTCAGTTCCTCATTCAGCATAAGCTGACGACGCCAGATATCGACTTGCTGACTCAGATAGCGCAGGACGTCATAAAGAAGCGCTTCTTTATCGGGCCAGAAACGCTTCAGGGCATCGAGCTGCGTATCGGTCGCATCGGCGACCATCTCCAGCGTTGTGTCAGCAATCCCTTTGAGTTCAAGTAATTGCAGGGCCTTCCCCAAAACTTCTTCGCGTTGCACGGCTTTGTCCTCCGTTAATCCCTTTAAAAGTGTCGTTTACTGGGCCAGTTTCTGCAAATGCGCCTGAAACGCGGCGGCATCCATAAACCCGGCAACCCGCATGGCTGGGATCTCTTTTCCTGCGGGATCAAAAAACAGAATGGTTGGCAGACCCGGAACTTGCAACTGTTTAAGCAGGGCAGCATCCTGGGCTGTGTTGCGCGTCACGTCGGCTTGCAGCAAAACGCTATTTTTCAGCGCCTGCTGGACCTGCGGATCGCTAAAGGTGTATTTCTCAAATTCTTTACAGGCCACGCACCAGTCGGCGTACAGGTCGAGCATTACCGGTTTACCGTTCGCACTGGCCAGCGCCTGGTTCAGCTCATCGACATTGGCGATGCGCGTGAAATTTAAGTGCGCTTGTTGCTGGGTTTGCACCGCGCCAAAAGCCCAGTCTTGTAATGGGCGCACGCTAACTAGCGCCGCTGCCAGCAGAATGATTTGCACCACTCGCATCCACGGTTTGCTGGCCGCCAGACTGGTGATAAATGCCCAGCCAAAGAAGGCGATGCCGAGCATCGACCACAGACGCAACCCCCACACGTCGCCGATAATCCGCTCCAGCAGGAACACTGGCAGGGCGAGGATCACAAAGCCAAAGGCAATTTTGACCTGTGCCATCCACGGGCCGCTTTTCGGCAATAGGCGGTTACCGAAGACGGTGACCAGAATCAGCGGTAAGCCCATGCCCAGCGCGTACAAATAGAGCGTGCCGCCACCGAGCCACAGATTACCACTTTGCGCGATGTACAGCAGGATGGCGCTGAGCGGGGCGGTAGTGCAGGGCGAGCAGATCAATCCGGCGATCGCCCCCATCACAAAGACACCGCCCGCCGAACCACCTTGCTGACGGTTGCTCATCAACGTCAGTCGCGTTTGCAGCGATGAAGGCAGTTGCAGGCTGAACAAACCAAACATCGACAGGGCTAGCAGGATAAATACCGCAGAGAGGCCAATCAGCACGTAAGGATGCTGGAGTGCCGCCTGGAATTTTAACCCAGCCGCCGCCACCACCAAACCCAGCGCGGTATAGGTCAGCGCCATGCCCTGAACATAGATAAATGACAGCAGCAGCGCACGTCCGGTAGAAAGGCGCTGCTGGCCACCGAGGACAATCCCGGAGATCAGCGGATACATCGGTAACACGCAGGGCGTAAAGGCGATGCCGATACCGATCAGCAATGCCCATAATGCTGAAAATGGCAGGGATGTGGTTTCAGAGGCAGTGCTGCCTTTCACCTCGACATTCTGTTGTGCAGCAGGCGCTGGGATGGCCGCCGAAGCTACCACTTCGCTCAATGGCACCACTTTGGTTTCCGGCGGATAGCAGAATCCGGCCTCGGCGCAGCCCTGATAAGTGACGGTCAGAGTTGCCCCTTTGCTGGCCTCGGCAATCGTAACCGGCAGTGTGAGCTGATGGCGGTAAATTTCGCTTTTGCCAAAGAACTCGTCTTCATGCCACTCGCCGTCTGGCAGATGCAAAGGGGCGACTGAGGCCTGCGCCGGGGTTACCGTTATCTGTTTGCGATACAGATAATAGCCATCTTTAATTTGCCAGCTCAGGTTCAGGTCATGCGCATTCTGCTGAAAATCAAAAGCAAATGCCTGGTCGGCAGGAATAAAATTGGAGCGGCCGGGCGCGTCAAACAGTCCGGCAAAGGCTGATGTGCTGCACAGCAGCAGGATCAGCGTAATGAATCGTTGAGCCATGAGAGGTATGTGTTGTCTCCGTGGGAAACGGGTAAAACCAGCAGTTCTGGCGTTTGATACGGGTGATGTGACTTCAGGCACTCCAGCAGCTTCTGCTGATGTTCCGTGTCGGATTTCAACAGCATCTGCACTTCATACTCTTGCTCCAGCTTGCCCTCCCAGTAGTAGAGCGAGGTAGCGCCAGGCAGGAGAGTCACGCAGGCGGCAAGCTTTTCAGCCAGCACTTTGGCGGCCAGATCCTGGGCCGTAGCTTCATCCGGGGCGGTACAGAGTACAACAACTGCATCAGGCAGGGTCATCTTCAACCTCGTATCGGCGAAAAAAGGCACTATAGCATGATGCGGGGGAAGGGGATGAATGCGTCGGGCCGCTGAGCAGCCCGACTTTAACTAATTTTACACCCTGAAGGGTTTAGAGGATGAAGCTGCCCAGCAGGAAGCCGAAACAGACGGCAAAGACCACGCCCATGGTGCCCGGAATAAAGAACGGATGGTTAAACACGAAGCGGCCAATGCGCGTGGTGCCGGTGTCGTCCATCTGTACCGCGGCGACGAGCGTTGGGTAGGTCGGCAGAATAAACAGGCCAGAGACGGCAGCAAACGAGGCTACGGCGGTCAGCGGCGTTACGTTCAGCGCCAATGCCATCGGCATCAATGCTTTCGCGGTGGCAGCCTGGGAATAGAGCAGAGCGGATGCGAAGAAGAAAATGACCGCCAGCAGCCACGGATGGCCCTGAATCACGGTGCCCGCGGTCTCTTTAATCCAATCGATGTTCGCCGAAACGAAGGTATCGCCCAGCCAGGCCACGCCCAGAATACAGATACAGGCGCTCATCCCGGCCTTAAAGGTGCTGGAACTGAGGATACTGTCGGTTTCCACGTCACACAGAATGGTAGTCAGGGTAGCGACGCTGAGCATGATAATCAGGATGGCGTTGGTGGTGTTCATCAGCGGTGTGGCGACCAGCCCCAGGCTTGGGCTGTTGATGATGGCATACGCCACCACGCAGAGTACCCCGAGCAGGAACATCAGCACCGACAGTTTTGCCCGCGGTTTGATTTCCATCTGGCGTTCGCCACGCAGTTCAACCAGGCCTTCTTCCAAACGCTTCAGGTACACCGGGTCATCGGAGAGTTTAGAGTTAAACAGCATGGTGACGAGGAATGACATCAGCAACACCGCCAGCAGTGTCGACGGGATAACCACCGACAGCAGATGAATGTAGCTCACGCCGTGGCCTTCCAGCACCGAAGACATGTACACCACCGCTGCGGAGATTGGGGACGCGGTAATGGCAATCTGGGCTGCCACTACGGCGGTGGAGAGTGGACGGCAGGGCTTAATACCTTGTTCTTTTGCCACTTCGGCAATCACGGGCAGTGTCGCCAGCGAAATGTTACCGGTGCCTGCAAAAATGGTCAGGAAGTAGGTGACGACAGGCGCGAGAATGGTGATGTATTTCGGGTTTTTACGCAGCAGTTTTTCCGTTTGATTGACGAGATAGTCCAGGCCACCGGCAATCTGCATCGCCGAGATAGCCGCGATAACCGCCATAATGATGGAGATAACGTCAAACGGGATGTGTCCCGGCTTGACGCCAATGAGGGCCAGCACCAAAACGCCTAAACCGCCGGCGTAACCGATACCAATCCCTCCGAGTCTGGCGCCAAGAAATATCGCCGCTAATACAATGATAAGTTCAATGACTATCATGATTGCTTCCCTTGATTGTTAGATGTTGGATACTTAAATGTTATTTTTTTGATGTTCTATAAAAGAAAAAAGGCACGTCACCGCTGACGTGCCTCGCATGATTTTAACCTGAATTATTACTGTTCGCTTTCATCGGTAAAACGCTTCGCTTTATAGGCCGGGTGCATCAGGTTTTGTGGGGAGAAGATATCGTCCAGCTCTGTTTCGGTCAGCAGACCACGCTCCAGGACGACTTCACGCACGCTCTTCCCGGTTTCCGCACAAATTTTGCCGACGATATCGCCGTTGTGGTGACCAATGAACGGGTTGAGGTAGGTGACGATGCCGATGGAATTATAGACGTAACTCTCACACACTTCTTTGTTGGCGGTAATGCCGTTGATGCATTTTTCCAGCAGGTTGTAGCAGGCGTTGGTCAGGATGTGGATAGATTCAAACATCGCTTGGCCAATCACTGGCTCCATCACGTTCAGCTGCAGCTGGCCTGCTTCAGAAGCCATGGTAACGGTGGTGTCGTTACCGATCACTTTAAAGCACACCTGGTTGACGACTTCCGGCACGACCGGGTTCACTTTGGCTGGCATGATAGACGAACCGGCCTGCAGTTCTGGCAGGTTGATTTCGTTCAGACCAGCGCGCGGGCCGGAGGAGAGCAGGCGCAGGTCGTTACAGATTTTCGACAGTTTCACCGCCAGACGTTTCAGGGCGCTGTGAACCATCACGTATGCGCCACAGTCGGAGGTGGCTTCAATCAGGTCTTCGGCAGGTACTACCGGCATGTTGGCCACTTCAGCCAGTTTCTGCACCGCCAACTGCTGATAGCCATCCGGCGTGTTCAGACGCGTTCCGATGGCGGTTGCGCCCAGGTTCACTTCGAGCAGCAGTTCTGCGGTGCGCAGCAGGTTTTTGGTTTCCTCATTCAACAACACGTTGAACGCGTGGAATTCCTGACCGAGGGTCATCGGCACCGCGTCCTGAAGCTGGGTGCGACCCATTTTCAGAATGTCCTGGAATTCAACGGATTTTCGCTGGAAGCCATCGCCTAACTGATTGATAGCGTCAATTAATTTCACCACGGAGGCATACACCGCGATGCGGAAACCCGTAGGGTAAGCATCGTTGGTCGACTGGCATTTATTGACGTGATCGTTAGGGTTCAGATACTGATATTCCCCTTTCTGGTGTCCCATCAGCTCCAGGCCGATATTTGCCAGCACTTCGTTAGTGTTCATGTTCACCGAGGTGCCAGCACCGCCCTGATAGACGTCGACCGGGAACTGGTCCATGCATTTGCCGTTGTTCAGCACTTCATCACAGGCGGCAATAATGGCGTCGGCAACCCCTTTCGGGATGGTGTGCAGCTCTTTATTCGCCAGTGCAGCGGCTTTCTTCACCATGACCATCCCGCGAACAAATTCCGGGATGTCGCTGATTTTGCTGTTGCTAATGTAGAAGTTTTCAATCGCTCTCAGAGTATGGACACCATAGTAAGCGTCCGCTGGAACTTCCCTGGTACCCAACAAATCTTCTTCGATACGAATGTTGTTTAACATGTGAACCTTCTTGATTAAGCTGCTAATGAATTCACCCTACACACAGGATGAGTGGGGTCATGTGTGTTTTTTGACCGACGATTATTTCCTTAATCGGCCCGGTGCCCATGATCATATGCTGATAATAGCGAATTGCCGTAATCTGGATCACTTATTATGCGCCGATCCGCATCGGATTTATTAATCTGTGAAATGAATCACCGCATTAACCGTGCGGGAAAAAAGGCCGCTGATGCCGATTGAAAACGGCGATTTAGCCTCCATCTCCAGATCACGCGAATCGCAAACTCATTCAAACAGACGCCGGGAGCGGCTGTTGCTCAACAGGAGAAACCAGTGCGCTGGATACCTTTTATTGCATTTTTTTTATACGTTTATATTGAGATCTCGATATTCATTCAGGTCGCGCATGTATTGGGCGTACTGCTGACCCTGATTCTGGTGATCTTCACTTCGATTATCGGGATGTCGCTGGTGCGTAACCAGGGCTTCAAAAACCTTGTGATGATGCAGCAGAAGATGCAGGCGGGTGAAAGCCCAGCGGCAGAGATGATCAAAAGCGTGTCGCTGATTATCTCTGGTTTGTTGCTGATTTTACCGGGCTTCTTCACCGATTTCCTCGGTTTGTTACTGCTGTTGCCGCCGGTGCAAAAACACCTGACGCTTAAGCTAATGCCGCATCTGCGCTTTGTACGTACGCCAGGGGGCGGATTTACCGCCGGTAATGCGGGTGGGGATACCTTCGAAGGGGAGTACCAACGCAAGGACCAGGAGCGTGACCGTCTGGAAAACAAAGACGATCGCTAATGAAGAGTGCCCGGTGACATTGCGTTCGCCGGGCGTGTCAGACTAAGCGTGGACTTGGCCACGCTTGGGCAAGAACAGCCACAGTGCTGCCAGCATGAAAATGGCGTACAGACTTTTCAGGCCGAGCATTGCCATTAAAAGCACGCACAACACCCCGCCAATCACCGCCAAAACTCGATATCGCCCCTTCAACAGACGGCAACCGGCCAGCATACACAGCAAATAAATCATAATGAAAATACCGTTGGCATAGACGATCAGCGCTTGCAGATTAATGCTCAACGTATAGATGCCGAGGGTACTTAGCACGCAACAACCCAGTACCGCATTGAGTGCATTAATCGGCAGTCGGCGGGGTGAAAGCTGCGCCAGACGGCTGTCAGGCCGATACTGTGCCTGCGACCACACCATCCGGGCGAAGCTCTGAATATAGATATTCAGGCTCGCGAAGCAGGCCAGAAAACCCACCACACTGGCAATCCATAATGCTTTCACACCGAACAATGTCACCACGATGGACGGCAATGACGCAGCGGCGGCTTTCTCTACCCCGAAGGCATGGAAATGCAGCACCAGCACGGTACAGGCCCAGTAAACCGCACCTGCCAAAAGTAGGCCAATCATCAACGCCCGCGGGAAATCACGCTCCGGTTGTTTGAATTCGGATGCCATATGAGCGAATGCCTCCAGCCCCACGAAACACCAGAACATCACCGACAGCGCGGCGAAAAGCTGCGAGTGGTCGATGCTGGCAATTGGCGGGAACGGAATGGCGGACAGCGTAATGTCACCCGCCCACCATAAGGCCACAATCAGCGCGACAATCGCAGCCGCGACCAGCGTTTGCAGATTCGCGCTGGTGCTGGCTCCGCGAGAACTGACCCACCAGATGATGCAGAGCGTACCGAGTTCCGCCAGTAGCAGCTGTTCATCGTGCCAGCCAAACAGCGCCTGGCTAAAACCGGTGGCGATATGCAGTGCCGCAGGCAGTCCGACCGGGATAACCGACAGAAAAAGCCAGCCGGTCACGCGTTCAAGGCGCGGGCCAAACGCCATGCCGACAAAATGTGCCACGCCACCGGCGCTGGGGAAATGACGGCCTAATATTGCAAAGACAACAGCAATCGGGAACACCAGAAGGATAAGCGCGGGCCACGCCCACAGACTGTTGTCGCCTGCGACCAGCGCACCCAGCGCCGGAACGGCAAAAACGCCGGTGCCGAGCAGCGAAGTAGACAACAGCCCCACACCCTGCGCCAGCCCCAGCTCTTGTTTCAAACCACTCATCACATCAACCTGTTGCGAGAAAGTGAGCATCGTAGCACTTCAGGGACGAGTGGCGTTTTGTGAGAACAGCACAATCAAAAAATTTTTTTTAGATTTGCCCCTTGAAGCGATAGAAGGCGGCCCCCATCTCTCAGGTCACTAGCCGGTAAACCACTGCGGCCCGGCGTCACCCATAACTGATAAAGACTTTCTCAAAGGAGAGCTATCAATGAGTATTCGTCCGTTACATGATCGTGTGATCGTCAAACGTAAAGAAGTTGAATCCAAATCTGCGGGCGGCATCGTTCTGACCGGTTCAGCAGCAGGCAAATCAACTCGTGGCGAAATCATCGCTGTCGGTAAAGGCCGCATCCTGGAAAACGGTACAGTGCAGCCACTGGACGTGAAAGTGGGCGACATCGTTATTTTCAACGATGGCTACGGCGTGAAGTCCGAGAAGATCGACAACGAAGAAGTCCTGATCATGTCCGAAAGCGACATTCTGGCAATTGTTGAAGCGTAATCCACGCGCACACTGAACGAATTTGAGGAATAAAGAACATGGCAGCTAAAGACGTAAAATTCGGTAACGACGCTCGTGTGAAAATGCTGCGCGGCGTGAACGTACTGGCAGATGCAGTGAAAGTTACCCTCGGCCCTAAAGGCCGTAACGTGGTTCTGGATAAATCTTTCGGTGCACCGACCATCACCAAAGACGGTGTTTCCGTTGCACGTGAAATCGAACTGGAAGACAAGTTCGAAAACATGGGCGCGCAGATGGTTAAAGAAGTTGCCTCTAAAGCGAACGATGCTGCAGGCGACGGTACCACTACCGCAACCGTACTGGCTCAGTCCATCATCACTGAAGGTCTGAAAGCCGTTGCTGCGGGCATGAACCCAATGGATCTGAAACGCGGTATCGACAAAGCTGTTGCTGCGGCTGTTGAAGAACTGAAAACTCTGTCCGTACCGTGCTCTGACTCTAAAGCTATCGCTCAGGTAGGCACCATCTCTGCTAACTCCGACGAAACCGTGGGTAAACTCATCGCAGAAGCGATGGATAAAGTGGGCAAAGAAGGTGTTATCACCGTTGAAGACGGTACCGGTCTGCAGGACGAACTGGACGTGGTTGAAGGTATGCAGTTCGACCGTGGCTACCTGTCCCCGTACTTCATCAACAAGCCAGAAACTGGCGCAGTAGAACTGGAAAGCCCGTTCATTCTGCTGGCTGACAAAAAAATCTCTAACATCCGCGAAATGCTGCCAGTGCTGGAAGCCGTTGCGAAAGCAGGCAAGCCGCTGGTTATCATTGCTGAAGACGTTGAAGGCGAAGCGCTGGCAACGCTGGTGGTTAACACCATGCGTGGCATCGTGAAAGTGGCTGCGGTTAAAGCACCTGGCTTCGGCGACCGTCGTAAAGCGATGCTGCAGGACATCGCCACCCTGACTGGCGGTACCGTTATCTCTGAAGAGATCGGTATGGAGTTGGAAAAAGCGACTCTGGAAGACCTTGGTCAGGCGAAACGCGTTGTTATCAATAAAGACACCACCACCATCATCGATGGCGTGGGTGAAGAAGCGGCAATTCAGGGTCGTGTGACTCAGATTCGCCAGCAGATTGAAGAAGCAACGTCTGACTACGATCGTGAAAAACTGCAGGAACGTGTAGCGAAACTGGCTGGCGGCGTTGCCGTTATCAAAGTGGGTGCTGCGACTGAAGTTGAAATGAAAGAGAAGAAAGCGCGTGTTGAAGATGCTCTGCACGCAACCCGTGCTGCGGTAGAAGAAGGCGTGGTTGCAGGCGGTGGCGTTGCGCTGATCCGTGTTGCAAGCAAGCTGGGCGAACTGCGTGGCTTGAATGAAGATCAGAACGTGGGTATCAAAGTTGCGCTGCGCGCAATGGAAGCTCCACTGCGTCAGATCGTGCTGAACTGCGGTGAAGAGCCATCTGTAGTGGCTAACACTGTGAAAGCGGGTGACGGTAACTACGGTTACAACGCAGCGACCGAAGAATACGGCAACATGATCGACATGGGTATCCTCGACCCAACCAAAGTAACCCGTTCTGCACTGCAGTACGCAGCCTCTGTCGCTGGTCTGATGATCACCACCGAATGTATGGTGACTGACATGCCTAAAGGCGATGCGCCTGACTTAGGTGCTGGCGGCATGGGCGGCATGGGTGGCATGGGCGGCATGATGTAATAGCCCGTTTCTTATCCCTTATTAAAGGGTAAGGATGCCAAAAAAGGACAAGCCGAAAGGCTTGTCCTTTTTTTATTTCTGTATTCATACGAAATATGGAATCAAATAATTACCGCAACATTTAACGCTCTCCTTTAAATATTAATTAAAGAGCCTCGTGTTTTCTGACAATATCCGCTTTTTTTAGACTATTTATGAATGATCATTCAAACTGATCATTAATTTATGAATGATCTGATTTAAAAATATTATTAGCGGGGGTGATCGGTTACTACAGCTTATGCCTATTTGTATATTGATATATTCCTAATTGTTAGATGATGATCACTTTCAACGAGCAGAAAGATGTTTTTTTGTTCTACCATGCACTCGCTGGTTTTGAATGGGTGAAAGCAGGGAATTGAGCAACGGTTCTATTTCGTTCATTGCTGCACTTTTCTTTAGATTTTACTCTGTATATAGCCAGCGGAGTCGTTTAACGACGTATGGCAAGGTAGACTTTAAATCAAAGGATAGATTGTAATGAAAAATGCTATTTCCGCGTTAAAGCGCAAAGCAAATCAATATCAAGGACTAAAAAAACAACGTGGTGTGACCTTATTGGAAATCATCATCGTTCTGGGGATTATTGGTATTATCGCAGCAGGTGTGGTTGTTCTGGCGCAACGAGCGTTCTTTACTCAAGATATTAGCGATCTTGCGGACAGTGCTAACACCATCCATGTCTCCACCGTTGACGGTTTTGGTAAGGATGGCGGATATCCTGCTGGCGGTGTAGCCGCACTTGGATTTGCTGATGAAACAGCGCTGAAAACGGATGCGTCTGGCGATATTCTGGCAACCTTGTACAAGATGGGAAAAATTTCCAATTCTGAAGCCCGAAACAGTATCTCTGGTGACTACTTTGTCATCCAGGGAGTACCGACAGTCGCCGAGTCAACAGACCTGAAAGGGTTCGTTCTCAGTGTTAATGGCCTGGATATGGAACAATGTCGTGCACTACTTGGACAGGTTGCAGGTGACTGGGAATATGTTGAAGTGACCTCAGCTGCTTCCGGCACAGCCCCTGAGCTTCCTGCATCTCTCGATGTGGACACAACGACCATCCCTGCCGCGGGTACCATTTTACCGCTTAACACCGTGGGTGTTCTGAAAAGTCTGGCGGTATCAACAAACCGCGATCTGAATAGTGCAGACTATGCAATGGCCTGTGCTGATTCCAGCACAAACGCCATTAACTTAGGTAGTCGTTAATATTTTACCGTAAGCCTGATACAAACGCCTCCTTTTGGGGGCGTTATTTGTATGCCGAATAGCATGGTAAGTGAAATGTCGCTAACGAAAAAGAGTAAGGGTTTTACGTTGCTCGAAATGATTATCGTCATGGGCATCATGGGGATTATTCTTGCCACGATAACGGTATACAAAAAAAGACAAATAGAGGCCGTAGGTAGGCAAAATCTGGCGAATGTGGTCGTTGGGGATATCTATGGGTTGCTAACCTTTGCTAATGAGGATGTCATTGGTGTCGATGAAAATGGTGATGGCAAGGCTGACGTTCTTAGTCTTGATAATCCGCTTTATGATAAAAAGTATGTTCCCAATGGTGACCTTAAAAACAAAACCTACAGTCAGCGCGTATCCAACATCGCCCTTACGGATGAGATAGATAATTCAGGTAATTATATTCAGTGGGATAATAGTAAGGGGCGTGGATATTTCACCAGCAAATCCTGTAAGAATGGGAATAACAGTGTCGCGGAAGGAACATTTTTCAAAGAGTATCTCCCCTGCAACCAACCCACGAACAGTAGTCACCGGGATCTGGTATTAGAGCGTGTGGACATGGTAGGCGATGAGCAGACGCACTCCATCGACCGTATCGATTTTATTGTTGCTTATAATCCTGGCCCCACCAAAAGCAGCGACGTGCAGAAATTTTCTATTGAAAACTACACCACTGCGTTTAGTGAAGCTTTTGCTCACTATGGCCTGGTCTATTCTCGTGCCGACATGATTTATCGTTCTACGGCGATGAGTAGTACGGCCAACAATTACGGTAAGAACTGGACGTTGCTCAAACTCAAAGGGGCTGCATCTGAAGATGATGCGATTGCCTTTGGTAGCATGGCTTCGCATATGGATGAAGTTGCATTGAACATGCAGCAACTCGGTATTCGCTTCAGCTTTGCTGCGGGGGTGGGGAAATACCTGAAGTCTGATGGTTCCGTGGGCGCTGATAATCTCTGCTGGAATTCAACGGCAGGCACGATGACTCACTGCCTCAAAGTCAATGAAGGCAGTACCGGTACGGATAGCAAAGGGCGAAATGATGAAGATGGCGTAATGCATTTAACCGCTGAAACGACGGATCCCGCAGATAAAGACCATACGGTGACCGGTACGTTAATGGCAAATGTGGTCTTCGAAGGCGAGGTATTTAACGCCCAAACGGGTAAGTTTGAACAAGCGTTAATGACTAACCCTGTGATCACCTACGAATCTTTTGGCAACACTAGGGGCAGCAACAGTGTGGTGATTGACGATCCCGAAAGCTATACAGCAGATGTGGCTGATGAACCGGGGAGCATTCAATTACCCGTACAGCCTTGCCCAACGCTACCTCCCGATCCTGATAACCCCAATCTATCAACTAAGAAAGCGTTAATGCCAAGAATGGTCGCCGCTATCTCTTCTATCGTCGCAGATGCAGGGAAGAGTGAGAGCAGTGACGGATCGACAGGCCATGATAGTGATTTTGCCGATTTTATTAACAGTGGTGAAAACAGAACTGCCGCAAAAGGATTATTAGATCATCTCAGCGGCGTGGCAATTCAAGTAAACCTCGAGAAACCGAGCACGATTCAAGATGATTATAACGGTGCTTATTGGATTATCAGCGCGACGACGGGTGTCTACGATAATGCTAGTGGTCAAGCAGTAAGCGTGATTAACCCCAGCTCACTTTCAGTCGTGTTGACCTCATGGTGCAGTTCAATTCCACAACCTGACTGGGAGGATGGTGGGAAGGGAGCGAGGCCACCAAAGATAAGTCCTTAATCAGGTATTTGGAGAAATATTTTTCGTTAAATTTTAGGATGAAATTAAATGAAGGTTAAAATAATGACTCTCGTGTGGGCTATTACCCTGGTAATGATTCCGACGGCGCAGGCATTGGTCAATGCTGAGCCACAATTGAAAAGTGAGTCAACATCGCTCCTGGTTGCCCAACCCGAGCCCACACCTGTAGTGATAGCCGCTAGCACATCAGCAGATGCGGTAACGTCGGGCAATAAACCCTCTACGTCCTATCTCACTCAGCCCCTACCGGGTGCAATATCTTTAGCGCGTCCGGAGCAAGGGGCTAGCTCAACTATACCGGTTACATCGGCTAAGGCTGAGCCTAAAGCTATAACGACAACAACCGCGAAGGCTCCTGTAGTTGATGCAGTAAAACCTGTGAGTCAGACTTCAACTTCCTCCCTCGCTAAGCCGGCTGCCAAAAAAGTCGTCATTGCTGCGGTACCTGTACCGGTGGCCATTGAGCCCTCATCTGCTCTAACACCTGTTACCTATGCACCCGCCAGCGGCAAAAAAGCGCAGAATCCGTTTACGAATTCATCACCCAATTATTCGGCCTCTCCCCCTCCCTCCGTCACGCTGGTGCTAAATAGCGGAAATTTACTTAGCCAGGATATTAAGACGTGGGCAGAAAAGTCAGGGTTTAAACTGCTTTGGCGAAGCAAGAGTGATTATCTTATTTATAGTCCAATTGTGCTGACTGGTAGAAATAATGATGAAGTGTTAACTGCGTTAGGCAAACTTTTTGCTTCTGAGAATTATGGCTTGATCATAAAAAACTATCAGAAGAATCATGTTTTACTTATTGATGATATGTAACGGATAATTTTCAGGGAAGGTGGTATGAAAATAAAAATAGTTGTCTGTCTATTGCTTTTATTGCTGCAGGGGTGTGCTCAGGAATTTGAGAAGGAGTATGGTCGCTCGCAGGTTAAGGAATCCTTGCCTGGGGCTAAAAGTGCGGATCAGATGAAAGCACAGCCCTATGTTAAATATGATGAAGCCTATTTGGGGAAACGGGTTGATTATAGCGCTAAGCGTCAGAGTTTGTTGGCTAAAATTGTAACAATCAACTCATATGAGCCCGCAGATATTAATACCGTCCTTGATGTGGTTCTCGCCCAAACTGGTGTTAGTCATCGAGTAAATAATAGGGTTCCAGGAGGGACAAACGACGAAACGATAAGCCTGGGCAATCATAGTGTCAGTTTCAATGGTTCATTTGATGAGTTCATGCGCTATATATCTGCATTATATGATGTCAATACCGTTTTGGATGAAAATGATATTCTTACCGTCAGCGCCTACGGTGTCTACGCTATTAAGCTTGATTATTATGGTGAGGATAGTAAATATGAGGCCAAGCTTGAACTCTCTAATGATGGAGTAGAGGGCGGAGGGATGACCGGGAAATCGGAAACTAAATTTGAGTCATCTTTTTGGGATGACGTAGAGGACATGGCGAAAAAATATGTCTCAAGCGGTCTGTACAGCATTTTCAAAGATGCTTCGACAATTACTATGACCGGTAGGCCTTCTGAATATAACGCATTAAATAATGTTCTTAAAAGATATCAAGGCGATAACAATCGCCAGTTTGTTGTGTCATACAAGATTTTCACCCTCGATAATAATAAAGTGAAAGAATACGGGGCTGGCCTAAATATGAGCTATGTCGATGGAGGCAGCAGCGTTGTAATTGATAGTCAGGGATTGATGGATATGTTGGGAGGCGGTGCGAGCGTGGCGTTAGGCACCGATCGTGCATTTAGCGTAGATGCAAAGCTCAATGCACTCTATCAGCTTACCGGGAGTAAAGTGTTACAGAGCGGTTCGTTTGTGACACGCAATAACACGCCAATTCCTCTAAATATGACCAACTCCCAGTACTATGTCTCTGGCCGTACCCGCACAGTCAACAATGATACCGGTGAAGAAGATATTGAAGTTGAAACCTCTGAAATTGTTAC
Organism: Scandinavium lactucae; assembly: GCF_033843265.1. Classification (NCBI taxonomy): domain Bacteria; kingdom Pseudomonadati; phylum Pseudomonadota; class Gammaproteobacteria; order Enterobacterales; family Enterobacteriaceae; genus Scandinavium; species Scandinavium lactucae. Next base: position 16,978 of record NZ_JAWXRD010000009.1, read on the forward strand.
TGGCACCAGTTTTATTATAACACCAAGAGTAATGACTGATGGTCGGGTAGAAGTCACCAGTGGTTTTACCAAAAGCCAACTTAACTCCATTGATACTTTTGATACTGTTCAGTTGCCCAATGTAACAACGACAGAAATGTTTAACTCAGCTGCTATTGATGCCGGGAATTTACTGATGGTGGCGAAGTATGAAGCACAAATATCCAGTGAAGATTCTCAGTATCAGGTTTTAGGGTATGGCGATAATAAAGCTGACGGCGAGATAACTGTCGTCATGGTCGTCGGTATCGACTATTACCGCACACCGTTAAATCGTTAGTGGATGGAGTAAGCTAATGCTCAATACACTTTCTAAGAAAAATATCCTGACAGAACTTATTTGGGATTCACCGTCTCATGATGATCGAGATACGGGATACAGCAAATGGATGGCCACTGTTCGTCGTAGCCATCGAATGTATGTCTACATCGCCAATGATGATGCGACCCAAGGGGATTTGCAAAATCTCGTTGGCTACTCGGAGAATACCTCCCCTGGTTGTGAACCCTTTGCCGTGCATCTGCGTAATTTATTAGGCGATGGTATCTATTATGTCAAGTTGGCAGAGAACCAGCATTATTTCTTAATTGTTTATAATGGGGGGATTGTCAGTGGAACGGATTGTATCGTCAGTGAGGTGTTCTTTAATGAAATGCTAAACCAACTGCCTGAATCACGATTCTCTACTCTAAACATCAGTGAAGTGACTGCTGCGCAATTCGAAAGGATCATGGAGTCCTGCGAAGCAAAACAGTTGGTTTACAAAAGGAAGCAGCGCCTTTTTTGGGTCGGCGTGGGGGTTGGGGTGCTGGTTTTACTCATCGCTTCAGCTATTTTTCTGTATAGCATAATCGCAGGCTAATTTATGATTAAGGGCTTACAGCTTCGGAAAAATACAAAACCCATGTCAAGAAAAACGATAGTGGGTTTTGTTATCGTTATTATATTGTTACTCACAACTATCGGTTCTGGAGGATGGTATTATTTTGTCCATAAACCAGCGTTAGCCGTTGCCGAAATGAAACGTCAGCAAGATGAGCAGCTATCGCGAGATATCAAAGAAGTTGATGATTTTTATTTGACATCTTTGTCGGGAGGTAGCATCCAGAGCCTGATCTCATTATTGACTGAGATAGTTGCGAGTTATGAGTTATTGAATAAGTTTAGTTACACCAATGAAACTTTTGTTTGTGACTCACGCAGCTGCTCCTTTAATTATCAGCTTGGCAAGAATGGCACCTTTGCTGTAATGCAAAAAACGTTTTGGGGAAAGACCTACACTTCTAATTTTTCAACTAAAGGGTTTGATTATACTGGTATTAAGTCCGGATTGAATAATAACGAAGTGCTTGTGCAATATAAGAAAAGGAATAATAAAGGATTGAAATATCCATGCGGAGATGTACTAAGTTACATTTACTCCTGGAATACAATAATGGCACGCGAATGGGAAATTAAAATAGATTCGCCACCTTCCTCAAAAGTGCTTGAAAAGGAGAAAACACTGGCATTAAAAGGTAGAGCTACGCTGTTTAAGTTTAACTTCATAAAATGGTCAATGAAGTTTCCTAAATTAGAACCCAAGGATAATAGTAAATTACTTTATCTGGCAAGTCTATTTGGGCGTCAGGCATATAGTGATGCTTTTATTGTCCAAAAAATAGATAGTGTGAAAGCGAAAAAAATATCAGGAGTTGTTGTATGCAAAAGTGGAATTTGAGAGTTGCTATGATGTTATTGATAGCTGTTATTTCTTCATCAGGCATTGCTGAAGACGGTTCAGTAAATGGTGAGCCAGAGGTTGTACCTGCGCCGATTCAGGATCATATTTCAAAAATCGTTGAGGAAGACTTTTCCTATAACCAGACGCAGCGTCGTCTGTCGCAAGAAGTTGAACTGGCGAAGTTGCGTCTTGAAATGGCAAAACTAAAAAGCGAAGCCGCAGAGCTAGTCTCACCACCCTTAATGACGCCGTATTCTGCACCTGTTTCCGATTCAGACGGTAAGGATAAAAAAAGTCCTCCCGTAACGAAAGCTAGTGGCGAACCTAAAATTCTGATGCTTTCACAACTGGCCGGTATTACACGTGCTGCAATCTTAATTGGCGATAAAACTATTTTTGTTCGCCCTGGTGAAGTATTTCCAGCAAATGGGAAGGAGTATACCGTTCAACAAGGAAGTGGCATAAAAAATGCCATTGTGAAGGAAGTGCTGCGGTGATCGTAGATTATGTTCGTTTAACGGAAGAGGCCATCCATAACGGTGAGTGGACTTTTTACGAAATAGAGGAGCGGATGCTCATTGGCCGACTGGGTGAGCAGGATTTTCTCGTTTCACAGCGTTCGTTGATAGATGAACTACATATTCTTCAGTATGAACTTCGTAAGCTAAACGATATTTATAGACATAATGTGGTGGGGATTGCAGGTGTTAATGAGGCGGTTTATTTTAAGGTTTTTGAACTGGTCTCTTTGCAGAAGCAACGGCGTATTGCTCTGGATATTAGCGAAACGCAAAAAGAGCTGGAGTCAATTTTACTGGATGCAGTGAGATTGGGGGCAAGCGACCTGCATATCACGCGCAATGATATCATTGCTCAGTTTGAGGTTCGTGTGAATGGGCTCCTGATGCCGATGATGCAAATGCCCTCCAGCAAGTGTGATGAGCTGGTGTTCGTACTGTATAACGTACAGGCCACCACGCGGGACACTACCTGGAACCGGACCATTCCCCAAAGTGCAAACATCCTCTATACCTTAAATAAACGCAGTTTTCGTTTTCGCTACGCGCATTTCCCTGTTTTTGGTGAAACAGCGGATTGTTACCACGCAGTATTACGTATCATCCCGGCTGGGATGGCGAAAGGTTCGGTAGCCAATCTGGATAAGCTGGGTGTCTCTTCAGAAGAATTAGACGACCTGAAGAAAATTCTCAGTAACCCTTATGGCGCTTATATTATTGCTGGCACCACCGGTTCAGGGAAGTCCACTACCCTGAAAAACCTGATGGAGTGGTTGCAGATCAATCGCTACGGGGATCGGGGATGCTTTTTAACCGTTGAAGATCCGGTTGAATATCAAATCTACGGCGCTAAACAAAGTTCGGTTTTAAGCACCGATGGCGGCGGTTTCCATTCAGCGATCAAATCCGCGTTGCGACGTGACCCTGATGTCCTGATGGTTGGGGAAATTCGCGACAACGTATCCGCGAATGCCCTGGCAGGGGCCGTCGAAAGTGGTCACTACTGTTTTACCACCGTCCATGCTGGGAACATTGTTTCATTGCTTCAGCGCTTATCGGCAATGGGGATCACTAAAGACAAATTATCCACACCGGGTTTTGTTGCAGGGCTTCAATGCCAGAAACTGGTGCCTGTTATCTGCGCACATTGCCGAAAGTCCGTAGAGATAAGCTTTGGTGGACGGTCCATGAGTCTGTATGAACAAAATGAGTCGGGTTGCGATAACTGCAAACGTACCGGGATTAGCGGTAGGCAACTGGTTATGGAATATATGCGCCCTACCTACGATGAAATGGAAGCCATCTCAAGAGAAGCCTGGCTACAGGTCTATACGTTTTGGCGAAAAAAACGCATCACAGCCGCTGGAATTAGTGAAGGGTTTGAGATTAAAGAGAAAGTATTTGCTGAAGTATTACGTGGACGCGTTTGTGCCACGTGGTTTTCTTTGGAGTTTGGCGATATCGAACAGGGCGATATGGAGGTGATCCTTGGCAAAATTTAGCAAAAAACAACGACTTTATTTATATAAATTCTGTGCCGATATGATCGCAACCGAGTTGCCACTGTATGATTCACTGATTAAATTGCAGCATGAAGGCAAAACTTTATTAGGCAGCGGTTTCGCCCAGAAAGTGGGACTCCTCACGAAAAATATGGAGGCTGGACTGACCGGGGCTTCCATTGCCATAATCTTTGAAGGGTTGGTCCCACAAAGTGAACTCAGTGTGATAAATGCCGCTGAGCAAAGTGGGAGCCTGGCAGATGGATTTATGACGCTTGTTAATGTTATTACATATAACAGTGAGCTAAAAAGTAAAATCCTGTCCTCGGTCACATTCCCTATTATAATGTTTATTATTTCTCTGGTTGTAATTTCAGGCTATGCGCTAAAAGTCTTCCCCGCGTTTGAAAGTGTGGTACCGGTGAGTAAATGGCCAAAAGTCACACAGGTGTTATATACTTTCGGACAAGCGCTAGCGGCTGGATTATGGATGTATATATTAGCATGGGTTGTTTTTGCAGTGATAATTATAAAATTACTGCTGACGAATCTTTGTGGCCCTTTACGTAATAAAGTTGTTGATCGTATTCTTCCCTTCTCGACATATAAACAAATTGCAGCGTCAATCTTCCTTAATAACTTGGCCTTAATGTTGAAAAATAATATTCCGCTTAATGATGGTTTGGCAATTATTTTATTAAATTCAAACAAGTGGTTAAGATCGCACATTAACGCGATGCGTGAAAATATGGCGACTGGAATGGGCTACGGGGAAGCGCTTAATACTGGGTTATTTGGCGCGGAAACATTGCTGAATATCAGTCTGTATGCTGGGCTCCCTTCTTTTAATGAGGTGCTAAACTCAGTTTCCAACAAGTCGAGGGAAAATGTGAGGTCATATATTCTTAAATTATCAGGTGTATTGAAATCACTGTCGACTTTGGTGCTCGGTGGGAGCGTTATTTGGGTGTTTGCCGCATTATTTTCGCTTTCAGATACGCTTGGGAAAATGGGGTCGAGTGGATCGTTTTAAAAAGGAAATAGGATGAATATGTTAAGCCCGAAAAGATTTTTCTTTTTGCTACTTGTCGGTTCGTTGCCGTTCAGCACCCTTTATGCCAGTAGCCCGAAAGGAGGTGCATTTAACTTCGCCGAAATTGATACTAGCGGAGGTAGCACAGACCCGTTAGATATGCCATTGGCTTTGCCGGTAGCTAATTTTTTTGGTTATACCCGTGATGGGAATAAATATTCCTATACTGCAAAAAACTCTCTGCCGATAGCGATAAATATTATGTATATCGAGTCGTCTTTTGGCCATATACCTGACTCTCAACAACCGCCGATCACAGATGATAATTTCGATTTTTCAGAGCATTATATGCATTACAACGCTGACGAAAGGTACAGTTGGGTGAGTGGTGGTAAAGAAGGAGACTGGAGTTTACCAATCATTAACGCAAAACCCCATGTTCTGGGGGATGCTATCCCGGCTATTACCGCATGTTATGGTTCGTATGAAACGCCTAAGGAATCACGTTACAAGTGTCGACCTGCTTCGACAACCTCTACGCAGGAACTATCTGGTTATAATAACCTGATCAATTTTGCGGCCAGTAAAAATAAACCGTTGTGGGTTGGGTCAATCGTTTTCCCTGCCGCATCTGATGGACCGGAGGGAAATACCAGTAATGTAGCTATCGGTGGTGAAGGGCACGAAATGGTCATTTATCTGCCGCATCGTCGTATGTCATTAATACATTTCGAAGCTATTCTTTTGGGGGATGCTAAAGGTAGTGACCGACGTCTTGCTGCGTGGACGCTTAAAAGTGATGATGGTGAGCATTTTATTCCCTACCTGGACTCATATGATGATGTTATGGGGCCGGCATTTGTCTCAGTAGGAAAAGATACATTAAATAATCGAACACTCGAGCCCCTATATCTAATTCCTTATTACATGAACGATAGCGTGCGTATTATCGATATTGCGGCTATTCATACTCGACTGGTAGGTGGTGTTGAATGGCCTGGCATATGGAGCGATCATGCACCGGTGGCCTCTGGGTTGGGGATCGAAGGGAGTAATATCTTCATGTGTTTTAATGGGGAAAAAGGCTCTGTGGATGATTATACCGACCTGGAACATTTCCAGGAGCCTTCGATAACAGGGATCAGTCCCGATAGAAACAGTAATATATTTGTTCCTGAAGGACAAAAGGGGTTTACGCTGGCGCAGTTTTTAGCGGCAATGAGTTACCCGCCGGCTACTGAGGATAATGCCTATATCTGTGACACGAAAGGTACGCAATTATTTTCTAATCGAATTGAGTATTATCCTACCGGACCTACTGTTAATGACTTTTCTGATTTTATGGTGCTTGAAAAAAATATCACGCTAAAACAGTAATCGTTCAAGTGGTATCAGTCGTTTCCAGAAGCATTCAAAGGACTGAATTTATGTATACATTTTATTTGTGGTTTTACCCGGTAATGGCAGCGATATTGGGTTTGTTTATCGGTAGTTTCCTTAACGTCCTGATCTATCGTCTGCCACTCATGCTGTACGCACAAAGTAATGCTGATGCCGAGGGCGTCAACCTGTGGTGGCCACCTTCGCACTGCCCTCAGTGTGGGGGACCGGTATGGCGTCGCGATAATATCCCTGTCTTAAGTTGGCTTTGGCTTAAAGGGAAGTGCCGTCACTGCCATTGCGCTATCTCGGTGATCTACCTTATCTCAGAGTTAGTGTGCGGCCTCGTTTTCACCCTACTGACTATCCTGGCGTGGCCGCAGTATACCGAAATCCAGATCGCGAGTTTTTTCCTCTTTTTTTGCTTGCTGTATAGCTTGGCAGCGATCGACTTCCAGCACTTATTGTTGCCAGATACCCTGGTCTTTTTACTGTTGTGGAGCGGCCTCGCTTGCTCAGTTGCGGGAATAACTGATGTCAAACCGCGATCGGCTATTTATGGCGTTATTATGGCGTGGTTGTTGATCTACAGCGTGATGACGGCGTATGCGAAAATACGTGGACGAGAAGGGTTAGGCAATGGCGATGTCAAACTTATTGCGGCTATCTCCGCATGGCTGGGGGTTGAAAAACTTCCGGCATTAATCATTCTCTCATCTGTCTTCGGTATTATTCTGTATCTGTTTTTCCTGCGCTCTAATAAGTGTCGTTCAATTGATGAGGATAATTCAGACTCGCCAACATCTTACATCCCCTTTGGCCCCGCGATTTCAATCTCCGCGCTGCTGTTATTTTATATGGGATTGTACTGAACCATGCGCCGTCTAATCTGTGGAGCCTGTTTATTGTCACCACTCACAGGATCGGCAAGTAATCAGGCGGGTTTTACTCTGGCGCTGGTGAGTATTGGCCAATTGTCAGTAGTCACTACCGAGGAGATTTTTACCCCTGTACTTTTGATGAGAGAAAAAGAAAAGACACCTCTCCTGGCACAGATGGCTGGGACTACTTACCCTCGTTTTCTTGCCCCTCTAGCTATTCCGCTGCGTGTGACGTCGTCCTTTCGTTTTCGTTATCATCCTGTAACGCATCGCTTTGCTCAGCATGAGGGAACTGATTATGCTGCCCCTCGTTTGACACCAGTCCTGGCGAGTGAGCAGGGAATAGTGGTGGAGGCGGACACCCATCCCTTCGCGGGTAATTATGTGGTTCTACAGCATCCTGGCGGCTGGCGTAGCCGCTATCTGCATCTGGATAAAATTATTGTTACGATGGGGCAGAAGGTGGCGAGAGGCAATTTGATTGCGCTGTCGGGAAATACTGGCCGAACCACCGGCCCTCATCTGCATTTTGAGCTTTCCTGGCGGGGGCATTTGGTCAATGGTGAAAAATACCTTTCATCCTCCGCCCATTATGCCAACCTCCACTCGGTGCAAGCCATCGCTCGCGCGCCGAAACCCGCCGTGCCTAAAGTGATTATGATCGCGGAAATAGCGGGCAAGAAAAAAGTTATCATTAAGTATCAAGGTAAAACGATATTTGCCAGTCCGAATCAGACAGTGTTCGGCAACTATAAAGTGGTTATGCAAAGTGGACGTTATCGGTTACAGAATATGACACCTACGGGTTAATGTTTTCGTTCCCTGGATAACTCTGGTATAAGATTTGTCAGGACTAAAAGGTCAACTTTATGATCACGAGGAACAACATGCGTATCAACGTTTCAACAGGAATGGTTGCCGTTGCCCTGCTGCTGGCTGGCTGCAGTTCCAGCAATGATTTGACTGCAGGCGGGCAGAATGTTCGCTTTGTTGAAGATAAACCGGGCGCAGAATGCCAGCTGGTTGGCACCGCAACGGGAAAACAGAGTAACTGGCTCTCTGGTCAGCATGGCGAAGAGGGCGGCTCTATGCGTGGTGCGGCCAATGCGCTTCGCAATCAGGCCGCAGAGTTGGGTGGGAACGTTATTTACGGCGTTAGCAGCCCGACTCAAGGGATGCTCTCCAGCTTTGTTCCGACCGACAGCGAAATGATCGGCCAGGTTTATAAATGCCCTAACTGATTTCTCAGTGGCGAATACGCCCTCATTGTTGAGGGCGTTTTGTTATTTTGCTGTCTTTTGCCATAGCGCGTGAATTGCGCGTAAGCAGCGTTCACGTGGCAGATGATCCGCCCCGGATGCCAGCGTGCTCACTGAAACCTGACACGAAATTCCTTCCAGGTTTTTCAGCCGTGGGCTAAACGCCAGTAGCCGTTGGGCAACCGCTTTATTATCTTCACGATTGCGGGTTTTCACCACGGTGCCGTACGCCTGCTGTTCACCTTGCTCATCCGTATAGTGATATACGAGTGCCAGCGTTTCGCTAAACAGTGCCAGCTTCCATGCTGGATGCTGATACGTATCATATTCCAGTTCGCCACCCGGCTTTATCTGTGCATCGTATAGCGGTAAAAAATCCAATAAAGAGGCCAGACGCAGCGATAGCGGATGCATTCCCGCATTATTGATAGCGTGGGTAATCGCATTAATGATCAAGGCGATTTGTGCATCTTCAATTATCAGCAACAGGGTATTGCCGCCCTGAAGCGTCAAGGTCAGTTGCAGTTCATTTTTACGCTTATTCAGCGGCTCGATTTTCTCAACGCGTTGACGTACGTCCGCGTGCAGCAGTTCACTTTGGGTCAAGTCAGGAATATTCTTTTGTAGCGCTGCCGTGGCGGCGTCCTGCTGCTGTTTAAAGCGGGCTTTTTGTTTGCTGCTACCCAAATGCTGCAGGTGCAGGCGATATTCGAAACAGATCAACAAATCGCGCAGTGCTAACGCGGGAAGCAACAGCAACTGCTGCTCGTTGTGCTGGTTTATTTTTAGCGCCAGCGCCAAAAATTGTTCGCCGTGGCGAATGACGCCGGTATTCATGCCGGTGAGGATTGCGCTCATGATGTTCTCCCTGTTTTTGCGGGGGCTAAAATAGCACTCACAGGGCGCAGGGAAGAGTCGGTATCCGGACTTGCCACCTACGCGAAGGGCTACGCGCAGGTGATAGTTGACAGGTCTTAGTTCTGACGCAGCTGTAAATCGAGTGGCGTTTTGCTCGGCTCGCCACCAATCTCGCGCGCCAGTTTCGGCACCATATACCCGGACACCCTCGTCAGCAGGTCGCGCATAATCGCCCGAGCCTCTTCGTCACTCACCATAAAGTGCGCCGCACCTTGCACCTTATCGAGCACGTGCAGGTAATACGGCATCACGCCTGCATCAAACAACGCATTACTGAGGTCTGCCAGGGTTTGCGCATTATCGTTCACACCGCGCAGCAGGACGCTCTGGTTGAGCAGCGTTACCCCCGCCATTTTAAGTTTGCGCATCGCCAGCCGAAATTCATCATCAATTTCCTGGGCGTGGTTGACGTGATTCACCAGCAGAATTTGCAGTGATGAAACGGCGAAACGTTCCGCCAGTCCCTCGGTAATACGCGCCGGGATGACAATCGGTAAACGGCTGTGGATACGCAGGCGCTTGATATGCGGGATCGCTTCCAGGGCGTCAAGCAGCCAGGTCAGTTCATGATCTTTGGCCATCAGCGGATCGCCGCCGGAGAAGATTATCTCATCGAGTTCAGGATGGGCTGCGATGTAATCCAGCGCCACCTGCCAGTTACGCTTATTGCCCTGGTTATCGGCATACGGGAAATGTCGACGGAAGCAATAACGGCAGTTCACCGCACAGCCCCCTTTGACCAATAGCAACGCCCGGTTGCGGTATTTGTGCAGCAGGCCAGGCACCACGCTGTGCTGTTCTTCCAGCGGGTCGGTACTGAAACCAGGGGCGGCAACGAACTCCTGCTGCGAGGTCAGAACCTGCAGCAGCAATGGGTCACGGGGGTTGCCTTTTTCCATGCGCGCGGCAAACGCCCGCGGAACACGCAGCGGGAATAAGCGTCTTGCTTCACGTCCGGCGAGCAAATTTTCATCAGCGTCTACATTTAATAGACGCAACAGTTCATCAGGATCGGTGATTACATCGGCAAGTTGCGATAACCAATCTTCTCTGGATGGGGTGTTTAGGGTTACAATATGCGCCATTTTGTGGCTTAGCTACCAGTTAACAAATTTAGAGGGCCTTATGGCGACTTATTCTAGCAACGATTTCCGTGCCGGTCTTAAAATCATGATGGACGGAGAACCGTACTCCGTTGAATCCAGCGAATTCGTAAAACCAGGCAAAGGCCAGGCGTTTGCACGCGTTAAGCTGCGTCGTCTGCTGACCGGTACTCGCGTTGAGAAAACCTTCAAATCTACCGATTCCGCTGAAGGTGCAGACGTTGTAGATATGAACCTGACTTACCTGTACAACGACGGTGAGTTCTATCACTTCATGAACAACGAAACCTTCGAGCAGCTGGCTGCCGATGAGAAAGCGGTTGGCGAAAATGCTAAATGGCTGCTGGATCAGGCTGAGTGCATCGTGACGCTGTGGGATGGCCGTCCAATCGCCGTTACCCCACCGAACTTCGTTGAGCTGGAAATCGTTGAAACCGATCCAGGCCTGAAAGGTGATACCGCAGGTACTGGCGGTAAGCCAGCAACTCTGAGCACCGGCGCGGTGGTTAAGGTTCCTCTGTTTGTACAGATCGGCGAGACGATCAAAGTGGATACCCGCTCTGGCGAATACGTTTCTCGCGTGAAGTAATTCATGCTATAAAAAGTCGGCACAGCATTGTGGCTGTGTCGATTTTTCTTCAAGGCGCAGGGATGATGAACCGTTTACTCAAACTCTTCTTTATACTGCTGTTCACCGGTACGCTGCTTTCGGGCTGCAACACTTTCCGCGGCTTCGGTCAGGACGTCCAACATCTGGGCAACTCAATCTCGCACGCTGCAAGCTAATCCCTTCCCATCATCCTAAAATTTTGCTGTTTTCGTCCACATTGGGCGATTTTGTCTATGCTTATCTTGCTACACAAATAATACTGACTGGCAAAAAAGGATGACATTATGATTAAGAAAACCATTGCTGCGTTCTTTTCTCTCCTGGTGCTCTCTTCTGTACTTTCGGGGTGTAACACCACGAAAGGGGTAGGGCAGGATATTTCTGACGGCGGCGACGCGATTTCAGGTGCAGCGACCAAAGCTCAGAACTAAAGATGTTCGGTACGGCTCTCCGGCCGTACCGTTATTCAACGCACTTGGCTGATGCGGCTGTGGGAATAAAAGGCGAAAAGCGATTTTCGACCTTTAATTTCATACGGATATTGCGTTTATAGGTATACACCGTTTTGCCGTTAATCTGCATTTCACTGGCGATCGCGTGATTGCTGGCACCCTCCATCCACAACGACAGCACTTTCTCTTCCTGACGAGTGAGCAGTGGCAGAGCGTTACGTGCCGGATTAACGATTGGTCCGCTATGCAGAATCTCAATAATACGGCGAGAGAGCGTTTCCAGCGGCGCTTTTTTAGAAATAACGTCACCGACATTTTTAAATAAGAAGGGCTCGTTCTGGAGTCGAATCAGGCGCGTACGTTGTTCACAGACGGCCAGCAGCGCGGGCAAAAAATGAGATTGCTTCAGATCGTGCTGAAAATCAGTAAAGTCAGCGATCACTAAATGCGGCTGCCAGCTTTCGACATGAGCTTTCGCCAGTAATAAGCTGTTCAGTTGAGTGACCAAAAATGATAACGAATCACCATTGACCTGCTGCAACCTTTTTTCTAACCCAAGACGGGTGAAACTGCAGCGATCAATAATCAGAATTTTATACATGCTGGGTAAATGAGTGCTTCATAGTGTGCGGATGCAAAGGGATCATGAGGCCATCATAGAGACTATTACGCTCAAATAAAAAGGCGATCTCCGCATTGAAATGCGCTCATTTCACTTAATCATCGCGGAAAATGAACTTAACGCAAATTACTTGCATCCGTGGAATCAGCGGCTAAAATAAACACTCTTCTTAACCTTGCAGGACGACCTGCAAGCGTATCGATAAAACCGGGGACGACCCCAATCTGGAGTCAAAAATGTCCTGGTTAATTCTTGTTGTGGCAGGTCTTCTTGAAGTGGTTTGGGCCGTTGGCCTGAAATATACCCACGGTTTTACCCGATTGGTGCCGAGCGTGATTACCGCGACGGCGATGATCGTCAGTGTCGCTATGCTGTCATGGGCGATGAAAACCCTACCAGTGGGCACCGCCTACGCCATCTGGACCGGTATCGGCGCGGTTGGTGCGGCTGTCACGGGTATTCTGCTGCTCGGTGAATCTGCCAGTGCCGCTCGTATTTTCAGCCTGGTGCTGATCGTCTGCGGCATCATTGGCCTGAAGCTCAGCGCGCACTAATACGTCTGCTTCACCCACACTAACTTCTGTACGGGGAAACCCTGCCGGGTCGCGATATCCAGCATCTGCTGCTTCATTTCTGCGGAAATGGTGGGCGTGCGAGCGAGGATCCACAAGTAATCGCGATCCGGCCCACAGACCAACGCATGTTTATACTCTTTATCCACCGCGATAACGTTATAGCTGCCATAGAACGGGCCGATGAAGGACACCTTCAAGGCGGCCCGGTCAGGTGAGCCGGTAAAATATGCGATGCCGTCGACTTTTTGCCACATCCTACGGTCCGGGTTATAGCCTCTATTGAGTACGTTAATGCCGCTATCGCTGCGCAGGCTGTAGGTGGCGGTGACTCTCTCCAGCCCTTTTTCAAAATTGTGGTCCAGGCGGGCGATTTCATACCATGTGCCGAGATAACGATTGGTGTCAAACGGGGAGACGACGGTTACGCCGGGGGGCGGAACGGGATGACTACAGGCAACAACCAAAAACGCAGCAGCAACAGTCGCAATGATGGGCAGCAGACGCATGGTAATGTCCTTGCATGTTTTTTTGTAAGTGTAGAACCGAGCGGGGAAAAAGTACGAGAAGCACAAAGAAATATGCCCGGCGTGTGCCGGGCATCTCAGCTTTAAATGAAAATCACACCAACCAAAGTGATGACGGTCAGAATAGCCGCCAGACCATAGAATACCCATTTGCCATTCGGCACATGAATTTTCAGGTCATGCATGGCGTGATGGATACGGTGCAGACCGCACCACAGCGGCAGAACAATCATCAGGAACAGGAACGCGCGGCCAACAAAGCTTTGGGCAAAGGCGAGCACCCTTTCGTAGCTGAAGGCGTCATGCGGAGCCAGGCCGAGCGGCAGCAGAATGCCGACCAGCAGCACCATCACCGGTGCGACAATCGCACCCCACATACCGCCAGCCCCAAACAGGCCCCAGAATACGGGTTCGTCCGAACGTTTTGGATTTGGATTGATCATCTTGGTCTCCTTACCAGAACAGTGCGACAAACAGGACCACCACGGTGACTACAATCGTCACCCCCCACAGCGCTTTAATCACTGGCTCGGGTCCCATTTTTTCGCCTTTTACGATAACGTTAGCGGCTTTTGGTGCCAGTTCGAACCAGGTTTTGGTGTGCAGTAAGGCTGCCGCTAAGGTGATCAGATTGAGGATAACCACAATCGGGTTTTGCAGAAAACCGACGTAACCCGCCCAGGATTCGGCCCCGTGTTTCAGGGCAAACAGGCCGTAAATCAATACGATGCTGAACCACACCGTGGGAACTGCCGTGCCTTCGCGAATCATATAGAAGCGATAGAAGGGCAGTTTTTTCCACCACGTGGAAGTCATCGGCTGCACGTAGGGTTTGCGTTTTGTCGTCATGATGCACTCCTTAGCGTGGTTTCAGGGTTGCGATAAGAAAGTCTTTCGAACTTTCCACTTTGCCCTGCTGAATGGCGGCGGCCGGATCGACATGCTTCGGACAGACTTCCGAGCAATAGCCAACAAAAGTACAGCTCCAGACGCCATTTTTGCCGTTCAGTTGCGCCATACGCTCCTTTTTGCCGTGGTCGCGGTTATCTTCGTTATAACGATGCGCCAGAGTAATTGCCGCCGGGCCAATAAATTCCTTATTGAGACCAAACTGCGGGCAGGCGGCATAACACAGGCCGCAGTTGATGCAGCCGGAGAACTGATGGTATTTCGCCATCTGGGCCGGGGTTTGCACGTTCGGCCCCTGATCCGGTGTGCGCGGATTACCGATGATGTACGGCTTAATCGCTTCCAGACTTTCGATAAAGTGGGTCATGTCGACCACTAAATCACGCTCAATCGGGAAGTTAGCCAGCGCTTCGACTTTAAGGCCGTTTTCGTATTCACGCAGGAAGGTCTTACAGGCCAGCTTCGGCACCTTGTTGACCATCATGCCGCAGGAACCGCAAATCGCCATGCGACAGGACCAGCGATAGCTCAGGTCTGGGGCGAGGTTATCTTTGATATAGCCGAGCGCGTCTAACAGTGACGTTTGTTCGTCATACGGCACGTCGTAAAACGCGCTATGCGGGGCCGTGTCCACTTCCGGGTTGTAGCGCACGATCTCGACTTTCAGGTTTTTCATCTCAGCCATTCGCCTTCTCCTTCTTATCGGCCGCTTCCGCTTCGCCACCGTACATGCGTTTTGCCGGTGGCAGAGTGGTGATTTTCACATCACTGTAGTCGAGGCGCGTGGTGCCATCGGCATCGCGGAAGGCGAGGGTATGCTTGAGGAAGTTCACGTCATCACGTTCGGTACAGCCTTCATCCAGACGCTGATGCGCCCCGCGAGACTCTTTTCGTGCGAGCGCGGAATGCGCCATACATTCTGCAACGTTCAGGCCGTGACCCAGTTCGATGGTGTACAGCAGGTCAGTGTTGAAAACGCTTGAGGTATCGGTAATGCGTACGCGTTTAAAGCGTTCCTGCAGCTCCGCCAGCTTGTCGATGGTCTTCTGCATCAACTCCGGTGTGCGGTAGATGCCGCAGCCTTCTTCCATCGACAGGCCCATTTCATCGCGTATTTTCGCCCAGTTTTCGCTGCCTTCCTGATTAACCAGCGCCTTTAGGCGTTTTTCGACATCGACAACTTGTGCATCCAGTGCGGCGCTGTTGGCTTCGCCTGCGGTAGAGGCGCGTTCCATCGCCCGTTCACCGGCCATACGACCAAACACCACCAGTTCTGCCAGTGAGTTTGAACCCAGACGGTTTGCGCCGTGCAGGCCGACGGAGGAACATTCTCCCACCGCAAACAGGCCTTTGATTCGGCTTTCACATTGCTGGTCGGTTTCAATTCCGCCCATAGTGTAGTGCGCGGTAGGACGCACCGGAATCGGGTCTTTCACCGGGTCGACACCGACGTAGGCTTTTGCCAGTTCGCAAATGAACGGCAAACGCTCCAGCAGCTTTTTCTCACCGAGGTGGCGCAGGTCCAGATAGACCACGTCGCCGCGAGGCGTGGCGATAGTGTTGCCCTTACGCCATTCGTGCCAGAACGCCTGCGACACTTTGTCGCGCGGGCCCAGCTCCATGTATTTGTTCTTTGGTTCACCGAGCGGGGTTTCCGGACCCATGCCGTAATCCTGCAAATAACGATAGCCGTCTTTATTGACCAGAATACCGCCTTCGCCACGGCAGCCTTCGGTCATTAGAATGCCGGAGCCCGGCAGGCCGGTAGGGTGATACTGAACGAATTCCATATCGCGTAGCGGCACGCCGTGGCTCAACGCCATGCCCATGCCGTCACCGGTGACGATGCCGCCGTTGGTGTTGTAGCGATAAACGCGTCCGGCACCACCAGTCGCCATCACCACCGCGTTGGCGCGAATTTGAATCAGTTCGCCTTCCATCATGTTCATCGCCACGAGGCCGCGAGCCTGGCCATCATCGACCAGGATATCCAGCACGAAATGCTCGTCAAAGCGTTGAATTTGTGGGAACTGAAGAGAGGTCTGGAAGAGGGTGTGTAGCATGTGGAAGCCGGTTTTGTCCGCGGCAAACCAGGTACGCTCGATTTTCATCCCGCCGAAGCGGCGCACGTTGACAGAACCATCCTCACGGCGACTCCACGGGCAACCCCATTGCTCAAGCTGGGTCATCTCGGTAGGGCAGTGGTGAACAAAGTAATCAACAACATCCTGCTCACAGAGCCAGTCACCCCCGGCGACGGTATCGTGAAAATGGTACTCAAAGCTGTCATGGTCCTGAGCGACCGCCGCAGACCCGCCTTCGGCGGCAACGGTGTGGCTACGCATAGGATAGACTTTTGAAATCAGTGCGATTTTAGCGTTGGGATTAGCTTGCGCTGCGGCGATGGCCGCTCGTAATCCCGCTCCGCCTGCGCCTATAACGGCTAGATCGGCATGAAAGGTTTGCACGACATTCCTCCAGAATTGTTGTTATTCCGCAACATGCTTAACCAAAGGTAGTTCACCCGTTCAGCAAAGCCATTGCGAAAGCGATTCCACTGCTCCTTTATGGGTAGTGCAGTATATCCGCAAGGATGTGAGGGAAATTTGACGCGTTCGATTTTTTTGCTGATCCGTGCGGTGAATTATCATTGAAATTGATTAAGTCGATCACGAAATCAGGCGGGTCGCGGAAAAGTGATTTTTCATCGACCAAAATTTGTCTCATGCAGCGCTTGCGAGTAGACTTCGGGCCTTTGTTTGAATTCGGAGAGTTTTCCCATGAGCGAAACGGCCACCTGGCAGCCGAGCGCCTCCATCCCCAATCTGTTAAAACGCGCGGCCATTATGGCGGAAATCCGCCGCTTCTTTACCGACCGCGGTGTGCTTGAGGTGGAAACGCCGTGCATGAGTCAGGCGACGGTAACGGATATTCATCTGGTCCCGTTTGAGACACGTTTCGTCGGCCCCGGTCATTCTCAGGGCATCAATCTGTACATGATGACCAGCCCGGAATATCACATGAAGCGCCTGCTGGCGGCAGGATGTGGCCCGGTTTTCCAACTGTGCAGAAGCTTCCGTAACGAAGAGATGGGGCGTCATCACAACCCTGAATTCACCATGCTGGAGTGGTATCGCCCACATTACGACATGTACCGCCTGATCAACGAAGTCGACGATCTGCTGCAACAGGTACTGGAATGTCAGCCAGCGGAGAGCCTCTCTTATCAGCAGGCGTTTCAGCGTCATCTGGAAATCGACCCGCTGTCGGCAGATAAAACGCAGCTGCGCGAAGTGGCGGCCAAACTCGATCTCAGCAATATTGCCGATACTGAAGAAGACCGCGATACCCTGCTTCAACTGCTGTTCATGATGGGTGTAGAACCACATATCGGCAAAGACCGTCCAACCTTCATCTACCACTTCCCGGCAAGCCAGGCGTCACTGGCGCAGATCAGCACCGAAGATCACCGCGTGGCGGAGCGTTTTGAGGTGTATTACAAAGGTATTGAGCTAGCGAATGGTTTCCATGAACTGACCGACGCGCGCGAACAGCAGCAGCGTTTCGAGCAGGACAACCGCAAGCGTGCCGCCCGTGGTTTGCCGCAACAGCCTATCGACGTCAATCTGCTGGACGCGCTGAAAGCCGGTCTGCCGGATAGCTCCGGTGTGGCACTCGGCGTTGATCGTCTGGTGATGCTGGCGCTGGGCGCAGAAAACCTCGCGGATGTGATCGCTTTTACGGTGGATCGCGCCTGAATAAGCAGTGAGTGGTTACACCCTCTCCCCGCAGGAGAGGGCATCAGGCCGCTCTGGTTTACAAACTTCCCGCCGGGCGACGTCCCGCAGACGACAGCGTTCTCCCCGTTTTCCGTCCATCCAGGGTTTCCAGACGCATCTGGAACGGTGGGAACGGCATGTCTATCCCATGCTCGCGGAAGCCTGCCAGGATCAGCTGGTGGATCTCGTGGCGCAGCGGCATACGGTGGCCCATTTCGGCGGCATAGATACGCAGTTCGAAAATCTGGATCCCCTGTTGCAGGTCAACGAGGAAGACTTCCGGCGCAGGAGTGTCGATAACCAGCGAACAGCGCTCGGCGGCGGTCATCAAAATTTGCGTGACCTCTTCGCTGTTGGCATCCGATGGGGCCGGAACGGTCAACACCACGCGGGTGACCGAGTCCGACAGCGACCAGTTGATAAACTGCTCGGTGATAAACGCCTTGTTGGGCACGATTATCTCTTTGCGATCCCAATCGCTGATCGTTGTCGCACGGGTGTTGATCTTGGTCACGCTGCCGGTTAAATCGCGGATCGTGACGGTATCGCCAATACGGATTGGCTTTTCGAACAGGATGATCAGGCCGGAAATAAAGTTGGCGAAGATCTCCTGCAAACCAAACCCGAGGCCGACACCGAGCGCGGCAACCAGCCATTGTAGTTTCGCCCACTCAATCCCAATCATCGAGAAGCCCACCAGGCCACCGACCAGCATCAGCAGATATTTGGTGATGGTGGTGATGGCATAACCGGTGCCCGGTGTCAGGCTAAGATGCTGCAACACCGCCAGCTCAAGCAGGGCAGGGAGATTACGCACCAGCTGCGTGGTGACGATGAACACCAGGATAGCAATCAGCACCGCACCGAGCGTAATCGGCTCCAGGCTTTCCACCCCTTGCACCGTCGAGGTCACATCCCAGAGAGAGATGTTCTCAAGGAAGCCAAACGCTGAATGAATTTCTGACCACAGCACAATCACCGACACCAGGGCTATCAGCATCAGGATGGACCGCACCAGCCGCAGAGACTGTGCGCTGAGCGTGTCGAGATCCACTTCGCTAATATCCACTTCCGGTGACCCTTCCAGGCTCATGCTGTGGTGCGGATCTTCTTCGCCGCGCGCGCGCTGAGCCAGCATTTCTGCCCGGCGATGTTTAGCCCGATCGAAGGCGATACGACGACGCTGGATAAGCATCCAACGGCGGATCACATGATAAATCACCAGCAGCAAGAACCAGATCGCGACCGAGGTTTCCAGACGCGCCAGCAAGGCTTCTGCCGTTGCCAGATAGCCCACTAACGCCGCAAAAATCGCAATCAGCGGCGCGCCCATCAGCAGGTTCCACAGCATTCGGTTGATCATGTTGTCGCCGTTGCCCTCTTTGTCGAGGAACAGCGGAATGCCTGCGCGTTTAAGGCTAAGGGTCACAATCGCCAGCGCGCCGCAGATCAACACGAAACAGAGTCTGCCGAGAGACGACGAGAATTCCCTATCATGCAGATTATCAAACATGAACAGCGCCATGATCAGCGGCACGATGAGGCCAATGCTCATCAGATAATAGCGCATCGCCCGCGCCACGCGGTTACGCGGCCAGCCGAAGTGGGCGACAAACAGACCATTCGGGCGGGCAAAGGCGGCGCAAATCATGACCACCCACAGCAGCGG
Organism: Scandinavium lactucae; assembly: GCF_033843265.1. Lineage (NCBI taxonomy): Bacteria > Pseudomonadati > Pseudomonadota > Gammaproteobacteria > Enterobacterales > Enterobacteriaceae > Scandinavium > Scandinavium lactucae. The sequence continues at coordinate 36,475 of NZ_JAWXRD010000009.1, forward strand.
CACGGTGGCGGTTACGCCGTTGCCAATCGCCACCGCCAGCGGATAGGGCCACGCGGCCTGTAACCCGTAGCCCAGCGTCATCCATAGCACGGGTAATGGGGAGGCAACCAGAATCGACCAGAACACGGTCCGGAGCGTGAGCCAGAAGTGATCTTGCGTAACTTTTCCCACCCGGTTGCTGGAACGCTCCAGGAAGCGGGTGAAATGTTTGCGGGAGCTGATGCTGAAGCCGACGAGGATCAGCGCGGCAAACAGCGGGATCAGCGTTTCTTTACTGGTCAGCATCATGACCGACGCTTTGCCCAACTGGCTGAATGTATCGAGTGAAATCAGACGACGCAGATCCTGGACGATTTCCAGCGGCCAGGCGAAGGTAATCGGGCTGACATCGGAGGTCCAGAACAGATAGCGGTGCGTCGCTTCGTTAATTTCTTTCAGCGCCTCTTCCAGCTGACCGTTGGCCACTTTCAGCTTGGTAAGTTCGAGGATCAGCGTATCGCCACCCTGTAACAGCGAGTTGAGCAATTCGCGTTGGGTGCGCAGCTGTGCTTCAAGAATACGTGTCTCGTCGCTGGCCAACGGCTGGCCATCCGCCTGTCGAATTTCTCGTAGCTGTGGCTGTTTACTGAGCAAATCTTCATAGCGCAGACGGTGCACGCGCAGCTGCGCCATTTCGGTGTCGAGCTGCTGCGGTTTCGGCATCTCCGGCAGACGCGCAACCTGGGCGCGCAGGGCTTCGCCTAATAGATTGGATGAGCCCAACCATTGAGACTGTTCCCGTAATGTGTTGAGCGCCTGGCGGACCTGTAAGGTCTGATTGGTGGCCTGACGCTGCTGCGATGCCACCAGATCCATCCGTTGTGCCTGCTGATTCAGCGCCTGTGACAGCTCGCGGTTAACGGCGAATTGTTTCACCAGGCTTGGCGGCAGGTTGGCGCTGTTTTCGGCCAGTAACTCGGTGCTTTCCAGCGCCTTTTCCGCTTCACGCTGACGCTGGCTATTGAGTTGATTCCGCAGCGCCTGCAAATAAGCATCGAGCTGTTCGCTCTGCTTCTGTGCCAGTTCAGAGCGCATGCGCGCCAGTTCCTGACGATTGTTGGCAGACAGCTGCGCCAGCTCCAGTTCATCGACCTGGGCTTTGAGCTTGGCGGATTCCGCCTGCAGGCTGAGATTCTGTGCCTGTGCGGTTTTGCCCGTCGCGGTGCCGACCCGACGTTCTACGTCGTTGAGCTGGCGGCGCGCATCGGTTTGCTGTTGGGGCAGCTGACTCAGTGAATCGGCAATTTCCCGGGCGCGCTCCTGCTCCTGTTGGGCCTGACGGCTCTTTTCCAGCAGTTGACTACTAACCTGCAGGATTTCCTGACTCAAGGCATCGCTAGTGAGGTTTTCCGGTGCCTGACGCGGCTCATCGCGCAAATTAGTCAGCTGGGTGCGCAGCGTCTGGGAAAGTTTGGGGAAGTTGTCGATAACTTGCTGATATTGCTGTGCGCGCTCAAGCGAACCTTTACGTTCCTCGAGCGCGTTCAGCGCAGACTGGAGTGCCTCAACGGCTTCAGGCTGGGCGGGCTTTGCCGCTTTCGCCTGTTCCAGTTCCTGTGATATTTGATTGGCGTCGGGGGCGCTGGCTGCGTACGCCCCCATGCTGAGGCACCAGGCCATCAGTAAAGTGATAATCAGGCGCACGTCAGCGGTCCTTCTAAAGTTAAACCTGGTCTTTGTTGGCGTCGGTCTGTGGGGCGACATCTTCAACGATAGTCACCTCATCTTCCACGATGACAACCGGTTCTGTTTCTGGCGCGGCGAACGTCTCAGTCGAAACCGCCAGCGGCATACCGATTTTGGTAGCCGACAGACTGGCGAGCTGTTCGACCAGCTGAACTTTACCTGGCGCAAACAGGTTGATTACGGTGGAACCCAGTTTGAAGCGACCCATTTCCTGACCTTTCAGCAGGGCAACAGAGCCTTCGCTTTCGCCTGTAGGCCAAGTCCAGCGTTTGATCACCCCTTCACGTGGTGGCGTAATAGTGCCAGCCCAGACGGTTTCAATGCTGCCAACAATCGTTGCGCCGACCAGAATCTGTGCCATTGGGCCAAATTCAGTATCAAACAGACAGATAACGCGTTCGTTACGGGCAAACAGGTTCGGTACGTTCTGCGCCGTCAGATGGTTGACGGAGAACAGGTCGCCGGGCACATAAATCATTTCACGCAGGATACCGTTACACGGCATGTGTACGCGGTGATAGTCGCGCGGCGACAGATAGGTCGTCGCGAAAGAACCATTACGGAACAGGTCTGCCATCAGGTAGTTGCCTGCCAGCAGCGCTTCCAGACTGTAGTTATGGCCTTTCGCCTGTAGGATTTTGTCGTCTTCGATTTTACCCAGCTGGCTAATCACGCCGTCTGCTGGCATGACCAGAACGCACGGGTCGGTATCAATCGGGCGCACTTCATCGCGCAGCGGACGTACAAAGAAATCGTTAAAGGTGCGATAGCTGGCGGTGTCAGGCTTCTGCGCCTCTTTCATGTCAACCTTGTAGAATTTCACGAACATATCGATGACCAGTTTCGTCAACCAACCTGCTCGTTTGCTTGCGCCCCAGCCTGCGAGGCGGGTGAGCCACAGTTTAGGCAAAAGATATTGAAGCGAAAGTTTAAATGAATTTAGCAAGGTAGCCTCCAGGCCAATGGTTGTAACAGGCTCCGGGATTCTGAGCCTTTTAAAAAAGGGGCTGATTCTATCGGCGATCAGCTTAAATGTCAGTCGTCGGTTTCAGAAAAGCTTTTACGCGATTTTACCTGCGACATACTTTCCAGAATGCGGTGATAATTTTCAAAACGTGTTTGCGCTATCTCACCTTTGGCGACCGCTTCACGAATGGCGCAGCCAGGATCGTTATCGTGTTTACAGTCTCGATATTTGCAGTCGCCTAAGTAATTCTGGAATTCGACAAAACCGTTAAAGATTTGTTCCGGCTCAAGGTGCCAGAGACCAAACTCACGCACTCCAGGGGAGTCGATAACATCGCCGCCGTGCGGGAAATGGTACAAACGAGAAGCGGTGGTGGTATGTTGGCCGAGCCCCGAGTTATCAGAAACATCGTTGGTCAGAATTTCTTTTTGCAGGCCCAGAAGGTTGTTCAGCAGGCTGGATTTACCCACGCCGGACTGGCCCGCAAAGATGCTGATACGCCCGGTGAGCGCTTCTTCAAGCGGCTTCAGGCCATCTTTCTTGTGGCTGGACACCATCAGCACGGGGTAGCCAATCTTGCGATAGATGTCCATCTGCTCATCAACAAACGCTCTGCCTTTGTCATCAAGAAGATCGATTTTATTCAGCACAAGCAGCGGCTCAACGTCGAGCGTCTCGCAGGCGACAAGATAGCGATCGATAATATTAAGAGATAGCTCTGGCAAGATGGCAGATACGACGACGATCTGGTTGATATTTGCGGCAATCGGTTTTACGCCGTCGTAAAAGTCCGGGCGCGTCAGAACCGACGTGCGTTCATGCACCGCTTCTACGATGCCTTTGACGTTCACGCCTTCTGCGGCGGTTTTACCCGGACGCCAGACCACGCGGTCGCCAGTCACCAGGGAACGAATGGTGCGGCGGATATTGCAGCGGTGAACGCTGCCTTCGGTGTCTTCGACGTCGGCATGCATACCGAAACGGCTTATCACAATGCCTTCAGCTTTTTCGCCAAACAGGTTGTCATCGAAATCGGGCTTCTCCGAAGTCGTTTTAAGACGGCGCTCGTGGTTGGCGTTCACCCGGCGCTGCTGACCTTTGGAGAGTTTATTTTTACTCAATCGTGCTGACTCCTGGTCGCCCCTGAGGGGCAAAACCTCTATGATACACGCTATTTTAGATGAATATAGTCACTGTCGTTGTGACGCGAGAAGGGTGGAAAATAGCATGAGTGCAAATGAAAACAACCTCATTTGGATCGATCTTGAGATGACGGGCCTCGATCCCGAGCGCGATCGCATTATTGAAATCGCAACGCTGGTGACCGATGCGAACCTTAACATTTTGGCAGAAGGCCCGACCATCGCGGTACATCAGTCCGATGCGCAGTTAGCGCTGATGGATGACTGGAACGTGCGCACCCATACCGGCAGCGGTCTGGTTGAGCGGGTAAAAGCCAGTACCCAGGACGATCGCGCTGCGGAACTCGCCACGATTGAATTCCTCAAGCAGTGGGTACCGGAAGGAAAATCGCCTATTTGCGGCAACAGCATTGGCCAGGACCGTCGCTTCTTGTTCAAGTACATGCCTGAGCTGGAATCCTACTTCCATTACCGCTATCTGGATGTCAGCACCCTGAAAGAGCTGGCGCGTCGCTGGAAACCGGAAATTCTCGACGGCTTCAAGAAACAGGGCACCCATCAGGCGATGGACGACATTCGCGAGTCAGTGGCTGAACTGGCGTATTACCGCGAACACTTTATTAATCTGTAAGCGTGTTGCCCGGCGGCACAGGCCTGTCGGGCGCATGAGTGGGGCGTTTGGTCTAAAAAACGGCGATATGATGAATATTCCATCACTTGAACTGAATTTCAAAAAAATCGCTTACAGGGGGGTTGCAGCTAAAAGGATTTCTCGTATAATGCGCCTCCCGTAACGATAGGAATTTCCGCGTTACGGCAGCACCAAATTTGCGGGAATAGCTCAGTTGGTAGAGCACGACCTTGCCAAGGTCGGGGTCGCGAGT
>NZ_JAWXRD010000010.1:0-29721 GCF_033843265.1 Scandinavium lactucae
CGCGGCTGCTGGCACGGAGTTAGCCGGTGCTTCTTCTGCGAGTAACGTCAATCACCAAGGTTATTAACCTTAATGCCTTCCTCCTCGCTGAAAGTACTTTACAACCCGAAGGCCTTCTTCATACACGCGGCATGGCTGCATCAGGCTTGCGCCCATTGTGCAATATTCCCCACTGCTGCCTCCCGTAGGAGTCTGGACCGTGTCTCAGTTCCAGTGTGGCTGGTCATCCTCTCAGACCAGCTAGGGATCGTCGCCTAGGTGAGCCATTACCCCACCTACTAGCTAATCCCATCTGGGCACATCTGATGGCATGAGGCCCGAAGGTCCCCCACTTTGGTCCGAAGACGTTATGCGGTATTAGCTACCGTTTCCAGTAGTTATCCCCCTCCATCAGGCAGTTTCCCAGACATTACTCACCCGTCCGCCGCTCGTCACCCAGAGAGCAAGCTCTCCTGTGCTACCGCTCGACTTGCATGTGTTAGGCCTGCCGCCAGCGTTCAATCTGAGCCATGATCAAACTCTTCAATTTAAGTTTGATGCTCATGAATTAAACTTCGTAATGAATTACGTATGTTCACTCATAAGACTTGGTATTCTATTTAGCGTCTTGCGACGTTAAGAATCCATGTCACTTTGAGTGCCCACACAGATTGTCTGATAAATTGTTAAAGAGCAGTGAGTTACGCGCTTTCGCTTGCTAACTCGAGGTGGCGTATATTACGCTTTCCTCTTTCAGAGTCAAGCGTTTAATTTCGCTTTTCTCTGTCAGAATTTCCGGAGAAACCCTGCTGACCCGGCGGCTTGTTTGCCGTTGTTCCGTGTCGATGGAGGCGCATTATAGGGAGTTCTGAAGGTACCGCAATACTTAAATGACAGAAAAATGACTGACTGCTGCATTCCACAGCAAAACCCCGCCTTATACCCATTTACACACAGACTTATCCACAAACGTGAGAAAAGCCAAAAATTCGCGAGCGTTGCGCAAACGTTTTCGTTACAATGCCCGCGCTAAAACAAGGATGCCCCGTAAGGGGCGTTAGCTGAGTTTTTCCGGTAAAAATTCAGCTAACGCTCTCTGTAATCGTCAAATCCAGGGGATTTACCATGCAACAACGTCGTCCAGTCCGCCGCGCTTTACTCAGCGTTTCTGATAAAGCCGGTATCGTCGAATTCGCGCAGGCACTTTCCGCACGTGGTGTGGAGCTGCTTTCTACCGGCGGAACCGCTCGCCTGTTAGCTGATAAAGGCTTGCCGGTCACCGAAGTTTCCGATTACACCGGTTTCCCGGAAATGATGGATGGACGCGTTAAGACGCTGCACCCGAAAGTACACGGTGGGATCCTCGGCCGTCGCGGTCAGGATGATGGCATCATGGAACAACACGGGATAGCACCTATCGATATGGTGGTCGTGAACCTGTATCCGTTCGCCCAGACCGTCGCTCGCGAAGGCTGCTCACTAGAAGATGCCGTTGAGAATATCGATATCGGTGGCCCAACAATGGTTCGCTCCGCCGCGAAGAACCATAAAGATGTGGCAATCGTCGTAAAGAGCAACGACTACGCTTCTATTATTAATGAGATGGATGCTCACGAAGGCTCCCTCACTCTCGAGACCCGTTTCGATCTGGCGATCAAAGCCTTCGAACACACCGCCGCCTATGACAGCATGATCGCCAACTACTTCGGTAGCCTGGTGCCAGCCTATCACGGCGAAAGCAAAGAACCTGCCGGTCGCTTCCCACGTACACTGAATCTGAACTTCATTAAGAAGCAGGACATGCGCTATGGCGAAAACAGCCATCAGCAAGCTGCCTTCTATATAGAAGAAGAAATAAAGGAAGCGTCGGTTGCCACTGCCCAACAGATTCAGGGTAAAGCGCTCTCCTATAACAACATCGCCGATACCGATGCTGCGCTGGAATGCGTGAAGGAATTCAGCGAACCGGCCTGTGTTATCGTCAAGCATGCCAACCCGTGCGGGGTTGCGGTAAGCCACTCGATTCTCGATGCCTATGACCGCGCCTACAAAACTGACCCGACGTCTGCTTTCGGCGGGATCATTGCCTTTAACCGTGAACTGGATGCCGAAACCGCTCAGGCCATTATCTCCCGTCAGTTCGTGGAAGTGATTATTGCGCCATCTGCCTCTGAAGAAGCACTGAAGATTACGGCAGCCAAACAGAATGTCCGCGTACTGACCTGTGGCCAGTGGGATACCCGCGTATCCGGTCTGGATTTCAAACGTGTTAACGGCGGCCTGCTGGTTCAGGATCGTGATTTAGGCATGGTCACTGCCGGTGAACTGCGTGTGGTGAGCCAACGCCAGCCGAGCGAGCAGGAATTGCGTGATGCGCTGTTCTGCTGGAAAGTGGCGAAGTTCGTCAAGTCTAACGCCATTGTGTATGCCAAAGAGAACATGACCATCGGGATAGGCGCTGGCCAGATGAGCCGCGTGTACTCCGCCAAAATCGCCGGGATTAAAGCCGCCGACGAAGGACTGGAAGTAAAAGGGTCGGCGATGGCGTCTGACGCCTTCTTCCCGTTCCGCGACGGGATCGACGCCGCAGCCGCCGTGGGCGTGACCTGTGTTATCCAGCCCGGCGGTTCAATCCGTGATGAAGAAGTCATTGCCGCCGCTGACGAACACGGTATCGCGATGATCTTTACTGACATGCGCCACTTCCGCCATTAATTCCCGGAGCAGACGATGAAAGTATTAGTAATTGGTAACGGCGGACGCGAACACGCGCTGGCCTGGAAAGCAGCACAGTCGCCACTGGTTGAAACCGTATTCGTGGCACCGGGCAATGCGGGCACCGCACTTGAACCGACGCTGCAAAACGTGGCGATAAGCGCCACCGATATTCCCGCGCTGCTGAATTTCGCACAAAGCGAAAATATCGGCCTGACGATAGTTGGCCCAGAAGCACCGCTGGTCATTGGTGTCGTCGACGCGTTTCGCGCCGCGGGCCTGACTATCTTTGGCCCAACGCAGGGTGCCGCGCAGCTGGAAGGCTCAAAAGCTTTCACCAAGGATTTCCTGGCGCGCCATAACATCCCTACCGCGGAATACCAGAACTTTACCGAAATTGAGCCCGCGCTGGCCTATCTGCGCGAGAAAGGCGCACCGATCGTTATCAAAGCAGACGGTCTTGCCGCCGGGAAAGGCGTTATCGTCGCGATGACCCAGGAAGAAGCAGAAGCCGCGGTGCACGACATGCTGGCGGGCAACGCCTTTGGCGATGCGGGCCACCGGATTGTGATTGAGGAGTTTCTCGACGGCGAAGAAGCCAGCTTTATCGTGATGGTCGACGGCGAAAACGTCCTGCCGATGGCCACCAGCCAGGATCACAAACGCGTTGGCGACAGTGATACCGGCCCGAACACCGGCGGAATGGGCGCTTACTCCCCGGCCCCCGTCGTCACTGACGATGTGCATCAGCGCACCATGGACCGTATCATTTGGCCAACCGTGCGCGGCATGGCGGCGGAAGGCAACACCTACACGGGCTTCCTGTATGCCGGGCTGATGATCGATAAAGCCGGTAATCCGAAGGTTATCGAATTCAACTGCCGCTTCGGCGACCCGGAAACGCAGCCGATCATGCTGCGCCTGCAGTCCGACCTGGTCGAACTGTGCCTGGCCGCCTGCGCCGGTAAACTGGATGAGAAAACTTCGCGCTGGGATCCGCGCGCGTCACTGGGCGTGGTGATGGCAGCCGGGGGTTATCCGGGCAATTACAACAACGGCGATGAAATTCACGGTCTGCCGCTGGAAGAAGTAGAAGGCGGGAAAGTCTTCCAGGCCGGAACCACACTGTCGGAAGACGATCGCGTGCTGACTCACGGCGGCCGCGTACTGTGCGTAACGGCGCTCGGTGAAACCGTGGCAGAAGCGCAAAAGCGTGCCTACGAATTAATGACGGATATTCACTGGGAAGGCTGCTTCAGCCGTAAGGACATTGGTTATCGCGCGATTGCGCGTGAGCAAGGGAAGTAAACCTTTCACTTCGCCCTTTCTGTTCCAGAGAGGGCGATTCCTGCTAGAAACTCTTTTCCTGTGGCTGCCAGGTGCAGAAGTCTTCATTCGCCACCAGCAACAGCTGCGAACCTTCCGGTGCTTCCAGCCACGCCACGCTCACGTCCACAGAGGAGTGGCTTTGACGTCGTTCGATGTGGTTAATCGCCAGGGTTTCTAAATCCGGTTTCACCGTCTGCCCTTCACAAGTCGTCACGGTACGATTCGCATGCCAACGCCCCTGATGCAACACCACGCGCCCCTGACGCAATGCATCGCTGGTTTGGCGGATATGCTGAGCCTGATAGCGATACAGCGCTATCTGGTCGTTAGAGAGTTGCTGCTTCTGTCCATCTACTTCGCGCTGCATAAAGCTGAGTTCGCCGTGGTTATCAAAACGCACGCGAATATGCTCCTGCGGCTTACTGTAGATATTGAGTTCAATCAGAGAGAGCGTATCGCCCTGCCAGCGGTATTCGCTGGTTGAGGTACTTCCGCTGCGCCACGGGCTGGATACCGCGAGCAGATGAGTTTCGTTATCGGAATCTTTACGCCAGATGCGCACCGCGCCCTGGTTGTCTGCATATCCGCTGGCGGTAAACGGCGGCAGTGAAGAGTGATGGCTACAGGCAGACAGCAACAATGCACCCACCAGCGATAGCGAGCGGTGCCAGATGGACAAAAGGGGCGAAACCGCCCCTTCGTTAAAACTGTTCACCGGTATGCGGTCTTACTTAACAGCGTCTTTCAGAGCTTTACCAGAAACAAATGCCGGCACGTTGGCTGCGGCGATTTTGATTTCTTTACCGGTCTGCGGGTTGCGGCCAGTACGCTCAGCACGGTGGTTAACTTTGAAGGTACCGAAACCAACCAGTTGTACAGCATCACCTTCTTTCAGAGACTCAGTAATTGCAGCCAGGGTGGATTCCAGGGCAGATTTAGCCTGTGCTTTTGACAGGTCAGCCTTGTCCGCAATTACATCAATCAGTTGAGTCTTATTCATATGTTATCCTTACAATGTGTTTATCGCTTGCTAAGCATCGAGTGCGACGGAAATGCCTGAAAAGCACTCTCCTGCATACACGCACCGATAGCCACTTTTTTTCGCCTTCCAAATGTAGACCAGACGGGGGGCAGATGTGAAGCCTTCAGGCACGACAATTCGGACTGAATGTCACGTTTTGTGGCTTCATTGCTGAAAATTTATACCAATATTGCTCTCACCAGCCTCACGGAGGTCTGCCCGCAGCCCTTTTATCAGTTCAATATCGCGTTCTTCACATTCGGCAAGAAGTCGGAAAATTTCCCATTGGATGTCCCATTCCTGCTCTACCGCTGGGTTTTCTTTCAGCTCTTCATCCGTCATTTCACGACCGGCCTGGGTCATTTCCAGCATCGCCACGGTGGTAATGGAAGACTTACTGACTTCGATTGCATGTTCGAGCGTTTCACCGCTCAGACGTGAATGCACTAATTCGCTCAGCGCCACGCAGGCATCGATCGCCGGATAAACACCGTACATATCGAAATCATCGGCCACCGGGATCGCTTCTTCCAGCTTTTCGAGCTGACTATCGAAGTTCACCTTAGCGTCCTTCACGGTCAGAGTTTCCCAGATAAGATCGAGAATACGACGATAAATCTGCCCATCGGCAAACTCTGTCTGCTGACAGAAAACGGCGTAGTTCGGGTACATACGCTCGCACAGGCAAGCCATGAAGGTCACGTGCTGCCAGCTTTCCAGCTTTTCCAGGCGCAGATGAATCGGGTTTTGTAACATGATGAGTTCTCGAATGCGTTAATTGGCCGCAGTTTACCTGAATCAGGACTGAATTGCTTGCCAGCGCTGGAATGCCGATCGTCCGGAAGCCACTGCATCGGCCCAGCGCGTCGGTTCCGGCAGGCGATAACCTTTTGTACAGCGCTGAACCCAGGCCAAAGCCGTGTCCTGACTGACGCGATGACCGGTGGCGATAAACAGCGGATTACAGCGCACTTTGCTGCGCCAAACCCAGCCCAACTGCTCGCTTTTATCCATCAGCGGGGCCAGCGCGCCCGGTTCAGGCGACAGCGGCTCAAACTTACCGCACAGGCGCTTTTTCGCGACACCAATGGTGGGCACGTCTACCAGCAGGCCAAAGTGGCTGGCAACGCCCAGTCGACGTGGATGGGAAATACCGTGACCATCGACGAAAAGCAAATCGGGTTTACGGGAAAGTTGCTCCCACGCTGCCAGCAGCGCGGGATATTCACGAAAAGAGAGGAATCCGGGGATGTAAGGCATAGTCGTGGGAATACGCGCTATCTGGTATTCCACCAGTTCCAGACTCGGGTAGCTCAGCAGGACGATCGCCGCCCGGGTGATTTCACCGCCCTGCTCGAATCCGACGTCTGCCCCGGCGATCAACTGCGGAGGATCTGCATCGAAGCGATCCTCGCGGGTAACTGACGATGCTAACGCCCGCTGCTGTTCCCGAAGAGTGCTCAGATCCATACCGTATCCTTACTGGTGATAGTGTGCCGACAAACGGTGCACGGCTTCAACAAATGCACCCGCATGTTCAGGTGGAACATCCTGATGAATGCCGTGCCCCAGGTTAAAGACGTGCCCTTCACCCTGACCAAAGCTGGCCAGGATAGACGCCACTTCTTCTTCGATACGTGCCGGCTGCGCGTACAGCATCGATGGGTCCATGTTGCCCTGCAACGCCACTTTATCGCCCACGCGACGACGCGCATCGCCGATGTCGGTGGTCCAGTCGAGACCCAGTGCATCGCACCCGGTTGCAGCCATCGCTTCCAGCCACTGACCGCCGCCTTTGGTGAATAATGTCACCGGCACGCGACGACCTTCGTTTTCACGCAGCAGGCCATCGACAATTTTATGCATGTAGTACAACGAGAACTGCTCATAATCACGCCCGGTCAGCACCCCGCCCCAGGTGTCGAAAATCATCACCGACTGCGCGCCCGCCCGGATTTGCGCGTTCAGATACAGGGTGACGCTCTTCGCCAGTTTATCCAGCAGCAGATGCAGCGCCTGCGGATCGGCATACATCATCTTTTTGATAAGGGTAAACGCTTTGCTGCTGCCGCCTTCTACCATATAGGTAGCCAGCGTCCACGGGCTGCCGGAGAAACCAATCAGCGGCACTTCGCCTTTCAGTTCACGGCGAATAGTCCGCACCGCGTTCATTACGTAGCCCAGTTCCTGTTCTGGGTCCGGAACAGGCAGTTTTTCGATATCAGCTTTGGTTTTCAGCACAGAAGTAAAACGCGGGCCTTCACCGGCTTCAAAATAGAGCCCCAGCCCCATCGCATCAGGGATAGTCAGAATGTCCGAGAAGAGGATCGCCGCATCCAGCGGATAACGGCGCAGCGGCTGGAGTGTCACTTCACAGGCCAGTTCGGCGTTTTTGCACAACGACATAAAATCACCGGCTTCGGCGCGTGTGGCCTTGTATTCCGGCAAATAGCGGCCCGCTTGTCTCATCATCCAGACAGGGGTGATATCAACAGGCTGGCGCAGCAGCGCACGCAGATAACGATCGTTCTTCAGTTCGGTCATGTTGGCAGTTCCTTTATGCGTCATACGGGCAGTGTACCATCACTCATACTCTGCCCGACACATCGCCACCGTATCTTCAATTAAACGGCGCGCGACGGTTCCCGGCGGTGGCAGCAGCGGCAGGTTGTCGTAACGATACCAGTTGGCTTCCAACAACTCTTTCGGGTCGATGACTATCTCGCCGCTGTCGTAATCCGCCATAAACGCGGTCATCAGCGACTGCGGGAATGGCCACGGCTGGGAGGTTACATAGCGCAGGTTTTTGACGCGGATACTGCTCTCTTCCATCACTTCGCGTGCCACAGCCTGTTCAAGGGTTTCCCCGACTTCGACAAAACCGGCCAGCACGGTATGCACCCCATTACGATGGCGCGTGTGTTGAGCCAGCAAAATGGAATCGTCACGGCGGATGGCGACAATAATGCATGGCGCAATTTGCGGGTAATAGCGCTCACGGCAGTGGCTGCACAGCATTGCCCATTCGGTTTTGCTCGGATGCATGGTGTGACCGCAATAGCCGCAGAATTTATGCGATCGGTAAAATTCCGTCAGCTGCACCCCGCGCCCCGCCAGCTGGAACAGGCCAACGTCCTGGTCCAGCACCTGGCGCACCGAGCCCATTTCCTTACGCTTACCCTGTTGGATAAGCCAAACGGGTAAGCCCTCCCATTCGCCAATCTGCATCGCATGCTGGCCCACCAGGCCGAATGCGTGTGCCTCGCCATGTGGCAATTCACCGTTGGGCAACCAGAGTTTCTGTTCGTGGCTGACTATCCACCAGCCACAATCTAATTTTTCAATTATACGATCCATATCTATTGCACTACCTTCGCTTCACTGGCACTTTGTTAACAGTGCTTTTACATTTTTGGGTGAGCTGTTTTCGCTCTTTCACATGCGGAGTCCATCATGCTAAACCAGTTAGAAAGCCTGACAGAGCGCGTTGGCGGCAGCCATCATCTTATCGATCAGTGGCTACAGGTGCGCAAGCAGTTGCTCGTCGCCTATTACAATCTGGTGGGCATTAAGCCTGGCAAAGGATCGTATATGCGCCTCAACGAGAAAGCACTCGACGATTTTTGTCAGCGTCTGGTGGATTATCTCTCCGCCGGTCATTTCAGTATTTATGAACGCATTGTCGGCGAATTGGAAGGTGAAAACCCACTTTTGGCGGCAACAAAACTCTATCCTCAGCTCGAAGGCAATACCGAGCAAATCATGAGTCTCTACGATTCCAGCCTTGAAACCGCCATTGATGATGATAATTGCATGGAGTTTCAACAGGCGTTATCCAGCCTGGGCGAAGCACTTGCGGCGCGATTTACGCTGGAAGACAGCCTGATTGCGCTGGCGATGGATAACAAACTGAACGGCAGCGCCAATGATGAAAATCAGATTGCGCGCCCGGCTTGAGTTCTTAACCGTTAACGCGTAATTTACATTCTTCACCTCGCCGCTGGCGGGGTTGTATCTTGTCGGAGTGCCCATTTGGGCTGAGACCGTTAATTCGGGATCCGCGGAACCTGATCAGGTTAGTACCTGCGAAGGGAACAAGAGTCACACATTTTTACGTCGTCTAATGGGCGCGTAATCTCTTCGTTCATCCGTCGTCTGACAAGCCATTTCTTTCACATACTGGAATGCGCTATGTCTACTACTAAACTCTCCCGTCGCGAACAGCGGGCACATGCCCAACACTTTATCGATACCCTCGAAGGCACGGCCTTCCCTCAATCGAAACGGATTTATCTCACCGGTTCCCGCGATGATATCCGCGTCCCGATGCGTGAAATTCAGCTCAGCCCGACGCTCATTGGCGGCAGCAAAGACACGCCTCAGTTCGAACCCAACGAAGCCGTGCCGGTGTATGACACCTCCGGTGCCTACGGCGATCCAGACATTGCCATCAACGTTCAGCAGGGTCTGGCCAAACTGCGCCAGCCGTGGATTGAGGCACGTCATGACAGCGAACCGCTGGACGCACGCAGTTCGGCTTACACCCGGGAACGGCTGGCCGATGACGGCCTCGACGAACTTCGCTTTACCGGCCTGCTGACACCCAAACGCGCCATCGCCGGTAAATGCGTGACGCAGCTGCATTACGCCCGCCAGGGGATCGTGACCCCGGAAATGGAGTTTATTGCCATTCGCGAAAACATGGGGCGCGAGCGCATTCGTGGCGATGTGCTTCGCCACCAGCACCCAGGCGAAGGGTTTGGCGCGCGCCTGCCCGACAATATCACCCCGGCGTTCGTGCGCGATGAAGTCGCCGCCGGACGCGCGATTATTCCGGCCAATATCAACCACCCGGAATCCGAGCCGATGATCATCGGGCGGAATTTCCTCGTGAAAGTGAATGCCAACATCGGTAACTCGGCGGTGACGTCGTCCATCGAAGAAGAAGTGGAAAAACTGGTGTGGTCCACGCGCTGGGGGGCGGATACGGTGATGGATTTGTCTACCGGCCGCTACATCCACGAAACCCGGGAATGGATCCTGCGCAACAGCCCGGTGCCAATTGGCACGGTGCCTATTTATCAGGCGCTGGAGAAGGTGAACGGCATTGCCGAAGACCTGACGTGGGAAGCGTTCCGCGACACCCTGCTGGAGCAGGCGGAACAGGGTGTCGACTACTTCACCATTCACGCGGGCGTGCTGCTGCGCTACGTGCCGATGACAGCTAAGCGCCTGACCGGCATCGTCTCGCGCGGTGGTTCCATCATGGCGAAATGGTGCCTGTCGCATCATCAGGAAAATTTCCTGTATCAGCATTTCCGTGAAATCTGCGAGATTTGCGCCGCCTACGACGTTTCCCTCTCCCTCGGCGATGGACTGCGTCCGGGTTCGATTCAGGATGCTAACGACGAAGCGCAATTTGCAGAACTGCATACCCTCGGCGAACTGACCAAAATTGCCTGGGAATATGATGTGCAGGTAATGATTGAAGGCCCGGGCCACGTGCCGATGCAAATGATCCGCCGCAACATGACGGAACAACTGGATCATTGCCACGAAGCGCCGTTCTACACCCTCGGCCCGTTGACCACGGATATTGCGCCCGGCTACGACCATTTCACCTCCGGCATTGGCGCGGCGATGATTGGCTGGTTTGGCTGCGCGATGCTGTGCTACGTCACGCCAAAAGAGCACCTTGGCCTGCCGAACAAAGAGGACGTCAAGCAGGGGCTGATTACCTACAAAATTGCCGCCCACGCCGCGGACCTGGCGAAAGGCCATCCGGGGGCACAAATCCGCGATAACGCCATGTCGAAGGCACGCTTTGAATTCCGCTGGGAAGACCAGTTCAACCTGGCGCTGGATCCGTTCACCGCCCGCGCCTATCACGATGAAACCCTGCCGCAGGAATCCGGCAAAGTCGCGCACTTCTGTTCGATGTGTGGGCCGAAGTTCTGCTCGATGAAAATCTCCCAGGAAGTACGTGACTACGCGGCAACCCAGACTATCGAAGTGGGGATGGCCGATATGTCAGAAAACTTCCGCGCCAAGGGCGGTGAGATCTATCTGCGCCAGGAGGAAGTCTGATGTATCAGCCTGATTTCCCTGCGGTGCCGCATCGTCTGGGCCTCTATCCGGTCGTCGACAGCGTGGAATGGATAGCCCGTCTCCTGGAGGCGGGCGTGCGGACCATTCAGTTACGCATCAAGGATAAGAGCGATGATGAGGTGGAAGCCGACGTTACTGCCGCCATTGCGCTGGGTCGCCGCTATCGCGCCCGGCTATTTATCAATGACTACTGGCAATTGGCTATTAAGCATCAGGCCTACGGCGTGCATCTGGGTCAGGAGGACCTGGGAACCACGGATTTGGATGCCATTCGCCAGGCCGGGCTGCGGCTCGGCGTTTCGACGCATGATGATATGGAAATTGACGTGGCGCTGGCGGTGAAGCCGTCATATATCGCGCTGGGTCACGTGTTCCCCACGCAGACTAAGCAGATGCCGTCCTCCCCCCAAGGATTGGCGCAGTTGGCCGTGCATATTGCCCGGCTGAAAAATTATCCCACGGTGGCGATTGGCGGCATCAGCCTCGATCGTACCCCAGCTGTACTGGCGACCGGAGTGGGCAGCATTGCGGTAGTGAGCGCCATAACCCAGGCACCAGACTGGCACATGGCCACCGCACAGCTCCTCGAGATGGCGGGGGCGGGCGATGAACGATCGTGATTTCATGCGCTACAGCCGCCAGATCCTGCTCGAGGATATCGCCGTCGACGGCCAAAAAAAACTGCTCTCCAGCCGGGTACTGATCGTTGGCCTCGGCGGGCTGGGTTCGCCAGCAGCGCTGTATCTTGCCGGGGCGGGGATCGGCACGCTGGTGCTGGCCGATGACGATACGGTGCACATCAGCAACTTACAGCGGCAAATCCTGTTTACCGAGGCGGACATCAACCGTCCGAAAGCGGAAGTGACGCAGCGCCGGTTGTCACAACGCAACCCGGATATTCAGCTTATCGCGCTCAATCAGCATCTTTGCGGAGAAACGCTCCACCAGCAGGTGCAGCAGGCGGATGTGGTGCTCGATTGCACCGATACCATGGCGAGCCGCCAGACGATTAACGCCGCCTGTGTCGCACACGGCACACCGCTAATCACCGCCAGCGCCGTCGGCTTCGGCGGGCAACTGATGGTTATCGCCCCGCCGTTAACCCACGGCTGCTACCGCTGCCTGTGGCCCGATGAACAGGAACCCGTGCGTAACTGCCGGACCGCCGGCATTGTCGGCCCGGTAGTGGGCGTGATGGGCACGTTGCAGGCGTTAGAAGCCATCAAATGGCTGACTGGCATGGAGACCGCGCAGGATGTATTGCGCCTGTTCGATGCCCGCTCAGGTAATTGGCGATCGTTGACCCGCACGCGTTCAGCCGATTGCCCTGTTTGCGGAGGTGCATATGAACGTTCTCGTTAACGAGCTACGCGTCGAATGCGAAACCGGGCTGACCGTCGCGGCCCTATTGTCACGGCTTGAACAGGATAAGCCCGGCGTCGCGCTGGCGCTCAATCAGCAGATTTTGCCGCGCACCCAATGGGCAGATCACAGTTTGCAGGAGGGCGATGCGCTCCTGCTTTTTCAGGTCATCGCCGGAGGCTGACATGTTACGTATTGCTGATAAAACCTTTGAATCACATCTGTTCACTGGCACGGGCAAATTTGCCACACCGGAACTGATGATCGATGCCATTCGCGCCTCAGGCAGCCAACTGGTCACCCTGGCTATGAAACGCATTGATTTACGCCAGCGTAATGACGCCATTCTTCAACCCCTTCTGGAGGCGGGTGTTTCGCTGCTGCCTAACACCTCGGGGGCAAAAACAGCAGAAGAGGCGGTGTTTGCCGCCCGTCTGGCACGGGAAGCATTGGGTACACACTGGCTCAAACTGGAAATTCATCCCGACGCACGCTGGCTGCTACCGGATCCTATCGAAACGCTAAAAGCCGCAGAACAATTGGTGAAAGAGGGATTCGTGGTGCTGCCTTACTGTGGTGCCGATCCGGTGTTGTGCAAACGGCTGGAAGAGGCGGGCTGCGCGGTGGTGATGCCGTTAGGCGCGCCGATTGGCTCGAATCAAGGCCTGGAAACCCGGGCGATGCTGGAGATCATTATCGCCCAGGCGACGGTGCCAGTGGTGGTCGATGCGGGCATTGGGGTGCCGAGTCACGCCGCGCAAGCGCTGGAAATGGGGGCTGATGCGGTGCTGGTTAACACCGCCATTGCGGTGGCCGACGAGCCGGTGCGAATGGCCACCGCGTTTCGCCTTGCCGTTGAGGCCGGTTTACTGGCTCGTCAGGCCGGACCGGGCGCGAAAAGCCGACTGGCTCTGGCCACCAGCCCGTTGACCGGTTTTCTGGAGGCGTTGTAAT
This sequence comes from Scandinavium lactucae, assembly GCF_033843265.1. Lineage (NCBI taxonomy): Bacteria > Pseudomonadati > Pseudomonadota > Gammaproteobacteria > Enterobacterales > Enterobacteriaceae > Scandinavium > Scandinavium lactucae. Next base: position 13,469 of record NZ_JAWXRD010000010.1, read on the forward strand.
GGCTACCTTCACCGAACGCTGGAAGCAACTTAACTGGGACGACATCCGCCTGCGGATCCACAGTAAAACGGCTGCCGATGTCGAGCGCGCCCTCACCGCCCGCCAGCTCAGTCGCGACGATTTTATGGCATTACTCTCTCCTGCCGCAGAAGCCTATCTCGAGCCATTGGCCCAGCGGGCGCAGCAGCTGACCCGTCAGCGCTTTGGCAATACCGTCAGCTTTTACGTCCCGCTGTATTTGTCGAATCTGTGTGCGAACGATTGTACCTACTGCGGCTTTTCGATGAGCAACCGCATCAAGCGTAAGACGCTGGATGCATACGAAATCAGCCGCGAATGCGAGGCCATTCGCGCCCTGGGCTTTGAGCATTTGCTGCTGGTCACCGGCGAGCATCAGACCAAAGTGGGGATGGATTATTTTCGCCGCCATCTGCCGGACATTCGCCGCCAGTTTGCTTCCTTGCAGATGGAGGTTCAGCCCTTATCGCAGGCCGAGTACGCGGAGCTGAAAACGCTGGGGCTGGACGGGGTGATGGTGTATCAGGAAACCTACCATCCAGCGGTTTACGCCCGCCATCACCTGAAGGGCAATAAGCAGGACTTTTTCTGGCGGCTGGAAACGCCGGACCGGTTAGGCAACGCCGGAATCGATAAAATCGGTCTTGGCGCGCTGATTGGCTTGTCGGACAGCTGGCGTGTGGATTGTTACATGGTGGCCGAGCATCTGCTCTGGCTGCAGCAACACTACTGGCAAAGCCGTTATTCGATTTCGTTTCCCCGACTGCGGCCCTGTACCGGCGGCATTACGCCTGCGTCGTTAATGGATGAACGCCAGCTGGTACAGGCACTGTGCGCGTTCCGGCTGTTGTCGCCAGACAGTGAGCTGTCGCTGTCGACGCGCGAGTCACCGCAGTTTCGCGACCGGGTGATCCCCATAGCAATTAATAACGTCAGCGCCTTTTCGAAAACCCAGCCCGGCGGGTATGCCGATAATCATCCCGAACTGGAGCAATTCACCCCATACGACGGACGTCATCCGCAAGAAGTAGCTCAGGCGTTGATCGCCAGCGGTTTACAGCCCGTATGGAAAGATTGGGACCGCTGGTTGGGGCGTGCCTCGCAATAATCAGGCAACGCTTGCAGCATGTCGAATAAGCCTCTGAAGCTGCCTCGCAGGGTACTTGTTTGGGTGTTGCCGGATAATCTGGCGCACCCTACTCTGCTCGGGTCAGCATGGATTGTTGACCAGGGCGGTCATTCCTTCCTCTCCCGCCCTGCCCCCATCACCTAATGTCGCGTATAATTCATCATATGAATGTATTACCGCCGAGCCCGCCGCAATACACCTCTGACAACGTATACTTTTGCTATTCGACTAATGGAATGTGCCTTGTGATATGAAAATCCATAGCAGACAACTCTCTTTTACTCGCCCCATATTGGTAAGCTTTGCCGGACTGCTGGTTGGCTTTATTCTTATTGCGGTTCTGGTAACGCTCAGCCAACGCAAAGATATTGTTGAGGATTACCACGAAATTAACCGTAACTTCACCCATAATCTGGCGGTGAATTACACCGCATCGATTCTTCAGGAAAATGATCACGTTCTTGACCGCGCGGCCCGTTTCTACTCTCACAATGACGCGTTACACAACGCCGTAAGTATCGATCGCGTGCATGGGCTAGAGCGACTGATGCAACTGCTGGTATTGATGCCAAGAGTTTCATCTATCTCAATTGCAGATGAAGCAGGCCACTATCTGCGTGCCCCACAGGCCATCATCGAGGCCAATAAAGATCATTTTGATGCCAAAACCCGGCCCTGGTTTGCCCACCAGGCTGATTCTGCGATTTTCAGCCGCTACACCGATGCCTATGTGGATTTTTTCACCCACCAGGAAACCATAACCTTATTTCGGCCGGTGGTCGCTCCGGACGGACTGCTGAAAGGGACGCTGGCTTTTCATCTCGATTTATCCTCGATGAGCTATACCCTGCGACAAATGCAGTCTCCCGTGCAGGGAGAGTATTTTGTCGTGAATCGCCTTGGACGGGCTGTGCTTCATCCGCACACCAGTGAGATCTTAAAAACGCTCATTGCGCCTTCGCTGATGAACAAAATGACGAACGGTGAGGGGGCTGTTTACGACAAAAAAAATGACGTATGGATTTACTACTACTCTTTCACCAACCCGGACTGGTTCGTCATTTTTAAAGTCTCAGGCACAACGTTAAGTGATTTGGCCCGCCATGAAACTATCACTGTGGCGTGGGGTTTTGCCCTGGTGGCCATTCTGATTGTGCTGTTCGGCCTTTATCTGCGCCATGCCTCACGCACGGTACTGATGAACATCATTAATGCTATCAATACGGGCGATATTAAACAGGCACCCAAACTTGAGGCGACGCTCAGTAAGGCTATTCTCTCTAACAAAGAACGTGAATTGACGTACGTGCGACAGGCGACAGTTGATGCCCTGACCGGCTGCAAAAACCGCCGGGCGTTTGATTCAGAGGTTGCCGCGCTAATAAACGACAATCAGCCTTTTGCGCTGTCGATGGTCGATATTGATAATTTCAAATCAATCAATGATACCTGGGGACACCTTAGCGGCGATATTGTGCTGCGAAACGTGGCTCGTGAAGGCATTCAGGTCCTGAAACCGCATGGCGTTTCGCTCTATCGCTACGGTGGGGAAGAGTTCGCAGTGGTCTTCACGGAAGATTCACTGCCGGGCGCTATCGATCTACTGGAAGAGTGGCGGGAAAAAGTCGCGCAACGGAGCTGGCGGGAAGAAGGCCTACGCGTCACCTTCAGTGGCGGTTTCAGCGAGTGGAGTATGGAGCCGTTGGATCAGCTCATCAGCACCGTTGATGAAGCGCTTTATAAGGCCAAACAACAGGGGAAGAACCAGATTTTACGCAGCAAGCCTGTATGATTGCCCCAATGAGTAAAGGCCCGCTCCGGCGGGCTTTTTTGTCGACACGCCCCAAACTGTAACCGGTTTCATTTTTTTGCGGCTATCTTTGTGATGGCTTACACACAATCGCCGTAAAGCGGTTGTTGATTACCCCATCACGCGATAAAGATGAAGCATCCAGGACCATGAGGGCGAGTTATGAAGAACATTGTTTTATGCTGTGCAGCAGGCATGTCCACCAGCATGCTGGTTCAACGTATGAAAGACGCGGCTCAGAAGAAAGGCGTCGAAGTCACTATCAAGGCAGTCCCTGTCGCAGAATTCAAAGATAATATTGATGCCGCAGATATCGTGTTGCTGGGGCCACAGGTCAAATACGAGCTGGCTAAGCTTCAGGCACAGGCCGAGCCGCTGGGTAAGAAAGTCGCGGTTATCGATATGATGGATTACGGCATGATGAAAGGTGATGTCGTTCTTGAGAAAGCCCTCAAGCTGATGGAGTGAGACGTGGAAGATTTAGAAACCATTATCATGGAGCTGCTGGTTAACGCCGGCGCTGCACGTAGTTCAGCATTAACGGCACTGCAGCTCGCCCGTAAAGGTGACTTTGACGCGGCGGAGCAGTCGATGGTCGAGTCACGCGAATTTGTGAAGCACGCCCACACCATTCAAACCCAGTTGATTGGCCTCGACGAAGGCGCAGGCAAACTGCCAGTTAACCTGATTACTGTCCACTCTCAGGACCACCTGATGAACGCGATGGTTATTCAGGACCTGGCGGGCGATATGATTGAACTTTACCGTCGTCTGCCACTGATAAATTAAAAGAAACTTTTTCAGTCAGACAAGATGCCCGCGCTGCGGGCATTTTTTGTTTTTGTCGTTGTACCACCGGCAATGACAGGCATAAAAAAACCCGCCGAAGCGGGTTTTTAATTTAGCGTTATCAGCAACGATTAATCGTTGTCGGAACCGCCGAGGCCTGCGTTCAGCAATTCTGCCAGGCTGGCAGATGCATCTTCCGCAGTCACCTGAGGTGCGACAGGTGTTTCACCCGCTGCACGGCGACGGATACGGTCCTGGTGGTACGCATAACCGGTACCAGCCGGGATCAGACGACCCACAATGACGTTCTCTTTCAGACCGCGCAGTTCGTCGCGTTTGCCCGCAACAGCGGCTTCGGTCAGTACGCGAGTTGTCTCCTGGAACGATGCCGCAGAGATAAACGACTCGGTTGCCAGAGAGGCTTTGGTGATACCCAGCAAATCACGCGCGTAGGTCGCGCTGATTTTGCCATCCGCTTCCAGATCGCGGTTAGCGATCTTGACGCGGGAGTATTCAACCTGCTCGCCTTCGAGGAAGTCGGAGCTGCCAGCGTTCGCGATGGTGGCTTTACGCAGCATCTGACGCACGATAACTTCGATGTGCTTATCGTTAATCTTAACGCCTTGCAGACGGTAAACGTCCTGCACTTCGTTAGTGATATAACGCGTCACCGCGTGAACACCACGCAGACGCAGAATGTCGTGTGGCGCTTCCGGACCATCGGACACTACGTCACCGCGTTCTACGCGCTCACCTTCGAACACGTTGAGCTGACGCCATTTCGGAATCATCTCTTCGTACGGATCGCTTCCGTCAATCGGGGTGATCACCAGACGGCGTTTACCTTTGGTTTCTTTACCGAAGGAAATGATACCGCTGATTTCTGCCAGAATTGCCGGCTCTTTCGGACGACGGGCTTCGAACAGATCCGCAACGCGTGGCAGACCACCGGTAATATCCTTGGTACCGCCGGATTCCTGAGGAATACGCGCCAGGGTGTCACCAGAGCTGATTTGCACGCCATCATCCAGCTGAACGATCGCTTTACCTGGCAGGAAGTACTGAGCAGGCATATCGGTGCCAGGGATCAGAACGTCGTTACCTTTGGCATCGATGATTTTCAGTGCCGGACGCAGATCTTTACCACCCGCGGTACGTTCTGCAGAATCCAGAACTACCAGCGAAGACAGACCGGTCAATTCGTCGGTCTGACGAGTAATCGACTGGCCGTCGATCATGTCAGTAAAGCGAATGAAACCAGACACTTCGGTGATAACCGGCATGGTGTGTGGATCCCAGTTTGCTACGGTTTCGCCGCCAGCAACCTGCTCACCATCACCTTTCGCCATAACAGCACCATAAGGCACTTTATAGCTTTCTTTGGTACGGCCGAATTCGTCGATCAGTTTCAGTTCGGTGTTACGAGAGGTCACAACCAGCTTGCCAGAGGAGTTAACAACCGACTTGGCATTAGACAGCTTGATGCTACCCTTGTTTTTCACCTGGATGCTGGATTCAGCAGCCGCACGAGATGCCGCACCACCGATGTGGAACGTACGCATCGTCAGCTGTGTACCCGGCTCACCGATGGACTGTGCCGCGATAACACCGATTGCTTCACCTTTGTTGATGATGTGGCCACGCGCCAGGTCACGACCATAGCAGTGCGCACATACACCAAAGTCGGTGTCACAGGATACAACGGAGCGAACTTTCACGGAGTCAACGGAGTTGGCTTCGAGCAGATCACACCAGTGTTCGTGCAGCAGAGTGTTGCGCGGAACAAGGATGTCCGCCGTACCCGGCTTCAGAATGTCTTCCGCAGTCACACGACCCAGAACGCGATCGCGCAGTGGCTCTTTAACATCACCACCCTCGATAACCGGGGTCATGGTGATACCTTCGAGGGTGCCACAATCGTCTTCGGTAACAACCAGGTCCTGTGCAACGTCAACCAGACGACGCGTCAGATAACCGGAGTTCGCTGTTTTCAGTGCGGTATCCGCCAGACCTTTACGCGCACCGTGCGTGGAGATGAAGTACTGGAGTACGTTCAGACCTTCACGGAAGTTCGCGGTGATTGGCGTTTCGATGATGGAGCCATCTGGCTTCGCCATCAGACCACGCATACCTGCCAGCTGACGAATCTGTGCTGCAGAACCACGCGCACCGGAGTCGGCCATCATGTAGATGCTGTTGAAGGAAACCTGCTGCTCTTCAACGCCGTCACGGTTAATCACGGTTTCAGTCTGCAGGTTGTCCATCATCGCTTTGGAAACGCGATCGTTGGCCGCAGCCCAAATATCGATAACTTTGTTGTAGCGTTCGCCTGCGGTTACCAGACCAGACTGGAACTGCTCCTGGATCTCAGCAACTTCAGCTTCCGCTTCAGAGATGATTTCGTGTTTCTTCTCTGGGATAACCATGTCGTCGATACCTACGGACGCACCGGAGCGCGCTGCATAGGCAAAACCGGTGTACATGGTCTGGTCAGCAAAGATAACGGTCGGCTTCAGGCCCAAAATGCGGTAACAGGTGTTAAGCATTTTGGAGATAGCTTTCTTACCCAGCGCCTGGTTGACGATGGAGAAAGGCAGACCTTTCGGTACGATCATCCACAGGATCGCACGACCAACGGTCGTATCGATGATGCTGGTTTTCGCAACGAATTCGTCCTGAGCGTCTTTTTCGTATTCGGTGATACGCACTTTAACGCGCGCATGCAGAGAGGCCAGGCCAGCGCGATAAATACGCTCAGCTTCTTTCGGGCCTGTCAGCACCATGCCTTCGCCTTTGGCGTTAACACAGTCACGGGTCATGTAGTACAGACCCAGTACAACGTCCTGAGACGGAACGATGATTGGCTCGCCGTTCGCTGGAGACAGGATGTTGTTGGTAGACATCATCAGCGCACGCGCTTCAAGCTGGGCTTCCAGCGTCAGCGGTACGTGAACAGCCATCTGGTCACCATCGAAGTCGGCGTTATATGCCGCACAAACCAGCGGGTGCAGCTGGATAGCTTTACCTTCGATCAGAACCGGTTCAAACGCCTGGATACCCAAACGGTGCAGAGTTGGTGCACGGTTCAGCAGTACCGGGTGTTCGCGGATAACTTCGTCCAGGATATCCCAAACGACAGCTTCTTCGCGCTCAACCATTTTCTTAGCGGCTTTGATGGTGGTGGCCAAGCCACGCAGTTCCAGCTTGCCGTAGATGAACGGTTTGAACAGTTCCAGTGCCATTTTCTTCGGCAGACCGCACTGATGCAGACGCAGGTATGGACCTACGGTGATAACAGAACGACCGGAGTAGTCAACACGCTTACCGAGCAGGTTCTGACGGAAACGACCCTGCTTACCTTTGATCATATCGGCCAAAGATTTCAGAGGACGCTTGTTAGAACCCGTGATCGCACGACCGCGACGACCGTTATCCAGCAGGGCGTCGACCGCTTCCTGCAGCATACGCTTTTCGTTACGTACGATGATATCTGGCGCAGCCAGATCCAGCAGACGTTTCAGACGGTTGTTACGGTTGATCACGCGACGATACAGATCGTTCAGATCTGACGTTGCGAAACGACCACCATCCAGCGGTACCAGTGGACGCAGATCTGGCGGCAGAACCGGCAGAACGGTCAGGATCATCCACTCTGGTTTGTTACCAGACTGAACGAACGCTTCCAGCAGCTTGATACGCTTGGTCAGCTTTTTACGTTTGGTTTCGGAGTTAGTTTCGTTCAGCTCTTCACGCAGCTGCTCGCACTCTTGCTCCAGATCCATGCTTTTCAGCAGGGCCTGGATAGCTTCCGCACCCATCTTCGCGTCGAATTCGTCACCAAACTCTTCGAGCGCATCCAGATACTGCTCTTCAGTCAGGATCTGATTACGTTCCAGGTTGGTCATACCGCCTTCGATAACAACATAAGATTCGAAGTACAGTACGCGTTCGATATCACGCAGCGGCATATCGAGCAGCAGACCGATACGGGACGGCAGCGATTTCAGGAACCAGATGTGGGCAGTCGGAGACGCCAGCTCGATGTGGCCCATGCGCTCACGGCGCACTTTGGTCTGGGTCACTTCAACGCCGCACTTCTCACAGATAACACCACGGTGTTTCAGGCGCTTGTACTTACCGCACAGGCACTCATAGTCTTTTACCGGCCCAAAGATACGGGCGCAGAAGAGACCGTCACGTTCAGGTTTGAACGTACGGTAGTTGATGGTTTCCGGCTTTTTCACTTCGCCGAAAGACCATGAACGGATCATGTCTGGCGAAGCCAGAGCAATTTTGATCGCATCAAACTCTTCGGTTTTAGTTTGCGCTTTCAGAAACTTTAATAAGTCTTTCACGGATTTGCTCCCGTCGGAGTTAGCACAATCTGGCACCGGGGATTAACCCGGCACCAGTGACCTGTTTGAGCGAGAGTTACTCGTCTTCCAGTTCGATGTTGATACCCAGCGAACGGATTTCTTTCAACAGTACGTTGAAGGATTCCGGCATGCCCGGTTCCATCTGATGATTGCCGTCCACGATGTTTTTATACATCTTGGTACGACCGTTCACGTCATCAGACTTAACGGTGAGCATTTCCTGCAGGGTGTATGCTGCGCCGTATGCTTCCAGCGCCCACACTTCCATCTCACCGAAGCGCTGACCACCGAACTGCGCCTTACCACCCAGCGGCTGCTGAGTAACCAGGCTATAAGAACCGGTGGAACGAGCGTGCATCTTGTCATCGACCAGGTGGTTCAGTTTCAGCATGTACATGTAACCTACGGTTACCTGACGCTCAAACTGCTCACCGGTACGACCATCGAACAGCGTAATCTGACCAGAAGAAGGCAGACCGCCGAGCTGCAGCAGCTCTTTAATTTCAGACTCTTTTGCACCGTCGAAGACCGGCGTTGCAATCGGCATACCTTTACGCAGGTTTTCAGCCAGACGAAGAACTTCGTCATCGCTGAAGGTGCTCAGGTCGACTTTCTGACGAACGTCGGTACCCAGATCGTAGGCACGCTGGATGAATTCGCGAAGTTTCGCGACTTCTTGCTGCTGTTTCAGCATGGCGTTGATTTTCTCGCCGATACCTTTCGCAGCCATACCCAGGTGAGTTTCCAGGATCTGACCGATGTTCATACGAGACGGTACGCCCAGCGGGTTCAGTACGATATCTACCGGCGTACCGTTAGCATCGTGCGGCATATCTTCGATCGGGTTGATCTTAGAGATAACACCCTTGTTACCGTGACGACCCGCCATTTTATCACCAGGCTGGATCTGACGTTTAACGGCCAGATACACCTTAACAATCTTCAGCACGCCTGGTGCCAGATCGTCGCCCTGAGTGATTTTGCGGCGTTTCGCTTCGAGTTTCTTCTCGAACTCGTGCTTCAGTTCGTCGTACTGCTCAGCCAGCTGTTCCAGCTGATTTTGTTTCGCTTCGTCGGTCAGACCGAGTTCCAGCCAGCGATCGCGTGGCAGTTTGTCGAGCTTCTCAGCCTCAACACCACCGGCAACCAGCACAGCATAGATACGGCTAAACAGGCCAGCTTCGAGGATCTGCAGTTCTTCAGACAGGTCTTTCTTCGCCTGCTTCAGCTGCATTTCTTCGATTTCGAGCGCACGTTTGTCTTTTTCCACGCCATCGCGGGTAAAGACCTGAACGTCGATTACCGTACCGGAAACACCGTTTGGTACACGCAGAGAAGAGTCTTTAACGTCAGACGCTTTCTCACCGAAGATAGCACGCAGCAGTTTCTCTTCTGGCGTCAGCTGGGTTTCACCTTTTGGCGTTACCTTACCAACCAGAATGTCGCCGCCGGTGACTTCTGCACCGATGTAAACGATACCGGACTCATCGAGTTTAGAGAGCGCAGCTTCACCCACGTTCGGGATATCAGCGGTGATCTCTTCAGGCCCCAGCTTGGTGTCACGGGACACACATGCCAGTTCCTGGATGTGAATAGTGGTGAAGCGATCTTCCTGAACCACACGCTCGGAGACCAAAATGGAGTCTTCGAAGTTGTAACCGTTCCACGGCATGAACGCTACGCGCATGTTTTGGCCGAGTGCCAGTTCACCGAGGTCGGTGGACGGACCGTCTGCCAGCACGTCGCCGCGTTCAACCGGCTCACCCAGGGACACACATGGCATCTGGTTGATGCAGGTGTTCTGGTTAGAACGGGTATATTTGGTCAGGTTATAAATGTCGATACCTGCTTCGCCCGGGTACATCTCGTCGTCGTTAACTTTGATAACGATACGGGATGCATCCACGTACTGAACGGTACCGCCACGTTTGGCAACGGCGGTTACGCCGGAGTCAACCGCTACAGCACGTTCCATACCGGTACCAACCAGCGGCTTATCAGCACGCAGAGTAGGAACCGCCTGACGTTGCATGTTCGCACCCATCAATGCACGGTTGGCGTCATCGTGTTCCAGGAACGGGATCAGGGACGCACCGACGGAAACCACCTGCTGAGTGGAAACGTCCATGTAGTCAACCTGGTCACGGCTGAACAGGCTTGATTCGCCTTTGCTACGACAGGTCACCAGGTCTTCTTCGAAGTGACCATCGTCATCCAGGTTGGAGTTCGCCTGAGCAATGACGTAGTTGCCTTCTTCGATAGCAGACAGGTAATGAATTTCGTCGGTTACCACACCGTCGGTCACTTTACGGTACGGCGTCTCAAGGAAACCGTATTCGTTTGTCTGTGCGTACACGGACAGGGAGTTGATCAGACCGATGTTCGGACCTTCAGGCGTTTCGATTGGACATACGCGACCGTAGTGAGTCGGGTGTACGTCTCGAACTTCGAAGCCCGCACGTTCACGGGTCAGACCGCCTGGGCCGAGGGCAGAAATACGACGCTTGTGCGTGATTTCAGACAACGGGTTGTTCTGGTCCATGAACTGAGACAGCTGGCTGGAACCAAAGAACTCTTTAACCGCAGCAGAAATCGGCTTAGCGTTGATCATATCCTGAGGCATCAGGGTATCGAGATCGCCCAGAGACAGACGCTCTTTAACCGCACGCTCAACACGTACCAGGCCAACACGGAACTGGTTTTCCGCCATTTCGCCTACGGAACGGATACGACGGTTGCCGAGGTGGTCGATATCATCCACTTCGCCCTGGCCGTTACGGATACCGATCAGCTTACGCATAACCTGGATGATGTCGTCTTTGCTCAGGATACCGGAGCCTTCGATTTCATCACGCAGCAGAGAACGGTTGAACTTCATGCGGCCTACCGCAGAAAGATCATAACGGTCTTCAGAGAAGAACAGGTTCTCAAACAGGCTTTCCGCAGCTTCACGCGTTGGTGGCTCACCAGGACGCATCATACGGTAGATCTCAACCAGCGCGCTTAAGCGGTCATTGGTTGGGTCGACACGGATGGTCTCAGAGATGTACGCACCGTGATCCAGGTCATTGGTGAACAGCGTTTCGATACGCTTGTGACCAGACTGGCTCAGCTTAGCCAGCAGATCCAGACTCAGCTCCATGTTGGCCGGGCAGATCAGCTCGCCGGTAGACGCATCAACGTAGTCCTTCGCAGACACTTTACCTGCAATGTACTCAACTGGAACTTCGATGTGCTTGATGTCATCTTTTTCCAGTTGGCGAATATGGCGAGCAGTAATACGACGACCTTTCTCGACGTATATTTTGCCGTCTGCTTCGATGTCGAAGGAGGCGGTTTCACCACGCAGACGCTCTGGAATGAGTTCCATCTGCAGCTTGTTGTCGCGAATTTCGAAAATAACTTTTTCGAAGAACAGATCAAGGATCTGCTCTGTGGTGTAGCTCAGCGCGCGCAGGATAATGGTCGCAGGCAGCTTACGACGACGGTCGATACGGACAAACAGGTTGTCTTTCGGATCGAACTCGAAGTCCAGCCAGGAACCACGGTAAGGGATGATACGTGCGTTATAAAGCACTTTACCCGAAGAGTGGGTTTTACCCTTATCGCTGTCGAAGAAGACGCCCGGGCTACGGTGCAGCTGAGAAACGATAACACGCTCAGTACCGTTGATAACAAAGGTACCGTTATCGGTCATGAGCGGAATTTCGCCCATGTACACTTCTTGTTCTTTGATGTCTTTAACGGTGCCTTCTGGCGCCTCACGCTCATAAATCACCAGACGCAGTTTTACGCGCAGGGGAGCGGAATAGGTCACGCCGCGGATCTGACATTCTTTAACGTCAAATACAGGCTCACCCAGACGATAGCTCACATATTGCAGCTCAGAGTTACCGCTGTAGCTTGCAATAGGGAACACGGAGCGGAATGCCGCTTCCAGACCGTACTGACCTTCAGGATCTTGCTCGATGAACTTCTGGAACGAGTCAAGCTGGATAGAAAGGAGATAAGGTATGTCCAGAACTTGTGGACGTTTACCAAAATCCTTACGAATACGTTTTTTCTCGGTATAGGAGTAAACCATAGGGTTCCTCAGCTCGCTGACAAGTCGACCGACTCTGCCCATAAGAGGGGCAGTTTATGCAACACTATTTTGTTGACCGGAAAATGGATCACTTTCCGCAATACCTGTTGCTATCACGCTTAAACCATTTCGTTGCGATTTACACAAGGCGAGCACCCTGTCGCAGTATATTAAGACGTCGATAGAAACAAGCATTGTCAGGACAGCCAGCAGTCAAACAGTGTGAAATGCTACTGGCGCCTTACAGCGCAAAAAGGCTGGTGACCGAAAAGTCACCAGCCATCAGCCTAATTACTTAGGCTGCAACCGGAAAGGTTGGCTTATTTAACTTCAACTTCAGCGCCAGCTTCTTCCAGAGATTTTTTCAGAGCTTCAGCGTCATCTTTGCTGATGCCTTCTTTAATCACACCGGTAGCTTCTACCAGGTCTTTAGCTTCTTTCAGACCCAGGCCAGTTGCGCCACGTACAGCTTTGATTACTGCAACTTTGTTAGCGCCAGCGCCTTTCAGAATTACGTCGAATTCAGTTTTTTCTTCAACAGCTTCAGCTGGGCCAGCAGCTACAGCTACAGCGGCAGCAGCAGAAACGCCGAATTTTTCTTCCATTGCAGAAATCAGTTCTACAACGTCCATTACGGACATAGCGGCTACTGCTTCGATGATTTGATCTTTAGTGATAGACATTTAAATTGTTCCTGAAAATCAGAATAAGTTTATACGTAAGCCAATGCTTTATAAAGATAACTGCAATTAAGCAGCTTCTTTTGCATCGCGTACAGCAGCCAGAGTGCGAACCAGTTTGCCAGCCGAAGCTTCTTTCATGGTTGCCATCAGGCGTGCAATTGCTTCTTCGTAGGTTGGCAGAGTTGCCAGGCGATCGATTTGCGATGCCGGGATTAACTCACCTTCAAAGGCTGCGGCTTTGACCTCAAATTTTGCATTCGCTTTCGCGAACTCTTTGAACAGACGAGCAGCTGCGCCCGGGTGTTCCATAGAGTATGCAATCAGGGTCGGACCAACAAACGTGTCTTTCAGGCACTCGAATGGAGTACCTTCAACGATGCGACGCAGCAGGGTGTTACGAACAACACGCATGTATACGCCAGCTTCACGGCCTGCTTTACGCAGTTCGGTCATTTTATCTACAGTAACGCCACGGGAATCCGCAACTACTGCAGACAGCGCGCCTTTGGCTACTTCGCTGACTTCAGCAACAATCGCTTGTTTGTCTTGAAGATTTAAAGCCATTAGCTTTGCTCCTGGATGTTTGCCAGAGATTATCTCTGGAACTCACTTCACTCTTCCCAACGAAAGAGCGTCTTAATACGGTGAGCAGAAACAAGCCAAAGAGTATAAAAATAATCTTAGCGTTCTGTCACCGTCTACGCAGGCAATTAAGTTTCTGACGAAACACCTGCGGTCTTCGACGGAGGCCTGGATTCGGCCAGGCTCCAACGAACAAATCTGGATCTGTTAACCAACGCTAACAGAATCGTGGGGGGAAGATTGTAGACAAATCCACCACCCACGTAAAGACTAATCTTAGTTCGCTACTGCGGTAAGACCAGCCTGATCAACGGCAACGCCAGCACCCATGGTGGTGGAGATGCTGACTTTCTTGATGTACACGCCTTTAGCCTGAGTTGGTTTTGCTTTTTTCAGCGCAACCAGCAGGGATTCCAGGTTTTCTTTCAGTTTGTCAGCGTCAAAATCCACTTTACCGATGGTGGTGTGGATGATGCCGTTTTTGTCGTTACGGTAACGAACCTGACCTGCTTTAGCGTTCTTAACAGCTTCAGCAACGTTAGGAGTTACAGTACCAACTTTCGGGTTTGGCATCAGGCCGCGTGGACCCAGAACCTGGCCCAGCTGGCCAACAACGCGCATTGCATCCGGGGAAGCAATAACAACGTCAAAGTTCATTTCGCCTTTTTTGATCTGGTCAGCCAGATCTTCCATACCTACCAGCTCAGCACCAGCAGCTTTAGCTGCTTCAGCGTTCGGGCCTTGGGCAAATACGGCAACGCGAACAGAACGGCCAGTACCGTGTGGCAGTACAGTTGCACCACGTACGTTCTGGTCAGATTTACGAGCATCGATGCCGAGGTTAACAGCAACATCTACGCTTTCGGTAAATTTAGCGGTGGCCAGCTCTTTCAGAAGAGCGATGGCTTCGTTGATGTCATACTGTTTAGTTGCATCAACTTTCTCACGGATCACGCGCATACGCTTGGTCAGTTTAGCCATTTCTTAATCCTCCACTACCAGGCCCATGGAACGCGCAGTACCTTCGATTGAGCGAGTCATCGCTTCAATGTCAGCACCGGTCATGTCGGCAGCTTTAGTCTGCGCGATTTCCTGCAGCTGAGCGCGAGAAATTTTACCAACTTTCTCTTTGTTCGGCTTGCCGGAACCAGACTTAATGCCTGCAGCTTTCTTCAGCAGAACCGCAGCTGGCGGAGTCTTGGTGATGAAAGTGAATGAGCGGTCAGCGTAAACGGTGATGACGACAGGAGTCGGCAGACCTTTTTCCAGGGATTCAGTTTTTGCGTTGAACGCTTTACAGAATTCCATGATGTTCACGCCCTGCTGACCCAGTGCTGGGCCAACTGGTGGACTTGGGTTCGCCATACCAGCTGCAACCTGCAGCTTGACGTAGGCTTGTACTTTCTTAGCCATTCTCAATTTCCTCTGGTGGGTTATAGCGCCTCGAAGAGGCTCCCCGTGATAAATACGTGATTTATGTGCACAAGGCCCATAAATACAAAAGGCGCGAAATTGTATTCCAATCTCGCGCCTTGTGCAACGATTGATCGCTGCTTATTTATGCTTTTTCAACCTGGCTGAAGTCCAGTTCTACCGGCGTTGCACGGCCAAAGATAGAGACAGAAACTTTCAGGCGGGACTTCTCGTAGTCCACCTCTTCAACCACACCGTTGAAGTCTGCAAACGGACCGTCACTAACACGGACCATTTCACCCGGTTCAAACAGCGTTTTAGGACGCGGCTTATCACCCACCTGCTGCAGGCGGTTCATGATCGCATCAACTTCTTTGTCGCTGATCGGTGCCGGACGATCGGAGGTACCACCGATGAAGCCCATTACGCGCGGCACGCTACGCACCAGGTGCCAGCTGGCATCATTCATTACCATCTGTACCAGTACGTAACCCGGGAAGAATTTGCGCTCGCTCTTGCGGCGCTGGCCACCACGGATTTCGACCACTTCTTCGGTCGGCACCATGACTTCACCAAACAACTCTTCCATATTGTGTAATTTGATATGCTCGCGCAGCGAAGTCGCTACACGGCCTTCAAAACCGGAAAACGCCTGAACGACGTACCAGCGCTTTTTAGGAGCTTCAGACATCTCAGAACCTCAGGCCAGTGATAAAAGATACCAGGCGGACCAGAATACCATCCAGGCCCCACAGGATCAGTGACATTACAGCAGTAACCGCGGCCACAATCAGCGTAGTGTGCAGCGTTTCCTGACGGGTAGGCCAAATGACCTTACGCACTTCAGTTCTCGCTTCACGGGCAAACGCCACGGTCGCCTTGCCTTTTGTCGTCAACAGCGCGACACCGCCCGCTGCAGCAATCAGAATCACCACGGCCAGCGCACGCAGCGGCAGCATCATGTCACGATAAAGGTAGTTGCCCACAATGGCTACGATCAGCAGTACTGCAACGATCACCCACTTCATCGCTTCCAGGCCGCGCCCGCTCCCTTGAGCTTCGGTATTCGCACTCATAAACCAACCTGTCACAAGAATTCGACAAACATCTTTGCCCCGCGTGAATGCGAGGCAACCAAAACCGAAATGCTCTGTTGCGTTTCGGACTAAACGCCCTCTTCAGAGCCTGTCTCAGCAATGATTATGACAAAAAAAATCACTGATGAGCCAGGTTCTGGTTCGAAAGCGTGCAAAAAGGGCATCAAATGATGCCCTTTTATTGCGCATTGCGTCAAATGTTATCAGCGATTAGCTGAGAACTTTAGCAACAACGCCCGCGCCAACGGTACGGCCGCCTTCACGGATTGCGA
>NZ_JAWXRD010000011.1:0-16765 GCF_033843265.1 Scandinavium lactucae
CGTTCAGCTCTTCGCCCAGCTTGCCGCGAATATCGTAGGCTTTAAAACAGGTTAACGTATTCATGTTTACCTTTGACTTATTCAGCTTCGACCATATCGATCCGCAAAGCGGACAATATCATCATCTTCAAGATATGCGCCCGATCTAACTTCAATAATATCCAGTGGGATTTTACCGGGGTTTTCAAGGCTATGTTTTGCGCCAACGGGAATATATATAGACTCATTCTCGGAGACTAATTGTATATTGTCATTGATAGTGACTCTCGCGGTTCCTGAGACAACAATCCAATGTTCTGCCCGGTGATGGTGCATTTGCACAGAGATCCCCTCTCCAGGTTTAACTGTGAGATGCTTCACTTGGTATCTTTCACCACAATCGATAGAATCATATTTACCCCACGGGCGATATACTTCTCGGTGCGAGTGGTGCTCTAATCTACCAGCGTGTTTGATACTCTCAACAATATGCTTAACATCTTGTACAGCATGGCGGTCTGCGACCAAAACAGCATCCTTAGTTTGAACAACGATAACATTATCTAAACCAATTGAGGTGACTAGCGCAGACTCAGAATAAAAATAGCTATTTTCAGTATTATGAGTGATTACATCTCCGCGATAAACATTTCCATGTTTATCTTTATCACTGATATCCCAAAGAGATGACCAAGAACCAACATCACTCCAACCTGCGTCTAAGGCGACAACCGCAGCCCTATCTGTTTTTTCCATTACAGCATAATCTATTGATTCAGATTGGCACTCAACAAAAGATTCTATGTTGACCCGCACAAAATCAAGATCATGCTCAATTGACGAAAAAGCATTTATACATGAATTATATATTTCAGGACGATGGTGTTTAAGCTCTTCAAGATAGACAGATGCACGAAACATAAACATGCCGCTATTCCAGAGATACTTCTGGCTAGCCAAATACTGTTCAGCAGTTGCAAAATCTGGTTTCTCTTTAAAACCGGCGACTTTATGACCACCTGTCCCAAGGCTTTCTCCTACCTGGATATATCCATAACCAGTTTCCGGATGCGTTGGCACAATCCCAAATGTTACCAGATATCCTTGCTCGGCAAGCTTGATAGCTTGATTAATTGATAAACAAAAATGCTCTACATCTCGAATAGCATGATCCGCAGCCAAAACTAAAAGAATAGGATCATCCTCTTCATCTTGCGCCGCCGAGTACAGTGCAGACAATGCTACTGCAGGAGCAGTATTTCTGCCAACGGGTTCGAGAATAATACCACCAACATCAATTTTGGATTCACGTAGTTGTTCCGCAACTAAAAAGCGATGCTCATTATTACATACAATAACGGGTGGCCTATGATTTATATCATCAAGCCTAGTAATCGTATTGACTAACAAGCTGCGCTCATTTAATAGTGATAGGAATTGCTTTGGATATTGCTCACGAGACAAAGGCCACAACCTAGAACCCACACCACCGGCAATAATAACAGGTTGAATCATTTTAATTCCTCATCGTTTGCAAAAAGGAATCGGTTATCGCATCCCAATAAAAATGGTTACAAACATAGGTAACTTGTCCTGCATCATCATTATTTTTTCCCCGTGAAATCTGAAGGGTTCTAAAAATGTCCATAACATCTTTTGGATCAAAATAATCAGCATGTTCTTTTGCAATCTCTTGAAAAACTGCGATATTGCTACAGGCAACATTGCAGCCAAAATACATTGCTTCAATAATCGGCATCCCGAACCCTTCATATAAGGAAGGGCTAACAAAACAACATGACCGTTCATAAAGGTTAAGCAACTCTTTTTCTGATATATTATCTATAATACTAACATTATCAGCAAGAGACAGATCGTCAATAAGTGTATGTACACCGCCGCGATAACCTAAGTCACGGCCAACGAGCACAAGCTTAGAGTTAGGATCAACATTTTTTACATATTCAGAAAATGCCAAGACTAGATTCTTATGATTTTTCCGTTTTTCAAAAGTCGCGATATATAAAAAATCAATATCTCGTTGCAAAGGCACTCTGATCGTTTCTTCAATACCATTATATGAAACGAAAACATTTTCTGGATTCACACCGCAGTAATCCACAAGTTGTGTTTTTGTGAATTCACTGACGGTTAAAATGTTACTAACTTTTTTCCATTGCATTTTTTGAATATAGCTAGATATATTTTTGAGCAAGGCGCGATTGTACTCAGTGAAATTCCTTATATCATGTACCAATTGATAGTAGTTTTTCTTTCGAGCTGAAAATAACGGCACTGGCATAAAATCATTAATAATGATGCCATCCAATTTAAAACACAAAAAGCTCAAATGTACAAAATGTAAAATTCGCCGAACAGGTGCGGGAAGCCTATCATACCTGGGTACCGTTATTACATCATCAGCCCAAGCAGGCTCTTCGCCTTGCTTCACAACGGCAATGACTTTAACATCATTTCTTTTTAGCAGGCTTCTCGCAAAAAAATCAAACCTTTTGTTGGCACCAGTTATTCTATTCGCTTCATAATATAAAGAAACGAGATTAATTTTAGTCATCCATTTAACTCACATTCAAAAAAGCAAGGCCAGCGTTTATAACGTAAACCGATTAATGAATATCATAGACATGAAAGATATTCATTAATAACAATTTGTTCATCAAAACGTCTTGAAATATAGTCACGACCCGCACGCCCCATTTCCTCTCGCGCTTTATGATCCATTAAAATGACTTTCTCAAGAGCGCAGGTTAAAGAAAGAACAGACCGAGGTTCACATAAATAGCCTGTTTCATTATCAATAACAGCCTCACGACAGCCGACGTTGTCAGTCGTGACGATTATTTTACCCATTGCAGCAGCTTCCAGAAGGCTTTTGGGCACACCTTCCCGATAATAAGAAGGAAGAACAACACAATCATTGTTTTGTAGAAGATCTTCTACCTTATCGGTCTTGCCTAAAAATCGCATTACTCCATCGTCATGCCATTTATTTATAAGCTCCAAGGGTACAGCGGAAGGATTATCTTGATCAACAAATCCAGCCAAACTGAAATGGACTTTATCTCCGTATTTATCTTTCAATATTTTTGCGGCTTGAGCAAACTCTGCTATTCCTTTTTCTTTGATCAGCCTTGCAATAAGAATATATTTAGTGATGCCATCAGTTTTACGATTATTTAGCTGAAATCTACTAAGATCAACTCCAGAACCAGGTATGAGTCGCGTTTGTTCTTTATGCACGATTCCATCATTAACAAATTGAGTAAGATCGTCATTATTTTGGAAAAAAACAATCTTTGCGCGTCGTTGCGAAATTTTATAAAGAATTTTTATAATGGATTTTGTTTTCGAACGCTCTATAAAAGCTGTACCAAGACCTGCAATATTATTGATAATTGTGGCACTTGATAAATATGCAGCAAACGTACTATAAATATTACTTTTAGGAGTAAAATTTAAAATGTGAGAAGGTCGTATTTTCCTATATATTACATGATACTCGATAAGAGTTTTAGCTTCAGTAAACGGATTCATCCCTCTTTGAGATATATTGACATTGAAGAATCCACAGCCTAACTCTTTTAGTTTCTCAGTATATGCATCTGCAGGACTGACAATAAATACTGAGTGACCTTCCTCGAGTAATTTTACTATTGTATTTTTCCTGAAATTATATATATACCAACTTGTATTTGCAGATATAACTATTTTCAACATAATTTTATTTTCGCTTTAATCCCTAATTACGTAATTTTTTTGGACTTTATAACAACAACTGAATAATACTGATAGTAGTAGAAGTTGTAACCATAAACTCAAAGAAGTTACCAGACTTTCATGGAAGAAGGTGAATATGATCGTATACGCAAAAAGCGAATAGAAAACTTTAGCCCAAATGAACATCTTTGAAAGCTTCCATAGTAGCCCACAAATGAATCCATGTAATGCCATCATGATATATGAAACGGTCCATCCATAGAATACATAGTCAGAAAATGCTGTATAAACATTCGTTGGAACACCTACATATACAAACTCACGATGTAACGTTTCAGGTACCGCGAATCCTGCTATCTTCATAAAAATACGAATAAGATTACTATCAGCTATCTTGCTACTGAGTAAGTAAAATTCCTGCATCGCAATTGTTGGACTTGAGACATAAATTGCCAAATATGTTTTTAATGCTTCCCAAAAGCTACTATTGGTATTTGTTCTGATAATAAAGCTAAAGAAAGAAAACAATGCAAGCCCTAGAAAAGCAAACATAACTATCGATTTAAACTTTCGTCTAGTGGTTATAAAAAAGGTTGAAATGAACAACATAAATGTCGCTTGTTTTGATGTACTAACCACTGCCACCACAAGCAATAACATCATAAGTACAATAAGCAATATTTTACTTGATGATTTGATTTTCCTTGCTATCAAATAATATCCCCACACAATATAAATTAGAGTGAAGAAATATTGGACCGCAGAATGTCCATCCGCAACTTCCTCGGTTCTAATTTCATGTAAGGAGTTTTTTATTTCCTGAAGAGAGACGTTATACCCAGCAATTCTTACTATGATGTAAGATAGTGAAAAAAAACATAACAATACAAATAGTGTATTCGAATGAATTTTTATACTTTCTCCAAAATTAATATCCTTTCCCTTTATCAATCCTGAACCACAAAATGAAAATAATGAGAAAACAAAAATATTGCCAAATATAAACAATTGTGTTTCTACTTTAAAATCATAAGTCAATATGTCGCTTGTCCACAAAATTATTGCAGAGACAAATATATAGGAGGAGGACATTAAAAATACAGGATTGAATGTGTCCCTTGAAACTTTGTATGCTAAAAAAGAAAGTGGCAATAGTAATAATATTAGATACATTATTTCACCGAAAAAGCTAAAGACTTAGCAGTTATTATTCAAATTTCTTGAGTGCCTCACCTAGAAAATCACCATTACTAATTTTCAGGCTTAGTCTCTCAGCTTCTACGCGGCAATGTTCCCACTGGTTTTTGTTTCTTATGATGTGTTCAAGTTCATTTAAATTATCTATCACGACGCCACATTTCTCACGTCTAACAAATTCAGCTAGTGCAGAACCACTCCATACAACTACAGGTATAGAGAGGGATAAATAGAGAGATGCTTTATGTGGGTTGTTATATTTTAAATACTCACCAAACATCCCACTACAAGTCAATTGAGAATCACCATCCCACACTAATCCATAATAGGACTTATTCATTGACATTAATTTTCCGGGATTATCTGCATCAAAGACCCCATGATAATTTAATTTTTCTGATGTCCCATTATAGTTTATACCATATATATCTACAGGAAAAGTAGGTTCCCAGGAATATAAATACCCTGCTTTTTCTTTTGAAAGATTACCGGCAATGAGCAATGTTATATCTACACAAGCTTCTATATTCCTCGTTTGAGAATCACATTGATGGAGATAATCAAACAAATTTAATTCAATAATATTGATGTTTTCAACGCCAATATCCTTCATGTAACTAGTCATTGTTTTGTTATGACTGATTATATTTGTTGCTTTATAAATGAGAGTATCTTCTTTAGCTTGTTTCTTTCGTAAAGAATTTAGATCATGAACAATCAATGAAAAATTAAATGATCTGAAAAACGTCATAATTTCCAGTAGCTTCCCATAAGGCTTTGCTAATGGGTAGTTGAATACTAAATGTTCACCCTGCCTACAATTATTAAGGAATTTCATAAATGCGATCACACTGGAAATCCTTTCGAATATCCCTCCAATGCTTAACGGAACTTTAACTACTTCAATTTCTTTTCGCTTTTTGAGTATATTAAAAATATCATGGCGCGCTTTATATCCTGCATGATTTTCAGATTCAGTCAGGTCGTGAATATAAATATATTTTTTACTCATGATCATTTTCACCATTTAAAAAGTATAATGCCGATGAAATTACTTGATGCATGTCGTAATATTTATATTCTGCAAGTCGTCCACCGAAAATAACTTTTTTCTCTTCGGATGCTAATTTTCTATACTTGTTAAATAAATTCATATTTTTGACATTATTTACAGGATAATACGGCTCATCACCCTTCTGCCATTCAGACGGATATTCTTTGGTAATTATTGTATGTTTTGTATCAATTGGATCAAAATGTTTGTGCTCTATTATACGTGTAAATGGAATATTAGCTTCTGTATAGTTAATAACAGCGTTACCCTGATAATTCTCAATATTTAATCTTTCGCTTTCAAATCTAAGTGACCGATACTCCAAAAGTCCATAGCAATAATCAAAATACTCATCAATAGGACCGGTATAAATTATCTTATCTGCCAACTTTGACAATTCTAATTTATTTTTTAGAAAATCAATACCAAGTCTTACTTCAATACCTTCTAGCATTTTATCGACCATTTTGGTATACCCACCGATAGGTATTCCTTGATAGCGATCTGAGAAATAATTATTATCGTATGTCATTCTTACAGGTAAGCGATTAATTATAAAAGCTGGGAGATCTGAAGCTTTTCTTCCCCATTGTTTTTCCGTATAACCCTTGATCAATTTTTCATAGATATCACGACCAACCAAAGAGATTGCTTTTTCTTCAAGATTCGCAGGTTCTTTATCACCGAGTTCTTTTCTTTGTTCATTGATAACATCTAAAGCTTCTTTTGGTGTTTTTACTCCCCAAAGTTTGTAAAATGTATTCATATTAAATGGCAAGTTGTACAGTTCACCTTCATAATTCGCAAGAGGTGAGTTTGTGAAACGATTAAACTCTACAAATGAATTTACATAATCCCATATTTTTTTATCATTCGTATGAAATATATGAGCACCATATTTATGAACTTGTATTCCATCATTATTTTCGGTGAAAGCATTTCCTGCGATATGTGATCTCTTTTCTATGACAAGTACTTTTTTACCTTTTTTATTCAACTCATGAGCACATACAGAGCCATATAAGCCAGCACCAACGATAAGATAGTCGAACATTAATCCACCAATCATTTAATAAGATAAATTTGTTTAGAACGTAAGAACAGATACATTAATAACGTTACAACTGATTCAGTTATAAGAAGAGAAACAGCAGCACCGACTTCTGCATAGCGAATAACTAGCGGGAAAATTATTAGCATATTTAACACACCACTAACAATTAAAATTCTACTAAACTGTTTTTTATAGTTATGGGTCAACATTGTTTGAACACCAAATATATTGCTCATCACCACAACAAATGGCAGAAATGCCATACAACGAAGAACTGTAATTGCTTCGTTGTAATTTTCCCCCACACCGAATTTTATGATCCATGGGGCCAATATGAATATCGCAATCGAGCCCAATAGTGCCAAGCCGCCGACAATTCGTACAGATTTTTTAATCAGACTCATCGCGTGTGCGTAATCACTATCAAATAAAGTATTTATTCTTGGATAAAGCGCCTGTGTTATGGGGCTTAATAAACCTTGGGCCGCACTTCGGATAGTGTTTGCGGCATTAAAGTACCCAACGGCAGTAGGCCCCGAAACGAAACCCAAAATAACGGTAGTACTTGTCGTATAGAGACTAATAGCCGATGTCGAGACAAATACATGCCATCCATCGCGGAGACTCTGCTTGATTCGTCCAAAGTCAAAACTGAACCCCGTTAACCACCGTCTTCGTCTTATTAAATAAAATCCGAGGAGACCAGCAATCATGTTAACGGACCCTTGAATTAAGGCTGCAAGCCAAACATCACGTGGACTATGAACGAATATAAACGTTAGCGGTATCACTAGGCATCTTGCCGAAATTGTACATAAGGTAATCCATTTCATTTTTTCCATACCCTGGAAAAACCATACTGGATAGAGAATATTGCCAATCACAAGAGGACTAAAAGCCAGAAGAATGTACCAAACATTTTTATATTGAGTCACAGTGGCGCATACTATGGCTAAGACAGTAAATGCTGCGACAGCCAGCATAAGCTTTGAAAATATAACACTCCAGAAGATTTGAGTAAGTTCATTTTTATCATCTTTATTTTTAGCAACCTGTTGTGTTGCAGTCCAGTTGAAACCATAATCAGTTAAAAGAACCAGATATTGCATTGATGCTTGACAAAAACCTAGTAACCCAAAATACTCTGGACCAAGAACACGAACAAGATAAGGGAATGTTATTAACGGTAATATATATGAACTGCCCTGAACCAAGGCTAAATAGAATATGTTTTTATTAAGAGTTGAGTTTATTTTCACTATTTGCCACACGCCAGGAAAATTTAAATACGCTACCGCCCCTGGCTCAACAGCTACCAGTGCACTGCACGAAATGTCAGTATCTAAGTTCGTTTTGTGGTTAAAATTTAACCACAAAGCCGATCAATCTAATCCATTATTGTGGTCTGAATTACGGCTCAAAACAAGGGGAAATACCCCAGAAACAAGACAAAAAAACGCTATGCACTACCAAAATTAGTCATTGATTTTAAACGAAAAAACGGCAGTGATGCTATGAGTGCGCGTTAATCGCATCATAACCTCCCCTGCCGTTTACACGAACATTCAAACTAACGGATGGTTTAATCCACCAGCAGCTTCTTAATGCTCTCTCTGAACTTCGCACCCTCTTTCAGGTTGCGCAGCCCATACTTAACGAAAGCCTGCATGTAGCCCATTTTCTTGCCGCAGTCGAAGCTGTCGCCGGTCATCAGCACCGCATCGACGGACTGTTTTTCCGCCAGCTGTGCGATAGCATCGGTGAGCTGAACACGACCCCAGGCACCGGGTTCGGTTTTTTCCAGTTCAGCCCAAATATCGGCAGACAGAACATAGCGACCCACGGCCATCAGGTCAGAATCGAGAGTCTGCGGCTGGTCCGGTTTTTCGATGAAATCAACGATACGGCTGATTTTACCTTCAACTTCCAGCGGCTCTTTAGTCTTGATGACCGAGTATTCGCGCAGGTCGCCTTCCATATGCTTCGCCAGCACCTGGCTGCGGCCGGTTTCGTTGAAACGGGCAACCATCGCGGCGAGGTTGTAGCGCATTGGGTCAGCGGTGGCGTTGTCCAGCACGATGTCTGGCAGGACAACCACAAACGGGTTATCGCCAACAATCGGACGGGCGCAAAGAATTGAGTGGCCCAGACCCAGCGGTTGTGCCTGGCGCACGTTCATAATGGTCACGCCCGGTGGGCAAATGGCCTGCACTTCCGCCAGCAGCTGACGCTTCACGCGCTGCTCAAGCAGTGACTCAAGTTCATACGAGGTGTCGAAGTGGTTTTCCACTGCATTTTTCGATGCGTGGGTGACCAGGACGATTTCTTTGATCCCTGCAGCAACAATTTCGTCGACGATGTATTGGATCATCGGTTTGTCAACGATCGGCAGCATTTCTTTAGGAATAGCCTTGGTGGCAGGAAGCATGTGCATCCCGAGGCCAGCTACCGGAATAACTGCTTTCAAATTAATCATTTTCATGTCCACCTGTGAATGGTTGGAGAATTATAGCCAGTCAGAACGTTTTATCCAGCATGTTTTTTTGATGATACCTGGCAAGTTTTGATAAAACTTCGGGGTTAATCCGATAGTTGCGACAATATACCAGGAATCGTCGTATTTTATTTACCCGGCAGTCTGAAATTTAACCCGCTGGCGTTGACGACCTGCTGATCAACCCGGTCGATGTCGACCGAACGTACACCCTTCTCATTCACCGCCTTGATGTTGGCCAGTGAGAGCAGCGTGTCCTCTTTTGCCATGAACTTCCCGCGCACGTCTTTACGCAGGTCGAAGTTCATCGACAGTGCCGGGCCGCGGTCGGCATCCTGCATCACGCTGATGTTGCGCATAAACAGATGCTGCGGCTTGTTGTGCATCTCAAGCGAGGCGCGTTTCAGGTTGAGGTTGGTTATCGCCACGAACGACTGCGCGTTACCGGACGAGATCTGGATCCCACGCAGCTTGTAAGGCAACGTGGTGTTATCCATCGTCACGTCGTTAAGTTTAAAGTTTTGCGGGATTGAAAGATAATTGCCCTTGATAACGCCATAGCCAATCAACATCCCAGCGCTATTGACCATATCGATATTATCAATAATGAAATTATCACAGCCGTAAATGGCTACGGTGGCATTATCAATTCCCGCTTTTTTACTGAACTCCGGGGTGATATTACGCGCTTTGATATTACGAATAATAAAGTGTTTGCCGTTCTCGACGTGAACCAGCTGTCGACAGTTGCTGCCGGTGATGTTAGCCACTACAAAGTTCTTGACCGCCTGCTCTTCCGGATAGCCATTGTCGTAGGTGCTGCCCGCCAGGCCAATGCCGATCCCCCAGTTGATTTTGCCGTTGGTGCAGTTGATGTTGTCGATAACGTGGTCAGAGATCAGGATATTTTTATCGTTGATCGCCACGTTCCACTCGATGGCATCCCCCTGCAAATGGGTGAAACGACTGTGAGTAATCTTCACCCCGTCAAACTGGTTATGAAAGCCCTGACGCAGAATGCCGTAGTTGGCCCTGGTGACGGTGATGTTGTCGATCAGCAGATTACGCATATTGCGCTTATTTTTTCCGCCGATATATATCTGCGCCACCGGGCCGTAGCCACTTAGCGTCACGCCCTGGATCACACAGTCTGAGCCGCGCACATCGAGGCAGATATTGTTCAAACTGCCGTTTTTGCCGATGATTTTACAGCCATCCTGCAACGCAAAGCGCCCGCGCCCGTTGCCCTTCAGGGCACCGGCAATCTGCAGAGTTTTGCCCGGCGGAATAATGATCCCGGTGTTGATATTTTCACAGACCACGCCCGATGGCACTTCAACCACGTCGGCGTCTTTAAACGCATCGTTGAAGGCACGGATCCAGTCGTTACCGGGATTGTACTGGCGGATATCTACCGGGTCTTTACGCCCCAACGCACGCGCAGCGGGGCTGTTAATGAGCGGCAGGGCGGCCAGCGCAGAGCTGGCCCCAAGGAAGGCGCGTCGTGATAGCGTGATTTTTTTATCGGTCATGCGTCCTCTTTTTACAGCGTTTGCAGCAGGCTGGCTAACTCGCGGTTAATCACCTGCTGGTTGAACTCAGCTTCGACTTTGGCTCGCGCTTTGGTCACGACCGGTTGCAGTGCCTGCTGGTCAAACGCCCCCAGGGCGTTGAGCCGGTCGGCAAGCGATGCCGCGTCGTTCTCAGGTACCAGCCATCCGGACTCACCGGCATCGATCAGCTCCGGAATACCGCTGTGTACCGTGGACACCACCGGAATGCCCACCGCCATCGCTTCCATCAGCGCGACGGGAATGCCTTCCATGTCGCCATCGGCCCCGGTGATGGACGGCAGCAGGAACACGTCGGCCTCATCGAGCATCGCTTTGACTTTATGGCTGGGTGCAAACCCGGGCATCTCTATCACGTCCTCAAGCTGATACTGCTCGATAAGCGTGCGCAGGCGGCGCTCCCAGGGGCCAATGCCCAGAATGCGATAGTGAAAACGCACCCCGCGTTCTTTCAGCTGACGGCAGGCTTCTATCGCCACGTGCAGCCCTTTTTTCTCGGTTAAGCGCGCGACGGAGATAATTTGTAGCGTCTCATCCGGGGCTTTTACCGGGCGCAGCGCGAAACGCTCCATATTCACGCCCATGCGCGACACCACGATTTTGTCTGCCGGGCAGCCCATCGTCTTCAAACGCCCTGCCCACAGGTCGCTTATTGGCAGCATTAAATCGCCGCGACGAAACAGCTGCTGATACTCCGGGGTATAATGGCTGAGCACATCCCGGCTGGAGATGTCGATCCCGTGGAAGACGGTGGCAATTTTACCGCGCAGAACGCCCAGCTCGCGCAGCTTGGCGGCGGTCACCCCCGCCGGACCAAAGTGGGCGATAAACACATCGGCACAAATCGGCGTGGTGTTTTGCGCCGCAATAGATGAGAGGATTAAATTGCGCGCTTCATGTCCGTAACGGCGGGCGTTCATTGCCCGCCAGGTCGCCCCCCGATGCAACCCTTTCAGGGTATTGACCGCGCGGTGGCGCAGTTTGGTGAGTTTGCCCGCGGGTTCATCCTGCAACCAGCGGGTTTTCTGCGCCAGACCGTAGCGGGTATACGCCTCATGGGTGTTGGTCATATCGCCCTTCAGTAGCGCGACAATCTCCACCTCATAGCCCATCTCAATGAACGCCACAATCTGATTTAAAACAAAGGTCTCTGACGACAACGGGAATTTTAACAGGAAGAAACCAACCTTCATTTCCCCTCCCCGATGCGGTCCAGCACGGATTTGACCATCTGCATACCGGTCTGGCGTTCGGCCTTCACCGCCACGCGCAGGCGTTCATTAATCGCGGGCAACTGGCCGAGCGTGTAGGCCACCATCGCCCCAAGACTGCCGTCGAGCAGATGACGGATGTCAATTGCCATTTCCGGCATCCCGAGCTGCTGCATGATCCCGGCGGACTTGTGTTCGTAGTTGATAGCAATCGCCGGGGTATCGAAGTTCATTGAGATAATCGCCGAATGCAGACGGGTGCCAACGGTTAAATCACAGGCACCGAGAATTTTGCCCATTTCGAGATCATTCAGTTCGTCCATCACCACGTGGTAGCGGGAGGGGTCGCTGATGTGCTTTTGCAGGTTCAGGGCCACCATGCGGTCGTCTTTGTTGTAGCTGTCGATCCCGGTGCAGGTTGAGAGGGCAATCACCTGATAGCCAGAATCGATAATGCGATTCACCACCCCGGCGAAGGCTTCTTCGTACGCCTGCTGGGTGGTGCCGAGACGTTTATCAAACGGCGCGAGTTCACGCAGAGTCACAGCCACGGTTTTTTGCTGGCCGATTTTGTTCAACCAGTGCTCCACCGCATAGCTGGCGGTGAAATCTTGTTCGTGATGATCAACCAGCCAGGCGGTATCGACCCCCTGCTCAACTTTGGCAGTAGTGATATCGCTGCGCTGCATCAGGTTCAGGCTGACGGATTCACGCAGGATCAGCGCCTCGCACTGGCCGAAAACGTAGTTCGCGAGCTGATTAAACTGCGGCTCCTGGAACGGGCCGACGCTGTGACCAATCATGTACAGTGGTTTTTTGGCCATGAAAGTACAGAGCGCATGTTCAAACTGCGGCGCACCGTACAGGTCCACAAAGAACGAGCCGCCTACCTGAATAATCGCGTCATAGTTGCTGAGCAGCCGGACGAAATCGGTAAACCCCTGCGCGATGGCGATATTGCGCAGCTTGCCGCTGTCGGTGACGCGGGAGAGCAGCACCTGATGCTGATAGCGACGACGCAGGACTTTTTTCACGCGCCCCACCACGCCCGCCGCGCTGTTGTGCTGTTTCATCTGGGTATACAGCGGATCGCCCATTACCGGACGATTCAGCAGCCAGGAAGAGCTCACCGGATAGCGGCTCATCACGTCCACTTCCGCGTCCGCATTCAGGGTGGCAATGGCATCAAGCAGGCCGCGCAAAATGGCGCTGTCACCGCGGTTGCCGCAGGTGTGGTTGCCAAGGATCAGTAATTTCATGTGTGACCTCTTATAGGGGTTCTTAATTCATCGGGGCGGCTGAATCACTCAGCCCGCACGCAAAAGCATTTTCATTTTTTCACTACGGCACAGCTGGCGTTTCATCTCCACCACCAGCGGATGGCGCGACAACACAATCATCAGCGCGAACGCCAGCGCCCCGGCGGTAATCTGAATCACCAGCAGCAGCGGCAGCGACAGTGCGCCGTTCAGCGTCACACCCAGTCCGTAGCTCACCACCAGCGTCGGCAGCGACAGATAAAACGGCAGCCACAGGCTGAGGATGTACTGGCGATAGCTCGATCCCAGTACCGGTTTGATCATCACGAAATAGCTCAGCACGGTATTCACCACCTGCACCAGCAGGAAGCCTAGCGTCACGCCAAGCGCCCCGGCCAGATGGCCGCCAATGATAATCGCCGGAATAAA
Source organism: Scandinavium lactucae (assembly GCF_033843265.1). Taxonomy (NCBI): domain Bacteria; kingdom Pseudomonadati; phylum Pseudomonadota; class Gammaproteobacteria; order Enterobacterales; family Enterobacteriaceae; genus Scandinavium; species Scandinavium lactucae. The sequence goes on from NZ_JAWXRD010000011.1 coordinate 13,987, forward strand.
CAGGAAGGTTTTGAACACGTTGAATTTAAAGCTGATGTCGACGCGCGCTTTGGCCATCAGCAGCGAACCAATCGGGTTGCCGATCGAACGCAGTAACCCCACCACGCACAGCAGTTGCAGAACAGGCACAATGCTGACCCACTTCTCACCAAACACCAGTGGCACCACATTGTTGCTGACCACCATCAGGCCAAGCAGCACCGGGAAATTGATAATGCCCACTACCGACAGCAGCTTGTAAAAGTTCACGCGCAGTTTGGCGGTATCGTCCTGAATTTTGGCGAACGCCGGGAATAGCACGCGGGTGATAATCGGGTTAAGCTTCATCGGTGGCACAACGGCCACGTTGTACGCCAGGTTGTACCCCCCGGCGACGCTGGCCCCGAGAATACGCGCCAGCACCAGCGTTGAGAGGTTGGTGTTCACATAGTTGATGATGCTGTCGGCAGTCAGCCATGCGCCGAAGCGCAGATTGGAGGACACCGACGCCAGCGAGAAATGCAGCCCCGGACGATAAATCCGGCGACCAAACCAGCCAAACAGCAGGGTCCGCACCGCACTGTTCACCAGATAACCGAGAATGGCGGTCATTGCCAGCGGCCAGAAATGCGCACTGACCACCGTGAACGTAAACCCCGCCAGCACGGCGGAGGTTTCAATCATGCCAATCTTGTTGAATTCCAGCTCTTTTTGCATCAGGGCGCGGAACTGCTGCCCGTGCGGGATAACCACAAACGCGAACGACAACGTACGCATCAGTGGGGCCAGATCCGGGTTGTGCAGAACGTCAGCAATGAACCCACTCAGGGAAAACACCAGCGCGAACACGACAATTCCTAAGCCGACGTTCAGCCAGTAGAGCGTGGTCAGCTCCAGATGGCTGATTTCTTTACGCTGGATAATGGAGTTGGCAATGCCAAAATCCGACAGCGTGTCCGCCAAGGCGATGATCACCAGCGACACGGTAAGCAGACCGAACTGGTGATTGTCGATAATCCTCGCCAGCACGGTCATCTGCACCAGCCCCAGGCCGATGATGACCACCGTGGCCATGGCGGACCACTTCGCCCCGCTGATGGTTTTTTCTCTCAGGCTCATGTCACTACCTCAATACGCTGCTTTGTTGACAAAGCCTTTGAAAATCGTCAGGAAAACAATGCGAATGTCGAACCACAGGCTCCATTCACGGATGTACTCGAGGTCAAACTCGATACGCTTTTCCATCTTTTCCAGGGTGTCAGTTTCACCGCGCCAGCCGTTAATTTGCGCCCAGCCCGTTATGCCCGGTTTCACCTTATGGCGCAGCATGTAGCCTTCGATCAGCTGACGATACTGTTCGTTGTGTGCCACCGCGTGCGGGCGCGGGCCAACAATCGACATCCCCCCGGTCAACACATTGATAAACTGCGGCAGTTCATCCAGCGAAGTACGGCGCAGGAAGTTGCCGACGCGGGTCACGCGGGGATCGTTCTGGGTGGCCTGGGTAACGACGGCGTCGTTTTCCATTACCCGCATCGAGCGGAATTTCCAGACTTTGATAGGCTTGCCGTCCATACCGTAACGGGTCTGGCGGAAGATAATTGGCCCTGGCGAGGTGATTTTGACCGCCAGGGCAATACACGCCAGCACCGGGGAGATCAGCAGCAGGATCAGGCTTGCCAGCACGATGTCTTCCACCCGTTTCAGCACGCGATTCAGGCCAGACAGCGGGGTGTCATACAGGGGCACCACCGGCACGCCGTTCACTTCGTCGATGCGCGAATGCAGAATATTGAAGGTGAAAACGTCCGGGATAAGGATCACCGAACAAGTGGTATCGGCCAGTTCGCGCACCAGGTCTTTGATGCAGGCTTCATCCTGCATCGACAGCGCGATATAGACGTTATGGATTTTCCCGGCGCGGGCATCTTCGATCAGCTGTTGATAATTACCCGCCCAGTCGGCATTGACTCCGCCCGGTTTAGGATCGTGATAGCTGCCCACCACTTCAAAGCCGAGCCACGGCTGATTGCGGAAGCTGTCGAGCAAAATCTGCCCGGCAGGCATATCGCCTGCTACCGCCACCTGGCGGATGTTGTAGCCGCGGTTACGCAGCCAACCCACGCCATAACGAATAAAGGCGCGACAGGCCACCATGCCGCAGGCGCTCAGCAGATACCAGGCGAGCCACACGGCAAAGCTATTGCTGAAATCGTCGTTAAAGGCCAGCAGCCCGGCGCTGAAAATCAGGGCCAGGGTCCAGTTTTGTAGCAGTAATAACAGTTCGGTGGTGATACGCACGCCGCGCCATGAGCGATAGAAATCGGTCATTCCGCCGATCATCTGAAACACCACCAGAGTAATCAGCGCCATCAGCAAATGCATGTAGGAAAACGGCAGTGCAGCGCCTTTGCAGACCACCCACAGCCCGCCGAACATAATGGTAATGTCGGAGAATCGCTGCACCATTGAGATTAACGATGCATTCGTTTTGGCTCGTTCGCGCTTTCTTAGAGTCGTCATCGTTGTTCCTGTTAAAAATGACCCTCCCCCGTCCGGGAGAGGGTATGTATTTACTGATTCAGCAGCGCCAGAATGTCTTTCGTTTTCGCTTCCATCAGCGCCGTGTCCCCGCGTGATTCCACGTTCAGACGCACCACCGGCTCGGTGTTCGAGGAACGCAGATTGAAGCGCCATTCGTCGAACGCCAGACTGATGCCATCGGTGCGGTCAACGTCCAGCGCGTGCGGCGCAAAATGCTGCTCAACGCGGGCAATCGCCGTTACCGGATCGGCCAGTT
>NZ_JAWXRD010000012.1:0-10609 GCF_033843265.1 Scandinavium lactucae
ATCCTCTCTCGCCGACCACATTCGAAAAAACCGCTCTTTTGAGCGGTTTTTTTTCGTCCAAATTTTGCCGCCCGCTTGTAGGCCTGCGCAAGCGCAGCGCCGCCGGGCACTCGCTTCCATTCCTATAAATAAACTCTCGTTATTATTTGCCTTTGATGCTTATTCTTCCCAATACGTCCTGTTTTTTTAATCAACATCCGGAAGATATATCCTCCTGTGCCACGTTTATTAGAGGGATTAAGCATTAAGAATATGACTATTAAGCAATACTAAAATTTTAATTTAGTCTTTTGATAATGAATGATTTTTAGTTTTCTCTTTTTCTTAAAATGTTTCAACTAATAAGAATAACTTGTCCATACATTCACAAATGCAAAAAAGTGTGTTTAAAATGCGCTCACGCATAAAACCAGAAGTTTCCTAATAACGATTATTAACAGGAACAGGGATGAAAGCTCTATATCCGGTATGGATATTATTGTTGTTGAGTCAGACGGCCTCCGCCGCACTTCTGTCACCCGCCGATCGCGATAGCATTGAACAGCAGCAGCAACAGTTACTGCGCCAGAACCAGCAACAGCGTGACGCGCTGGAGCAGGTTCAGCCGTTGCCGAAGCCCACCACGCCCGCAACGCCGGGAGCCCTCAAAGGCCCATGCTTCACTATCCAGCGCATCGTGTTGGATGGGGCGACGTTGATTGATGAACGTCAGCAGCAAAAACTCTTCGCGCCCTGGCAGGGCGAATGCCTCGATATGGCGCGTATTAATGAACTGACTAATCGTGTTTCCGACTGGTATATCAGCCGGGGATATATCACCAGCCGTGCTTTCCTGACCGAACAGGATTTACGTTCTGGGGAATTACACCTGTTTGTGCTGGAAGGTCGGCTGGAAAAAATCCGTATGGATAATGCCCCTGCGCGCGAACTGGCGATGACCTTCCCAGGGCTGGAAGGCAAAATTCTTAATTTGCGCGATATTGAACAGGGCATGGAGCAAATTAATCGCACCCGAACCACACCGGTGCAGATTGAAATTCTTCCCGGCACTCAACAAGGCTGGTCGGTAGTGCATCTGACAGCCACGCCTGAATTTCCCCTCAGTGGCGCAGTCAGCTTCGATAATAGCGGGCAAAAAAGTACCGGGGTCGGGCAAATAAATGGCTCGCTGACCGGCAACAACCTGCTGGGACTGGCCGATAGCTGGTTTGTCAGCGGCGGTCGCAGCAGTGCGTTTTCAAATTCAAAGGATGCGCAGAACCTGGCCGCCGGAGTCAGCATCCCCTACGGTTATAGCCTGCTCGACTACAGCTACAGCTGGAACAACTACCTCAGCACCATTGATAACAATGGCTATCTGTGGCGTTCCAGCGGAGACACCGAGACGCATCGGGTCAATTTATCCCATGTACTGTTTCGCAACGGCGACATCAAAACCGGCGTCTCTGTGGGCCTGAGCCACCGCATCAACCGAAACTATCTGGATGATGTGTTGCTCCAGAGCAGCAGCCGAAAGCTCACCAGTCTGCTGTTTGGCCTCAACCATACGCAAAAAATCCTCGGCGGGGTCGCGACCTTTAACCCGACCTTCAGCCGCGGCATGCCGTGGTTTGATGCGCAAAGCGACGGCAACCAAAATGGCGATTTACCAAAAGCCGAGTTCCGCAAATGGAGCCTGAACGGCAGTTACCAGCGCCCGGTCGCCAACGATCTGTGGTGGCTGGCGAGCGTTTACGGGCAGTGGACGCCGGACCGTCTGTACGGCAGTGAACGCATGACCATTGGCGGTGAAAGCTCCGTTCGCGGTTTTAAAGAGCAAAGTATTTCCGGAGATAACGGCGCGTACTGGCGGAACGAACTCAATTACACCCTGTTTACGCTGCCGGTTATCGGTCAGGTCAGCACGCTGCTAGCCCTCGATGGCGGCTGGCTGCATTCCGACAAACTGGAACGTTATGCGGGGGGCACCCTGTGGGGAACCGCCGCCGGGCTGAGTACCGCCAATCGTTGGGTTTCAACGTCATTCACCGTGGGGCTGCCCCTGGTGTATCCGGACTGGCTTGGTCCGGATCATGTCAGCGTTTATTACCGCGTTGCCGTCGCATTTTAAGGATAAAAGAAGATGAATCAGCCTCCTGTCCGTTTGTCATTTCGTCTGCTGAGCTATGTAATTAGCGCCCTGATTGCCGGGCAACCGCTGTTGCCTGCGGTGGGCGCGGTGATCACGCCGCAGGGGAAAACCTCCACGGACAAGGCGGCGAACGGCGTGCCGGTGGTGAATATCGCCACCCCGAACGGGGCCGGGATTTCGCACAACCAGTTCAAAGACTACAACGTTGGCAAAGAGGGGCTGATCCTCAATAACGCCACCGGCAAGCTCAACCAGACGCAGCTGGGCGGGATAATCAACGGCAACGCGAACCTGAAAGCGGGCCAGGAAGCGAAAGGCATCATCAACGAAGTGACCGGCGGCAACCGGTCACAGCTTCAGGGGTATACCGAAGTGGCGGGGAAAGCGGCGAATGTGATGGTCGCCAACCCGTACGGCATCACCTGTAACGGCTGTGGGTTTATCAACACCCCGCAGGCCACGCTGACCACCGGGAAGCCGGTCTTTGACGCGCAGGGTAATCTGCAGGCGCTGGATGTTAAAAAAGGCAGCATCAGCATTGATGGCCAGGGCATTGATGCCAGCCACAGCGATGCGCTGTCGATTATTTCCCGCGCCACGGAAGTGAATGCTGCTATTCATGCCAAAGATTTAAAGGTGATTGCCGGGGCAAACCGGGTGAATGCTGACGGCAGCGTGCAGGCGCAGCAAGGCGAGGGCGCGGCCCCAACGGTCGCGGTGGACACCGGGGCGCTGGGCGGGATGTACGCCAACCGAATCCGTCTTATCTCCAGTGACAAAGGCGTCGGCGTTAACCTCGGCGACCTGAACGCCCGCCAGGGCGATATCACGCTCGATGCCAACGGTAAACTGACGGTTCACAACAGCCTGGCCAGCGGCGCAATCGCGGCGAAGGGACAGGATATCGCCCTGAGCGGCGACCATAAGGCCAGCGGTAATATTGCACTCGACAGCCAGGGTGATATCGCGCTGGGGAATGGCTCACTGAACAGCGACCAGGGTCTGGTGCTGAACGCCAACGGCACGCTTACCCAGCGCAATGAAAAACTCACCGCCGGGCGGGACGTGTCGCTTACGGCGAAAAATATCCACCAGGATGCCGGAAGCCAGGTCAACGCCGCGCGACATATCACCGCCAATGCCCGCGATAGCCTCATCAGCCAGGGGCAGATAACCGCCGGGCAAAACCTGAACGTCAATGCCAGCATCCTGACCCAAAGCGGCAAAATGCTGGCAGGCGGTAACGCACAACTGAACGCCAGCACGCTGACGAACAGCGGCCAGGTACAGGGCAACGCCCTGGCGATGAGCAGCACGACCCTCAATAACAGCGGCTCTCTGGTGAGCGGCACGACGCTGAACGTTCAGTCGCAGGATTTCACGCAAACAGGTAGCGCGGGCGCGAAGGGCAAGGCCGACATTACCGCCAGTCGCAGCCTGATCAACAGCGGTTCGCTGGTGACGGATGAGGCGCTGACGTTGAAGGCCGGAAACGTTACGCAGAACGGTACGCTCTCGGGAGGGAAAGCGCTGACGCTGAACGCCAGTACCCTGAGCAGCGGAAAATCGTCCCTGACCCACAGCGGTAACGCACTCTCCGTTCAGACCACGACGGCGACACTGGACGGTGAATTCAGTGCGGGCGGGGATATGCAGCTGAGCGCTGACCAGCTCAGCACCGTCGGCGGAGCCCAGGTTCAGAGCGGAAAAAACCTGAGCATCACAGCCCGTGAAGCTTCGCTGGCCGGTACACAGGCGGCCAGAAACGCGCTGACCGTGAACGCCAGCGGGACGCTGAACCACAGCGGCAACAGCAGCGCGAACGCCGTCACGCTGCATGCCCCGGTAATAAATAACAGCGGTACGGTGGTGGGATCGACCCTGCGCACGCAGTCGCAGACGCTGACCAACAACGGCATGCTACAGGGCGACAATGTGCTGGCGCTCGGCACGGATACTCTGAACAACCTGCATGACGGCACTCTGTACAGCGCCTCCGCGCTGACGCTGGATATTCCGGATATCACCAACCACGGCGTGATAGCCAGCGATGCCGCTCTCACCGTACGCGGCCACTCGCTCATCAACAGCGGGCAGATGTTGGGCAAGGCGCTCTCTTTTGACCTCCGTTCGCTCAGCAACAGTGGGGCGCTGCAAAGTGATTCCCTGCTTACCCTGAACGGCGGCACCTTCAGCAACAGTCAGAGCGGGACGCTCTACAGCGCCGGGGAGATGACTCTCAACGGGACGGACATCAGCAATAGCGGGCTCATCACCAGTGACCGTGGCCTGACGCTGAATGCCTCCTCATTGACGAACCCCGGCAAAATCACCGCCAACACGCTGGGGGTAAATGCCGATATGCTGCACAGCGACGGGCTGTTGCAGGGTACGAACGAACTGACGCTGTCAGGGGATAACCTCTATCAGGGGGCGGGCGGACGTTGGCTGACGGCGGGGGATTTATCCCTCACGGGCAACACGTTGACCACCGCGGGCACTACCCAGGGTCAGCAGCTTAGCGTCAATGCCGGAGACTGGACCAGCCCCGGCTCGGTGCTTGCCACCGGTGCGCTCGACGCCAGCCTGCGCGGCACCTTGCTGAACAACGGGGACCTGATGAGCCAGGGCCAATTCACTCTTCAGGCTCCGACGCTGACCAACCACGGCAAGATCCTCTCCGGCGGCGCGATGCGGCTTAGCGGCACGCAGTTCAGCAGCGACGGCAGCTTACAGGGCGACACCCTGGGGCTGACCTATAACGGGGTGAATAACCAGGGCACGGTCATCGGTCTGCGTGAACTGACACTGAACGGCAACGGCACGCTGAATAACGGCGGTAGTCTATTGAGCCAGGGCACGCTTGCCATCCAGGCGGGCGAGGTGACCAACAGCGGTCTCTGGCAGGGGCAAAATATGATCCTCGACGCGGCCCGTTTGAATAACAGCGGGGCTATCCAAAGCGCGCTGGATTTGGCACTGACCCTCAGCGGGGACGTGATAGCGGCCACGGGGAGTAAAATCACTGCCCTTGGCGAGGCACGCATTACCGGCAAAGCCTTGAGTAATCAGGGCCTGATCAGTGCCTCAACGCTTGCCTTACAGGGCGATTCCCTGACCAACCGCGGTGAAATTAGCGGCGTGAACAGCCTGAGTGCCGATCTCAACGGGGCGCTGCAACAGCAGGGCAAACTGCTGACCGGTGGCGGGCTGTCAGTCACGGCAGCCGATATCACCAACAGCGGGCAGATTCAGGGAGCCCGCACCCGGCTTCAGGCCAATAGTCTTGATAACAGTGGTCGGATTCAGGGTGACAATGGCCTCACCCTCATCCTACTTAATGCGCTGACCAACCGCGCCAGCGGCGTTATTCTCAGCCCGACGACGTTGAACATCAGCGCCCCGGTCTTCACCAATGACGGCACGATTCAGGGCAACGGGCAAACGACCCTCACCGCTGCGACGCAAATCCGCAACAACGGCAAAATGCTCTCCGGCAGCGACCTCACCCTGACGACGGCTGACTACGACGGGAACGGCTGGCTACAGGCCACCAATCTGGTACTCAACGTCGCGAAGCTTGCCAACGGCGGCACGGTGATGGCGACAAATAAAGCCACCCTCGGCGGGAGGACGTTCAACAACGCCGGGATGTTCCAGGCCGGGATGCTGGATGTGAATTACCAGACCCTGAATAACAGCGGCACGCTGTTGGGCAACCAGGGCATGCAGTTGACGGGCAACACCCTCAACAACAGCAACGGCAAACTGTTCAGCGGCGGCGATATGATGGCGGATGTCGCCTCCCTGAGCGGGATCGGACAGCTGGTGGCGCTGGGTAATCTGACCCTGAAACTCACCAACAGCTTCACGGCGCAGGGCGTGATTGCGGCGAACAAACAGCTTTCTCTGACCAGCCAGGGCGATATCACCAACGGCGGGACACTGCAGGGGAATGGCATCACCCTGAATGCGGCGGGCAACCTGAGTAATAACGGGCACATCACCGCCGGTTCGGGAACGACCGCGCTCAGCGGTCGCAGTGTGGCGATGAACGCCAGCGGCAGCCTGCAGGCGGGCGGCGATGTCAGCCTGACCAGCCTCGGCAATATCACCCTGGAGGGTTTCACGGGCACGGCAGGCAATCTTGTGCTGAATGCGCCTGCGGCCATTATCAACACCGCCCTGCTGTATGCAGGCAAAAATCTCTCTCTGTACGGCAACAGCATCCAGAACCTGCGCGGCGATATTCTGGCGGGCAACAATCTGCTGATGCAAAAGAATGCCTCCGGTGCGGCGAACGCGGAGGTGATTAACACCTCTGGCTCGATTGAGACCCAGACCGGCGATATCACGATTAACACCGGGCATCTGTTGAATCAGCGCGATGGAATAAGCGAATCAAGATCTTATGTTCAAGCTGAAAACAGTCCAGTACCAAATGGTGAGCATTCTGTTTCCGTGAGAGTGGGAGACCTGGGAGAAGATGGATGGGGCTATTACGTTGAGTCTTATAACGGCAGCGGTGGCGGAGGCTTTGAGGCTTGGGCTGTTCCGACTGAAAAAGGTTCTACCCAGAAATTTTTGACAGGTACGACTATTGTTGATGTGACTGCGACTGGTGGGGCCGCCAGAATTTCATCTGGTAATAACCTTCAGATTAATGCCGCCACACTTGATAATCTGGGAAGTAATCTTCTTGCGACTAACTCCGTTAATCTTTCTGGTTCAAGTCTGAATAACCAGTCCTACTTTGGCTATGCACAGGATGAATACAATGTGTATAGCTATTACGGCAAGCTGGCTATGATCCTCAATGAGGGACATATGCAGTATGGTCATGCTTCGAGTGATGACCGTGTCACTTTTACTCTTTCAGGAAGTCCCGAATATGTCACCAGAAGCTCCGGGCAGGCACTGAGAGCTGTGATTCAAGCTGGTGGAAATGTTTCCGCAAACTTTTCAAGTGATATCAGCAATACATCCACAACATCAAATGCTGGCGGTATTACAAACACCATTACCGCGCCAAACCTGAACACCCCTTCGGCGCAAAGCATCGGCGACGGTGCCAGCCAGCAAGCGCTGGACGATGCCGGAACGCTGGCGATAACCACCCCGACCTGGCAGGACGCAGGCAATAACGGACAGTCGATTGCCGATGGCACCGGACTGGCACCTGCCGGGATCGACGACAGCTACCCGCTGCCTTCCGGTAAGAACGGCTATTTTGTGCCGTCGAGTGACCCGGACAGCCCGTATCTGATCACCGTCAACCCAAAACTGGACGGCCTCGGTCAGGTGGATCAAAGTCTGTTTGGTGACCTGTGGAAACTGCTCGGCATGAATCCGGGGGCAGCCCCACGAGAAACCAACAGCCAGTACACCGACACCAATCAGTTCCTGGGCTCGTCATACATGATGGACAGGCTGCATCTCAACCCGGATAACGACTACCGATTCCTCGGCGATGCGGCGTTTGATACCCGGTACGTGTCGAACTACGTGCTGAACCAGACCGGCAGTCGCTACATCAATGGCCTGGGCTCCGATCTGGACCAGATGCGTTACCTGATGGACAGCGCCGCCGAGGCACAGACCTCTCTTGGCCTGAGGTTCGGGGTGGCGCTCACCGCTGACCAACTGGCCGCGCTCGACCACAGCATCCTGTGGTGGGAGACCGCCACCCTCAACGGTAAAACGGTGATGGTGCCGAAAGTCTACCTGTCACCCAAAGACACCGAAGTGCATAACGGCAGCGTGATCGGCGGCAACACTGTGCAGCTGGCAGGCGGCAAGGTGACCAACGACGGCAGCTCGCTGCTGGCACAAAACGGGCTGACTATCGACAGCAGCAACAGTATTAACAACCTGAGCAATGGATTAATACGTGCAGGGGGCAATCTCAGCCTTACCTCGATTGACGATATAAATAATATCAGTTCCAGCATTGCGGGTAAGACCGTTCAATTGGAGAGCATTGAAGGCTCTATTAGCAATATCACTCAACACCGTAATTGGGAGCTGGATGCTCCTGGAGACGACATAACTCTGAAAGATACTTATACCGGAAAAGTTGCATCTATCACTGCAACTGATGATTTGAGTATCAACGCTGATAAAGATATTTCAGTCACTGGCGCTGCGATCGGTGCGGGGGGAAGCGTTACACTTAAAGCTGACAACGATCTGAAATTAAACGCTATTGATAATAGTGAAAGTAGTCGTCATGCAACAAACGAAACCCATCACAGCAGCGCAGACCGCACCACGGTGAGCGCGGGCGATAACGTGACGCTGGTCGCGGGCCGGGATATCACCAGCCAGGCCGCAGGCATCGCGGCTGAAAATAACGTCGGCATCCAGGCCGGGCGCGATGTGAATCTGCAGGCTGAGGCAACGGTCGATGGCAGCAGCACGCGTGAGAAAAAGAAGACGGTCATCGACGAATCCGTGCGCCAGCAGGGAACCGAAATCGCCAGCGGTGGCAACACCACGATCCTCGCCGGACGGGATGTGAATAGCCAGGCGGCACAGGTCACGGCCAGCGGTGATATTGGCGTGGCCGCCGGGCGCGACGTGAATCTCACCACCGCCACCGAAAGTGACTATCACTACAAAGAACAGACTAAGACTAAAAAAGGGTTCCTTAGCAGCAAAACGACACATACCATCGAAGAGGACAGCGCCACCCGTGAAGCGGGCACCCTGCTGAGCGGCGATAATGTTCAGGTGCAGGCGGGCAACAACCTGCTGGTGAAAGGTTCCTCGGTGGTCGGCGACGGAACGGTCGCGCTGGAGGCCGGTAATAATGTCGATATCGTGGCAGCCACCAACACCGACTCCAGCTGGCGCTTTAAGGAAGAGCATAAAAGCGGCCTGATGGGCAGCGGCGGGATCGGTTTCACCATCGGCAGCAGCACCACCAAACACTCCCTGCGCGAAGAGGGAACCACCCAGAGTCAGAGCTTCAGTACCGTGGGCTCGACGGGCGGTAGCGTGGTGATTTCCGCCGGAAAGCAGGCGCATATCGGCGGTGCGGACCTGATTGCCCAGAAAGATCTCTCGGTGGTGGGCGACAGCGTGCTTATCGACCCGGGCCATGACAAACGGACCCGCGACGAGACGTTTGAGCAGAAGAAAAGCGGTCTGACGGTGGCCCTGTCGGGGACCGTGGGCAGTGCCATCAACAATGCCGTGAGCGCCACGCAGGATGCACAGGATGAGAGCGACGGGCGTCTGGCGGCACTCAAGGCCACCAAAGCGGCGCTGTCGGGGGTTCAGGCCGGGCAGGCTGCGCAGGCCGCAGATGTCACCGGTGACCCGAACGCGATGGGCGTCAGCCTCTCCCTCACCACCCAAAAATCAAAGTCGCAGCAACATGCTGAGAGCGATGCGGTGGCGGGCAGTACGCTGACGGCGGGCAACAATCTGGCGGTGATTGCGACCGGTAAAAACAAGGGCGACCACAGCGGCGACATCGTTATCGCTGGCAGCCAGCTGAAAGCCGGGGGCGACACCCTGCTGAGCGCTGACAATGACATTCTGTTGAGCGGAGCCGCCAACACCCGGCAAACCAGCGGGAAAAACAGCAGCAGCGGTGGTGGCGTGGGGGTCAGCATCGGGGCCGGGGGCAACGGCGCTGGGATCAGCGTTTTCGCTAATGTGAATGCCGCCAAAGGCAAGGACAAAGGCAACGGCACCGACTGGACCGAAACCACCGTCGACAGCGGTAAAACCGTCACGATTGAAAGCGGGCGGGACACCACGCTGAACGGGGCGCTGGTTAACGGCAATAAAATCATTGCCGATGTGGGCCGCGACCTGTGGATGAGCAGCCAGCAGGATAACAACGACTACGACAGCAAACAGACCAGCGTGGCAGCGGGCGGCAGCTTCACCTTCGGGTCGATGACTGGCTCCGGGTATATCAACGCCAGTCAGGACAAGATGAAGAGCCGCTTCGACTCGGTGGCAGAGCAGACCGGGCTGTATGCGGGTAACGGCGGCTTCGATGTCACGGTGGGGAGTCACACCCAGCTCGACGGGGCAGTGATAGCCTCCACGGCGAGCGCAGACAAAAACAGTCTGGATACTGGCACGCTCGGCTTCAGTGATATCCACAACGAAGCGGATTTTAAGACTAAACACTCGGGCATCAGCCTCAGCGGCGGCGGCAGCTTCGGGGGAGACTTCCAGGGCAACATGCCGGGCGGGATGATATCTGCGGCGGGGAACAGCGGCCACGCGGAAGGGACGACCCAGGCGGCGGTGGCGAACGGCACCCTCACCATCCGCGACAAGGATAACCAGAAGCAGGATGTGGCAGACCTGAGCCGTCACACGGCGCATGCCAACGACAGCATCAGCCCAATCTTCGACAAAGAGAAAGAGCAGAAGCGGCTGCAGGAAGTGGGGCTTATCAGCGATATTGGCGGCCAGGCGGCGGATATCGCGCGGACGCAGGGTGAGATAAAC
>NZ_JAWXRD010000013.1:0-9774 GCF_033843265.1 Scandinavium lactucae
CTGGTTGAGATTTTACTCACTTAGTCGCGTGTCCACTATTCGCGGGTAGGATCAGGCAAGGGTAAGCGGCAGCGTTTATACGCCTTTGACAAGGCTGCCGGGCGCGCCTATGCCACCACACCGGATGATGCGACCGTCCGCAACACGTTCTACAACCTCGATAATCACCCGGACCGTCTGAGTCTTGAACCACTGCTGGGGATTTACGAGCACCACGCGGCACCGGTAATTGCAGCCCTGCTGGCGCACAGGGATATTCGCAGGCTGACAGATGACGAACGCTACAGGCTGGCCGTGTTTGTTGCCGTGCAGCGCGCACGAACCTTCGGCGAACTGGAGCGTATCTCAGGCATGATTTCGGTGCTCACCGATAAGATGGAGGCAATCGGCTCGACTAAAGAGCAGGCCTTGGAAACCCTGGGCCTGTCGTCCGGGGGCGAAACCAGGGGTCAGTTTGGATATCGAAAATTATTGTACGTTAAGATGGTTTTTTGTACCTCTGAGCTGTGGTAGAGCTTGACCACTTTGACAGGCAGCTTTGAGTGGTAAGCGGACGCTATGTATCATTCAGGAATGTGCTAAACCTTAGCTACCGCTCTTAGGGAAGTTCTGATAGGTTTTCATTGTCACAAAAAAAGGCGTGCAATTATATTGTTCTTCATTGTGTTGTTTTTTTCACTAATATGACGAATATAAGCCACAATCCCAGAATTTAAAAACAACAGTATATAGAGCCAGCTTGAGTAGGCTGGCTCTATAAAGTTCATGCTGTTATTAATAATTAAAGGTTTACGGTCTCGCCATCATTCGGAACAACTACACGGTCATCAATCTTGTTTTCTTTGATATAGGCACGCATATCTGCGCGGCTGACGGTTGTGTGGTTTACAGCATCCATATGCACCGTAATGATTTTTGCCTGCGGCAACATCTCATAGGCGTGACGGACATCTTTTGTGCCCATAATAATGCCTGCGTCAGGGAAATTCAGGTTGCGGGCATCACCGGTATTCAGCACTAACACATCCGGTTTGTATTTCACGATTGCCTTGTTCACGTCGGCATTCCACAGGGTATCGCCGGCAACATAGACGGTTTTATGACCTTTTGCCGTGAAAACGACGCCCATGGCTTCGCCGAGGATCTCGCTGAGTGACGAGGCAAACATTTCGTCAGTACCGTGAGCACCGTGCGTTTTAACCACCGTAACATCGCCGAACTGCATTGTACCATTCAGGACTTTGACGTTTTTAAAACCCTGACTCCGGATTAATTTTGCATCATCTTCATGCTGGGCGATGATGAGAATATCTTTAGGCAACTTTTTCTGGGCTTCCGGATCCCAGTGGTCAAGGTGCGTATGGGTGACAATGATCCCTTCCACACCCTTATAGGTATCCTCAATGCTTACCGGCAGTTCAACGAGAGGGAATCGCAGCTGGCTGTTGTGTGTATTCTCAAAACCGGGATAAGCATCTTTTTTACCCAGCATTGGATCGATAAGAAATGTTTTACCCGCAATTTCTATTCTGCCGGTTGCATTGCGAATTTGCTGATAATGATCGGCGGCAAAAGCAGAGGACATTAATGTTGCACTCAGTACTACGGCAGCGAATAATTTATTCATGTTCATTCAGACTCCAGATGAGATATTGATACTACGATACAGTCTGCCATCAGCAGACATTTAAAAATATTAAGGGAAATAATTATGCCTGTATCTGATACCTGATTAGTTCCCGGCTGGCTTTAATTTCTCGTCAATCATAGGGGATACCCTGCTGATATGCCTGTGCCCACAGGGACAACTTTCGATGGTATCGGGTCATTGTTTATTTCACAGGCGAAGAGTATGAAGAACCTGGCACTGACCGGACCACCGGCCTGTAGGGCTTATCTCCCCCTGGCTTCACAATTTCTGTCCTGCTTCGCAGGGAATTTTCTGCACTGGCACGACAGGCGTTCGCAGGTGTACCTCCAGGCCTCGCTGCTGAATTGACCCGTTTTCATTGCTAATTGGCTGTGAGCCCTCTCACGTGTGTCCTGTCGTGCTCCGTATACTCCTTTCACCATGAGTGGGCGGATGAGCGGCAGCTTAACGTTGCCGTTATTTCCCTCTGCCCGGGACCCGGTCGGATATTGTGTCATCTGGTTTCCTTCAGGCGGGTAAATGCCGGGCTGAGGCTCCCCGTCTGCTTAATTTCATTCCGGAGCTTCACTAACATGAGAAATATGCGTCAGCAGGTCCTGATACTTGCGGGATCACAGGCTATCTTTCAGTCGATATCGGTACTGATAATGACAATAGGCGGACTGGCGGGGGCCCTCCTGACGCCAAATCCTTCACTGGTGACGGTCCCCATTTCAATGGCAAGCCTGGGCACCGTACTGGTGATGTTTCCCGCCTCTTTATGGATGGATCGGGCAGGCAGAAAAACAGGATTCATTACCGGTACCCTGAGCGGGATTATGGCCGCCGTCATTTCCATGGTGGCCATGATCCAGGATTCATTCATCCTGCTGTGCCTGGGGATGTTTTTTCTGGGAATATACCAGGCCTTTGCGCAGTTTTTCCGTTTTGCTGCGGGTGAAGTTGCGCTGCCGGCATTCCGCACCCGGGCCATTTCGCTGGTTCTGGCTGGCGGTGTTGTTGCTGCCCTGTTAGGCCCGTTCCTGGCCAGCTACGGAAGCACACTGTTCAGCGTGACCTATATGGGGTCATTCCTCTTTATGGCCGTGCTGGCTTCGCTGGGGTTACTTCTGCTGTCGCGTTTACACATGCCTACACAGACCGCTGACCCGTCAGCACAGACCGGTCCCCGTCCGTGGTTCAGGGTCATATCCCAGCCGTCTTATCTTGTAGCGCTTTTTTCCGGTGCTTCAGGGTTTGGCATTATGGTGCTGGGACTGACCACCACCCCCATTGCCATGAAACACTATGGGTTTGAACTCCCACAGATCGCTGTGGTTATCCAGCTTCACATTCTGGGGCGTTTCGTTCCCTCCTTTTTCACCGGAAGACTCATCGACCGGTTCGGTGTCACTACCATTATGCTGGCGGGGATCCTGCTCCTGCTTGCGTATATTGCGCTGGTGCTGTCCGGCGTCACGTGGGGATTTTTTGCCAGTGCGTTGATCCTGATGGGGATAGGCTGGAATTTTCTTTACGTCGGAGGGACCAGCCTGCTGGCAACGACCTACTCGGCAGCAGAAAAAGGCGTGGCTCAGGCGGCAAATGACATGAGTGTCTTTATCTTCAGTCTGATTTGTTCCCTGGGTGCCGGCCCACTGTTCAACGCATTTGGCTGGAAAACCATGCACCTCATCCTGGTTCCCTGGATCATCAGCCTGATTGCACCGGTGCTGTGGCTGATCTGGCATAAGAGGCGTGCGGTCAGACCGGCTCTGAAATAAGGACGCTGTCCCGCTGTTACCTGACGAGTCATTCCGCGTAAATGAAATTACTGCGCGACAGCTGATATCCTGCTGGCGCTGCTGACGGGCACAGGTTGACCTGATTTCATCGCCTAATGACCTGTGAGCGTGTCACGCCCACCGGGATCACCGTTTATAGTAATCCACCTGCCACCCCATGATCCGATCACCACGGGCGGGAGTGGCTTAAAATCTGATGAATCACTGGAGAGAGAAATGAAGTTAACGCAAGTCCGTAATGCCACCCTCATGCTGGAATACGCCGGAAAGAAATTCCTTATCGACCCGATGCTGGCAGAAAAAGACGCCTGGGATGGTTTTGCCGGAAATGCGCGTCCGCACCTCCGCAACCCTATGGTACCGCTGCCTGTGGCGGTTGAAACGCTGCTGAACGTTGATGCGGTGATCCTGACGCACACGCATACTGACCACTGGGACGAAGCGGCACAGAAGGCGGTGCCGAAAGACATGCTTATCTATACCCAGGACGAAAATGATGCTGCACTGATCCGCTCTCAGGGATTTGTTAATATCCGTGTACTGAAAGATGAAAACCATTTCGTAGATGGCCTGACAATTTACAAAACTGACGGCCAGCATGGCAGCAATGAACTCTACGCAGATACCGTCTGGGGGGAATTACTCGGCGATGCCTGCGGACTGGTATTCACGCACCACGATGAAAAAACGCTTTATATCGCAGGGGATACCGTCTGGGTGAAACCGTATGTAAAAAGCCTGCAGCGTTTCCGCCCGGACGTTGTGGTGCTGAATACCGGCTATGCGGTTAACGATCTTTACGGACCAATCATCATGGGTAAGGAGGACACGCTGCGCACCCTGGCGATGCTGCCTGAGACAACCATCGTTGCTTCGCACATGGAGGCGATTAACCACTGTCTGCTCACCCGCGCCGAGCTGCGTGAATTCACCCTTGAGCACGGCATTGAAAAACAGGTACGGATCCCGGCTGACGGAGAGATCCTCACGTTCTGATGGTCTGCATACTTCCGTCCCTGGAGATACTCCGGAACCGGCCACGGCTGCCATATAGCCGGTCCGTATGAACGTGTCAGCGACCGGAATTCCGGTCGCTGCAACTGACGAAAAGGTAAATACGATGTCTGCTTTGACAGTTGCCGTCATTGTCACTGACGGTTTCAGCCCGTTTCACTTTTCTGTACCCTGCATCATTTTCGGCGCCTCAATGCCGGAACCGGAGCTGTTCCGTGTCGAAATCTGTGCCCGGGAGCCGGGTATGGTGCAGTCTGATATCGGACTGTCCATCAACGTTGAGCATGGGCTGGAACGTCTTGATGCTGCCGATATTATCATCGTCCCTTACTGGCATAATCCTGATGAGAAACCAGACCAGGCACTGCTCGATAAGCTGATCAGCGCGTGGCAGCGTGGCGCACAGGTGGTGGGGCTATGCCTGGGTACCTACGTGCTGGCTTATACTGGGCTGCTCGACGGACACCGTGCTGCCACACACTGGGAGTATGAACAGGATTTCACAGCCCGCTTTCCTGACGTTCACCTAGACAGCAATTCGCTGTATACCCGCGACGAACGGCTGATTACCTCTGCCGGCACTGCTGCGGGTATCGACTGCTGTCTGAGTATTATCCGGGACCATTACGGTTCGGCCGTTGCCAACCGGGTGGCCCGGAGGATGGTCGTTCCGCCTTACCGGGAAGGCGGCCAGGCTCAGTTTATAGAACGTCCTGTCCCGGAAACAACACGGGACAACAAAATGAATGAATTAATGGATTATCTGCGCCGCAATCTGGACAAACCTCATGACCTGGATTCACTGGCCGGATTTGTCAGCATGAGCCGGAGAACGCTGACCCGTCACTTTCTGAAGGCCACCGGTACAACACTGGCAGACTGGATCAACGCGGAACGACTTCAGCGAAGCCAGGAGCTGCTGGAGACGACCAGCCACAGTATTGAAAAGGTCGCCGAAATGGCCGGATTTCAGTCACCCGTTTCATTCCGTCAGAGTTTTAAGTCAAAATTCAGTGTGAGTCCCAGCGAATGGCGCCGCGCATTCCGGGGGCCTGATCTGGTTGACCGACAAAATGACCAGGCATGACAGCGAATATGGTATTTGAATCCTCACAGATACTGCACAGCAGATTTAGGGCACTCCCCTTCCGGACGCAGTGGTCCCCTCAGCCAGTCAACGATGTAAAATTTAGTTGTATGCGATCCACGGCAGGATGAAGGGTTTTTAAGCCGGCTCCTGCTACGGCATTAACAATTTTCCAGTACCGGTGTGTTTTGTTGTAAGAGCTGCCCCCATAGATTTACACTCTGAGGCGTTAGCAACATCCGCTTCTGGCACACAGCGGACTTTCCTTACATAGATGATGCATCAGTCTGCTAATCACAAAGGTTGTTACAGGGCGCTAACTATTACGCCATGACTGCAAATAAACACCGTCATTCCAGCCTTTCAGGCAGTTTCATTATTTTTATGAAGCGCTTGTATCCGGCAAACCTGTGAAGCACTGTAGCCTGTAGCATCCGCCGTTTCCCGGATACTCAGTTTCTTTACCTGCCGGTAGTACAGGACTTTCTGATGCCGTTCCTGATCGGCTTGCTTACCCCGGTACTTTCCAATTGTATGAGCCCGCTCGATTCCCTGTTTTTGCCGCTGGCGGCGGCTCAGCCAGTCCTTATGTGACATTGCGGCCATCAGATCGATAAGCATGTTATTGATGGCGGTTATTACTGCGCGGGTGATCGGATCGGCCTGAGAAGGATCCTTATCTGACAGTGCCTGCCATGATGTGGGCACATCAAGACTGACAATTCGCAGCTCATGTTGTTCTATCTGTTTTTTTAGCGTCATCCAGTCGCTGTTGCTGAGACGTGTCAGACGGTCTATCTGCTCGACCAGTAAAATATCATTGTGGTGACTGTCCATCAGTAAGCGTCCCAGTTCCGGGCGCTCAAGTTTTGTGCCACTGATATTTTCCCGGTAATAGCTGGCGATTTTATGCCCCCGTTCCTGGACGAACTGCTCCAGCATCTCTTTTGCTCGATCGGCGAACTGGTCTTCCGTCGATGCCCTTAAATAAGCTCTGATGAACATTTTCCCACCGCATTATCGCATTTAGGTTATTGCACTTAATCTATCGCATATAGGTTATGTCATTCATCGTGTGCCGTCACGTTTTGATTATGGCGTCAGGGTGTACCCTTATGCGATAACCATTTTTGTTAAAAATACCGCATCGAATAATTTGTGAGGGAAACTATATGGCAAGGAGGCAGATTCTTTCTCTGTCGGATAGAGAATCATTACTGGCATTGCCTGAAGATGAGTTAACGCTGACCCGAATGGCGTATTTCAGTGAGCATGATCTGGCGCTTATCAGTGCTCACCGTAAACCCGCCAGCCGTTTTGGTTTTGCCGTCCTTCTTTGCTATCTGAAAAATGTCGGCTTTGCCCCGGATAAAAAAATCCCACCCTCTGATGCGCTGCTGAAGCATATCGCCAGCAGGCTAAAGCTTACCGGGGATCTCTGGCCAGCTTACCTTTCCGGCCGGGATACGACCCGGCGTGAGCATTTAACCGAACTGTACCGCTATCTTGGCGTAAAGGCGTTCACCGGCAAAATACAGCAGGACTGTATTACACACCTTTTGTCGATGGCGACGCGCACCGATAAAGGTATTCTCCTGGCCGAAGAGTTACTGGTCTGGCTCCGGCAGAACAACGTGATAATCCCCGCGATTGATGTCGTGGAGCGTACCTGTGCGGAGGCCATGGCTGGCGGAGATAAAATCGTATTTCAGACTCTGAATGCCCCGTTAACTCCGGCGCACAGGGATGCCCTGGATCGTTTACTTGAGTCATCAGATAATCAGCCTTCCAGGCTGACATGGCTTCTGCAACCGCCGGGTAAAATCAACGGTAAGAACGTGCTGCAACATCTTGAACGGCTCAGCAGCATTGAATCGCTGGCCTTACCTGAAGGTATAGATCGTACCATTCACCAGAACCGGTTGCTGAAACTGGCGCGGGAAGGCCGAAAGATGAGTAGCCGGGATTTGACCCGATTTTCAGCAGCCCGCCGTCATGCGATCCTGGTCTGCGTGCTGGAAGAAGCCAGAGCCACACTGACAGACGAAGTTATTGAGCTGCATGAGCGAATGCTGAACAGCCTTTTCAGCAAAGCCAAAAGAACACAGGCTGAGCGCCTTCAGCAGACCGGAAAGCTGATCCAGTCCAAACTGAGACAGTACATCGATGTCGGCCAGGCGCTGTCTGATTCCCGCGATTCCGGTGGCGATCCATGGCTCGCAATAGAAAACATACTCCCGTGGCCTGAATTTGTCGCCAGTCTGGAGGAAACACGCCATCTCGCCAGAAAAAATAATTTTGACCCGCTGCATATTATTACTGAGAAATACAGCACATTACGGAAATATGCCCCGCGCATGTTGTCCGCTTTACAGTTAGTCGCAACCCCGGCAGCGCAACCTCTGGCTGATGCGCTGGTTGTGATCAAGGATATGTACCGGAAGCAGTCACGTAAAGTTCCGGCGACAGCGCCGCTTGAGTTTGTCCCTGAAAGCTGGCGCAAGGTGGTGATTACACCTGCGGGTATTGACCGGCAGTATTATGAATTTTGTGCGCTCAGCGAGCTTAAGGGGGCGTTGCGCTCCGGGGATATCTGGGTTAAAGGCTCGCGCCGCTACAAAAATTTTGATGATTACCTCATACCCGAAAAGGACTTTGACAAACTCACACCGGTGCTGCCACTGCCCGTATCTGCTGATTATCATGAATACATTACCAGCCGTATGACTCTGCTTCAGTCCAGACTTGAAGAGGTCAATGCCATGGCTGCCCTTGGTGAGCTGCCCGATGTGGAAATATCCGACAAGGGCGTAAAAGTCTCTCCGCTGGATAACTGCGTTCCGGCGCAGGTTTCACCGCTGGCAGAGCTGGTTTACAGCATGCTACCGCGACCTAAAATCACGGAAATTCTCGATGAGGTAAACAGCTGGACGGCGTTTACCCGACATTTTTCGCATATAAAAAATGACATTATCCGTCCTGATACCCGCCAGCTCCTCACCACCATTCTTGCGGATGGCATCAATCTTGGCCTGACCAAAATGGCAGAAGCCTGCCCCGGGAGCACAAAATCATCACTCGAAGATATTCAGGCATGGTACATCCGCGACGAAACCTATTCAGCCGCCCTTGCAGAGCTGGTAAACGCGCAGGGGAAAAGACCGCTGGCGGCATTCTGGGGAGACGGGACAACATCATCATCAGATGGACAGAATTTCAGAACAGGCAGCTCAGGCCGCTACACAGGGCAGGTTAATCCGAAATATGGGCAAGAGCCTGGACGTCAGTTTTATACCCATATTTCGGATCAATACAGCCCGTTTTACACCTGCATAATCAGCCGGGTCAGGGATTCAACCCATGTGCTCGATGGCTTGCTGTACCACGAAAGCGACCTGGAAATCAGGGAACATTACACCGATACTGCGGGTTTCACCGACCATGTCTTTGCCCTGATGCATCTGCTGGGATTTGCGTTCTGTCCGCGAATCAGGGATCTCCACGACAAGAAGCTGTTTATCAAAGGGAAAGCGGACCAATACCCGGCACTTCAGTCACTGATATCAACGACCAGCCTGAATCTGAAAGAGATCGAAATCCACTGGCGTGAAGTGCTGCGTCTGGCGACCTCGATAAAGCAGGGAACAGTGACGGCATCCCTGATGCTTAAAAAGCTTGCCAGCTACCCCAAGCAAAACGGACTTGCCAAAGCACTGAGGGAAATTGGCCGTATTGAACGAACGCTGTTTATGCTCGACTGGTTCCGCGATCCGGCACTGCGTCGGCGGGTACAGGCGGGACTGAATAAAGGAGAAGCCCGTAACGCGCTGGCGCGTGCGGTATTCCTGCACCGCCTGGGTGAAATCAGGGACCGGAAACCGGAAAATCAGAGCTATCGCGCCAGTGGACTGACGCTGCTGACGGCAGCTATCTCGCTGTGGAATACCGTCTACATGGAAAGAGCGGTCGAGGCCTTGAAGCGTAAAGGGCTGAAGATCAACGAGCAACTGCTGTCGCATTTGTCGCCGTTGGGCTGGGAGCATATCAATCTGACAGGCGATTATATCTGGAAAAGCAACCGGATACCGGCTTCCGGTAAGTTTCGTCGGCTGAGGCCAGCTAAAGTAGAGAGGTCAAAAAATAGCCTTAACGTACAATAATTTTCGATATCCAAACTGACCCCAACTACACCGGGCGAACTGGATTTTAAAAACCACCCCTGGTTTATGGGAAACCAG
>NZ_JAWXRD010000014.1:0-4295 GCF_033843265.1 Scandinavium lactucae
GTGATATCAGGATAACCCCTGACATGATAAGTATTGTTACTGTCTGATAATGCTTAAGTAATGCAAAAGGGGTATTGGTGGGAGTAATAATCACCAGACGCCAGTTGTTAAGACCACTTTGAACGCTCAGAGGTCTTGAAAGAAGATAGAACTGGCCCCCATCAATCTCAACACTCACTGGTCCGGAACGATTGCCCTGGAAGGGTCCTGTATCAGCAAGTAATTTGGCAAGGTTCGGATGAAGAACCTTGAGTGAAGGTAATGCTATCGGATGACCCCAGGAGGAATCTGAGACAATTTTTGACAACCTTTTCTGATGATGGTCATGAGTCGTGGTAACAATATTTCCCTGATCATCGAGGATCAAGACGGTACTGCCAGGAAAGGGTTTAAGCGTCTGCAAATAGTTGCGCATCATTTCCGGGTGAATGTCTGAGGTGAGCACTCCGATGAACTGACCGTTCTTGCCTATAACGGGTGTCCGGTAACTCATTACCTGACCACTACTTTCCGAGATATGCTTATAGTTCGTTGTCCAGAAAGGTTGATTCGTCTGGTGTGCCTGGATAAACCACGGACGGGTAAAAGGATCGTAATTCTGGATAATTCTGGCTATACCAGAGGCTTCAGTCATTCCGTTATAGACAACCAGTTGCTTTGAACACCGAGGGCCGGTATGAATAAGGAAGGGTTCTCCCGGCTTGCTACGGCTGAAAGCAAGATAATTTCCGGAAGCTGAAGTATAAGCGATGCGCGGGATGGGTTGCCCCCCGGCAATACCGTTCTCAAAAAACTTCAATAACACCTGTCGTACACGGGTATGTGAATTTGGCTCGATCTCTTTTAGCAGACTGGCGAGAAACTGGTTCGTTTGTACAGGTTGATTCATATACATTTCAACACGATGAACAATTAAATCGCTTTTAGACGTCAGAACACGCTCAGACATATCCCCGAGTACCGCCTTTACTTCACCGTTCACAAGAGCGGAAAGCGCCGTCACAACCAGTATTGAGATGACGATTAAAATGGAGCTCAGCACGACCAGAAAGGAAAATGGATAGGGCTTTAATGTGTGTTTTTCGGTCATAGGAGTATCTGCAAAAAAGTCTGTCCAGAGAAGAATTTTATAATAATTAAGTTCTTTTTTTAACCAGATACGTCGGGGTTATTTACAATTAAATAATTTTCTCAGCTGAATGGAATCCATACACATGTGTACACATGTAGTGATGTGATTGTCGTGTTATCGATGGTCGCTCAGTGATCGGGATTTACGCACGGCGATCTCTTCTCCCGCATTGCTGACGATATTGATTATTTCTTCGTCTTTATTATGTTTTATGAAATTTCAAGTAATTAGTATTACTTGACAGAACAACAGCATTTAAAAAATTAAAATTTCATCATTAATTTTTTTCGACTCATCGTGAACACTTAATTGTTATCTGTATATCCCTGCGTTGTATAACAGGACGACAATATAGTGGGTTATCATCATAAACAATAAAACTCTGTGTCAGATACTGCATCTGTATCATGTAGTTCCGCAAGATATATCTGTATTGTCGGCCACAAAATGGCCGACATGGTTACTATTTACATCATGTAATTCCTAGGGTGAATAAAATACCCAGTTAAATTCTGTTAGTGTACATCCAGAGCCGTAGTTACCTACTCCATTAAAATCATAGTTGTTATGCACAGAACTTGACGTAGAGTCGTTTTCAGAATCATGAGTATATTTGAATTCCCAATCGTAATATCCATGTTCAAGATCATTACTCCGGATTTCTTTAAAACTTTTGAAAATTATGTCGCCATCTCGTCCGTGGCGGTAATTTGAATCCAGCGTAGCAACCACCTTTCCGCCATAATTTTCTTCAGAATAAAACTCTACTTTTCTGCCATCCGGCCATGGGCCACCATATTCTGGTGGAATCGGGATTTCCTGAAGAATGGAGATATTGAGTGTGGACTGATCTGATGTGCCTGCGTAGCTGCTACAAATATTAAACGTTCCGAGGTCACTATCATATTCCCAATACCCAAATGGAATATCCTCGTTTGCATTATTGAGGTATGGACTGTAGGTTGTGAGATCAGCACTGCTATCAAAATTCTGGGTGAGATGAGACATCTGGATCAATTTCGACGAGGATGAGGTGGTTTGGTCTGAAATACCCAGGGAAAGATAATCCCACTTATCTTCTGAGATTACCGCTAAATAAATAATCGATCCATCCGATCCGGACTGACCAATATGCTCGGTAAACGTTACACTAGCCTGCTCAGAAGGAAGAATATAGGCTGCGCCAATATTGGCATTATGTTTATCAACCTCAACAATACCCAACAAATAATTAGTTTTGTTAGTGATGGAGACCTCAACACGGTAAGCTGGGTCACTTGTCCGCTTTAATGTTCGAATCCCTTTGATTAGACCGGTAACCCCGGTGATAACAGAGTTTGCCGCATCGACACCACTTAAAGCACCCGCGAGACCGCTAAGGGTTCCAACCTGTTGGGCATTTACGGACTGCTGATTTTGATTGTATCTCTGCACTAAGTATGAGAATTCATTGGATGCATAATCAACCGCATCCTGTACGGTATTCAGATATTTAATAGCCATGGTGTCTCCCGTTATTCTGCAAAAGGCATAAATGTGAAACTAAAATCGTTTGTATCAGAAGGTTGGAAGTAACTGATCACTGAAAATGAGGGAAACCCTTCATTACCCGAAAACGTCACAGCTGCAGACGTAGAATCATAGCTACCAGTATAAAGGGTGATAGGAACGTCCTGGATCGTTACACCAGTAAAACCAAATCCTGCCGAGCCACCGTTTAAAAATAGCTCTGTTTTAATGGCTTTTCCTGTTAATGGGTTTATAAAATATAAAACCATGGTGAATTTAATAGATGAAAGGGTCACATCATGATTTATTGCAAATTTAAAAGCACCCGTTTCCTGTGGCATCAAAGAGGTAAACGCATCCATCACATAACAGTTGTCAAACCCTGATCCTCCGGCTTTAAATAAAGTAACGGGTGTAAGTAAATTATTGGTGAAATTAAGAGTGACGACCTGCTGTCCTGATTCATTTTTGGAAATTGTGGACATGACTTTGCCAGCTGAGCCAAGCACTCCCCCAAACGTTTTGAAGACATCCGTAAGTGTGGGCTCGGTAGGGGAGGCCTGGAGCTCTCCACTATTGTTACGATAAGTCAGATTGTTGTTAATATATTTCATTGCACCCTGTGCAACAAATACAGCCTTATCTCCAGCACCGTTGATAGAATAGACCTTACCTTCATCTATTGTCGTCACATAAGGATCGGTTTTTAAATTCATAACTACCTCGCTTCAGTTATCTACATTTAGAGGTTGGATTGCCTTTTCAAAAATCAGCAACTTCGTGAATAATTTATATTTTTAAATAGATAGCGACAATTTATACATTGTATACAGTCTTTTAATCTTCATCACGCATGTAATATTTTGATATTTTTTGTTAAATAGGTCATATATCAGACCTAAGTATTATTAAACAAAAGCCGGGCTGCAACGAAACACGTATCGAATCATATCCTTCATCAAAATAATCCCTTGCCAACTTTATTAAAAGCATTGCTTTAAATTAATACTCCTGTCACATTTCACATATGGTAATATTTAACATTAAGGCATGATCCTTCCCATATTAATCGGCAGATTAGTCATTGCAATTTATTACTCTCTTACACGAGCATTTTAACTTTTAATAAACCTGGCATATTAAATGTTCACAACCTTACAAATGACAATAGAAACGAAGTTCATTGCATTCTTGCATTAATACAATCATTAATCTTCATTCTCATTTTGCACCCTATGAAATATAGACGACAAATGTCTTTTATGATCCTTAACTATCTCTTTCAAAAATAATGACAGAAGACTAATATCCTTAATACACTGATCTCTCACATAGTTACTTAGGGTAATAAATCGTTTTTACAAAATGATGCATCAGAAAACCTCTTTTTTTTCGTGTATTTTAATTTTTCTTTTACATTCAATTCAAAAAATTTAACTTATACAGCCGGTAAGGTACAAAACTTCTTCCTAAATGCGCTGTCGGCATGCAAAAGCTTTCTCTTCCCTGCCCCTCTTCCGATTCGGTGGCTAATCTGTTTGTCCTGGCATTACCCCATTTCTCCCAAAAAGCACAAATCCGGCTTCATGCCGCGTCATGACTGGCTTTGTGACCTTTGTGACCCCGAAATAAGGGGTTTACGCATTTGGTTTTA
>NZ_JAWXRD010000015.1:0-3938 GCF_033843265.1 Scandinavium lactucae
CTGGGGACCTCACCCTTACCAAGGGTGCGCTCTACCAACTGAGCCATATCAGCACGTCTGGAGCGGGCAGCGGGAATCGAACCCGCATCATCAGCTTGGAAGGCTGAGGTAATAGCCATTATACGATGCCCGCATCCTGAAACTCGGCTACCCAGTTCTTTCTGCAACAAAAAAGAGATTTCTCTCTTTTATTGTTCGAGTCGGCGATTTTATTCAACCAACTCAGGCGGCGAAAACGCTGCCAGAAAGTGGTGGTGGGGGAAGGATTCGAACCTTCGAAGTCTGTGACGGCAGATTTACAGTCTGCTCCCTTTGGCCGCTCGGGAACCCCACCGGACTTGATGGTGCCGACTACCGGAATCGAACTGGTGACCTACTGATTACAAGTCAGTTGCTCTACCTACTGAGCTAAGTCGGCATCAAGTAGCGCGCATTCTAGGGAGTCAGGCGGGGTCATGCAACTAAAAAATCGCATAAAACGATCTCTTGCTCATATTTTGTGCATCTCAAAGCAAAAATGATGTAAAATCCACCGCCTTCGAATAAAAAACGGGCAAATGATCCTCTTTCATTGCTCATCCCCTTCTTATATCTGCTGCGAGAAGAGATTCGCTTTTCCGCAATAAAGTATATCGCTTCTCTATAATGGCTACCCGGCCACCCATTCAGCTTTGGGTTGTGACGCTTTCTACCGAAAGCATCACTAAATCTGATTTTTTCTTCTTATTCCATTCAATCTGGTGTTAACCTCCTGCCCATTGTCCTGATTAACTGAATGTGTCGCATCATCACGTTTCGACCGATGGAATAGGTGATAGTGAGCAGACCATGCTTATGAGCAAAAAAGAGCAAACGTTAATGACGCCGTATCTACACTTCAACCGCAGCCAGTGGGCTGCACTTCGTGATTCCGTGCCGATGACCCTTACTGAAGGGGAAATCACACGCCTGAAAGGTATTAACGAAGATCTCTCCTTGGAAGAAGTGGCTGAGATCTATTTGCCTCTATCGCGTTTGCTAAACTTCTATATTAGCTCTAGTTTGCGTCGTCAGGCGGTTCTGGAACAGTTCCTGGGTACTAATGCCCCGCGTATTCCTTATGTCATTAGCATTGCCGGTAGCGTCGCTGTGGGTAAGAGTACTACTGCGCGCGTGCTGCAAGCGTTGCTCAGCCGTTGGCCTGAACATCGTCGCGTTGAGTTGATTACCACCGACGGTTTCCTGCATCCGAATGACGTATTGAAAGAGCGCGGGTTGATGAAGAAGAAAGGCTTCCCACAGTCGTATGATATGCATCGACTGGTGAAGTTTGTTTCTGACATCAAATCGGGTGCGCCGGATGTCACCGCGCCTGTGTATTCCCATTTAATCTATGATGTCATTCCCGACGGGGATAAAACGGTGACGCATCCGGACATTTTGATCCTTGAAGGTCTGAATGTTCTTCAGAGTGGAATGGATTACCCTCACGATCCGCATCATGTATTCGTTTCTGATTTCGTCGATTTCTCGATTTATGTCGATGCCCCGGAAAAACTGTTGAAAAACTGGTACATCAACCGTTTTCTCAAATTCCGCGAAGGTGCATTTACCGATCCAGACTCTTATTTCCATAACTACGCCAAATTATCCGAAGACGAAGCAGTCAATATTGCCACCTCGTTATGGAATGAGATCAACCTGTTGAATCTCAAAGAGAATATCTTACCAACTCGTGAACGCGCCAGTTTGATTCTGACAAAAAGTGCAAATCATTCCGTCGAGCAAATTCGGTTACGAAAATAAAAAAGGGAGCTTCAGCTCCCTTTTCTTATTCAGCACTTCGCAGTGAAATTTCTCCGCCCATCCACGGTTTGATTACACCATCCTGCTCCAGTAAGAGCGCTCCTTGCGTATCAATGCCACGGGATATTCCGAATATTTCTTTTTCACCAATAATCAATTTGACCGGGCGATCAATAAAGTTATCCAGCCGCTCCCAACGGGAAAGGTAAGGTGCCAACCCCTCCTGCTCAAAGAGCAGCAATGCGGCGCGAAGCTCTTTAATCAATCTGACGGCTAGCCTATTGCGGTCAATCCTGATGCCCGCTTCCTGCAAATTTATCCAGCCCTGATTGATCACGTCGGACTCAACGCGACGCATCGCGAGATTAATCCCGGCTCCGATCACGATCTGCGCTGCATCACCGGTTTTTCCCGTTAATTCCACCAGGATCCCTGCAAGTTTACGATCCATTAGATACAAGTCATTCGGCCATTTTACCCGAACTTTTTCGGCACCCAGGCTTTGCAGCACTTCAGCCATCACGATGCCAATCACCAGGCTTAAGCCTATTGCCGCTGCTGGGCCCTGTTCCAGACGCCAGTACATCGACAAATAAAGGTTGGCACCAAAAGGAGAAAACCATTTCCGCCCACGGCGTCCGCGGCCTGCTTGTTGATACTCGGCCACACAGGCATCACCCGACTCCAGGCTAGCCAGACGTTCAAGCAAATATTGGTTAGTTGAATCGATGACAGGCAGTACGGTAACAGCGCCGGTTTGTATATTGCTACGAATGAATTCTTCATTCAGCAGCTGGATAGGCTCTGGCAGGCTATAACCTTTTCCAGGGACGGTGAAAACGTCAACGCCCCAGTCGCGTAGCGTCTGGATATGCTTGTTGATAGCAGCCCGACTCATCCCCAGCCTTTCACCCAGTTGCTCACCGGAATGAAATTCGCCGTCAGATAAAAGCGAAATCAACGTTAATGGAACGGTATTATCCTTCACGCAATGGCCTCCACCGCGCTGACTTCACCACGCTTACCGATAAACCTGACTTCAGGCTCCAGCCAGACATCAAACTTCTCACCAACCTGCTGGCGTACATAATGGGCCAGCGCGACCACATCAGCACCGGTGGCATTGTTTTCGTTAATCAGTACCAGCGCCTGCTGGCGATGAACCGTCGCGCCGCCAATACTCTTGCCTTTCAACTGACACTGATCGATTAGCCAACCGGCGGCAAGCTTAACGCTGCCATCAGCCTGAGGATAATGCGGTGCCTTTGGGAATGCGCTGAGTAACTTATCAGCTGCTGCGCGGCAAATTACAGGGTTCTTAAAGAAGCTACCCGCATTGCCGTTCACTTTGGGATCCGGAAGTTTGGTCATACGCATATGACAAACGGCATCGAACACTTGTTGAGGCGTTACCGTCTGCGGATCGAGACGCGTTAAATCCCCATAGCTGAGGACCGGTTGCCACTGCTTTAAGAGTTTCAACCCAACCGCGACGATGACAAACCGATCCTGATATTCATGTTTAAAGATACTGTCCCGATAACCAAAACGGCACTCTTCTGTGCTCAGGCGTTTAGCGATGCCGGTAGCCAGCTCAATGCAATCGACGTATTCGCATACGCGCTGCAATTCGATGCCGTAAGCGCCAATATTCTGAATTGGTGAGGAGCCAGCACAACCGGGAATTAACGCCAGGTTTTCGAGTCCCGGCATATTGTTCTCCAGTGTATATTTCACCAGATTATGCCAATTCTCACCGGCACCGACGTGCAGGTGCCACGCATCTGGCTGCTCACTGACCTCTATGCCTTTAATACGATTAATCAGTACCACGCCAGAATAATCTGTCAGAAAGAGTACGTTGCTACCTTCACCAAGGATCAGGGCAGGCTGCTTTTCTGTAGTTGCTTGCTGCCAGGCATCCAATAACTGTGGTGCATTTTCAGCACAGATGATGCGCACGGCATGGCTTTCAATACCGAAGGTATTCCAGGGCTTTAGGGAGTGATTCATAGTGGCTTCCAGATGCAAAATCCCGGCTAGTGTACCGTATTCAGGCAGGGAAGGCTTGTGGATATGTTTGTGGACAAATTGTCGAAAACGCAAAAAGCCCAGTCTTTCGACTGGGCTTCTTACTTATTTGATGCCTGGCA
>NZ_JAWXRD010000016.1:0-2803 GCF_033843265.1 Scandinavium lactucae
AACCGCTGACCTCTTGCATGCCATGCAAGCGCTCTCCCAGCTGAGCTATAGCCCCGTTACGCAAAGCGTGTCGTGTTGACGGGCGGCATAATATGAATTCCCTTGCCAGGTGTCAACGGCAAAATGTTATCCCTTCTTTCAATCGATGAAAAAGCACGCAACTAAATGAGATTGCGAGCGTTCTCGCAATCAGTAGTTAAACGCATCACGTTTTCAACTAAAAGGATGCTATAACATGAACCATTAATTCCCACACTGGCACTCAGGATATAGCATGCTCAAGGAACGAATGACGCCGGAGGAGCTCGCCGATCTGACCGGATATAGCCGACAAACCATCAATAAATGGGTACGTAAAGAGGGATGGCAAACCTCACCTCGTCCCGGTGTTCAGGGCGGTAAAGCGCGCCTGGTACACGTCAACGACGAGGTTCGCGAATTTATCCGCAGCGCCCAGCGCGCGGCAGATGTTCCCGCCCACAATCCTCATTCTCTCGATGACAGTTTTGATTCACTGCTGCTGTCGCTGGCCAAAGAAATGTCGGACCACGAACAGAAGCAGTTGACCAGTCTGCTTCTGCGCGAAGGCATCACCGGTTTGCTCCACCGGTTGGGTATCCGGACGCAAGAATCCGTATGAAAATACTCCATAGCAAAATGACCACGCAGGAACTGGCGAACTGTGTTGGGATGGCTAAACAGACGATCAATCGCTGGATCCGGGAACAACACTGGATAACCGAACCGATTCCCGGCGTAAAAGGGGGTCGTGCCCGGTTGATTCATATCACGCCGGAAGTGAGAAATTTTTTATCCTCAACGCCCAAACTTCGCCATCTCTCGCTGACGTTGCAGGCAGCGGAAAACGAGTTTCCTTACCACGCTCAGGATAGCTGTCCGCTGTGGCGGCAAATTCAGGATGTGTTAGCGATGATGACCGATGAAGAGAAGCAGCGCTTGCACGTTCTGCTGGTGCGTGAAGGATTAAGTGGTTTTCTCCAACGGCTTAAGATAGCCGACGAAAGCGCATAAAAAAACGGCAGGCATAAGCCTGCCGTTTCTTATTCGAGCCAGTTATTGCTGATTTTCACGTTCTGCAATAAATGCCAGCGCTTTGTTGATACGCGCAACGCTGCGGCTTTTGCCAATCGCGTGGACAGTGACATCCAGGCCTGGTGACTGACCGGCACCGGTAACAGCTACACGCAATGGCATTCCAACTTTACCCATCCCGACTTCAAGCTCATCTGCCGTCGCCTGAATGGCGTGATGGACATTTTCTGCCGTCCAGTCGGTGATGGTGTTCAGTTTGTCGCGAACCACTTCCAGCGGCTGACGCGCAACCGGACGCAGGTGTTTTTTCGCCGCGTCGGCATCGAACTCATCAAACTCTTCATAGAAGTAACGGCAGCTCGCCGCCATCTCTTTCAGGGTCTTACACCGCTCACCCAACAGTTTCACTAGCTCAGACAGCTGTGGACCGTTGCGGGTGTCGATATTTTCCTGCTCGATGTGCCACTGCAGATGCGTCGCCACATATTCAGGTGCCAGGGTATTAATGTAGTGATGGTTCAGCCACTGCAGTTTTTCAGTGTTAAACGCACTCGCGGATTTGCTCACTGCATTCAGGGAGAACAGGGAGATCATCTCTTCACGGGTGAAGATTTCCTGGTCACCGCTGGACCAACCCAGGCGCACCAGATAGTTCAGCAATGCTTCAGGCAGGTAGCCATCATCACGATACTGCATCACGCTGACCGCACCATGACGCTTGGACAGCTTTTTACCGTCGTCGCCGTTGATCATGGAAACGTGGGCATACACCGGCACCGGTGCATTCAGCGCTTTCAGAATGTTGATCTGGCGCGGGGTGTTGTTGATATGGTCTTCACCACGGATAACGTGAGTGATTTCCATATCCCAGTCATCGACGACAACGCAGAAGTTGTAGGTTGGGGAGCCATCGGTACGACGAATGATCAGGTCGTCGAGTTCCTGATTACTGAATTCAATCGGGCCACGGATCTGGTCGTCAAAAATAACGGAACCGTCCTGCGGGTTGGCGAAACGCACAACGCATGGCTCATCAGCGGCATGATGTTCATGACCATGGCGGCAACGGCCGTCATAGCGTGGCTTCTCGCCGTTCGCCATTTGCTCTTCACGTAAGGCTTCGAGACGTTCTTTAGAGCAGTAACATTTATACGCCGTACCGGCCACCAACATGTCGTCAATCACCGCGTTATAGCGATCGAAACGTTTAGTCTGGAAGTATGGGCCTTCATCCCACTCCAGGCTCAGCCAGTTCATGCCATCCATAATAGCTTCGATGGCTTCTGGCGTAGAGCGCTCAAGATCGGTGTCTTCAATACGCAGCACGAACTCACCGCCGTGGTTGCGAGCAAACAGCCAGGAATAAAGAGCAGTACGAGCACCGCCGACGTGCAGATAGCCTGTTGGGCTAGGCGCGAAGCGAGTTTTGATTTTCATGAAATGGCCTTACGTTTAGAAAGTTGCCGACAGCCGGCAAATCCTGGAAAAAAACAATGGGCAATATTCTACCACTACCGCCTGAATCCTCAATGTCGATCCCTGCGAATCGCTGCGCTTAGCCGATTTTGTTTATAAATCATGCGCCACGGAATGATTTGCGATCGTTTTGTTTAATTTTACGACGAACAAACAAAATCTTTGGAAAAGGCGTTGACTCATTTTCAACTCTCCCTATAATGCGACTCCACACAGCGGGGGTGATTAGCTCAGCTGGGAGAGCACCTCCCTTACAAGGAGGGGGTCGGCGGTT
>NZ_JAWXRD010000017.1:0-2505 GCF_033843265.1 Scandinavium lactucae
TTGAGATGACGATTAAAATGGAGCTCAGCACGACCAGAAAGGAAAATGGATAGGGTTTTTTTATATTAATTTTCATCATGGGGTATGGATGATGTCAAAGATGACAGCAATGAAAACAAAAGGAAAGATGAGAGTATGCATTATACAGGATAGCAATTGCACTGTACAAAAAACAGACTATTTTTTGTTTAATTTTAAATTCATTTAGTTTGAGAATTATCACTTCCGATATTTTAGTTATATTTAAGACTTTCCCTGTGAATCGACTGAAATGCAGTTCTATCATAATCATATGTAGACGTTCCATCATTATCACGGTAGTCATGATTAGCACCAGTTCCAGCATTGTCATATTCGGTACTCCAATTGTAACGTCCATGTTCAAGATTATCAGGCCGGTGGATCTTCTCCCGCCTGTTTCTGCTGTGTTGTAAATGACTCGACAACTATCACTGATGTTCTTCCAGAAAATAGATTAAAAGCCTGTAGCTAATTATCGCAGCCTCGCGGAGAGTACTGATGATCTGTTTGTCGGAAAAACGCTTCTCCATGGGGATGTCCTCATGTGGCTTATGAAGACATTACTAACATCGGGGCATACTAATCAGCGGGGAGCAGGTCAGCATAGTTTGGTAGTCCGGTCTCAGGATCTTCTTCATCGTGTTTCTGCTGGGTTGTAAGCGACTCTGTGATCATCTCTTAGGTGCGAGCCAGTGCGTTTTCCCGACGTGAAACTTCCGTAAATAAGCGAACATGGTTTTCCATTCCGAAGGGATGTTTACTCAGTAATGAAAATGACAACGGTGACAGCAAATTCTATTGTAGAGCTAAGCGCCCGCAAGGGCGCTAATGAGAACGGTGTTGAGGTTGAGTTGATTCTGGCTAGTTAATCAGCCTGAAAGAACGCAGTTTATCGCTCACACCTTTTTCATTGAGGTAATCCATGTCGTATCTGCCATCATTATTATAACCACCACCTGCTTCTAATATGATCGCCGCAGAACTCTGATGAGAATACTCAGTTGTATAGCCATACCATGTCCCCCCCCCAACTATAATACTACTAGTATTTGGCGTAAGCTGATCAGTGTCCCAATCAAGATGAGTTTTAGTTCCACTAAACCCTGGGTCTGCATAAAGGTCAAGTCCACCAGGAGGAGTAATTGCCTCGAATGAAACAGAGCGCACAGTAAACGGACTGTCATCAAGCCAGTATACCCCTCCGTTTGATGACCCATGAGCGACATAGCCACCATCAACACTGCAAGTCATGATTTCTCCGGTATAATTTTCCCCACTGTACAAATAGACTTTTCCTGTAGGGGAACCAATGCAAAAGACAAGTTGAGTAGGATACGCCCCGATGTTTGGGTTATCAGCCTCAATGATTTTTGCGTTTTTATGGTCTGTATTTCTGAGGACAAGATAAGGGGTGGATTTGTTGCGTAGAATCTCTCCGTGCTGTGTTCGAATTGTGGTTATTCTATCATTCCAGCCGTAATCCATTAAGTTATCAAATATACCACTCCCGTTTTTCCCTTTGTCCGCATCAAAATAACCAGAATCATAAAATGTATGTGATTTATCTGATGAAACTTGACATTCACCACGAATTACCAGTAAAGAAGAAATAGTTTGATAGAAATTCATGCCATTGTCCCATTCAAAGTCCAAATGGTCAAAAGAATCTTTACTCCAGGTCTGACAGTCTCCATGGAAATTGATGTCGGTAAAAAACCAAACTTCGGCATCATTTCCCGTTTCGCTTACATTACTTACTGTTTCTTCGATTTTTTTATCTGTCATAACAACCTCGATTAGTTAGTGTGAATTATCAGTGTGACAGATGGCGTCAATTGAAATGCCACCCTTATGTAAATGAAATCTATTGAACGAAAAATATTGCATATCAGCCATATTAAAAGTTAAATCAGTGAACTTTTCAATCCATCGTGAGCATATTATGCTATGCAAACAGGTCAAATTATTTAGAAAACGTTAACGCGAGTTAACCGATTTATAAAAGGTCATTTATCAGACCATAAGTGTACTGGCGTTCTAAGTCCCTAATTCCAGTCCGTTAACTGATAACAGGCGTCAATAAATCTGAATCTGTAACATCCTCCTTTCTGGAATGGCGGAAGTAATTACTTAATTACTGTTGATTCGCACTGAAATAAGCGTAGCTGAGTTAAATGCAACAGCAATGTATAATTTCAAATCAAAATATCTGAATAAGACATGACAATCAGAATCACTGGGCTTGCATTGATTTCGTCATAAAACAATTCGCAATAACCTTAAAAAAATGCTCGAAGCGCCTGTGATTTTCGACGGTTATATTTTTCAATTCTGAAGCAAAATCAATTTTCTTCACGGATTAGAACAATTTTACCCAGCCCGTTCTTCACGAAAGCCAGAAATTTTGTTTGCGCATGACCTTTTCATTCTCCTGGCATTACCCCATTTCTCCCAAAAAGCACAAATCCGGCTTCATGCCGCGTC
>NZ_JAWXRD010000018.1:0-1726 GCF_033843265.1 Scandinavium lactucae
GCGGGCCGGGTGACCGCCGTTCAGGGGGAAGGCGGCTATTTCTGTGACCGTTTTATCTATGACGAACGCCACCGCCGGACCACCTATATCGACGGCGAAGGCGGTCGTTCGGTTTACGAATACAATCCGGCAGGGCGGGTGACCCGGGTCACCGACCCGCTGGGACGGGTGACGCAGACGCTGTGGGACCATGGCAATAAAGTGCGTGAGACCGACGCGCTGGGGCGTGAGACCCGCTACCGCTACAACGCTTATGGCCAGGTGATACAGGTCAGTAACGCCGCGGGCGACACGGTGCGGTATGACTACAACGACGCCGGTCAGGTGATAAAGCTCACGCAGCCCGACGGACAATGCTGGCAGTTTGCGTGGAATGACCAGGGGCGACAGGTCAGCCGGACCGACCCGCAGGGGCAGGTGACCGTCAGGGACTATAACGCGCAGGGGCAGTGCCTGAGTGAGCATCAGCCCGACGGTGCGGCGTGGCATTATGGCTACAATGCCCGGCATCAGCTGACCACCCTGACCGGGCCCGATAAGGCCGTCACCCGGCTTGAACAGGACCTGTTCGGGCGGGTGCTGCGCGTCACGGACCCGCAGGGGCATCTCACCCGGTATACCCATTCTGAGACGCATGCCGGCGTGGAGGGCAGCCTGACGCAGGTGAGTCTGCCGGACGGCGTCACGCAGCGACCCGGCTACGACGGTGAAAAACGCCGGGCGAGTTTCACCGACGGTGAGGGGAAAACCACCCGCTACCGGTACGGGGCGTTCGACCTGCTGCTGGGGCTGACCCGCCCGGACGGGAAGGCCCTGCGCTTTGCGTATGACTCGCTGACGCGGCTGATTGCGGTGACCTGCGCGGGCGGGGAAACCTACAGGCTTGAGCGCGATGCGGCCGGGCAGGTTGTCCGTGAGACGGACTTCACCGGCCGCAGCGTGCGGTATGAGTACGACGCCGCGGGCCGGCGCACGGGGGCCTGGCATCCCGACAAGCGGATTGTCCGCTGGCACTATTCCCTGCGCGATGAGCTGATACGCCAGGAGGTGTGGCAGGGCGGCGACACACAGTCCACGCTGCTGGCGGTCACGCAGTACGGGTATGACCGGCAGGGGCGGATGATACGGGCGCAGAACGACGACGCACGGGTGGAGTTTGAATATGACGCAGCCGGGCGTCAGGTGTGTGAGCGGCTCAACGGGCAGGCGGTGACGCAGCAGTGGGATGCCCGGGCACAGCGTGCCCTGTCGCGGACATACGGCGGGCTGAGGTCAGGTTACGAATACGATGCGGGGGGACGGATAAGCGCCCTGCAGGTAGGGGATTTTACCCCGCTGTCGCTGAGCTACGACGCGGCGGGCCGGGAGCATCTGCGCCAGAGCCGGGCGGGTTTTATTCAGGCGCAGGGCTATACCCCGACGGGGAGGCTGGAAGTGCAGGCGGCAGGCCGGGACTCGGCGCAGTTCAGGCATCTGCTGGGCGGGGACGGGAGTGAGATGAGCGGCAGCGTGGTGACCCGGCGCTGGGCGTATGACGGGGCGTATAATGTACGGCGCATGGAGGATGGCCTGTGGGGCAACGCGCAGTTCAGTTACGACCAGAACGACCAGATAACCCGGGCGATGCCGGGCGGGACAGCGTTCCCGGACGAGCGGTTTGAGTACGACGCGGACCTGAATATCCGTTCGGTACTGGCGGCGGAACAACTCATCAGCCAGCAACAGC
>NZ_JAWXRD010000020.1:0-991 GCF_033843265.1 Scandinavium lactucae
TTCACGAGGCGCTACCTAAATAGCTTTCGGGGAGAACCAGCTATCTCCCGGTTTGATTGGCCTTTCACCCCCAGCCACAAGTCATCCGCTAATTTTTCAACATTAGTCGGTTCGGTCCTCCAGTTAGTGTTACCCAACCTTCAACCTGCCCATGGCTAGATCACCGGGTTTCGGGTCTATACCCTGCAACTTAACGCCCAGTTAAGACTCGGTTTCCCTTCGGCTCCCCTATTCGGTTAACCTTGCTACAGAATATAAGTCGCTGACCCATTATACAAAAGGTACGCAGTCACCCTGATAAATCAAGGCTCCCACTGCTTGTACGTACACGGTTTCAGGTTCTTTTTCACTCCCCTCGCCGGGGTTCTTTTCGCCTTTCCCTCACGGTACTGGTTCACTATCGGTCAGTCAGGAGTATTTAGCCTTGGAGGATGGTCCCCCCATATTCAGACAGGATACCACGTGTCCCGCCCTACTCTTCGAACTCACAACGTATGCATTTTCATGTACGGGGCTATCACCCTGTATCGCCGGACTTTCCAGACCGTTCCATTAACACATACGCTGATTCAGGTTCTGGGCTGCTCCCCGTTCGCTCGCCGCTACTGGGGGAATCTCGGTTGATTTCTTTTCCTCGGGGTACTTAGATGTTTCAGTTCCCCCGGTTCGCCTCGTTAAGCTATGTATTCACTTAACGATAATGTGTCGAAACACACTGGGTTTCCCCATTCGGAAATCGCCGGGTCAAAGGTTCATATCACCTCGCCGACGCTTATCGCAGATTAGCACGTCCTTCATCGCCTCTGACTGCCAGGGCATCCACCGTGTACGCTTAGTCGCTTAACCTCACAACCCGAAGCTGTTTCGTAAAACAGTTCGACTTGCGAAAATTTGAGAGACTCGAACACACCTTCTTTCCTTTCTTATTACGGAGAAAGGAAACAGTGTGTCGTTTCAATTTTCAGCTTGATCCAGATTTTTAAAGAGCAAA
>NZ_JAWXRD010000021.1:0-984 GCF_033843265.1 Scandinavium lactucae
ACGGGTCTACGTTAGAACACCAGCCATTAAAGGGTGGTATTTCAAGGTTGGCTCCACAAGAACTGGCGTCCTCGCTTCAAAGCCTCCCACCTATCCTACACATCAAGGACCAGTGTTCAGTGTCAAGCTATAGTAAAGGTTCACGGGGTCTTTCCGTCTTGCCGCGGGTACACTGCATCTTCACAGCGAGTTCAATTTCACTGAGTCTCGGGTGGAGACAGCCTGGCCATCATTACGCCATTCGTGCAGGTCGGAACTTACCCGACAAGGAATTTCGCTACCTTAGGACCGTTATAGTTACGGCCGCCGTTTACCGGGGCTTCGATCAAGAGCTTCTCCCTAAGGATAACCCCATCAATTAACCTTCCGGCACCGGGCAGGCGTCACACCGTATACGTCCACTTTCGTGTTTGCACAGTGCTGTGTTTTTAATAAACAGTTGCAGCCAGCTGGTATCTTCGACTGATTTCAGCTCCACCCGCAGGGGCTTCACCTACATATCAGCGTGCCTTCTCCCGAAGTTACGGCACCATTTTGCCTAGTTCCTTCACCCGAGTTCTCTCAAGCGCCTTGGTATTCTCTACCTGACCACCTGTGTCGGTTTGGGGTACGATTTCGTGTTACCTGATGCTTAGAGGCTTTTCCTGGAAGCAGGGCATCTGTTACTTCAGTACCGTAGTACCTCGTCATCACACCTCAGCGTTAACAAGAGTCCGGATTTACCTAAACTCTCCGCCTACATGCTTAAACCGGGACAACCGTCGCCCGGATAACATAGCCTTCTCCGTCCCCCCTTCGCAGTAACACCAAGTACAGGAATATTAACCTGTTTCCCATCGACTACGCCTTTCGGCCTCGCCTTAGGGGTCGACTCACCCTGCCCCGATTAACGTTGGACAGGAACCCTTGGTCTTCCGGCGTGCGGGTTTTTCACCCGCATTATCGTTACTTATGTCAGCATTCGCACTTCTGATACCTCCAGCA
>NZ_JAWXRD010000022.1:0-973 GCF_033843265.1 Scandinavium lactucae
ACTGGCTTTGTGACCTTTGTGACCCCGAAATAAGGGGTTTACGCATTTGGTTTTACCCGCAATAATGGTGGTTATTCAAACAAAAGGATCCGGCCGTTGCGATTTATTGTCATGGCAGGATCTGCCGATACAGGCCAGAATACCTGTATCCATACACAGTGCGTGCGCTACGTGAAAAACAGATGATGAACAGCCTCATTCCCCAGCAGAATTCACCAGAACGCATCTCCCTGTGATCCTACCCACGTAATGTGGACATGGCCCTAAGCGAGGTTCTGGTTTTCAAACTGTTCCGGGCTGAGGCCGCCACAGGCGCTGTGACGACGCCACCGATTGTAATCACGCTCGATATAATTAAACACCGTCGCCCGCATTATTTCCCGGCTGATAAAGCGTTCCCCGTGGATACATTCCACTTTCAGCGAATGAAAGAAGCTTTCCACGCAGGCATTGTCATAACAGCAGCCTTTCGCACTCATACTCCCATGCAGATTATGCTGTTTCATTAATGCCTGATAATCCGCTGAGCAGTACTGCCCCCCACGGTCGGTGTGAACGATAACATTCTCTGGTCGTTTACGCCGCCAGAGTGCCATTTGCAGTGCATCACAGGCCAGTTGTGCCGTCATCCGTGAAGACATCGACCAGCCGATGACGGCCCGGGACCACAGGTCAATGATTACCGCCAGGTACAACCAGCCTTCGTCCGTGCGCAAGTACGTGATGTCACCCGCCCATTTCTGGTTCGGACCGCTGGCGTAAAAATTCTGTTTCAGCAGGTTCTCCGACACTGGCAGGCCATGTTCACGATAACTGACAGGGCTGAACTTACGGGCAGCCTTTGCGCGGAGTCCCTGACGGCGCAGGCTAGCGGCAATAGTTTTGACGTTGTACTCCGGCAGTACGTCAGCGAGACGAGGCGCACCATAACGCTGTTTTGCCTCCGTGAATGCCTGACGGACAGCAGCATCAC
>NZ_JAWXRD010000023.1:0-865 GCF_033843265.1 Scandinavium lactucae
AACTACACCGGGCGAACTGGATTTTAAAAACCACCCCTGGTTTATGGGAAACCAGCTCGCCCGACATCCTGATACTAACAAGCTTAACCAAATTAAACACCCGGCTTCAGCTTAAACTCGCCGTTCCCGACGTCCCACTCCTCAAAGCGAGACGGACGGCCATAGAAGTAACCCTGCGCTTTTTCACATCCTAGTTCGTGAAGCTTGTACCCCATCTCTGCCGTTTCGATACCTTCAGCGACGAGTGGAACATGGAAATTTTTTGCAATACCAAGGATAGACTGGACCATCGCCTCACTTTTTTTACTATCCAGAACATCTTTGACAAAATTCCTGTCAATCTTAAGACAGTCAAACGGCAGATGATGGAGGTAGGAGAGGCTTGAATAACCGGACCCGAAGTCATCCAGTGCAACCGTGATGTTTCGTCGTCTCAGTTCTGTAAGGAGGTGTATCACCCTTCCCGAATCGCTATCATTAACCAGTATACTTTCCGTCAGTTCGACGCAGATATTTTCAGATCGTAAGTGATGGCGTTTGATACAGTCATGAAGATGCGAGGAAAAGCCTGGATGTTTCAGTTGCATACCCGAAATATTAATATGCAGCTTAAAATCCTCTGGCGCGCCTCGTTGAATAAAATCCGACAGTTCACGGCAGGCAGTTTCAATAACCCACCGGCCAATTTGTAAAATTAACCCGGTACTTTCGGCAAGGGCAATAAATTTATCAGGCGGGACAAACCCCAGCACTTTTGAATGCCAGCGAATGAGACATTCTCCTTCCGAACATAGCCCTGGAGTGGCCAGATCAACAATAGGCTGCAAGACAAGGTGGAATTCTTCGTTGTTGACTGCCTGGCGGA
>NZ_JAWXRD010000024.1:0-771 GCF_033843265.1 Scandinavium lactucae
ATGTTCATAAAGGCGTAGATTCTGTACTGCCTCCTCATGCATCTCAGCTGAAAATCTGACAACGCCCCCATTGCCCTTTCCTGCTGCGTTATGGGCTGCAATGCTCGCATTCAATAGTATTGCCATGATGCGTTCTCTGGTCACCGGCTCGACCACCACTCCGGCATTCCCCTGGAAGAGATGGTCTTCTCCTCCATCGACTGAAAGGGGATCAAGAAAGAGATCACTCAGCCATTGCTGGCAAACATCAATCTGAGATGACTCGAGCCTGTCCGGAAAAATGATGACAAATTTATCCGTACGGATGCGAGCCAACAACGACCCTTCCGGCAGGTGTCGTTTCAGATATGCAATGCCGGTACTGACCAGTTCTACGGCATACTCTCTGCCCAACGTCA
This sequence comes from Scandinavium lactucae, assembly GCF_033843265.1. Classification (NCBI taxonomy): domain Bacteria; kingdom Pseudomonadati; phylum Pseudomonadota; class Gammaproteobacteria; order Enterobacterales; family Enterobacteriaceae; genus Scandinavium; species Scandinavium lactucae. Next base: position 399 of record NZ_JAWXRD010000024.1, read on the forward strand.
TATTGAGCACGGCATAATTGGTAAGATGAATCAGTACAACAAGATTGCGTTCATCATCGTCAGTGATCTGCTTACACAAACCCGCATAGTTTGGCAGTCCGGTCTCAGGATCTTCTTCCGCGAGTTTATGTTGGGCCGTAAGCGACTCAGTGATCATCTCTGAGGTGCGAGCCAGTTCTTTGTCTAGTCGGGCAACTTCCGGAAATAAGCGAACATGGTTTTCCATTTCGAAGGGTTGTTTACCCAGTAATGCCGCCTTTCTGAGTATCACTTTTAATGGTCGGTTGAACCAGACCAATAAACTGATGATCAGAAGCAGTGATATCAGGATAACCCCTGACATGATAAGTATTGTTACTGTCTGATAATGCTT
>NZ_JAWXRD010000025.1:0-716 GCF_033843265.1 Scandinavium lactucae
ATCCGGGTTGCGGACAGTGTCTGGTGGGTAGTTTGACTGGGGCGGTCTCCTCCCAAAGAGTAACGGAGGAGCACGAAGGTTAGCTAATCCTGGTCGGACATCAGGAGGTTAGTGCAATGGCATAAGCTAGCTTGACTGCGAGAGTGACGGCTCGAGCAGGTGCGAAAGCAGGTCATAGTGATCCGGTGGTTCTGAATGGAAGGGCCATCGCTCAACGGATAAAAGGTACTCCGGGGATAACAGGCTGATACCGCCCAAGAGTTCATATCGACGGCGGTGTTTGGCACCTCGATGTCGGCTCATCACATCCTGGGGCTGAAGTAGGTCCCAAGGGTATGGCTGTTCGCCATTTAAAGTGGTACGCGAGCTGGGTTTAGAACGTCGTGAGACAGTTCGGTCCCTATCTGCCGTGGGCGCTGGAGAATTGAGGGGGGCTGCTCCTAGTACGAGAGGACCGGAGTGGACGCATCACTGGTGTTCGGGTTGTCATGCCAATGGCATTGCCCGGTAGCTAAATGCGGAAAAGATAAGTGCTGAAAGCATCTAAGCACGAAACTTGCCCCGAGATGAGTTCTCCCTGACTCCTAGAGAGTCCTGAAGGAACGTTGAAGACTACGACGTTGATAGGCTGGGTGTGTAAGCGTAGCGATACGTTGAGCTAACCAGTACTAATGAACCGTGAGGCTTAACCTTACAACGCCGAAGCTGTTTTGGCG
>NZ_JAWXRD010000026.1:0-641 GCF_033843265.1 Scandinavium lactucae
CTCTCTGCCAGCCACTGCGGTTGTCCCCCCGCCATCCGGGTAATGCTGCTCAGCCGGTTGTGCCGGTACGCCAGCACCAGCTCATAGCCGTCACTGTGCGTCAGGCGAACCAGACGCTCCCCTTCATAGCAAAACACAATCCGGTTCCCGGCGGCGTCATGCAGGCCCGAAAGCCGGCGGCGGGCCCCGGGCTGTGACTCAAAACAGAGCGTCAGCTGGCTTCTGCGGTCAAAAATATACAGCGCACCGCGGCGGGTGCCGTATAAACGGTAATGGGCCTGCTGCAGATTCAGCGCATCCACCGCCTCACCGCGGGTGTAATAGCTCAGCCGGGTGCCCTCATGGTTGGTGAAGTGAATTTCATCGTCCGCAAGCCATAAAGACTGCGACCAGTTATCGCTCCATTTATCACCAAACAGACCGCGCTGCGACGAACGGGAGCGGTAGACACGCGTCAGCGTCAGGGGGAGGGTGCCCGGCAGGTCAAGCACCGGTAACACCTGCAGTAAATCGCCACTGGCGACATCCACCGGGTCACTGGCACAGGTCCCGGTCTCAATGGCGTTATCCCCGTCTTTCTTATCCGAGGTCGACGGGCTGGCGTTTTCATCTGCCGCCGTTTTGCCCTCAGCCTCTGTTTT